>JANMGP010000071.1:0-49280 GCA_031374705.1 Verrucomicrobiaceae bacterium | reverse complement strand
GCAAGTGCGCCGACTCCGCTACGCCCGCGGTTGGTCGCAATCAGTATTCGCAGCGAAACTGCAAATCGCCGGAATGGAAACCGACCGTAGCGGAGTCTCGAAAATCGAAGCCCGCCTCGTCTTTGTGGACGACCGCGCGCTCATGTATCTCGCCGAGGTGCTGCGCGTGGAAGTCCAGGAATTACTCCCCAAGCATGACCGCACCAGCCGCCTCCACGACTTTCTCGCCCGGTTGGAGACGACTCGGTTTTAATCGACGTAACGTATGACTCCACAAAGCCCGATTGGCGAGGCCGCTCAACAATCTTCGATTCCGGAGCGAAAGAATTACACGCTCAAAGAAGCTGCAATCTACGTCAATGTCTCGACGAGAACGATTGAGCGCTTGATCCAGCGCGGCCTTCTCCGGCGAAACAAATCACTCCGAAAAATCTACATCCCGAAAAGCGAACTCGACCGGTTCATCGAAAAGCAAATCTGAGTTCATGCAAGCTTCGCGAGTTGCCGTGCCTCAAAGTCTTTTTGGTCGGCTCCAAATACCTCAGTGTAAGTGTCCATGATGAGCTTTCCTCCATCCTGATGACCCTGCCATTTGGCGATCGTCTTCACATCGACGCCCGCCCGATAAGCCTCGACGATAAACATCTGGCGAAGGTTCCGCTGGGTAAACTCGGGGAACTTCAGTCGCTCACAGGCATTCGTGAGTGCCTTCCGTGCTGATTCAATAATGAATACGGGACTTTTTAGTTCAATTTCCACTCCTTGCGCATCCGCGCGCTCAAACGCTTCGCGATGCAACCGCTCCAAAAGTGGTCGAAGCTTCGGATAAATTGGAACGGTGAAAAACTTACCGGTTTTAACGCGTACAATTTGCATTTCAGCGCGCTGAAAACTGACTTTTGCCCAAGTCAATTCAGATGCTTCGGCCTGTCCGAGGCCCGCGCGGCCCTCAAACTCAAGCAGGTCTGCCGAAGCCATCGCTTTGCGGTTCTTTTTCGTCGAACGGACCTCGGCTAGAATCGCCTCGAATTGTTCCAGCGTTGGGATCTCCGGAGGTCGGCGATCCACATCCTTATAACGGATGCCCGAAAGCTCGTATGTACTCTGCGCCGTCATGCCATCATTCTTCGCGACATCGAAGAGCTGCTTCACGAAAAGGCAGACGCGGTTGAACGTGTTCGCGCTGTAATGCTTTTTCACAGCAAGTTTGTTGACGAAAGCCTTTAGCTCGCTCCCGGTGATCGAAGAAACCCTCCGCTGACAATCAAAGTAATCCCTCAAGGAATTCGTGAACCCTTGTTCAGCGGTTTTCGTGGAATTGCCACATGCGGCGCGGGTCTCCTCGAATCGTTGAAGAAGTTCGTCCAAAGTGCTGCGGGAAACGGAAGGATTCACCTTCCGAGCGACCGAAAGCCAGTCCGCCAATTTGTTATCGGCGGTTTTTCTATCCGCCGTTTCGAGGCAATGGAGCTGAGCGCGCCCATCAACTTTTTTGCGGGCGTAATACATACCCGAATCGGGATTGCGGTAAAGATTCGGAGCCACGTAGCCGAGTTTCGCCCAAGTTCCCCCACCCTGCGCCGGCGAAATTTTTTTCCCGGCACCGACCTTCGCGCCAGAATTTTTTGCCGCCCCGGCAGCCTTTAGATTTTGAGACTCTTTGCCCATGGAACAACCATAGGGTTTACCATTCGGGTTTACCACCCAAAAACTACACACTCCAAAAATCTGACTTAATCAGCTTATTTACAGTGCTTTCCAGTGGTCGGGCTGGCGGGATTTTAACCCGCGGCCTCTTCGTCCCGAACGAAGCGCTCTACCAAGCTGAGCCACAGCCCGTTTTACTGTGTGCTGCCAAAAATAGAGCGACCTCTTGAGAAGTGGTCAATCGGAAATCTGCGGGCAAACCTCGGTTACCGGGTACGTTCACTTTCGCGAACTCCTGTGCAGCCGCCGCTCCCTGATCCTATTTTCGCCCGTTGCCGCTTTCTCACTGCGAGAGCGTGCTGACAAATTCCACATTCACCGGGGCACCGACGTTTCCGATGATTCGCTTGAACGTGAGTTTTCCGCTTTCGGAATCGATGGCGTGAAGTGCCAAATCGTTGCTCGCCTGCCCGGCGGCGATAAGCCATCGACCGTCCGGTGAAATGCCGAATCCGCGCGGGATTTTTACGCAGGCGCGAGCGATTTCCACATGGGTCAGCTTTCCGTCCGCCCCGACGGCGAAGACCGCGATGCTGTCGTGCCCACGATTTGAAACATAGACGAACCTGCCGTTTGGGTGGCAGTGAATCTCGGCGGTCGACGTCTCCTCCGGCGTCGCGTAATCCTCGGGAATCGTGCTGACCGTTTGGACGGGAGTCAAAACGCCCCTCACCGCATCATGGATGAACACGGTCACGGAATTCGCCATCTCGTTATTCACGAAAGCAAACCCGCCCTGCGGATGAAACGCGAGATGACGCGGTCCGCTTCCGGCGGGCACTCGTCCGCTCTTCGGTTCGTGGGGTGTCATCGTGCCTTTTGCAGGATCGAATTTATAGATGAAAACGTCGTCGGTCCCTAGATCGCAGGCATAGACGAAGGCTCCATTTTGGTAAATGGCGTGTGCATGCGGCTCTTTTTGGCGGGATTGATCCGGCCCGCTTCCGACGTGCTGAATCACGGAGGTCGCCTCACCCAATGAGCCGTCCTCGTTGATTCGTACGCATGCGATTGTGCCGCTGCCGTAGCTTGCCGCGAGCACGTTTCGCCCAGAATCGTCCACCCATACGTGGCAATTGCCGGAGTGTTTCGTGGAACGTGAATTGAGCATGCGGAGCGACCCGCCATCCTCGATCGCAAACGCACCGACAGCACCACCGTTATCTTCGATCACGGCGTATAAGAATTTCCGATTCGGGTGAACCGCGACAAACGAAGGGTTCTGCGCTTTTACGGCCAGCCCCAGTAGTTTTGCCTCGCCGGTTTCGGAATTCAGGGTTCCGTGGTAAATGCCGTCGCTGAGCCCCGTCTTCGTGTAGGTCCCAACGTAAAACGGAAGGTCAGCGGCGATGAGCGGATTGGTGGTTTTCAAGATTTGGCTCCGTGGTTACGCGGTTCGCTGGAAAATGCAAATACCGAGCCGATGCAAAAGTGTCGGAAGTGAAATGTTTCTCCCCTTTGCAGGTGGAGAATCTTCTGTAGTTTACAATGACCTTCACTTCATCCGTCATGCTATTTCGTTACCTCTCGTTCATCTTTGCCAGCAGTTTTTGCTACAGTCAGGTAGTCATAAATGAGTTCGCCGCTGCCTCCAGCGACCGGCTTCTGACCTGGTCTGCGAACGGCACGCCGCGGCTGGGCACGGGGATTCCATGGTATGACGCGCTGTATTCCGATTCGTTCTGGCAGACGGGAAGTCTGCCAGCGGGGTACGGATCGACAGTTTCGACGAACCTCCAGACGGCGATGGTGAACAAGACTCAGACGTGCTATTTCCGCAAGACGTTTACCGTGTCGCAGGCGCAGTCGGAGATGACACAGCCGCTTACGCTTCAGATCGATTGCGATGACGGATTTGTGGCATACGTGAATGGTGTGGAAGTGGCGAGGGCGAACGCGGGGGCGGCGAAGCATTTCATGTTTGCGTCGCAGCCGGCTTATAACAACGTGACCGGCGCGGGCGTGGTGGAGTACACACTTCCGGCGACGAACACCTTGCTGGTGCCGGGGACGAATATCCTGTCGATTCAGGCGCACAATGCGCTGGTGAATCCGGCTGGAAACAACTTCGCAGCCTCGACGACATTCCGTTTAAACGCGGGATTGAAGATCATCACTTCGTCAACGCCGATTCAGTTGACGAAGGCTTTTTACGATCACAATTCGGCGACCAATGCGACAAAGACCCGACAGCGCACGGGGACGACGGATTCGAATTCAAGCTCCGGAACGCCGATCCCGGCTGGCTGGCTGGGAACGGCGACGGACCCGACGACGACCGGCACGTGGACGAGTCTAAATATCGTGACGGGAGAGACCGCGGGCGCGGGCATGGGCGGCTCGGGTGCGCTGCTCTACACAGTTTCGCAGACGGGTGCAAATGGCACGGCGGCGTGGTTGCGCGCTCCGTCGGTGAACATGGTGAACGCTTGGGCACCGAACTCGCTGAGCCTCGGTTCGCTCGGGCAGACTACCGTGAGTTTTCGGTATAGGACGACGGGCGATTTGCAATTCGGCCTGCGCATGGACCCGGCCATCGGGCAGGAGGCGAGCAGCGCGGACGGATTTCCAGTGATTGGCCTTCCGATTGGCGGCGCACCGGATTACAATTGGGTGGCAGCTTCCGGAGGTTATTACGGCAAATCGATCAATGCAGCGGGAACGCAGTCCCCGGTGCTCGGCGGCGGAATCAATATTGGCAACTACGACGTTTCCGTGAACGCCGGCGCGACCAGCGGCCAGGTCACGGCCCGCGAGGACAACACCGCCGGGGCGGGGCCGGGCGGCGGCACGGGAGTTTTTGCCGGGCTCTTTGACACGTGGCCCACAGGGGTCACCTCTCTGAATATTTGGGTGAAAAACATCGCGGTCGCAGAGTGGCCGACCGGTTCAATCACCCTCGCGCATTTTCAAAACACGCGCCTGAGTTTCCGGTGGAAACTTCCCGTCGGGCGACAGATGACATTTGCACTGGAGGAAAACAACGCAGCGCTCCCGACGGCCCGCGCGACAATCGGGACGTTCAACGGGACAGGAAATTGGGAGTCCTACACTGCGAGTATTTCCGATCTTACAGACTCGGCGGCGTTCCTGACGAAGATGAACAGTTCCTTCAGCCGAACCGTCAAATTCGACATGATCTACAGCGGCGTCCCGTTTGCCTCAGGCGAAAAAGTGCAACTCGACGACTTGAGCATCTATTACGAAACCGCCGGACAAACGCTGGATGAGAACCTTCCCAACGGTTTCACTCCCGCATCCGGAGGAACACTGACACGGACGGTGAATGGCACCGGGACCGGCAGCAGCACCACCACGGGGACCCTGCTAAACACGATCACTCCTTTCCACGATCCCGGTACGACGGGCATGATTTTCCGAATGGTGGAGGACTCGTCGGCGGGGGCCGACGGGGCGCCGGGGCAACTTCGCTGCGAGGTCACGGACACGCCGGACACGGGCGCGCCGTGGGGCTTTAGCATCACAGGCCCGACGATCCGCAACTGGACGAAAGGCGCAATCACCGTCCCGCAGCTCAGCGAAGTGTCTCTCTTGATGAGCACGAAGATTCCAGCGGGAGTGACCGTCCAACTTTACGGCGAGCGCGTAGGCGGCTCGGTGAGCAATCGCGTGAATCTCGGGACGCTGACAGGCAACGGAACGTGGCAATCGGTCACGAAGGAGTTTGCCGGAGCAAGCAACGTCGAGGCATTCCGCGCGGACTTGAATACCGCGAACAGCACGCAGTTTCAGTTGACGTTTGTTTTTCCTTCGAACCCGTTGATCGGCGACCAGATGGCGTTGGACAATGTGCGGATCCTGCCGTGGCGGCTTTACAGCACGCTGCTCTCTGGTGGCACCGCGGGGAATCAACAGCGCTTCGTCGATTACCTAAACGCGAACTCGCTCATCTCGTTCATCCCGACATTTATCAAAAACACTGTCGCTCCCGCAACGGGCGGCACGTTTGCCATCGATAACTTCCAAGTGACTTATCTGGGCCCGGACCCGAATGCGCTTCAGCAAATCCTTGGGCTCGGAGCTTCGGGCTGGAAATATTTCGTCGGGCTCGCGGAGCCGAGCGGCGGGTTGTTTGACCCGATTTTGCTGGCTGGTTTCACCATTCCGCCGGGGCAGGAGGATGAGTATGACAGCCCGCAGAATTTCCGCGATTGGGTGGAGCTCTACAACCCGGGCGGCAGCACTGTTAACATCGGCGGCTGGGGCTTGAGCGACGAACAGGACACGCCGATGAAATGGACGTTCCCCGCGAACACAATAATTCCCGCAGGCGGCTATCTCGTCGTCATGTGCGACGGGCGCGAAGAAGCAAACGGCTCATCCAGCTACCTGCACGCCGGGTTCTCACTTTCCGCGAGCGGCGAGGCGGTACGGCTCTACAATGCAGGCGGTGTCTTGCAATCGGCGGTGACAAACGTCCCGGATCAGGACTCATTCCATACATGGGGCCGCAATCCGAATGGCGACGGCACTTACGGCTTTCTCGACATAGCGACTCCCGGCATCGCGAACAGCGGCTCGTTTTATTCCGCGCGGGTGAAAACGCCGGACTATTTTGCGGCGGACGGCATTACTCCTCTGACCGGTGGTTTTTACTCCGGAACGCAGACGCTGATCCTCAAATCCGAGACGCCCAGCGCGACCATCCGGTACACGCTCGACGGCACCGAGCCCACCGAGACAAACGGCACCGTTTACACTGGCCCGCTATCAGTCACCGCTCCGGGCGACGGGAAGTCTGCACGCAGCTACCGCGCGAGAGCATTCAAGGCCGGGCTCGTTTCGTCAGACACGAAGGTTCACAGCTACCTCATCAGCGTGAATGGCAACCTCGCCGGCGTTCCTGCGCTTTTGTTCACAGCAAATGCGGGACAAAACTTCTTCGCACCGCACGGCATCATGGCCATTAACGGCGGAACGTATCCGAGCGCATGGGCACCGAATGGTCCGCAGAGCTACAACATCCCAATCAACCGCGGCGACGCATACGAAAGGGTCACGTCCGCCGAGTTGTATTACCCGGACGGCAAGGATGGATGGCGCGATGATGTCGGCATCCGCGTTTCGTCGAGCCCATACTCCCGTCCGCTTCTGCGCCTCACGAGCCCTAACGCGTCACCGTGGGCGAGTGACCACGTGCAAAAGCCGTCGTTCAATCTCAAGTGGCGCGATGACTACGGCTCCGCAGGCGTGACGGATCCGAACCTCATCCCCGCCAACGACACGAACACTTACAACGAACTCCGCATCCGCGCTGGAAAGAACGACATCCTCGATCCATTCATCATTGATGAAGTGAGCCGCAGGCTTTACCGCGACATGGGCTGGTTTTCGCCCATCGGCACCATCGGCACGGTGTATTTCAACGGCTCGTTCAAAGGAATGTACAACCCCACCGAGCGTGTGCGTTCCAAGATGTTCAAGCAGCACTACCGCAGCGACAACGATTTCGATGTGCGTTACATCGGCGAGCAAGTTGATGGAGACACCGTATTCTGGAACGCGATGGTCACAGCGCTCAACACGCACAACGGCAGCCCCACCGCCGCGAATTACGCCGCCGCGCTCAACTACATCGACCCGGTAAACGTGGCTGATTATTTCCTCACGAACATCTACATCAACACCGAGGACTGGCCCGGCAACAACTGGGCCGCCCAGCGCGAACGCGCCCCGGCGGGGCGGTATCGTCTCGTCATGTGGGACGCCGAGGGCGCGTTCGGCCGGTTTGGACAAGCCATCCAGTACAACACCATTGATGGAAAATGCCTCGCGAACACGGAATGCTCCAACTGCTTCCGGCTCCTGTTTCCGAACCCCGAGTTCAAGCTGCTCGTCGCGGATCGCATCAACAAATACTTCTTCAACAACGGACTCCTCGATGATCGCGACACCGTCAACAGCCCGATAGCGAAGCACATCAACTTCTTTAAAGCGAAAGTGGATCCGCTCATCCGGTTCATCACCGGAAACCCAAATGAAAGCGCAGACCTCGGATGGTACACGAGCCACCAAAACCCCAGCACCGGACGGCGCGCGTATCTTTTCGGCCCCGCTGCCGGGAGCTTCTCAAATAAAGGCCTCTGGCCTGCGACGCAGCCTGCGACCTTCAGCCAGCACGGCGGAATCGTCTCCGGGAACTACCCGCTCACCATTACCTCGCCGAGCGGCGGGACTGTCTATTACACGCTCAATGGCAGCGACCCGCGCCTCAGTGGCGGCGCGATCTCGCCAAGCGCACTGATCTACAGCGGCGCTGTGAATCTCAACACGCTCACCACCGTGAAAGTTCGCGTTCGCAGCGCAAGCGGCGAATGGAGCGCGCTCACCGAGGCGTTCTTCCAACCCGGAGCAGTGCTTCCGACTTCTACGTCGCTCATCATTTCCGAGATCAACTACCATCCTCCAGTCCCTACAGCCACGGAGACATCGCTCGGATACACCGATGCCGACGACTTTGAATTCATCCGGCTCACCAACATCAGTGCCAATCCGATCGACCTCCGCACGACGGAATTTACCGGCGGCATCACGTTCATTTTCGGCACCGGAGACATCGTCGCCCTTCCCGCCGGTGGGCAACTCCTGCTCGTCAAGCGCAAGGCGGCTTTTGAGGCGCGCTACGGCACAACCTTCAGTCCGCTCATCGCCGGTGAATACGGCGGGGCACTTAACAACGGCGGCGAGTCGCTGCGCATCGACATCGTCAGCCCCTCGATTGTGAACATCGCGCTCTTCTCCTACAAAGACGACGGCGACCCGACTTGGCCCGCGACTCCGGATGGCTACGGCCCGTCGCTCGTCCTGATCAATCCCGCGTCCGATCCCGATCCGTCACAAGGCTTCAATTGGATGGCCAGCGCCCAGCCCGGCGGACTGCCCGGCGGCGTGGTCCGGATGCTCAACTATACGTCGTGGAAGAACCTGTCGTTTGACCCCGTCGACGCCGCAAACAACGCAATCTCCGGTCTCACAGCGGATCCCGACGCAGACGGCCTGTCGAACCTCATCGAGTACGGCCTCGGTGGAAACCCGCTCTTTAATGACGCCTCCTCACTGCTAACGCCCGCCACGATCGAAAACTCCGGCAGCTTTGACTACCTCACGTATCGATACCGCGTAAATGCAGGCGCTGCCGACGCCACCATCACACCGCAAGTCTCCGGAGACCTTATCAACTGGTTTGGCGGAGGAGGGAATGTCGTCAGCCTCAGCGGTCCCACAGCGCGCACGGATGGTGTGAATCTCTTCACCGTTCGCGATACCGCACCCGCGCCCAATGGAAGCCGCTACATCCGACTCCAGATGGTCGCGCCGTAACACCGTATTCCTCACCTGCTTTCGGCGGCACCCGGCTCGTCATCTCCCTTCCATGGGACGTAGTCGGCGACGAATCGTTTGCGGAATTGCCCGAAAGTTCCGCCCTCGATATGCGAGCGAACGCGCTTCATGAGATTCAGGTAAAAGTGCAGATTGTGCAGCGAAATCAAGCGCAGCCCGAGAATCTCATTCGACTTCACGAGATGGCGAAGATAGGCCCGCGCAAAATTGCGGCAGCAATAACATTCGCAGCCTTCCTCGATCGGTCGCTCGTCCATCGCAAACTCCGCATTTTTCAGGTTTTTTGTCCCGGTCTCCGTAAAAGCAGTTCCGTTTCTGGCGATACGGGTGGGCAGCACGCAATCGAACATATCCACACCGCGCGCGACCATCTCGACCATCTGCGGCGGCGTGCCGAGGCCCATCGCATAACGGGCGCTCGTCGCGGGCAGAAAAGGCTCCGCGCTTTCCACAGCCTTCATCATCTCCGGCTCCGGCTCCCCGACACTCACTCCGCCGATGGCGTATCCGTCGAACCCGATCTGCACGAGCGCCTCCGCACTTTCGCGACGCAAGTCCTCGTAGCTGCTGCCCTGCACGATGCCGAACTTCAGACCCGGCGTCTCGATTTCCTTGCACATGCGCGCCCACTTCAGCGTCAATGCGAGCGACTTCGCGGCATAGTCCCGCTCACACGGAAACGGCGGGCATTCGTCAAAGAGCATGCAGATATCGCTCCCGAGCGTCGCCTGAATCTCCATCGCTTCGCGCGGCCCCAGGAACATCGGCGCGCCGTCGAGATGGCTCTGAAAATGGACGCCCTCGGGCGTGATTTTGCGCAGCTTTGCCAGCGAGAAAACCTGAAAGCCACCGCTGTCGGTGAGGATCGGACCATCCCAGCCCATGAACTTGTGCAAGCCGCCGAATTTCTTGAACACCTCCATTCCGGGCCTCACGAAAAGATGATACGTGTTGCCCAGAATAATTTGCGCCTCAAGCTCGCGCAGCTCGATCGGCGACACAGCTTTCACGGTAGCCTGCGTGCCCACGGGCATAAAAATGGGCGTCTCGATCGTGCCATGCCGGGTGACCAGCCGGCCGCGGCGCGCTTTCGAAGTATCGTCTGTCTTGAGCAAAGTGAACATCGACGCGGAGGAAATGCGAAGACGCAGCGGATAAGAAGGATGAAATCTCGGTTCCGCCGTGTGACGCATTATTAGGTCGGCAGGTCGGCAGGTCGCTGATCGGTGCTCGGACTGACCTACTGACCCACTCCGCCGAATCGCACCCTTCGCGCCCTAACGAGAGATTTCAATTCCCCTCGCCGCCATTTTCCCCTTCTACTTCGCGTCTTCCGCGCTGCGGGAGACGAACTCAATTTACCAAATTCGAAACATGCCGAAGCTCTTCATTCCAGGTCCGATCCAAGTCTCAGAAAAAACATTCCGCGCTTTTTGCAAGCCGATGATCGGCCACCGTAGTGGCGACTTCAAGAAACTCTACGGCGGCATCCAGCCACGGTTGCAGGAGCTTTTCGGCACGACGCAGCCTGTCTTCTTAAGCACGAGCAGCGCGTGGGGCGTGATGGAGGGAAGCGTGCGCAATCTTGTCGGCTCGGGAAAGGTGCTCAATTGCATGAACGGCGCGTTTTCCGACAAGTGGCTGGACGTGTCGAAGCGCTGCGGCAAGGAAGGCGTGGCTCTACAAGCGGACTGGGGCCAGCCCATCCGCGGCGAGCAACTCCGTGCGGCGCTCAGCGCGGGCGGCTTCGACGCCGTGACGCTGATTCACAACGAAACTTCCACAGGCGTGATGAGCGACATCCGCGAAATCGCAGCGGTGATGAAGGACTTCCCCGACGTCTGCCTCGTCGTGGACAGCGTGTCTTCGTTCAGCGTCCTGCCGCTGCCGATGGATGAACTCGGCATCGACGTCCTGCTCACCGGCTCGCAGAAAGCGCTCGCGATGCCTCCGGGCCTCGCGCTTTTCAGCGCCAGCAAAAAAGCAATGGACCGCGCCGCGAAAGTGAGCGCGCGTGGATACTACTTCGATTTCTTGGAGTTTGCCAAAAATCAAGCCGAAGACATGACCCCGAGCACGCCGAGCATCAGCCATATTTACGCGCTCGAATCAAAAATCGACGACATCTTTACCGAGGGCGTCGCGAACCGACATGCGCGACATGCGGAGAATAATGCAATCGTCCATGAATGGGTGCGCGCGAAAGGCTTCGACTTTTTCGCGCCGGAGGGCTTCCGCTCAAAATCGCTGACCTGCATCGCGAACAGCCGGGGCATTGACGTCGCGGACCTGGCCAAGAAGGCAAAGGACCGTGGATTTATCATCGACGGCGGCTACGGAAAGCTGAAGGGCAAGACCTTCCGCCTCTCAAACATGGGCGACGAAACACCGGATACGATGAGGGAACTTCTCAGCGCGCTCGACGCCTGTTTGGTGTAAGGGCGGCTCGTTACAATATATTCATTACAAACCGGGCGACGGGGCGCAGGGTGTGGAGTAAGACTCTTCACACTTATGAAACTGCTCGTAATCGAAGACGAAAAGAAGATCGCCAATCTCATCAACAAAGGCCTCCGCGAGCAGGGATACTCGGTGGATGTTCTCCACGACGGGGACCAGGGATTGGAGAGGGCTCTCTCCCAGTCGTACGACGCCATCGTCCTCGATATCATGCTCCCCGGCCGGGACGGGCTCAGCATGCTGCGAGTGATGCGCGAGAAAAAGATCAGCACACCGGTGATGATCCTCACTGCGCGAGGCGACGTCAGCGAGCGTGTGGAAGGCTTGAACTCAGGCGCGGACGATTACATGTCCAAGCCGTTTTCGATGGATGAACTCATCGCCAGACTCCGCGCACTGATGCGCCGGGTCACAGGAGAAAACATCAGCCTTTACCGCGCCGGCGACCTGTCCATGAACCTCGTTTCCCGCGAGGTCCTGCGAGGTACTCGCAAGATTGAGCTCACCGCCCGGGAGTTCCGCCTTTTGGAATACCTCATGCGCGCGCCGGACCAGGTCCGCACGCGGACGGAGATCATCGAGCGCGTGTGGGAATATCACTTCGATCCGGGAACGAATCTCGTGGACGTTTACATCCAGCGTCTGCGCCGGAAAGTGGACGACGGGGAGAACCTGAAAATGATCCAGACCGTGCGGGGCGTGGGATACAGCATTGTCTCGAAATAGCGTATGAACAGTCTCCCGCTGCGCATCAAGATTACGGCACTGGCCGTCCTTGTCGCAGGGCTGGGAATGACGGTGTTCGGGCTGACGATGACCCGAAAGCTTGAGGAGTCGAAGCTCGAGAATATCGACCACATCCTTCACAAGCAGGCAGCCGGTTTTTTCAACGCGCTAGGGGAGATGAAGAAGCCGATGGACTGGGCGCACGACGCCACGGTGGGCGAACTGTTCAGCATTGTACGCAGCCTTTACACCGTGGAGATCGAACAACCGCCGGGCGTCAGCGTCTATCGATCAAAAAACCTCGGCAAGCAAAGCCTGCCAATCGCTCCCGACGGCAAGGCAGTGACGGTCCCCATCGGCGATGGTTTTGCCAGGGTGTATCAAGTGGAAAAAAATGGCATCCGTTTTCGAATCGCGTCGGACCTTGCGCCCACTCTTGCCACGCTGCGCAGCATGCTGCTGACATTCGCCGCGACGCTACCGATCATCGTGGTCTTAATAGGGCTTGGTGCATTTTGGCTGGCGAGAAAGGCGCTCCGGCCCGTCCAGGAGATTGCGAAGATGGCGGAAGCGATCACAGCCAGCCGCCTGAACGAACGACTGCCGGAACCTGGGACCAACGACGAGATTGGCGAGATGACCGTGACCCTGAACCGGATGATGGATCGTTTGCAGGCGAGCTTCGAGCAATCGCGGCGCTTCGCCTCGGACGCCTCGCATGAATTGAAGACGCCGCTGACGATCATCCGCGGCGAAGTGGAGGCCGCGCTCCGATCCGGCGACCTCCCGCCATCAGCAGAGAGAATGATGGTCAATATTCAGGAGGAGACGGGCAGGCTCGTTCACATCGTGGAAGGGCTGCTGCTCCTTTCACAGGCAGACGCCGGCAAGCTCGTGCTGGAGCTCACCCCGCTCAACATTTCGGAGTTTGTGGATGAGATGCGCGAGGATATCGAGATCCTCGCGAACCCGCGGAATATCACGTTCAATTTGACGGTGCAGCCGGGAATTATCGTCGATGCCGACGCGCGCTTTCTCCGGCAGGTGCTGCTCAATCTTTTCGACAACGCGATTAAGTACAACACGGATTCCGGCCGAATTGATGCGGTGCTGGAAATGCGCGGCTCCGAGGCTTTTTTCCGAATCAGCAACAGCGGTCGCGTCATCAGCGGCGAGGAAAGGGAACGCGTGTTTGACCGTTTCTTTCGCTCGGAACCCTCGCGCGATCGCGCTCGGGGCGGACAGGGCCTGGGACTGAGCATTTGCACCGAAATCATCCGTTCCCACCATGGAGGAATCGCGCTGCTGGCGGACTCCATGCCCGGCTGGACGACGTTTGAATTTCACATCCCCCTTAGCAAAACTGCCGCATGACGACCGCGAACAAAATCACGATCGGGCGAATCCTCGTGATTCCGCTTTTCGTGATGATGGCACTTTATTATGGGCGGAGCGTGTCGCACGGCACCCCGCATGAATGGATGCGGTGGACGGCGATCACCCTCTTCATTTCGGCGGCGGCGAGCGACGGCATAGATGGCTATATCGCGCGCCGCTACAACCAGATGAGCAAACTGGGAATCATCCTCGATCCCATTGCGGACAAAGGCCTGCTGCTTGCGGGGATCATCACGCTGAGCATCAGCAACTGGCACTACGAGTTTCCCGTCTGGTTTCCCGTGCTCGTGATCACGCGCGACATTGTGATCATGACGGGCACCATTGCACTACACTACATGCTCGGGAGCGTAAAAGTCGCCCCGAGCTGGCTGGGGAAAACGGCCACCGTCACGCAGATGGTTGCCATCGGATTCATCATGCTCCAGTGGAACCCATGGGCGCATTCCATCGGCGGGTGGAAGCTCACCTTTCTCGACATTCCCGTGCTCATCGCCGGCTTCTTCACGCTGATTTCGGGTCTCGGCTACGTTCGCCGCGGCATCCGCCTGTTGCATTCCGCCGGGCACGGCGACCCGCAGCCACCGTCGCAGTTGCTTGGCTGAGTGGAATCATGTAGCCAGCGTGGATGCTTCGAACATTCATCGCCGCCGCCATTTTCACCGCCAGCGCCTTCGCGCTCTCCGACAAGGAACTCGACTCCATCGGGAGTCGCGTCTGGAAAAACGAGTGCGGCGGCACGCGGGAAGGCCTCACTTCATGGAACTCCGGAGAAGCGTTCGCCTCACTGGGGATCGGCCACTTTATCTGGTATCCCGCAGGCGGCTCGGGACCGTACGAAGAGAGCTTTCCCGGACTCGTCGCCTTTCTGTCGGGCAGCGGCGTAAAGCTCCCGCCGTGGTTAAATGCCGACATGCCCTGTCCTTGGCGGACCAAGGCCGAATTTGAGGCCGATGCGCAGTCTCCAAAGATGAAAGAGCTGCGGGCGATGCTCGCGGGCTCCATCCGCGAGCAGTCCCGCTTTCTGGCGCGCCGCATGGAAAAAGCGCTTCCGAAGCTCCTCGCCGCAGCCAACAACAAAGCGTCCGTGGAGAAACGCTTCAACGCCCTGCTCGCCACAGGATCGGGGACATACGCGCTGATCGATTACGTGAACTTTAAAGGCGAAGGCACCAACCAAAAGGAGCGATACAAGGGCGTCGGTTGGGGGTTGCTGCAAGTGCTCGAAGGGATGGATGGCGATTCCTCAAAGGCATTTGGCGAATCGGCCGCGCGAGTCCTCACCCGCCGCGTGGAAAACTCCGACCCGGCGCGCAACGAACGCAAATGGCTCGCCGGATGGCTGAATCGCGTTCACGGCTACTAATTCGCACCGAACCATGAAAACTCCGCTCTTTCTACTGCTCGCCATGTCCACGCTTTCCGCCGCAGTCCTCGTTTATCCGACCACGCGCAAGGATGATGTCGTCGATGACTATCACGGCACGAAAATCGCCGATCCGTTCCGCTGGCTAGAAGACGACAATTCGGCGGAGACCAAGGCTTGGGTCGCGGCGCAGAATAAAGTCACGTTCGCTTATCTGGACGCCATCCCGCAGCGCGTGAAACTCCGCGAACGGCTTACAAAACTCTGGAACTATGAGCGCTTCAGCGCCCCGTTCGAGCGTGGTGGGCGGTTCTTTTACAGCCATAATACCGGACTCCAAAACCAAAGCGTCTATTACGTCACAGACGCCCTCGACCAGCCCGGCCGCATCCTCCTCGATCCAAATACGCTGAGTAAGGACGGCACTGTCTCGCTAACGGAATCGACCCCGAGCGAGGACGGCAAACGGCTTGTCTATGGCACAAGCAGCGGAGGCAGCGACTGGCAGGAATTCCGAGTCCGCGACGTGGCGACAGGCAAGGACCTCGACGACGTGGTCCGCTGGGTGAAATTCAGCAACGCCTCGTGGGCAAAGGACGGCAGCGGCTTCTTTTACTCACGCTTCGACGAACCGAAGGAAGGCGATGCGCTGAAAGGCAAGAACGAGTTCCAAAAACTGTACTTTCACAAAGTCGGCACTCCACAATCGGCGGATGCCCTCATTTATGAACGGAAAGACCATGCCGATTGGGGATTCAGCGCCGGGGTCACCGATGACGGGCACTACCTCGTCATCCACGTCTCGCAGGGCACGAATCCCAAGAACCGCACTTTTTACAAAGACCTCACGCTGCCCGACGCCAAGGTCGTCGAACTACTCAACGACTTCGACGCAGACTACGGCTTCCTTGACAATGATGGACCCGTGTTCTTTTTCCGGACGGACCTGGACGCACCACGCTACAGGGTCATCGCAATCGACACGCGCAAGCCCGAACGGGCCAACTGGCGGGAACTCGTCCCGCAGACCGCCGACAAGTTGGAAGTCGTCGGCTTTGTCGGAGGGAAAGTTTACTGCGAATACCTCAAAGACGCCCGCAGCGAAGTAAAAGTGTACCGCCTTCAGCACGGCGACTCCCCTACCCTCATCGCGGAGGGTGCTCTGGCGCTTCCCGGCATCGGGAGCGTCGGCGGATTCGGCGGTCGGGCAAAAGACACGCATACGTTCTTTAGCTACACCGATTTCACGGAGCCTGGTGCCATCTATCGGCTCGACATTGAAAAAGGCGCGAGTTCCGTCTGGCGGAAGCCGGCTGTCGATTTTGACAGCGCGGCTTACGAGACGAAGCAGGTGTTTTTCACCAGCAAAGACGGCACGCGTATACCGATGTTTATTACCCACAAGAAAGGTCTCGTCCTTGATGGGAACACACCCACCATCCTTTACGGATACGGCGGGTTTAACATCCCGATGACTCCCGGCTTTTCGGTCTCTCGGGCGGTCTGGCTGGAGATGGGCGGCGTCTATGCTGTGGCAAATCTTCGCGGCGGCGGAGAATATGGCGCAGAATGGCACACGGCGGGCACGAAGTTGCGCAAGCAAAACGTCTTCGACGACTTCATCGGCGCAGCAGAATGGCTTGTCTCCAATAAATACACGGTCCCGGCGAAGCTCGCCATACAGGGAGGAAGCAACGGCGGCCTGCTCGTAGGAGCGTGCATGACGCAGCGGCCCGACCTTTTTGGCGCAGCCCTGCCGGCGGTCGGGGTGATGGACATGCTCCGCTTCCACAAATTCACCATTGGGTGGGCTTGGAAGAGCGACTACGGGAGCAGCGAAGATCCTGCGGAGTTTTCGGCCCTCCTCGCTTATAGCCCGCTCCACACACTAAAGCCCGGCACACGCTACCCCGCTACGATGGTCACCACCGCGGATCACGACGACAGGGTTGTCCCAGCGCACTCGTTTAAATTCGCGGCGCGGCTTCAGGAGTGTCAGGCAAAAGACGGACCGCCTGTGCTCATTCGGATCGAAACAAGTGCTGGCCATGGCGCGGGAACCGCTCTAAACAAAGTCATCGAACAGTCGTCCGATCAGGTCGGCTTTCTCATGAAAACGTTCGGAATGTGAAAGGCAGAAAAGGCTTTTTTGACTTTATTCACAATTCTCCGAAATGCCTTTTCCTCTGATAAAACGTCTCGTCAGGGAAGTTATTCACATTTCTGCTAAAAAAACAGTTGCGCTCTTTTCTCCGTCTCTGGTAATTCCAAACCGTGCCGAAAGGCATAAACTAAACACCAAACAACTAAATATCACCATGACCAAACGTAGCATCATCACACTCGCTGCAGTTTCCGCAGTGATCGGATCCACCGCATTCGCCGGCCCCATGGCCACGAAAGCAAGCAAGACCGTCACCGCGCAAGCGGCTCAGTCGTGCATCACAGGCGATGTCGGACTCGACATCACCTCCGACTACTACTTCCACGGCATCCTTCAACAGGGTTCGGGATTCATTGCACAGCCTTACGCGAACCTTTATTTCAAGGTTTCCGAGGGCGGCTTCTTTGATTCCGTCTCCGTTGACGTAGGCATCTGGAACTCGTTCCACTCACGCCGCGGTCTTCCCGGCCAGAATAACAACTGGTTCGAGTTCGACTTCACGGCAGGCCTGACCCTGAACAAGGGCAACTGGAGCATCAGCCCAAAGTATATTCGTTACACCAGCCCGGGTAACTACTTCACCAACAGCTCGGCCGTGGCTCTCCGCGTCGGCTATAACGACGCAGACCTCCTCGGCGCGTTCTCGCTCCAGCCTTACGTCTGGTTCGAATACGAAGCAGACGGCAAGTCCGGCAACGGCGCTGGCAGCGGCGGAATGTATTACGAAGTCGGCATCAACCCGAGCCACTCGTTCGGCGATCTGACGATCTCCATTCCAGTGAAGCTCGGCCTCGGCTCGAGCAACTACTATGCTGGCGACGAAACCTATGGCTACTCGTCCATCGGCGTGACCGCCAGCTACGCACTCAAGCAAATCCCTGAGTGCCTCGGCGACTGGTCCGTTTACGGCAACGCGACGTTCATGCACCTCGGTGACGGAACATCGCCTGCAAACGGCGGCGACGACACCGACGTCACCTTCACAGGCGGCCTGAAGATCGCGTTCTAAATAAAGAAAGCGAGTCTTTCACGATTCACAGCACCCTTCGGTGGTTCGCCACCGAAGGGTGTTTTCTTTTTCCGGGATCGCCAGAGCCGCCTTTCCTATGGCATGCTGTCCGCTTAGATAAAGAGCTCAGCCCATGTCCGATACTCTCACGCCGCCAACGCCGAATCGAGAGGCGTTTAGCCTCGTCATCGCGACGTTTGAACGCCCGGACGACCTCCAGATTACACTGGAGGGTGTCCTGGCGCAGAATCGCCGACCGGCAGAGATTATCGTCGTTGACAGCTCTCGCGACGAAAAGACGAAGGAACTTTGCTCGAAATGGACGGCTGACATCCCGTTGCGCTACGTGCATTCAGAATCACGCAGCGCAGCCAAACAGCGCAATGAAGGTGCTGCCCTTGCCTCCTCATCGAGCGGAATCATCGGGTTCATGGACGACGACATTACCCTTTACCCCGATACGTGCGATCAGGTGCTCTGCGTTTTCGACATGGACGCAGATCGCGGAATCGGAGGAATTTCCGTGCGGATCGACGACATCCATCGCCCGGCTCCCTCGAGGCTCACGCGGCTTTACTACCGCATGCAGTCTGGCTACTCCCATCCGACTTACGGAGCACGGCTGTTCGGCCCCGGCATCAATTGCCTGCCCTGCTACACCGAAGAATCTGAGGAAAACGGCACGCTCATCCGCGCTGACTGGCTGAACTCAGGCTGCGTCTTTTACCGACGGGAACCCTTCCTTCGCGAACAGTTCCCGGCTTTCGACGGATACAGCTTCATGGAAGACGTCCACCTTTCCGCCCGCATCGGTAAAACACACCGGCTCTATTTTCACAAAACCGCCCGCTGCGGACATCGCGACGGCACCAATTCCCTCAAGCGCGACTACCTGGGCCTCGCACGCCAGCGCATCCGCAACCAGCGCATCGTCGCGCGGGACGTTCAGGGACTGCGCGGCATTTCGCTCGCGTGGAAATTCTTCATCCACCGCGTCTTTGCCACCATCACGATCTTGCGCGGCCGCGAAACAGGCTGGATACAATCGCTGAAAGGGACTTGGTTCTAGTCATGCTCGCGTACCGACTCAAAAAACTCATCCAATCGATCGGCTCACGCCGACGGCAGTTCGTGTACCGTCTGCTCGGGATGAAAATCGCGGGTCGTGTCTGGCTGGAACGCATCGAGTGGCCCGACCGGCCCTATTGCATTTCGCTGGGTGAAGGCGCGATGCTCGACCGCGACGTCACACTCCTCGCGACTTGCGATGCGGCGCTCATCAAAATCGGTGCCCGCGTGTATATCAATCGCCACACGATTCTGGACGTGCACCAGCATCTCGAAGTCGGCGATGAGACCATGATTGGCCCCGGTTGCTACATCACCGACCATGACCACACTTTTTCAAAAGACACCGCCCCCGGTGCCGCGCCGCTTGTCGCGGAGCCTACATGCATCGGCAAACGCTGCTGGCTGGGCGCACATGTCACCGTCCTAAAAGGCATCACCATCGGCGACGGCACCGTGGTCGGAGCAGGCAGCATCGTCACTAAATCCCTGCCGCCCCACGTACTCGCTGTGGGTACTCCGGCACAAGTCATCCGTGAATTGACATGAGCCTCAGCGTCGCCTTCTGCATCCCGACGCATAACCGTATCGCCGACATCCGGCGCACGCTCGACGCGTTGGCCGCCCTTTCACCCAGGGCCGATGAAATCATCGTCGTTGCGGATGGCTGCGCCGACGAAACGGTCGCATGGATTCGCGAAGCGCACCCCGGCGTCATGCTCGTCGTCCACGACGTGGCGCAAGGCTGCATCCCATCGCGCAACGAGATCTTCGCCATGGTGAAAAGCGACATCCTCTTTACGCTCGACGACGACAGCTATCCTATTGAGACCGACGCCGTCGCCAAAGTCCGCGAGCTCTTCGAAAAGTACCCGCGGCTCGGAGCGGCGGACTTCCCGCAGGTCACCGACGAAAAGCCGGAGACCCTTGACTGGACCCTCGCGCAATTTGGCGAAGCTCACTACCGCGGCTTTTTCGTCAGCGCAGCCGCCGCATTTCGCACCCGGCTTTTCCACGAAGTCGGCAGCTACACCGGCATGTTTTTCCACATGTATGAAGAGCCGGATTTCTGCGTGCGCATCCTCGCCGCTGGCTGGCAGGTGCGCTTCGAGCCCGTCTTCCGCGTCCGCCACCATTGGTCCGGCACGGGGCGCAGCGAGATTCGCAATCACCACCGCCACGCCCGCAATGAGATGTGGAGCGTCCTGATGCGCTGCCCGTTCCCGTGGCTGCCATTTGTCGCCGCGTTCCGCGCATTCCGGCAAATGTGCTACGCCATCAAACGGGGCTGGATTCTTCAGGAACCCAAATGGTGGTGGCTCGCCTTAAGGGGCGTCGGCGAATGTTTGCGCCAACGAAAGCCGCTTCCATGGCGCGCCTATAAAGGCTGGATGGACCTCATCCGCTCGCCGCACAACGACCCCGTGAAATGGGAGCGCGTTTTCGGAAAATGAAGATTTCTTTCGCCGCGACCAATCCCTGCCATATGTGGCCGACAGCCCGTGCAGTCGCGCAACACGGCGCGCTCGCGCACTACTACTCCGGCTATCCCGCTTGGAAACTGTCTGATGCCTCGCCGGAAATTTTGCGCGCTCACAGCTTTCGCACAAACGTCGTCTATGGCCTTCTGAAATATGCGCCGGACTGGCTGCGCCCCAGTTCGCGAAAACTATTTCTCTGGCAGGACCACGGCTTTGATCGCTGGACGGGCCGCAATTTGGAGCCCTGCGACTTTATCCACGCAATGCCTGGACAAGCTCTTCACACTTTTCGCGCTGCGCGGAAAACCGGCATCCGCACCGTGCTCAATCACGCCACCGGACCCGTTCGCGAATGGGTCCGCATCATGCAGCCGGAGTATGACCGCATCGGCCTTCAACTCACCGACGTCTGCCCATACGACGCCGCCTACTTCGCACGCGAGGATGAAGAATACGCGCTCGCCGACTTCCACTGCGCCGCCAGCACCGTCGTGCGCGATCAGCTCATCGCAAGTGGTATCGCGGAAGAAAAAGTAACCGTGATTCCCTACGGAGCCGACACCGGCCCCCGCGTATTTCGGCGAGCGGAAAACGACGCCCCGCCGCGCGAATTCCGCATCCTCTTCGCCGGTCAAATCGGCATCCGCAAAGGACTCCGTACTCTGCTCGAAGCCCTCACTCTCTGCGGCAAGCCGGAGTGGCGCATCGACTTCGTCGGCGCAAAACTCCCCGAGAGTTCGCAAGACCTTGCCGCCTACCGCGGCCCGATCCCGTTGGAATTCCACGGCACCAAAAGTCAGGAGCAACTCGCCGCCATCATGCGGGCCAGCAGCGTCCTCGTCCTGCCATCGCTCGAAGAGGGCTTCGGCCTCGTCGTCCCGCAAGCCCTCAATTGCGGAACTCCATGCATCGTCAGCGATCGAGTCGGCGGCAAAGACCTCATCCGGCACGGAGAAAATGGCGCCATCTTCCCCGTGGGCGACTCTGCCGCGCTTGCACAAGCGCTCCGATCATTCGCTGAAAACCCGCGCCGCACCACCGACAACCACGGCTGGGAAGATCCCGCACGCCGCCTCGTGGAGTGGAGCCGGAGCGTCTTGTAGCGCTTACTTCTTTTCGACGATCCAGATGTTGCGATAAGCCACTGGATTTCCGTGGTTCTGGAGCTGGATCGGGCCGGGGCCGGGGCTGTCTTTCATTCCGGCTGCGGTCGTCTCTGAATCAACCTCGACGTTGTCCTGCACGAGTACGCCGTTGTGGCGCACTGTGATCCTAGCGTTGGCGGTTTTCTTTCCGTCGGCCCACGTGCCGGCTTTGAAATCGATGTCGTAAGTCTGCCACGTCAGCGGCGGAAACGCCATGTTCACAAGCGGCTTGTGCTTGCTATAAATTCCGCCAGCTTCGTTGTTCTCACCTTTCAAGCCGAAGGAGTCGAGGACCTGCACCTCGTAGCGATTCTGCAAATAGACGCCGCTGTTGCCGCGCCCCTGCCCGCTGGCCTTTGGCATGAATGGTGTGCGAAATTCGACGTGCAGCGTGCAGTCGCCAAACTCCTTCTTGCTCAACACTCCCATCGAAAGATAACCGTCCGCACCGACTTTGCCGCCCTTCCATTCATCGGCGTTCGCGCCGTCGAAAAGGACGAGCGCTCCGGCCGGTGGCTTGGCACCGAGCGTCGGCGATTTGCGCTCCGTCTTTTTGAGGGTGTATGTCTTGCCTTCATGTTTGCCGGTGACCACGCCATTCTCGATTACTGCGTCAAATTCATCGTTCTTGAAAGTCACTTTCCCGCCATTCAGTTCACCGTTGATTTCAGACATCCGATTCAGGCTCGCGGGTGTGCCGGGGAGGCCGCCTTCCCACGCCACAGCACGAAACTTTCCGTCACCCAACGCAATGACCTGCGCTGCGGCCCCCTCGCCCACATATTCGCCTTGGATTGTGTAGTCGATGCCCGCAGCCGCCGGGTCGGTAAAGGAGTCGGCAGCAAACGCCGCGATGGATGCCGTCATGAGGATGGAAACAGAAAGGAATTTCATTTCCTCCGCCGTATCTGGGAGCGGCCCGGTTGGTCAATGCTGATTTCTTTCCTCGCACCGGCGGCGTGCTCTTTGTCATACGTCTGGCTGCATGAAATCACTCGCCATTCTCGCCGCCACCGTAGTCGCTGTTCCTTCGTTTGCCGCCGAGGCCGACTGGCCGGAGTTTCGCGGCAGCACGGGCCAGGGAATCTCCGCAGCCGAACGCGTCCCGTTGACATGGAGTGCGACGGAGAATGTCGCTTGGAAAGTAGCGGTGCCCGGCAAAGGCTGGTCCTCCCCCGTCGTCGCCGCCGGGAAGATTTACCTGACCGCTGCAACCACCGACTCGGAGCCGGGCGCATCGCTGCACGCGTTGTGTTTCGATGCGAAAGACGGGCGTCTGCTTTGGGACAGGGAGATTTTTCGCACGAGCGCCGCCGCGACTTCCGCGATGCACAAAAAGAACTCGCTCGCCAGCCCGACACCCATCGCCACGGCGGAGCGGCTCTTCGTTCATTTCGGACACATGGGCACTGCGGCTCTGGACCTCGCCGGCAAGGTAATTTGGAAGCAGACCTCGCTGGCCTATGAGCCGGTCCACGGCAATGGCGGCTCGCCCGCGCTCGTCGGCGGACTGCTCGTTTTCAGTTGCGATGCAGCAAAGGATCCGTTTATCGCCGCACTCGACGCGAAGTCCGGCGACGTCCGCTGGAAAACACCGCGCGACACGCCGGCAAAGAAGCAGTTCTCCTTCTCCACCCCGCTCGCCAGCGGCACCGGCGACGCCACACAAATCATCAGCCCCGGCAGCGGCCTCGTCGGCGGCTACGACCTCCGCACCGGCAAGGAAAAATGGCGCGTCACGTACGGCGAAGGCTACTCCGTCGTCCCGCGTCCCGTCATTTCGAACGGCATGGTCTTTGTGTCCTCCAGCTTTGACAAACCGGTCGTCAAAGCCATCCGCCTTGAAGCTGCCAGCGGCGATGTCTCCGAGAGCCATGTCGCGTGGACCTTGGGAAAAGGCGGGCCGCACACTGCTTCGATGCTCCTTTGCGGCGGCGACCTTTTTTTCATCTCCGACGCCGGTATCGTGACGTGCGCCAACGCCACCTCCGGCGACGTCCGCTGGACCGAACGCCTCCCCGGCAATTACTCCGCGTCCCCCGTTCTCGCCGAAGGCCGGATCTATTTTCTCAACGAGACCGGCACAACCAGCGTGATTAAAGCGGGCGACAAGTTCGAGGTTCTCGCCACCAACGCCCTCGGAGAAGCGACACTCTCATCGCCCGCAGTCATCGACGGAGCCGTCATTCTCCGCTCCGAAGGCCACCTCTGGCGCTTCGGAAAGTAGCCGCTTTACGCCTGCTCGCCCGGCGCACGCTTGAGTCGCTGCGCACCGAAGTCCGGCACGGGTGTCACGAGCCAGTTCGCAAACTCCGCGACATGGCGCTCGATCATTTCTTCGCAACGGCTCAATTCCGCCTCCCTTACCCGCAATCCGTCGTTCGCGATCCCTTGCAGCGAGTCGATGTCGTAAAGATACACGCCGTCGAGGTCGTTCACCGTCGGCTCAAAGTCCCGCGGCACCGCGAGATCGATGCAAAACAGCGGGCGATCCGTCCGGCGCTGCATCAGCGGTGCCAGCTTCGCCTTCGGCACGACAGCGTGGGGCGCGCCCGTCGAGCCGATGAGAATATCAATGTCCCCGAAGGCCGAATCCCACTCATCAAAATGGATCGCCTTCCCGCTCAGCGCCTCGGCGAGCGCCGCCGCGCGCTCATACGTCCTGTTGGAGACAAAAATCGCCTTTGCTCCCCGCGATTGCAAAGATCGCGCGGTCATCTCAGCCGTCTCCCCCGCTCCGAGAATCATCACGTTGCAATGCTCCAGCTTCCCGAAAATCTTCTCCGCAAGCTCCACCGCCACGCTCCCCACCGAAACCGCACCCCGGGTAATCCCCGTCTGAGTCCGCACCTCCTTCGCGACATTGAATGCACGCTGAAACATCTTGTTCAGGCAACGCGCTGTCGCACCACATTCCTGCGCCGCCTGATACGCCTTTTTCACCTGTCCCAGGATTTCCGTCTCCCCGAGAACCATGCTGTCCAGACCGCTCACCACGCGGAAAAGATGCCGGATTCCCTCCGCCCCGCGCAGCCGGAAAAACGAATCGCCCATCCCCTGCGCAGCGCGCTCCTCCGCAAAGCCCTCGATTGCCCGCATCGCCCGCGGCGCATCCTCCGCCGCCACGTAGTATTCCACGCGATTGCAGGTCGAGACCACCACCGCCTCGCGCAAGCCTTCCGCCTTTGCAAGTTGCGCCGCGACTTCCCCCAAGTGCGAGTCGCCAATGGCAAATTTCTCCCGCACTTCGATTGGCGCGGTTTTATGGCTCAAGCCGAAACAAACGATCTCCATCATCGGCTGATGTGCATAAAGTTCAGCGCGCCCAGCGTCGTCAGCGCCAGCACAAACGCCCCCACCGACAGCCATGCGAACCTCCGCTGCGAAAAAGGTCGCTTCCAACGCAGCCACAGCAGCACCCCGTACGGAGCCCAGACCAGCGCAGAAACCACCATCGTTGCTTTATAGAACGACGGAGTCCCAGCGAGCAGCCCTGCGACAAGCCCGACCGACAACAATGCGAACCCCGCCAGCATCACGCGCTGCAATGCCACAGAAAGGTCCGCAATCGGCGGCAGACTGTGGAAAAACGAATTCAACCGGTGCTTTTTCAGGAGTCGCTCCTGCACCGCATACATCACCCCGGCAACCCCCGCCAAAGCAAACGCACCGTAAGCCATCAACGAAAGCGCCGCATGCAACTCCGGCCAGAATCCGGCGCTCACCTTCCTCACCGCCGGCTCCCACGCCGACGGCACAAGCTGCGCAACCGTCAACAGCAGCGCCACCAACGGTGCCGTAAACGCCCCCAAAAGCGAAAGCCGGTACGTCCCGCCCACCACAAAATACAAGACCACCAGCGCCCAACTCAGAAACACCAGAACCTCAAACAAATTCGTCAATGGACACCGCCCGACATCCTGGCCGCGTAACCGCAAAAAAGCCGTCAAAAGCACAAACCCGATCGACATAATGGTAAGACTCCCCCGGGTTGGCCGGAGCAGCCGTACGCGCAACGCATACATCGTGTAGGCGAAGCCAAAAAAGAAACAAACCGTCGAAGCCAGCAATAAGACACGCTCCATCGTCCCCACCATTACGAGCACCGGAGGAAAAAAGAAAGCGACAACCGCCGGAACGTGCCCGGCGAGCGGACCGTTATCCGCACCGGGCATTTGTAAAACCCGACTCTGCCCACGGGGAACGCCAGCGTTTTGCACAAAAACCACTTTTCATCCAATCGGTACCGACAGCGGGACTCGAACCCGCACGGAAGTTGCCCTCCAAGGGATTTTAAGTCCCATGCGTCTGCCATTTCGCCATGTCGGCCATTCCCAACGCATAAAACGCAATGCGCACGCTGATTGCAACCGGCACCTTCGGAAAAATACCGGCACCTTGCAGCGGCTGCGCGAGCCATAAATGCTAACTGCTATTGTACAACGTGTTACAGCGCACCGGTAACAGAATCGAAAAATTTCCCTTCGTTCCAGCGAAGTGATGTGCTACACTGCCTGTCCTATGTCTATCGCAAAAAAACCCGCATTCAGCCGTCGGCTCCCGGATTTGGTGACAGAAGAACTCGCATCGGCGCTGTCCCGCCGCTCCGGTTACGAGTTCAAAGACCTCTTCGAAGTGGTTCATGAGAACCTGAAGGCCCGCAACGCTGCCAGCGGTGGTGAAGAAATGCTCCGTCTCCGTGCTTACGAGAAACTCCAAAACCTCGTCTCCCGCGGAATGGTCAAAATTACCGTCGGCAAAGACGGCAAGAAGAGCTACAAAGGCCTGCCAAAACAGCTCGCCACGCTTCAGACCAACGTCACGCCTGCCATCTAGGTGAAAGAGTTCTTTCCCGTCCTGCTACAGGTCGGAATCGTCCTCGGTTTTGGCATTGTGACGCTGGCCATCAGCGTACTGCTCGGAAAGTCGGCGAAGCGCACCAAAGCCAAGGACATGGCTTACGAGTGCGGCATGGTCCCGCAGGGAGAAGCCCAGCCGCGATTCGCGGTGAAGTTCTACCTCGTGGCGATGCTCTTCATCCTTTTCGATATCGAGGTCGTCTTCCTCTATCCTTGGGCCGTCAATTTCAAATCGATGATCCACACCCATGGTTCGGGCATCTTTTGGAGCATGACCGGTTTCCTCGCTCTCGTGACCGTCGGATACGTTTACGCCATCAAAAAAGGCGTTCTCGACTGGAAAAAGAGCTAACTCAAATTCAACAACATCTTGCGGCCCGGCAGTTACCTCGGTAACTGCCGGGTCGCCTTTTTTTAAGCCAATGATTCACTCTGTCACACTCTACCGCGTCCGTCCCGAAGTGGACGAAGCCAAGCTCGACCAAATGATGATCTCCGCCCGCGTCGGAATGCTCAAAATCCCGGAAGTTCAGGGCGTCCGCACCGGCAAAAACGTGGAACCGGGCTCAGCATGGGGATTTTTCGTCGCGCTGGATGTCGAAAGCATGGACCGCCTGAAACTCGTCCACGAAGACGCCATCTACATCAAATTCCAGGCCGACATCCTATCGAGCACCGTCGAAGAGCAGTTCGTCGCGAACTACGAGATGCAGCCCGGCAAGAGCATCAAGTATTCGTAAAACGGCGCACGCGGATCGTATCTGCCCACACGGGCACCGAACCTGAACGTCCGAGACGAAGAGCCATCGGACCCGGAGGAACGAAAACTTGTCGGCTGCAGGTTCATCGATCAGATTCCGAGCATGTCCAATCCCACACGAGACCCAAACATTCGCCGCGGAATCTGGTGTCTGGTTGTCGGCTTTTTTACGACGTGGATTTTCGGCATAGGTATTCTCTTCCTACTCGCCGCCGCGAGTTTCGCTTTCGTCGCCATATTCGGGCCGCGCCCCGCTCAGGGAGTGTTCCTCTTCGCATCGACGTTGGTCCTTGGAGCGATATCGGTTTTCATCGCGCTGCACATCATGGCGGTCGCCGGAGTCATCGTCTTTACCAAGATAAAAGAATCTCGCGGACCGGACCCCACCCCGCCGAAAGTGGCACCCGCGAAGCACAGAAAGCAGTAACGATGAACTTCGGACGATCTTGCGATGGGTAGGTAAATCGTTGCTCCGAATTAACCGTCATCGCTTGACGGTCTGCTGCCTCCTGCTAGCTCTTGCGTCGTGAATCGGACCCATCTCTTTCTCCTCGTTCTCGCTTTTCTCTGCGGCAAAGTAATTCGTCCTGATGCGATGGCCGCGCTCGAAGTGACGCCGCAGTCCGTGGAGGGGTTCACGGGGAGTTCCGCGACCGGTTTCTCGCCGAGTGCGGTGGTTTACGCGATGACGAATACCGGGGCCGAACCGGAGGCATGGTCAGCTTCAACGGCGTCAGGGTGGTTGAGCTTGGCGCCCTCGACTGGGACGCTCCAACCAAACGGTACCGTTCAGGTGAAGGTGACGACGAATTTCACTACATCACTACTTCCGACGGGCATCCATACTGGCACGGTGACTTTTTCCAACGGGCAAACACGAACGGTGCGATTGACCTCAACCGGCGTAGTATCCACGGTGTTCGCAGACGGGTTTGAAAGGGGCACTCTGGGGCCGGTATGGGCCGTGAGCGGAGTCGGTCCAGTGAACACTCGGCCGATTGGAACCTACTCTGAGCCGTTTTTGACGCATGCCGGAGTGCGTTCTCTGAATTTGAGCGCGAATACCCGGGGAATCGCTACGCGGAACGAAGCGACGCTTTCGCTGAATCTTTCGGGACAGAGCAATCTGGTGCTTTCGTTTTGGGCACGAAACAGGGGGGACGCGCCGCATGGACCGCCGGCCACGCCGTTTGTGAACGGCGCAGATTTTGACGGCGTGGCACTCAGCACGGATGGGGTGAGTTGGTTTGAAGTTCAATCGCTGCGCTCGGTGCCATCGACCTGGACGGAGTTCACCGTCGATCTTGATGCGGCGCTGGCGGCGCACGGGCTCAGCTACGGCGCAAACGTGCGGATTCGTTTTAATCAGTATGGCACGCACGGAGGTCTGGAGTTCGACGATTTGCGAGTGGCGAAAATCACGCCGCAACGGCTGCGATTGATCCTCCCGAGCGTTGTGGATGAAGGTTCTTCGACGGTTGGGACTGTGTTTGTTTCACCTGTCCAATCGACGCCTCTCTCAGTGGGGCTTTCAACGGACGATGCGTCGGGCTCCGTCCCTGCGACGGTGACGATTCCAGCGGGCGAAGCATCCACAACGTTTGCAATCGATACGGTGAGCGATGCGGTACTCGGCGGTTCCCGGACGCTGAGCGTCCAAGCTAATGCGCTCTCCTTTGTCCCCACTGCCGAAACGATGGAAATCCGTGATTCCCAAACGGCGACGCTTTCGCTGAACATCCCCGGGACGGCTATTGAAGGCACAACTGTTTTGTCGATCTTCGCTGCAGGTTCGGCAGGCTTACAGCACACGGCCACCGTTTTGAGCGGGACAGTCTCGGTGAGTGCGCCAGTCGCCTCGGCAGTGCGGGTGGCGCTGGCGGCGTCGAGCGATGACCTGTGGCTTCCATCCTCGGTGGAGATTCCTGCGGGGGCGACAGCGGCGACCTTTGAGATTGAAGTAGCGGAAGACTACGAACTCGAAGGTCCGGAGAGTGTCAGCGTCACGGCGCATGTGCCGAACTGGGTGGATGGAGTGGCGACGATGGCAATCACGGACCGTTCGACAACGCCGCTTGCCATCGCAATATCAAGCCATGTCACCGAGGGAACTTCGGAATACACAGGTTACGTGATGCGTACCGGAAATTCGGAATCGGGATTTGTCGTCACACTGACTTCGTCGGACCCGGCGAGGGCCACTGTCCCCGCAAGCGTCACGATTCCTACTGGGAGCTGGGGTGCTTATTTTCTTGTGACGACCCCGGACGATAGCTTTGTGAGTGGGTCGCATACTGTTACGTTTACCGCGTCCGCCGCGGGCTTTGCCGACGCGACAACGACTTCAGATATTGTGGACAACGAGGTCCACCACTTTTCGATTTCCTCCGTCGCGGCAGCGCAGATCCGAAATGCTCCGATTGCGGTGACGATCGAGGCGCGAAACCTGTCGGACGAACTCATCGATACCTTCACGGGAGTGGTAGCGCTCAGTTCGGCTGCGCTGCCCGTTTCCCCGGCGCAGGTGACTTTAACTCGAGGGAAATGGACTGGCATCATCGCCGTGGGCGCTGATAGTGCGTCCGCCACCCTGTTCGCCCAGAACTCGACAGGTGTGAATGGTACGAGCAATAGCTTTTCCGTCGCGCTCGGGCCGCTCGACCATTTAGCCATCAGTGGAGTCGGAACGCAACAAACAGCCGATACACCCTTCGCGCTTACGGTTTCGGCAGTGGACGCCGGCGGCAATATCATTCCCAGCTACGCTGGGCCGGTGACACTTGGCGGACTCGCGCGAGATGTTCGCGAGCCAGTGGGGGCTGCGGAAAATTATCCCTCTGGGTATCCAACGCCCGGCGACTTGGACAGCCGGCACGCCTCTGCCCGCGTGCAGACAGTGTATCATCCGGCCGAGGTCAAAGGAGCGGGGGAGTTGGGTAGCATGGCGATCAAGTTTACCCGTGCTCCTTCGGTACCTTACTACGACTTCACGGTGCGCGTGCAGCATACGGCTCCAAAGCCTTCGAACTCTTATTACTCCCCGTACAGTTCACAACAGTTCGTGAATCTCGGCTGGTCGGAAGTGTTTCGTGGCACGGTTACAGTGTCGCAGACTGGCTGGGTAGAGTTTCCGTTTTCCACCCCGTTCGCCTACGATGGGGTAAGCGATTTACTCGTGGATTTCAGCTTCTTCAACCGCTCCAACCCGACAGGCTACAGCGGATCCTTTGAGGTCACTGCCGTTTCTGATTATCGCTCGGTTGTAGATTCCAGCCATTCAACTTCCCTGGATCCCACATCCCAGGGTTACTACTACTCCGGCGATGCGCTGGCATACCTCCCAAACGTACGCTTTTCATCTCCCTTGAGAACGGCCCCGATTCGTCCGACGACTCCTGTCACTCTCGCGAACGGAACATGGTCCGGCGCTGTATCCGTCCCGTATGTTGCCACGCAGGCGCAGATCTTGGCTTCTGCAGGTCCTCTCTCCGGGCAAAGCGGAAAGTTCACCGTTGTCGCTACGCTCCCGCCGCCTGGCGCGGGAGTGATTGCGCGGGAGGACTGGGAGTCGGATGTATCGGCGGCATGGGTGTTCTCCGGGGGCATCTCCAATTCCTACATTCAAAACCTGCAAGTTTCGACGACCGATACGCCGCACGGCGGACAGCGGCAACTCGCGTTCGATAGAAACGTGCAATACGGGGGAGTTGTGCGAAATGAAGCGACTTGGTCGAACGACCTGACGGGTCAACGGGGACTCACGCTTAAGTTTTGGGCGAGAGGATTTAGCGAAGTCTCAGACGGACCCCCGAGCAGTCCCGTGTCATCCGGCGGCGGGTTTGATGGTGTTTCGATTAGTGCCAACGGTACGACTTGGTATGAAGTGCAAGGGCTTAGAAGCCTTCCGAATTCATGGACGCAATATTCGGTAGATCTGGATGCAGCGATCCGTACGCGTGGCTTGAGCTACGGGCCGGGGTTCAGGATTCGATTCAACCAATACCGGCAATACACAACTTCCGGCGGTATCACGATCGACGACATCGAACTCACATCCAGTCCCGTGGCGGGGGCGGTCATTGTCACGCTACCGGCCCAGATTTCCGAAGGCGGTCCGACGCAAACCGGAACCGTGAGCATTCCGTTCGCCGTGGGTTACGATCTCGCGGTAACGCTTGAATGTAGCGCGGGTGCGAAAGTCTTTGTACCGCCTTTGGTGACGGTTCCCTCGGGGCAGACGAGCGTTTCTTTTAGCTTCCAGATCCTTGATGATTCTTTGGCTGATGGTTCCAAGATGGTATCCATCAAAGCGACTGCGCCAAATTTTAACGGATCCGGCGCGATGATGCTGCTGATGGACAATGACTTGCCTGCTTTCACCCTGAACGTACCGACCAACTCCATCTCGGAAAACGGCGCGCCCTTCGCAGCGACCCTCACCATTCCCTCGCAAGCGAACGCGCCGTTGACGTTTTCGGTGACTTCCTCAGATAGCACGGCAATTTCCACCCCTTCCAGCGTCACTATCCCGGTCGGTGCGACAAGCGTTGGCGTAATGTTGTCGCCCGTGAACGATTCCAAGGTTGACGGGGCCCAAATCGCGACAGTGACAGCAGCAATCGTGGGACTGCCTCCTCAGACCGCGACTATCACGGTTCTGGACGACGAATCTCTCGCCCTCCGCCTCGAGTCCACACTAACGCCTGCCACTACGGCTGTGATTGAAGGCACTGGCACGACGCTCACATCCTACCGGGCCTATCTGCCTGGGACCGTGACTTCGGCGACGACGGTAACTTTCACCGCTTCGTCCTCACGCGTCACGGCACCTTCGACGAGCACGATCGCCGCTGGCGGCACAGTTGGGTCCGTAGTGACATTCGCGGTTCCGGAAAACTTGGTATCGGACGGTGATGAAGTGGTGACGCTCAGCGCCAGCGCGCCGGGATTCGTCACCGCGACAAAGACGCTCACCGTAATGGATAACGACGTGGACCACTTTGACATTTCGCCCATTGGCGGTTCCCAAGTTCGCGGCGCGCCCATCCCGATCGTCATCACGGCGAAAGCGGCGAACGGGACCACGCCCACTGGCTATTCCGGGTCGGTTTCAATTAGCGGATCCGCAGCAGTCTCTCCATCGCCGGTTACCGTAACCGGCGGGATTTGGAGCGGCAATATCCGCAGCGATATCATTGCGGACGGCGTGACCTTTTCCGTCGGCGACGGCAATGGCCATACCGGAGCGAGCAACGCATTTGATGTTACCACCGGCCCATTTGTCGGCTACCAGTGGAGCGTGATTGGCTCCCAGCAACCGCCCGGCGCAGCCATCCCAATCACCGTGCGGGCGACGGATGCGGGCGGAAACTTCTCCCCAGAAATCAACCAGCCTGTGACAGTGCGAGCATTGCATTGGAAGGGTACAACTGAAATTGGAGAGGGCGGCTTTTCGAGCGGCGATATACTCGCGACCAGCGCGAAGCAGGCGCGCTCGCAGACTATATTCCCGGCAGTGGACTTGGGCTCACCGAAGACCCTTGGTGGACTCATCTTATTTGCCAAATCCGGCGCAAACGGACAGTCGCTTTCCAATTTCACCGTTCGGCTCAAGCCGACCAGCCGCACCGCTTTTCAATCCGGGGACGTTTGGGAAAATGACGACTGGACGGTTGTTTACCAATCGACCCTGTCGATCTCGGCAAATGGGTCTGTGCCGATCAAGTTCGATACTCCGTTTGACTACGACGGTCTCACGAATCTGATAATCGAATTCAGCTTCAGCAACACCGCGACAGGGAATACGATTATCTGGGAATCAGATTACGCCTACTCCACCAGAGCTTACCCTACGCTCGCTGGCTACAGCAATACTGGAGCGCGAAATCCCCTTTTATGGACAGCGTTGGATACGTCTGCCTCCGGAAACGTGTATCGGATGCACACCAAGCTACAGTTTCTCCAGCCGACAAATGCAACGATTTCCACACCCATGAACCTCTCAAGCGGAGTCTGGAACGGGAGCGCCGCGTTCACCCAGCCGGCGGAGCAAATGTTCATGGAAATCATCGACGCCGCGGGACGCCGTGCGCTGAGCAATCCGTTCAGCATCGCTGTTCCCATCGGCGGCGCAGACCTCGCAGCACCGGTCCAATTTGCGCTCCCTGCGAGCATTTCCGAGAATGGGCCCGGCGCATCAGCGAGTGTGACGATCTCCTCGGCGAGTGCCAGCGACAGAGTCATCGCGCTTACTTCCGACTCCCCGCTGTCGCTCGGGGTGCAAGCGCAGGTAACGATTCCAGCGGGACAGACTACGGCCACGTTCGGTCTCCTGCCGACCAACAACTCTGCGGTCACAGGGCCGCTCAAAGTTTCAGTGACCGCGACGATTGGTGGAATTTATTCCGGGCGCGGCGTCACGCAATTACTCGACGATGATACTGGCAGTGTAGCAGTCTCGCTCCCAGCGACGGCACGTGAATACTTCGATTCCACGATCGTGGGTTGGGTGACGATTTCCCCGGCCCCGGACACCATCCAGACTATCACTCTCAGCTCCAGTCTCAGCGGAACCCTTTCCGTCCCCACTCAACTCATCTGCCAACCTGGTCAGACCAGCGTGCCTTTTACCGCTTCATCAATCAATGATTCGATCGTGAACGGCAATCGCGATGTGACCATCACAGCCTCGCTATCCGGCTGGCTCCCTGGCTCTGCAACGATCGGAATCATTGACGACGATAGAATTTCTCTCAGCGTTGGATCGGCATATATTGTTAAAGAAGGCGGGATCGCGGGAGGAAGCGTCTACACCTCCGGCACTCTCAGCACGCCACTCACGGTGTCGCTCACCTCGTCCGATCCGCTGCACCTCACGGTTCCAGCGACGGTGACGGTCCCTGCAGGCGCAAACTCCATCTCCTTCACTGTGACAGCGCCGGAAAACGGCGCATTCGAAGGGCGAAGAAACGTGACACTTACCGCATCAGCCCCAGGGGTCGCGTCCGCCTTGGGCTCAGCGGACGTTTACGACAATGACCTGCACCATTTTTCCCTCAATCCAGACACAAGCCAAAAAGTGCGAGGCGTGGCGTTTAACGCATTCGTCACACCTTGCGCGGTCGATGGATCCGCGATTTCTGGTTACGCTGGAACCGTCTCCCTGTCGACTCTCGGCGGCATCGGTTCCCCCACGTTTTCCCCGGCCACACTCTCTTCGTTCGCCTACGGAACGGAGTATGCGAGCGTAACGATCAATGCCGCCGCCACGAACGTGCAACTTGTCGCCACATCGGGTTCTGTGAGCAGTTCGAGCGAGCCGTTCAATGTCGGATACGGGCCCGTTCATCACTACACTTGGAGTAATATCGCTTCGCCCCAAATCGCGGGCAGGCCCTTCACTGCCACACTGACGGCCGCGGACTTTCAAGGGAATCCCATCCCCACTCAAACAGGTTACGTACTGCTCTCCGGCCCTTCGCAACAGAGGGCGATTGGCCCCCCATCCGGAACTTCGTCTGCATTCCCCCTCGCGACCAATGTTCACGACGAGCGCACGCAGGTCGTATATCTGGCGAGCGAGCTTGGCACGGCCGCTCTCCTGTATTCCTTATCTCTCAATGTCGTCACGCCCCCGGGTCAAACCCTCAACGCATGGACGCTCCGCATGAAGTCCGGAGCTGTTGTAGGTTCATGGAATTCGACTGGATGGACCACCGTTTTTTCCGGGAACCACAGCATCACTCAATCAGGATGGAACACGTTCAATTTCACGACCCCGTTCAGCTACAACGGGACGGGCGATCTGCTCGTCGATTTTAGCTTTAATAATGCGAGCGCGTCGACCGCTGGTAGCATCCGCACATTCCTGAGTTCCACTCGCACGACTTACGGCGTTCAGAACAGCGTCAGCGGTTCCGCCGGAGACCCGCTGCTGTGGTCAAGCTCGCCAGTGTCCATCGGCGCGTTCCCCACCACAAGCTCGTCGGTACCGCAAATCATCTTCAACTTCGGCGCGCCACCACTCGGCGTGCCCAGCGCCAAAGCCATCTTCCTCCAAAACGGCTCCTGGACTGGCAGCATCTCGCTTCCGCCTCCGATGACGAGCGGTCCGCTCACCGCAACGGACTTCAACGGCGTGACCGGTACCAGCAACACCTTTGTCATTAGTACCGCCGTAGATGCCGATGCTAACAAGCTCCCCGACTGGTGGGAGAGCGCAAACGGCTTACCTCCCGGCAGCGGCAACGCTACGGCAGATGGGGAGTTCGACGGGCTCAATAACCTCCTTGAGTACGCACTGAATTCAGACCCGCGCGGTAATTCGACCGGCCTGCTCCCGTCCGCCGCAGTGCAAACAAATCCCGCAGACGGGCTAAAGTATCTCACTTTCAACTATCGACGCCGCATCGGAATCAGTGGAGTCGCTTTCACAGTGCAGACTTCAGTCGACTGCATCACTTGGACATCCAACCCTGCGAACTACTTGCAGATCGGAGCGATTCCGCTGGACGATGGCGTGACCGAGCAAGTCGTCGTCCGGGTGCTCCCGGCAATCGCACCGGGTATTGCCGGTCGTTTCGTGCGACTGCGAGTCTCCGCACCGTAGGAATCGCCTCGGTCCGCCACCGACGACGGTCGCCGACGTTCCACACCCCGGCGTGAACCACAAGTCCGTGGGATGCTGCTTCGCGTGCGCAGCCGTTCCGGCGTTCGCACTGGATTCGGGCAGAAAGCGCGCGTCTTTGCGCTTTCCCCAGCGCCAGTCGCCGACTAAACCTACTTCCATGCTCAAAGACGAATCCACTCTTCGCGTCGTCCTTTACGAAGGCGAGGGCGCTGCGCCACTCGACAATCGCTTTGCCACGATGACGGCTCTCCTCGAGCGCGGATATGCGGTCACTCGCAGCGTTAGCAAAGGCGCGGTGGCTCCGCAGACACGCGGCTCGCTGGTCGTGTTGGGAAAATTTGGCGAGGCCAAACCTGCGGACGAAACCGGCGCGGTGAATGTCCATTTTCACGATGTCGCGGGGCGCGATGTGGCGGAGATTACGGCGCTCGTCGAAGAGCAGCGCTCGGCGTCCGGAGCGGCGCAGCATGGCGGGTGGAAGCCATGGTTTCCGGTCATCGATTACGACCGCTGCACGAACTGCATGCAGTGCCTCAGCTTTTGCCTTTTCGGCGTGTATGGCGTGGATGGCGAGAGCCGCATCGAGGTGCAGAATAACGACAACTGCAAAACGAACTGCCCCGCATGCTCCCGCGTCTGCCCGGAAGCGGCGATCATGTTTCCCAAATACAAAGCGGGGCCGATCAATGGCGACGCCGTAAGTGCGACGGACCTTCAGCGCGAGAAGATGAAGATCGATATCTCGGCCCTGCTCGGCGGCGATGTGTATTCGATGCTCCGTGCCCGCAGTGAGAAAAACAAAAGCCGGTTCAGCAAGGAACGCGATGAGGACAAGGCGCTGACGGAGCGGCAGAAGTGCCTCGCGAAACTCGCCGCATCAGGAGACATCCCGATGGAAGTTCTGCAGTCACTCCCATCGCCCGAAGAAATCGCGCGCCGCGCCGAGGATGCCAAGGCGAAAGCCGCCGCTGCACTCGCCGCCCAAAAGCCCGCTTGATGGATTCCACGATTGCACGACACGGTGTTCGCTGATTAGAGAACGGTCATGTCATCGCTGAGTCCACTCTTGCCCGTCGCCGCCATTCTTATGGCCGGTGCGCTTTTCGCGCAGGAGACTCCGGTGAAGCCGGTCGAGCCGCCCGCGAAGCCAGTGGAGGTCGCATCGCTCACACCGCCGCCCGCGATCGTGCCGGTGAAAAAAGCCGCGGAATTGATCGGCAAACAGGAACCGCCCGTGGTGAACAAAGACCTCGCTGCGCAGATCACGCCGGAGAATTCCTACGTCGTCATCTCCATTGCGAAACAGCGCGCATGGGTGATGTTTGGCGACAACCTCACATACATCGACACGCCGATTTCCAGCGGCAAACGTGCAGGGATGACGCCCACGGGGAAGTTCACCGTCATGCAAAAAGACAAGGACCACCGCTCCAGCGTCTATGGCGATTTCGTGGACAAGCGCGGTCGCACCGTCCGTCGCGGCGTGAGCCTCAAGGTGGACTCCGCGCCCGGCGGGACCCGCTATGTGGGAGCGCCGATGAAATACTTTTGCCGCCTGACCGGAGACGGCGTCGGCTTTCATGTTGGCAAGCTGCCGGGTTACCCGGCATCCCACGGTTGCGTGCGACTGCCGGAGGAAATAGCGCCGCTCATTTACGAAAAAATGAAAGTCGGCACGCCCGTGGAGATCCGCGCGGAGTAGCGCGGTCTTCAGCCCACTCGCAAGATGCCGTCCGACAGGATGCGTGCGCGCAATCCACCGACGCCTTTCAGTGCCTCATGCGCGCCGGGGCAGAAGGCCTGGTTCATCCACTCGCATGGCGCTGCTTCCTGCGTCCCGAAAAACCGCACGCCTTGCAGTTCAAACTCCTTGCCGATGAGCGACGGGAGATCCATACCTTCAACGATGATATTGCGGCGGAAGACGCCCGGCCCTTTGTCGGTAATGTCGAATTTCGCGAGCATCAGCTCGTACGTTGCCCATTCGAAAAAAGTGATCTGACCTTTGTAATCCGCTTTGTAATCGAAGTATCGGTCGCCTTCCAGACCGCGCCCCGCAAGGCAGCTGACTGCGGGCACCTCGAGTAACGGGTGCTCGCCGGCGAGTTCGCCATGGTGGCCGACATAGTTGTGGCCGGGACTGATGAAAATATGGCGGATGCGTGTGCTCATGACTCCGAGCTTGCGCACGGAACGCCGCGGGCTCAAACCCAAAGCATGCTACACAGCGCTGCACTCATCGCCGGCGGCAAATCGACCCGGATGGGCCACGATAAAGCCGCAATCATCCTCCATGGTCACCCACTTTGGAGGCGCCAACTCGACGTACTCGCGGGGACCCAGCCGGGGTTGCTCTTTGTCGCGGGTCATTGCGCGGCCATCCCGCCGGGCGGGGCATCGATCGTTCCTGATCATTGGCCGGACTCCGGGCCACTGGCGGGGCTTGCGACGGCGCTCGCGCATGCGACCGAGCCGTGGTTGCTCGTGCTTGCGGTGGATATGCCTGCCATGACACACGCGTATCTTCGCACGCTGCTCGCCCATGCACAGCGCACGGGTCGTGGCGCGGTTCCGGTGCTCGACGGTGAATGGGAGCCGCTCGCAGCAGTTTATCCTGTCGAAGCGCTTACAATCGCCCGGCAGATGGTCGTGGCGCATCGCCTCGATATGAAGGCATTCATTGAAAGTGCGCGCGATGCCGGGTTGCTCGAAGCGGTGCCGGTGACCGAGAAGGAGCGGCCGCTTTTTGTGAATCTCAATACGCCGGGAGATTTGGTGGGGCTGGTTTAGCCCGAACGCCGCGATTGCCGCGTCGATTGGGGTAGGGACGGATCAGCGCTTCGCGTGTACGAGTATCACGCGGAGGGCCGCGTGAGCTACGACAGGCCCGCGCAACGCCCACCCACCCGCCGAATCCCGAAGCTCCGGCGTCCCCAGCAGCAGCTCAATCGTCGAAGTCGCCTGCGGAAACCCCGGCAACCCGGCAACCCATAATGAGTCCCCGACAACCACCCGCCCGGCTTCAGTTTCCCGAGAACCGGCCCGAGCTTCTCGAAAACAAACTCATGCGCAGGCTCATGCCCGAAATGAATGTGATCCACGGACTCCGGCATCGGCGCAGTCCGCATCGGCAACCGCACGCGCACCTCGTCTGAATTGGGCACCGGCAGCGGCGTCATGTCCACCCTCCCCACAAGAAACACATTCGGACAATCCGCCACACCCTGAACAAAGCGATTCCAGCAAAATATCCGGTCCGCTTCTTCGAGCACGTCTTCGCTGCGTTGGGAGAGGTTTCGGGTGTCGAGGAGGAGGACGCGATCACAAGCGGTGAATTGAACAATTTGTGCAGGCTCCCAAATTCCCGCAAAGAGTATGACCGTTGCGCTGTTATCAGCGAGCAGCAGACGTCTGCGCTACGATGCCAGACCGGCGGATTACTGTGAGGCTGGTGTCTGAGAGCATTTCATTCCAGACCACCGAGCACATCCACTCTCAAGTGGTCACGCATCAAGCAAGTCTGGCGTTTCCCGGAGGTTTTACTGCTTTTCACCTACGACAACACGACTTGTTACACCGTGTTGCCGACCAGAGCGCTCTGCGAGGAGTTGACACGGGATGTTGAGGACAGAGTTCGAGAGCACGGCGGAATCGTGGCCTAAACATTTCTGGTGGCATCAGGAAACGGCGCGGACCGACCGATGATTCTCAATCTCCGGGCTGCGGCATTCCACAAAGCGCTCCCGGCTTCTCTTTACGTCGGTCTGGCCGACTGAAGTCGGGGACTCCATTCGCAAACGACCTGCTTCTCGTGGCTCAAGACTCGGGCGATGTTTGAGCGATTTGTTCATCGTGCAAAAGGACGCTATGCCGTTCTTGCGCTCTGAAAGTCATGTCCCTACAGTCGCGGTTCGTTTTTTACTGGGCCTGTAGCTCAATGGTTAGAGCAGGGGACTCATAATCCCTTGGTTGCGGGTTCGAATCCCGCCGGGCCCACTTTTGGATTGCGGAATGTGGAGAGAGGAGTGCGGATAGGGGGGATGATTTCATTGAATGGAAAGCGAATCGCGGTGGTCGGCTCGGGCGCGGTCGGCTGTTACTACGGCGGGATGCTGGCGCATGGCGGACATGATGTGCGCTTTCTCATGCGGTCGGACCTGGATGCGGTGAGGCGCAATGGGCTCGTCATCGACACGAAGGGCGAAGTCATCCGGTTGCCGAACGTGCAGGCGTTTGCGACGGCGGAGGAAATCGGGCCGGTGGATGTTGTGCTGATCGCGTTGAAGGCCACGGCGAACGAAGAATTGGAGGGTCTTTTGCCACCGCTCATGGGCGGGCACACGGCGCTGCTGACGCTCCAGAACGGACTCGGGAATGAGGAGTTTCTCTCGGCCCGATGGGGCGCGGAGCGTGTGATGGGTGCGCTGTGTTTTGTGTGCATCAATCGCACGGAGCCGGGGGTGATCCGGCATCTCGATCACGGGACGATTTCCATCGGGGAATATCGGCGGCCGGTCTCGGAGCGTGTGCAGGCGGTCGTCGCGGCGTTTAACCATGTGAATGTGGTCGCGCATTCCGTGGACAATCTCGCGGGCGAGCGCTGGCGGAAGCTGCTTTGGAATATCCCGTTTAATGGACTCTCCATCGCCGCCCGTGCAAATGTCGCCGAAGTGCTCGCGGATGTCGGCCTGCGCACGCTTGCGCGATCGCTCATGGACGAAGGCCTGGACGCCGCGCGCCGGCTCGGACACGACATTCCGGATGATTTCGCCGACTGGCAAATCACCCGCAGTCATTCGATGGGGCCGTATCGCTCATCGTCGATGATCGATTTTGAAGCGGGGCGTCCTGTGGAAGTGCAGGCCATCTGGGGCGAACCGCTCCGGCAGGGACTCGCGGCGGGAGCGGCGATGCCGAGGCTGGAGGCGCTCTACCGGATCGTCGCGCACCTCGCGGCGCGGGCTGTCTGACGATTTTCCAAGCCATCGGCGGTGGACTGCTCTATAACTCGCGGCATGTCCTGGCAATCGCTTCGCCCTGAATGGGGGCTCGTTCTTGGTTCCGGGCTCGGCAGTTTTGTCGAGCGCATGGAGATCGTCGCATCCGTCCCTTACTCGGAAATCGCGGGGCTGCCGCAATCTTCGGTCGCGGGGCACGCAGGGCGGTTTGTGTTTGGGACCATCGGCGGAGTGACGGTCGTGGCGGCGCAGGGACGCGTGCATTTATACGAGGGGAAAACCGCGGCGGAAGTGACGGCGAACGTTCGCTGGATGCAGTCGCTGGGCGCGAAGCGGCTCGTTCTGACCAACGCGGCGGGCACGGCAAATCCGGCGTTTCATCCCGGGACGTGGATGATGCTCAACGATCATCTGAACCTCACGCACACGACGCCGCTGCTCGGCGGGGCGAATTTTTTCGACATGAGCGAGGTGTATTCCAAGGCGCTGCGGAAACGCTTCTCCGAAGTCGCCGCGGAGCTCGGAACGACGCTGAACGAAGGAGTGTATGCGGGGCTGCTCGGGCCGCAGTATGAGACGCCCGCCGAAGTGCGGATGCTGCGGACGCTCGGCGCGGATGCGGTGGGGATGAGCACCGTTCTGGAGGCCATTCAGGCGCGCGCGCTGGGGATGGAAGTCGCGGGTTTTTCGTGCCTGACGAATTGGGCGGCGGGTCTGCATCCCGGAACGCTCGGCCACGCGGAAGTGCTGGAGACGGGCAAGGCGGCGGCGGCGCAACTCGCCGATGTGCTGGAGCGCGCGCTGGCGCTTTAAGCCATGTGCGGAATCGCAGGTTTTACATATCACGAATCGGGGCGCACGGCGGAGCGTCAGGTGCTGGCGGCGATGAACGCGGCAATCACGCATCGCGGGCCGGATAGCGACGGCTTTCATCTCGACGGCGCCACGGGCATCGCGATGCGGCGGCTGGCGATCATCGACGTAGTGAGCGGGCGGCAGCCGTTGTGCAACGAGGACGGCTCGGTGTGGATCGTCTTCAATGGCGAGATTTACAATCACCCGTCGTTGCGCACGGAGTTGGAAAAGCGCGGGCATATTTTCAAAACCCACAGCGACACGGAATGCATCGTCCACGCCTACGAGGAATATGGCGATGAGTGCGTGCAGCATTTGCGGGGCATGTTTGCGTTTGCGATTTGGGATGCAAAAAAGCGGCGACTTTTCATCGCGCGGGACCGCGTGGGAAAGAAGCCGCTCTACTACGCGGAGCACGATGGCGCGCTCATTTTCGGCTCCGAGCTGAAGTGTCTGCTCGCGTATCCCGGCTTCCCGCGGGAGATGAATGCGGAGGCCGTGCACCATTATCTCACGTTGCAATACGTGCCCGATCCGCTCACCGGTTTCCGCGCGGCGAAGAAGCTGCCGCCCGCACACACGCTTGTTTGCGAAGGCGGGCGCGTGACCATCCGGCGGTATTGGGATTTGGACTTCCGGCAGAAGGAAAGCGGCGACGATTTGCGCGAGCGAGTCCGCGCGAAGATCGAGGAAAGCGTGCGCATCCGGCTGATGAGCGAGGTGCCCCTCGGCGCGCATCTCAGCGGCGGTGTAGATTCCAGCGTGATTGTGGGACTCATGGCCGGGATGTCGTCGCGCCCGGTGAAGACATTTGCGATCGGTTTCGAGGAGGCGGCTTTTAACGAAACCGACCACGCCCGCGCCGTGGCGGAGAAATTCGGCACGGAGCACGAGGAATTCATCGTGAACCCATTGGCGTTCGATGTGCTCGGGCTGCTCGTAGCGCATTTCGACGAGCCCTTTGCCGATTCCGCGGCGATCCCGTTGTGGTATCTCAGCAAGCTTACACGCCAGCATGTGACGGTCGCCCTGAACGGCGATGGCGGCGACGAGGCTTTTGCGGGATATCAGCGTTACTACGCGGACGCCGTCGCCAATTTCTACGGAATGGTCCCAGCATTTCTGCGCAACGCCGCCGACGCAGTGTTCGCGCGCATTCCCGTGAACGGGAGCAAGCCCGTGGAAAAGAGTCCCGCCGCAGCGCTGCGAAAACTCGGACACGCGGCGTCGCTCGGCAGCGGCGCGAGTGTGGTGCGCTGGGGATCGTATTTTACCGAGGCGGAAAAAGCCGCGCTGTACACGGACGATTTCGCGGCCGCGATGGAGCCGAGCCACGCGGCGATGGAGCGCACCTACGCGCTCGCGCTCGCCGACAACCGCCTCGACCGCACGCTCTACACCGACCTCCATCATTATCTGCCCGGCGCGCTGCTCGTAAAAGCAGACCGCGTGACCATGGCGCATTCACTCGAAGCGCGTTCGCCCTTCCTCGACCACGAGTTGCTCGAGCTCGCCGCACGACTGCCTACGCGCTGGAAAGTGCGAGGCACGACGACGAAATGGATCCTTCGCGATTTGTTCGCCGACTTTCTCCCGCCAAAAATCGCAGGTCGCGGCAAGCTCGGCTTCTCCGTCCCGCTCGCGCGCTGGTTCGCCGGGCCGAACTATGCCGCAGTGTGCGATTTGCTCGGCAGCGGCGCGCGATGTCACCGATTCCTCCGTGCGGAAAATATCAGTAAACTCATCGAAGAAAATCGCAGCGGACGGTTTGACCATGGCAAGAAAATCTGGGCCTTGCTTGTTCTCGAAACATGGCTCCGTTCACACGAACTTTGAAAAGAACCCTGCCTGTCTATTTGTCATTCATCTTCGCCGCAGTCGCCGCATCCAGCGTCCTGCTCGCCCAGCATTACCACGGGCGCGTGCGAAAAGCCGAGGCCGCCCTTTCCAAGGAACAAGGCCGCAATGCCGCGCAGCGCGTGGTGAAAGTCTCTCAACAGGAGAAAACTTATTTGAAGGCCCTCTCCGAACGCTACGGCTTCGACTCGAAGGAAAACGATTACCTTCGCGACGCCATTTCGCTCGCTGCGCAGATGAACCAGGATTTGAACCGCTCCGTTCCTGCTGAATACAGCACGGAAAAGACACCCTGGCTCCCTCCCCCGCCGAGGACGCTTTCGAATCGCGACCTCACTGCGACACACCGCGCGGCCTTTTCGATCGAGGGAGGAATCATCGAGGCGGCGGACCAACCGGAGCTTTACCAATACTCGATTTCAAACCCCACGAGCACTGCGGTGCCGATGCCGATTCTCCACAGCGGCGTGCGTTGGGACGATGCGGAGATGATGGCGGAGACGGCAGGTCTCCGCGGCATTGCCGACGAAATCGATCGCGCCATCGCCATCTGGCGGTTCGTTTCCGAGCGGCGCTACCACGCGAAGCCGGTGACGGAAGGCGCGGAGGAGCACGACACCGTCCGCTTTTTCTCGTGCTACGGATACGGATTTTGCGACGACGCCTCCCAGGCCGTGGCCGGACTTGCGAAGCTGTGCGGACTACAGGCCCGCATATGGGGCCTCGAAGGGCACGTGGTTCCGGAGATTTTTGCCGGCGGACGATGGCTGCTGCTCGACGCCGATTTTGCGGCGTATTTCCACAAGCCGGGTGATCCACGCGCAATTCTCGGCGTGGAGGAACTCGCGAAGGATCGCGCGGCATTCAAGAACGTCTTTCAACTCGGAAAACTGAGCGGTTACGAGGGTTCCTACGCGGATTTTTTCCTCACCACGAATGACAACAAACCGTGGCCCGTGGAGGCGCGCTCCGAGCATCGCATCGCAGCCACTCTGGCCCCCGGAGAGAAAGTCGTATTCTCGAATTTCAATTGGGGTTCCTACTTCATCGGCGCGTATCCGCAGCGTGTGCCGCGCTACTTCAACGGCTACTTCGAGCGGCCCATCATGGCCGATTCACTGAAGCTCTCCGACGGACTGGAAGTCCGCCGCGAAGGGGAGTCATTCACCATCGCCAATTCCGCGCGGCGGGAGAAACGCGCCGAGATTTTCGGGGAAGCCCCCTTCCCTATCGTCGGCGGGATGGTCATCAGCCCGGTGTCCGTGAAACTCGAGTTTGAAGACACCGTCACAGGCCGGAAAATGCGCCTCAATGAAGGCCGGGAAGTTTCGTTCACCGGAGCTGTGACGCGCGTCGGCAAGCAACCCACGACGTCATACGTCCTTGGGATCGTCATCCCACCGGGCGGGATGGTGAAGTTCGACAAGCCGCTCCGGCTCATCACCGATTTCCAGTTTGCAGAGCTCCCGTTGCTGCGGATCAAAAAAGGAGCGAATTCTTTCAGAGCCTTCTCCTCCACCCCTGCGACACTCGCCGGGTTAAAAGGCGACATCTGGTGGCGGTAAAAGAAGACCGTGCGACGCGCAATCAATCAACGCACCGCACGGCCTGATAAGAATCACCCGCTGCTTTTTACTCGCCCGAAGGTTTTAGCTCGCGGATCCACACGTTGCGAAAGCGCATCGTATTGCCGTGGTCCTGTAGCGTGATGTCTGTTTTGTCCCCGTGCTTTGTATATTTGCCCACGGCTTGATGCGGGGTGTTTCCCGTCAGTTCCGTGTGGTTCTGAGTCAGCACGCCATTGTGGAAAATTGTCACGTATGCCGGCTTGAGCACCTTCCCTTCCGCGTCGAAGCGCGGTCCGTTGAACACGATATCGTAAATGTTCCAAGTTTGCGGTGGACGCGTCGCGTTCACGAGCGGCGGCGACTGGCCGTATATCGCGGTCGCCTGACCGTCCGGATATGTCGGGTTATCGAAACAATCCAGGACCTGAATCTCGTATCGCCCATGGAAAAACACACCGCTGTTTCCGCGTCCCTGACCCTTGCCGACCGGCGGTGGTGCCATCCATTCAATGTGAAGTTGCACATCCGGGCCCCACTGGCCCTTGGTGCCGAGCGTTCCACTGCCGGGCACACACTCGAAGTAACCATTCTCAACCTTCCACTTTGCGTCAGCGCTCCCGCTTTTCCACTGGCCGAGATCTTTCCCGTCAAAGAGCACCGTCGCATCGCTCGGCGCAGTCCCGACTTTTTCCTGGGTGCTGAATTCGCCTGGTTTGATAACGCGCGGTTGCGGACGCAGCCCGTCGTGGACGTGCCATTTTGTTCCCGGAATAATGGGAGTGGTCTGATATCCCAGCGTGTCCTTTGGAGCCTCGGCGGGTTTGTCTGCCGGCTTCTCGGCAGGCTTGTCCTGCGCGATGGCGGCTGTGGATAGGATGATGGTGGAGAGGACGGCGATGTGTTTCATAGCGCCCCGCGGGTAACAGTGTCCGCCCCGCACAGCAATTCCTTTTTCAGGTGAAATCGTTCACTCGTTCGCTTTGCACCGCGAGGCGGCCCGCGAACTCGAAGCCCGGATTTTTCACGGAACAGACAAAAGGGATGACAGACCGCCCTGCCCTCAGCCTCTCAATCTTCAGCTCACTCCGAGCCGCCGTTCAGAGACAGCGAAAAAAGCAAAAGACAAGAGACTTACGTTTCACTTTTCGAGTGAATCCCGGCACCTTTCCGTTGCGACTACCGCGACTGGCTACTCCCAGTGATATTCGTGCCACTTGCCTTCCCGCCAGAGCGGACGGCGGGAGTTATCTCCGTAGGCTGCTTCTGCCTTCGCGCGGCGTTCGCCACGGTCGAGTTCCTCGAATTGCGTCTGCCACGGACCGCCGCGGCCCTTCGGGTTGAAGTCCTTTCGGTGATTGTAGAGTGTGTTGGTGTTGCAGCCGGTGAGGAGCAACGTGGTGGCAGCGCTGAGCGCCAGGGTGAACTTAATCATAGTGTGCGCGACAAAATCAGAATTGCCCGAACTCGTCAACGGGACCATCGAAAGAAAAACCCGTTTTTAATGAATCAGGGATTGATAGAGGTTCACGGTCCGGCGGGCGATGGCGCCCCAGCCGAAGTGTTCTTCCACTCGTTTTCGCCCCGCCCTGCCCATTTGCTCCCGCAACGGCGCGTTCGCCATCAGTTCATTCACCCGTCCGGCGAGGTCCTTGGCAAAAGTCTCGGGGTGCACTGCCTCAAACGGCGATTCCGCCATCTGCTCCAGCGGGACGAGATAGCCCGTTTCCCCGTGTACGATCACTTCTTTCATACCGCCCACCGAGCTCGCGACCACCGCGGTCTCGCATGCCATCGCCTCCAGATTGATGATTCCAAACGGCTCATAAATCGACGGACAGCAAAACACCGCCGCATTGCTATAAAGTTCGATCTTCTCCGGGTTCGATACCATCTGGTCCAGCCAGATAACTCCCGGTCGTTTGCCCTGCGCTGTCGCGACCGCCGCCTTCATCTCCGCCGCGATTTCCGGCGTATCCGGCGCGCCTGCACAGAGGACGATCTGGAATCCCGGAGCCATGTGCTCGATTGCCCGCACCAGATGCACGATACCCTTTTGACGGGTGATTCGCCCCACAAAAAGCACGTAAGGTTCCCGCGGGTTTACCCCGTATTTCTCCAGCGCTCCCGTTGTCTCCACGCGATGATATTCCGCGAGATCGATCCCGTTATAGATCACCGGTACCCGTTCCTTCGGTACATCAAAGTGACGCAGGATATCCTCTCTCGTCCCTTCCGAAACAGCGATCACCGCGTCGGCCATCTCAATGGCTGTCCGCTCCACCCAGCACGAAAAATCATACCCGCCCCCGAGTTGCTCGCGCTTCCACGGGCGCAGCGGCTCCAGCGAATGCACCGTCAGCACCATCGGGATTCCGTAGTTCAGCTTCGCCATGATCCCGCCCATATGCGTGTACCACGTATGAAGGTGGACCACATCCGCATCAATGGCCGTCGTATTCCAATCCAACCCCCGCTGCACCGCCGCAAACACCGAGTGCAACGCCTTTGGTGCCGAGTATCCAGACGTGTCGCATCCAAAGCCCGTCGCCTTCAGCGTCGGCAAGTCAACCCGCGGCTCGCGTGCCTCCTTCCCATAGCAGCGCACTTCCACGTCGATGAGCTTTGCCAGCTCCCGCGAGAGATAATCCACATGCACACCCGCCCCTCCGTAAATCGTCGGTGGATACTCGTTGGTCAAAAAGAGAGCTTTCATTTAGCGCCCACGATATGCCGCGAGACAGCGGGAGATGTCCATCCAGCATTCAACGCCGGGTCATACGCGCGGATGCAAGCCGGGGATTTCGAAGGAGAGAACGAAGTCTTCGGGATGCAGCGCCGAAGCATCTTCCGCGAATACGCCGGCGCGATCGTGGACGGGCTGAAGCGGCATTTTGCGCGGGAGGGGAAGTAGAGTTCTCGCGCCGACTTCCGTGTTTAGGAATTCGCTATCGCGGGTCCGAACCGCGTTCCCGCCGACGCGACGCTGCATAGACGGCGAGCAGCGAAAGGCTCGACCAAAGCCAGCCTGCGTAAAGATAGAGTTTCAGTCGGGCGATTGTCTGGGCAGTCGATTCGCGGCGGGACTCCAAGCTCTCCATATCAAATGCGGACGGTGAGGGCGGCAGCTCGATGGAGCCAAACTCCCAAGCGTGGAACCCTCCTCCCGTAAATCCTGCAACAAAGAACAGGTGAAAGAATATCACCAACGACACCAGAAAGACGGGGAGGAACGAGAGACACACAAGACGCACGGTCGGAAGCGGTTTGCGCCGACGAACTGCGACAAACGCACGCGCCGAAACGTATGCGGCGACCCCAAAAGCGACCACATGAAAGCCCAGGCTGATTGGCCCGCCATGCAGAATCAGTTCAACGAGCGACCACGAGTAATTGCCTTCGGTCATGGGCAGAATGTGGCCGGCCAATTCGGGAGAGTCAAAGTCGGAGAGTTCAGCATTGCCTCAATCGCTCTGACGGGCTACCTGCATCGCATGGCACAATTGATGATTTCAGTCCCGGATAGTTTGGAGTCTTTGCTCCACCGTCGTGTTGCCCAGGCGGGATTTAAGAGCGATGAGGAATATATCGTTTCTCTCGTGCAGGCGGATTGTGAGGCTGCGGAATTGGAAGCAGTGTTGGAGTCACGGGACGCTGGGCCGTTTGTTCCGCTTGAGGCGGACTGGAAAGAGCGTGTCATAGCTGCTGCGAAACGCCGTGGTTAGTTTTCGGATCGAGCGGCATCCGGCGGTCATCGAAGAAGATTTGCCGGTAGTTTATTCGTTCGTTGCCAAAAACGATGAGATCGCTGCCGAGCGCGTCCTTGATGCGATTGGCGACACTTTTGAGCTGCTCGCGCAGGAACCCGACGCGGGCGTTTTATATCGGACCGCGAACCCAAAATTACGCGG
>JANMGP010000159.1:0-104484 GCA_031374705.1 Verrucomicrobiaceae bacterium | reverse complement strand
TGGCCCCACAGGCGGGACGCCTGTGCTACGGACGTTCATCCCATTTCACCCCGACACCGTCGAAAAAACCCAGCGCAACCTCCCTCACTGGAAACAACCCGGGGCGGCCTATTTCATGACCTTCCGTCTCGGAGATTCCGTTCCTGCTCCGCTGATGAAACAGTGGAAAGACGAACTCGAAACGTGGATGAAATTCCATCCCGAGCCGTGGGATGCCACGACCAGGCACGAATACCAAAAGCGATTCCAAGACAGCCGCGAAGAATGGCTCGATACCGGCCACGGCGAGTGTTTGTTCAAGCGTCCTGAGATTGCGCACATCGTCGCGAACGCCCTCAAGCATTTCGACGGAGACCGTTACGTCCTCGATTCATTCGTGGTCATGCCGAATCATGTCCACGTCTTGGTGAAGCCGCTTGGCGAACACAAATTGGAGGACATTTTGCATTCGTGGAAATCGTTCACGGCTCATGCGATTTGCAAGGCTTTGGGAAGGACTGGAAACATCTGGCAGGATGAGACGTTTGACCGAATTGTTCGCGACTGGAGCGAGCTGGAAATTTGGCGGAAATATATTGCTGAGAATCCGGCGAAGCTGAGAGCCGGTGAGTTTATGTTTGGGAAGTTTGATGCGCTTCAAGCAGCGGGCGGGACGCCCGCTGGCCCCACAGCCGGGACGGCTGTGCTACGTTCGCAACACCCGATTCTCGTGGACCATTTCCTCGAAGACGCCACCGAGGTGGACGTGGACTGCATCAGCGACGGCGAAACCGTCGTCATCGGCGCAATCATGGAGCACATCGAGCAAGCCGGCATCCATAGCGGCGACTCGGCATGCGTCATCCCGCCATTCTCGCTGAGCGATGCCGTGAAAGCTGAAATCACCAGCGCCACCAAAGCAATGGCACGCGAGCTAAACGTCATCGGACTGATGAACGTGCAATTTGCCGTGCAAAACGAAACCGTGTACGTGCTCGAAGTGAACCCACGCGCCAGCCGCACCGCACCGTTCGTTTCCAAAGCCGTCGGCGTCCAGCTCCCCAAACTCGCCGCCAAAATCATGGCCGGCGCAAAGCTCGTCGATCTTGGATTCACGAAGGAAGTCATCCCGACGCACTACTCGGTGAAAGAAGCCGTTTTCCCGTTTGTGAAATTCCCCGGCACCGACATCGTGCTCGGCCCGGAGATGAAATCGACCGGCGAAGTCATGGGCATCGACGCCAGCTTCGGCATGGCATTCGCCAAAGCCCAGATGGCCGCACAACCCGCGCTGCCAAAGACCGGCAACATCTTCATCTCCATCGCCGACGCCGAAAAGAGCAAAGCCGCCGACATCGCCGCAGGCTACGTGGAGCTAGGCTTCAAGCTCTTCGCCACCAGCGGAACCGCCGCAGTTTTGGAAAAAGCAGGAGTGCCCGTGACGAAAATCTTCAAGCTCAGCGAAGGCCGCCCCAACGCCCTCGACATGCTGAAAAACGGCGAACTCGCCATGGTCATCAACACGCCAAGCGGCAAATCCGCCCGCGAAGACGAAGTGAAAATCCGCAGCACCGCGAGCAGCAACCGAGTGCCCGTGATGACCACGCTCCGAGCCGCCAGCGCCAGCCTCGCAGGCATCCGCGCAATGCGCGACGGCTTCACCGTGAAGCCGCTGCAAGAGTGGCATTGAGTTGCGGGCCTCCGCAATCTTACTACGACGGCGAGAGCACTAACCCGCACTTCTCACACCTTTTTCCAGCAGATTCAGGAAGGCCAACAGATTTCCACCTGCAAAGAATCTGCGGGCCTCCCTGAATCTGCTGGAAAACTACATACGTGGTGGTGGGGCGCTTCTCAGAGTGTGAGAAATTCGGGCTAATAAGGCACGGGCACGGGCACGCACACGCGAAAGCCGAAAGAATTCCTTTACCCCATTCCGCTGCGGAGCGGACGCAGTTGGGAGCGACTACGGGACAAACGCCGTAACGACGCCCGAGGTCTTGTCGGTAAAGGTCGCGAGGAGCGCGAAGCCGCCGGCGAAATTCGTCGAGCTGCCCTGGCCGAGTGAGCCGAGCACAGGACCGAGGACGGTGAATGTCTTCACGGTTTTGGCGCCGGTCGTGAAGTCCACGGTCTGGCCTGCGCGGAAGGCGAGTTGAAGCACGCCGTCGGAGTCTTCGACCCAGAGACCCGTGTCGTTCGCCTTGGAGATGACGCCTTTGACCGTGCCTTTCAGCGTGGCGACGAACGCGGTGCCTGCACTGCCGCTGTTGGTCCACGCGAGTGTCTTGAAGGTGCTGAAGTTCGCATTCGTCACGCCTGGTGCCGGAGAGCCTTCGCGGGCGAGTTGATCGAGAGTGCCGGCGGTGGAGTGACGCCAGATCGCGACATCGTCCGCGGTGGTGACGGCTCCGGCTTTCGCCTTGAGCGTGCCGATAAACCCGGCGCGGTTGTCATCGCCACTCACAGAATCGGAGAACGTTTTGAAATACGAATTCGGAATGTTCGGTGCGGGATTGGATTCGCGGCCGACGAGTGTAATGTCGCCCGCAGCGCTCTTGCGGATGATGACGCTGTCGCTGGTCGGCGTGGCATTGCCGGTGCCGGGGAGGAGTTGCGCGAGGACGCTCACGCTGCCGTCGTCTGCGAGGACGGGAAGTGCGAACGATTTGATTTGCGAGCTCGCGAGCTGCGACATCGCGGTATTGGAAAGGAAGATGACGTCTTTGGTGTTGTTGCCGTTGAAGCGAATGATGGCGGACGTTTTGTCATCGAAGCCCACGCGTGCGACGATTGCGCCACTGTTGTTGAATCCGCGGCGCTGGCCGAGGGTTGTTTTTCCCGACGGACCGAAAAGCGCGAGTGTTTTCACAAGGCGATTGCGACCGCCGACGCCGGTGAGGAGGTCGCCCTCGCGAACGACCGGTGCGACGCTGGTCCGGTTCGCCGTTTCACGCCAGATGCCGGTATCCGCGGTGGGCGCGACGCCTTTGATGGTCGCCTGGAAAATGAGCCGTCCGTCGTCGGGAAGTGCGATCTCGCCGAACTTCGAGAACGTGGCGTTCAGGATTCCGGGAACCGGCATTTTGCCCTGCGCGACGAGTCGCGGAGTGGTGCCGCCGGCGAGCACCCACAGGCCGTCCGCAGTGCCCGAGGGAGCCTTGGTGAGGCTGGCTTTGAATGCGACGTCACTGCTCGCATTGATCGCGGGCGGGGCGATTTTTGCGTAGGTCAACGAAGTGCCTTGCGCGATGGTGATGCCGGTGCGGATGACGGGCACGGGCGGGTTGCCGAAGAAGAGCGCGTTTTGTGTCTTGCGCGCGGGAGTGAGGTAGCTGCCGTAGAACGCTACGCGGCCATCAGCGCTGATGGCGGGCTGGGTGGCTTTCGAGAGCACGGTGCCTGCGGGTTCACCGGAGATGGCACCGTTTTTCGCAGCAAGACCGAACGAAATCGGCGCGCCGAGGCGGACGGTGACGGTGCCTGTCGCGGTGCCGCCGCTTCCATCCGATACGACGTAAGTGAATGTGTCGGAGAACACGAAAGACAGTCCGGGAGTGTAGGTGACTTTGTTTCCATTCATCGCGACCGTTCCGAACGCGCCGTTTTGCACGCTGAAGAGAGTGAGCGTGCTGCTGTCGATGTCGGTGTCGTTTGCGATGATGTCGGTTTCAACCCCAGTGATGACGGTGTCGGGGACTGCGACGGGCGGGTCGTTGACAGGCGAGAGATTGATCGAGACTGTCGCCGGAGTGGAGTTGCTGAGGCCATCGGATACGCGGAATGTGAATGAATCCGTGCCGTTGTAGTTTTGGGCGGGCGTGTAATTGAGGTTTGGCGCGGTGCCGGTCAGAGTGCCGTGGCCGGGGAGTGAAACGATGGCGTAGGTGAGTGTGTCTCCGGGATTCGGATCGGTTCCGGCAAGCACGATGGATTTCGCGGTGTCCTCGACGGCGTCCACGGTCTGCGGCGTCGCAGTCGGGGCGTCGTTGACAGAGAGGCTGGCGGGATTGCTCGTCACGGGGTTGCTTCCGTCGGTCGCCACGACGGTGTAATCACCGACATCGCCGCTGGAGACCGAGGGGATCGTGAGCGTCAGCGATGTCTGCCCGCCGAGCAACTGCGCGCCTTTGTACCACTGATAGCTGTAAGCACCGGGTATCTGCATGCTCGCAGTGAATGTGACGGGAGACCCGGAGTTGATGCGCTGGCTGAGCGGCTGTGTGCCGATCATTGGCGGCGGAAGGTTTGTGGCAAAAGTGATCACTCCGCCTGCAATGGCGAACGTTCCCGAGAGCCCGGAGCGGAGATTGGCGACCGAGAAATCGCCGACGACGAAATCCGTGCTGCCGAAATTGGCGAGCGTGTATGTGCGGCCGCCTTCTCCAGTGCCGCCGAAGTCGAACGCATACGGAGCCCCTCCGTGCGGATCTTTGTGAAGTCTTCCCGCGCCGAGGGACAGCGTGTCGGATGCGTTGCCGGTGCCGAGGTCCATCTTCATCTTGCCCGTCCGCCAGTAAACTGCGGTGGCATTCAGCGTGCCGACGCCGTTGTTGCCGGGCTCCACGCTTCCGCCATCAAGCAGGATGGTGCTCACGTTGCCGGTGCCCGAGATGCTGCCTGTGCCGCGGACGATGACTGCGTCGCTGCTTGCGATGCTGCCGGTGACGAGCAGGCGGCCTTCCTGGATTTGCGTGTGGCCGAGATAGGTATTCGTGGCGCTGAGTTCGAGCGTGCCGTCGCCTGATTTCAACAGGTCATTGTGGATGGTCCCGGAAACGTCTCCAGAGATGCGCGCCCAGTCGGCGGTGGAGCCTGGATTGTCCAGCACGTGGATTTCACGAGCGTTGTAGTTGGGCTCGGTGTTGTCGAACGATGTAAGGCTGATCGGATTGGTGAAATCAATCATCGCATTTGCGGTCGGCGAGTTCAGGATCAATGCATGGCCGGATCGTGCGAAACCGATGTCCTCCCAAAAGATTCTCGGGCCTCCCGGGAGCGGCACGGTGAGCGACACGGTGGCGCTCGCGCCGAATGCCGAGAAGCCGCCGCTGCCACGGTCGTCGGGGTCGGACGCGGCGGGCGAGCCGGTGATGCCGCTCAAATTGACCCCTCCGATGCCTGTTCCGAGCGTCCGTGAGAAAGTCCCGCCGCCCTGAATTTCCAGGACGCCGCCGCGGAGCCGGATTTCGCCGGCTGGCAGGCTGCTGCCCGGCGTTCCGCGGAGTGTGCCGCTATTGACCGCGGTGATTGCGGTGAGATTGACGTTTGATGCGTTCGTGAGCGCGAGAAGGCCGGCACCGGATTTCACGATGGGCTGCGCGCTCGCAGCGATGCTGGCTTCGACGGTGAGCGCAGCTTTATCCACGTGGAAAAAGCGCGTCGAAGTCCCTGCGATTCCGCCACCGCCGCCGGAGCGGATGGTGTAGTCGTTGGTGCCTGCCAACAGGATGGCGGATGTCGCGAGGTGGCCGCTTCCGGCGATGTTGAGGGATTGTCCCAGGCCGCTCGGCGAGAGCTTTATGGAGTTTACTTCGTACGCCGTGCCGGTCGCCGGTGTGGACTGGCTGCCGGTCACGCGTGCGTTGTCGGTGGCGGCGAGCGAGCCGGACCACGCTACGGTGGTCACCGGTGCGACGCCGTTTACGGTATGAGTGGCAAAATCCACGGTCGCCGTCGTGCTGGCGGTGCCTGACGCAGGGCCGGTGACGGTAGCCCAGCCGACTGAGTTCGCACCGCCGGTGACGTTTAGCAAATCGTTCCGGAGCGGGACGGCGAATGTGCCGCTCGTCAGATAAATGTGCGGTGCATTACCGGGTTGCCCGAGAAGGAGATACTGGGGAGTCGGGCTGTCATCGGTGGAGAGAAAGTTGACTGTTGCGAACTGGTTGAGCGTCTGCTGGTCCCGGGAGTAGTTTTGGAAGGTCAGCGAAGTGTCGCCGGATGCCTCTGCACGGTGGATGACTTCCAGAGTCATGTGCCCGGCGCGCGGCTTGGACTCTGTGACCGAAAATGCACCGAGTTGGAGACGCCCGGTAAGTTCCTGTGTGCCCCCAGCGTTGCCGCCGAGCACAAACGTGCCGCCGCCGACGGGCTGGAGAGTGGTGCTCGTGCCGGCAGGGTCACCGATAGCATTGCGGATGCGGTTGTTGTTGTTGGCAGATTCGTTTTCCAGCCGGATGGTGCCGCCGCCGAGGATTACAGAGCCGATGATCTGCGAGCCGAGCGATGCGGCGTCGGAAAGAACGAGCGTCGCGCCGCGGCCCACGATGACGTCCTCATCGACCGAAATCGTGCCGGTAAACGTTTGTGTTCCGGTACCGCGGACGATCAATTCACCGTTGTGATTTCCCGTTCCAATCGGAGGACTCAGCGTGAGCTTGCCGGCGTAGGAGCCGTCTGTGAGCGCCGTGATGACGATGCTTTCGCTGGGGGGGTTCAGACTGTCGGCCGTCGAGATGGTTGTCTTCACTTCGCTGAACGCCTCGGTTCCACTGAGTGTGCCAAAGCGCATTTCACTATTGCATGAAAACACGGAACTTACTCCGTTCAAAAAGACCGGATTTGCCCGGACGGCGGTGCGACCCGACTGCTCGTTGTTGTTAAAACGAACGGTCCCTGCGTTGATCACGATATCCCCGAGCCAGGTATTGGCGGATGGTCCGACTGCCGGTGCGACGAAAGTGGTTCCAAAACGAAACGTGCAGGTGCCGTTTTTGACGAGCTTCGCGATTCCGGAAATCTTGGCATTCGCGGTGGCGAGGCCGGCACCGGAGCCGGAAACGGTCATCGTGGCATCGATCTGGAAGGGCGTATTGAAAGTCATGCCTCCCGCGCCGTCTTGCACGAGAGCTGGATCCACGCCTGAAAACGCCAGTGTGTTGCCGGAGATGGTGTGAAATGTCCCGATCCCACCCGCCGACGTGAGATTGATTCGATTCACCAAGAACGGCACTGCGGCGACGTTGTTGGTCGCAGTGTACGGGAGGGCCGTATTTCCGCCAAAGTTCAGAATGTCGGCGGGATTCGTACCCGCCGGGGCGGTGCCGCTACTCCACGCGCCGTTGATGCTCCAGGGATTAGAAGCGCCGCCCCACACGAAGTTCCCGGCCGAGGCTGACGAATTGGTTAGGCCGATGAGAGCAGAAACTGACGAGGCTAGGATGAGACGGGTGAAACGAGCGCGCATTTGCATGATAAAAATGTAACCAAGGGTAAACTTCATGTTTTCTATTGTCCAGAGTCAGTTGACACAATTTTGTGACATTCCGGTAGGAGAACCTCTCCAATACAGGTGTGGACAGTCAATTATTTCCTAGTGGGGAATTGCGCGCCGGTGCTTTTCAGCCAGGCGTCGAGCGTCGCACGAAGACTTTTAGCCTTTTCCGGATCCTTTGCGGTGAGGTCCGCTGCTTCCTCCGGGTCCGATGCGAGGTTGTAAAGCTCGTCCCGCTCGTCCTCGTAAAAATGTACGAGCCGATAGTTCCCGGCCCGGATGGCGGAATACGGCGTCGCGCCCCCGGGATGATAATGGGGGTAATGCCAAAAGAGCGGGCGCTCGGGAATCGTCCCCCCGGCGAGGATGCGGCGCAGCGACACTCCGTCCTCGACCTTCCTCTCCAGCCCGGCGGCGTCGGCCAGAGTCGCGGGGATATCGGGTGTGATGACCGGGACGTCGGTTTCGGTCCCGGGCTTCGTCACGCCCGGCCAGCAGACGATGAACGGGACGCGCACGCCTCCTTCATACGCGCTGCCTTTTCCAGCGCGGACGCCGAGATTGTCGGTCACCTTCCCGAGCTCCAGACCGCCGTTGTCTCCGGTGAAAACGATGACGGTTTTCTCCGAGAGCCCGAGTTTCTCCAATTCCGCCCGGACGCGTCCCACGCTGCCGTCCACCGCCTGAATCATCGCAGCGTAGGCGGGCTTTCCCTGCGCGTTGCCGGCCTTCGCCTTTTCTGCAAATTTCGCGATGGCGTCCTTTTTCCCGCCGAGCGGGGTGTGGACGGCAAAGTGGGGGAGATAAAGGAAGAAGGGCTTTTCCTTGTGGGCCGTGATGAACTTCACCGCTTCCTCGGTGCAGCGCGCTGTGAGTTCCTCGCCGTCGGGACCGTCCGGGAGGTTCGGGTTTTTGTAAGGTGAAAGATACGAGTCGGGCTGCCCTTTATGATTATCGGCGATCGCGACGTCGAATCCATGGGCGGATGGTCCGGCGGGCGAGAGGTGCCATTTCCCGATCGCGCAAGTAGCGTAGCCCGTCTCCCGCAGCCCCGTTGCTATGGTCCACTCGTTGGCCGGGAGTTCCTTTTGCCAATCCGGGATTTGCAGCGGCGCGTTCGGGCGGACGTGACCGGCGATCCAATCGGTGATGTGGAGGCGTGCCGGGTATTTCCCCGTGAGGATCGCCGCACGGGTGGGCGAACAGACGGTGCAGGCGCTGTAGGCTGTGCGGAAGCGCATGCCGTCTATCGCGAGCTTGTCGATATGCGGCGTCTCGTAAAACGTCGAGCCGTAGCAGCCGACGTCCGTTGCACCGAGATCGTCGATGAGAAACACGACGAAGTTCGGCTTTTCGGCGGCGAACGTGGCGGTAATGAGGGTAAGGAGCGTGAGAAAAATGCGCACGCTTTCCGTGTTCCAGATTATCCGACTCGAGAGAAGCGCAAAAACCGCGATTAGCGCTTCGCAATCCCCTCGACCGGCAGCCCGGCTGCCACGCACGCATCCGTTCCACCTTCCACCACGCAGACATTCGCGATGCCTGCCACACGAAATCTGTCCGCCGCCTTTCCTGCGCGCATACCGCTTTTGCAAAGGACATGGATCGTCCGCGCCGACGGCACTTTCAGGTCGGCGGCGACCTTCGCCGGACTCAGATCGTCCAGCGGAAAAAGGCGGGCTCCGGTCACGTGGACCTCCGCAAATTCATCCGGACGGCGGACGTCGATGACGTATGGCGCACCGCCGTTCGCGAGAAGTTTACCAAATTCGGCTGCGGAGATGATCGAGCTCATTTCCGGTTCTCGCATGGCCCGGAGCGTGGAGGGAAGGGATTTCCGTGATTGTGCGGATGCGGGCTTTCCTTTCGTCATGAAGATGCCATGATAAATTTACTGTGATGTTAATTTGCTGTGAATCAGCTTGGAGACAGCGCTTCTTCACTCGTCAACTTGTGAAAGACATGTCATCCTGCAAACGTCTAAACTGAAATACCACCCATGAACATCCTACTCATCGAAGACGAAAAGAAGATTGCTCAGTTTGTAACCAAAGCCCTCACGGAGGCCGGGCACGAGGTCGTGTCCATTCTTCGTGGCGACGAAGGACTCACTTCCGCGACCACTCAGCCGCACGACATCATCATCCTCGATCTCGCGCTTCCGGGAGTCGATGGCATCGAGATTCTCCGCGCTGTGCGGGAACGGAGCATCGCCACGCCGGTGCTCATCCTCACGGCCCGCGGGAGTAAGGAGGACCGCATTCAGGGCCTTGATGAAGGAGCCGATGATTACCTGCCAAAGCCGTTTGCCATGGAGGAACTCCTCGCAAGGGTAAACGCCCTCACCCGGCGCACCGGTGCGCACAAATCGCCCATCCTCCGGGTCAGCGACCTCATCTTGAACGAGACCACGCGCGAGGTCGTCCGCAATGGCACGAAGCTCTATCTTTCCGTCCGCGAATACGGACTGCTCAATTTCCTCATGCACCATCCCGGCCGCGCATTCACGCGCACCGAGCTGTGCGAACATGTGTGGAAGAGCGCGCTGGATGACGAGACGAACGCCGTGGACGTTTACATCCAGCGCCTGCGTCGCAAAGTGGACGAGGATTTCCCGTTGAAGCTCGTCCACACGGTCCGCAGTGTCGGCTACATGATTCAGGAAGCCCCCGTTGAGGCCGCCGCCGAGACAGCGGCATGAAGCTCAGCCGGCTGCGGTGGCGCTTCTGGCCTCTGCGGGCAAAAGTCGCGCTCGCCTGCGCCCTCGTCGCGGGCGGTACCATCGCCATCGCGCTGGCCGGGATGTATTTCTTCCTCCACACGGAGTTGCTCGACGTCGTCCATCAGCGCATGGAACGCGAGGCGCGGGAGCTCTTGTGGGAAGTGAATCGCAAAGCGCTCGTCCGCGCGGATGGCGAGCTCACCGTCACTCCGGACATGCTCCCGGATTCCGCAGGGAACCGCCTCGTCGAAATCTTCGACGAACAGGGCCGGCTCGTCTATCGGTCATTGCAATTGCGCGAGCAATCGATGGATGCCGTCGCGCCAATGCAGGGCCGGTTTGGGGACTTCACGTTGGCCGGCCGCAACTACCGCCTCGGCCACTTTTCGCAGCACCATCTCAAGCTCCTCATCGCTTTTCCGCTCGGCAGCTACGAGTCCACCATGGCACGCGTGGCGTGGGCCGCCGTCATCGCCCTGCCTTCCATCATCCTCCTCAGCCTCGCCGGCGGCATCTGGGTGGGAAAGCGCGCGCTCGCTCCGGTGCAGGAGATCATCGGAGTGGCGCAGACCATCACCGCCGAGGACTTCGAGCGCCGCATCCCTGTTCCCGAGCCGCTTGACGAAATCCACTCCCTCACGGAAGTTCTCAACGGCACATTCGATCGCCTCGAGTCTGCATACAAACTCGCCATCCGCTTCTCCGCCGACGCGTCACATCAGCTCAAGACTCCCGTCACCGTCATGCGCATGACCATTGAGGACCTGCTCAAATCCCCCGACCTCACCGACGAACACATCGCCGGCCTCAACGACCTTCTCCAGCAGACGCGGCGGCTCTCCTCCCTTGCCGAAGGTCTCATGATCCTCGCCCGAGCAGACGCCGGTGCGCTCGAAATCCGCACCATCGAAACCGACATCCGCACTGTCGTCGAGGGCTGCTGCGAAGACGGAGAACTCCTTGCCGAGCGGCGCGGAGTGAACATGCAATTCGAAGCGCCCGACACCCTCCTCGCAGTCGCCGACCCCGCCCGCGTCGAACAAGTCCTGCTCAACCTCATCGAAAACGCCGTGAAGTACAACTACGAAGGCGGCATGATTTACATCCGTGCATTTCGCTACGGAAAATGGGCGCGCATCATCGTCTCCAATACCGGCAACCCCATCTCCGAAGACCGCCAGCCCTACGTCTTCGACCGCTTTTCCCGCGGAGACGGCAACGAAGACATCGCAGGACACGGCCTCGGCCTCGCCATCGCCCGCGAGCTCGCCGTCGCGATGGGTGGAGACCTCGCCCTGCTCCGCTCCGACGAAGAATGGACCGAATTTGAGCTCATCCTACCCGCCGTCCGCGGAGCCGGCACCGTGCAGAAAAAGCGCACCATGCCCCTCAACTTCCTCGCGCCTCCGCCGCGGCGCGGTTGATTTCAGAAGCCTTCGGAATACTAGGCTACTGACCAAGTCGTCCGCCTACTTCGCAGTTCCCGGAATGAAGCCCCGCTCGGCCATCCATTCGAGCGACTGCCTTTGCCACGCGTCCCACATCGGGCCTTTGTAGCCATTCAGGCCGTGGCCGCCGGATGGGAGTTCGAGGTATTTGGTTTCAACGCCCGCGGCTTTGAGCGCGTCGTGAAACATTTTGCTGTTCTCGGGAACCACGACGGTATCGTCGAGCGCATGGGTGAGAAATGCGGGCGGCGTTTGTGCCGTGATTTGTTTTTCGTTGGAGAATAGCGCGACGAGTTCGGTCTTTGCGTCCGGGCCGAGGAGATTGCGCGCGGAGCCATGATGCCCCTTTTCACCAAAGCTGATGACGGGATAGACGAGCACCATGAAATCCGGACGACTGCTCAATTGCGCGATCGGGTCGGCTGATTTCGCATCGCCGGCGTCAAAGTGCGTTCCGGCTGTGGATGCGAGATGGCCGCCTGCGGAAAAGCCCATGATGCCGACGCGCTTCGGGTCGATGCCCCATTCCTTTGCCCGCGAACGAACGGTGCGGATGGCGCGCTGGGCATCGAGCAGCGCGACGAATGCTTTCCCGCGTGGCAGCCGGTATTCCAGTACGACGCCGGTGATTCCGTGTTCGTTCAGCCAGGCCGCGATGCCGTGTCCTTCCGCGCCGGTGACGAGTCCGCCGTATCCGCCGCCGGGGCAAATCACGATCGCCGCTCCGTTTGGCTTAGCCGCGCGATGGACGGTGATTACGGGGTCGGCTTCCTGGAATGTGCCGTCGCCAACCGGCGCATGGTTGGCCCAAAGCGACACTTTCTCCGGTTTCGGAGGCGCATCGTCGGCAAGTGCCGTCGATCGCGCGCAGAGCGTGATGTAGGAAAGAATAGAGAGACAGAGAAGCGTTCTCATACGGAACTTCGTGCGGTGGGACTTGGATGTTTCCATTTCTCCCGAGTATCGCCGCGGCGACCCGCGGGCAACGTTAAACGCAGACTCCGCGGAGCGGTTGCTGTTGCGGCGCGCTCGTTCCTGCCTTACTGGTGCGCCATCCTACATGAAACTCCGTCTTTTCCTCAGCGCCGTGGTCGCTGCATGCGCGATGCCGCTTCCTGCGGCCGATTCCATCATCGTCGCGAACCCCAGCTTTCAGGCGGACAACTTTACAACTTTCCCGGGATATCGCGGCGGCGCGAACCCGGCGGCCATCACAGGGTGGGGGAATGGCGGCGGCATCAATGGCTCGGACATCGGCGCGGGTTCGCCGTTTGCGGACAACGGCGCTTATCCCGACGGGACGCGCGTGGCGTTTATCCAGGGACCGAACACGCTCACCCAGACATTGACGGGCTTCACAGTCGGCCAGACGTATTGGGTGCAACTATGGACCAATGCGCGCGCCTGCTGCGGTGATGTCCCGCAAGTGAGTGTCTCGCTTGGCGGGCAGACGCTTCTCGCGCCAACCAGCATTCAGCCGGTCGGCGGCGCATCGCCTTACTCACTCGCAAATTTTTCATGGACCGCGACCTCGACGAGCGCGCTTCTGACGATTGGTTCCGCTCCCGCCGCGGGTGGTGATGCGTCGGCGGTATTTGATGCAGTGACGGTCATCCAGCGCGGCGTAAATGAAGTCGTGCTGGCCAATCCGAGCTTCGAGGCAAGCGGCACCGGCATTGCATATCCGGGCTATTACACAAATATCGCGGGCTGGACGAAGACCGGCGCGGGGCAGGCTGGAATCAACACGAGCGCAGGGCCGTTTCACAATAACGGCATCGTGCCCGATGGTGCCAATGTGTTGTTCCTCCAGCAGGCAGTGTTTGTGGAGCAAAGCGTCGCCGGTCTCGCTTCCGGCGGAAGCTACCGGCTCACGATGCGCTACAACTCGCGCTCATCCAGTGGAACTCCGACGTTCCGCGCGACCGTGGACGGGCAAACCGCGTTCCAAGGTGTCGTCACACCGGTCGGTGCCGGGCAGCCGTATCGCACGTTCACGTTCGACTTCACCGCGAGCAGCGAGACGGCGGTGCTGCGACTCGAAAATCTCGGAGTAAATGGCGACGATACCGTGCTCGTCGATAACGTCTCGCTGCTCGCGCTCAGCGCGCCGCCGCTGACGACCCTCGCGCTTGCGCAACCCGGTGCGCCCGGATCTGCGGGCGGCGTCGTGACGTTCAACGAAATTCAATACCATCCGGCCATCGTCGGCGCACCTGAGTGGGTCGAGTTGGTGAACCAATTCGGCACGCGACTGGACCTCGGCGGCTGGCAGCTTACAGGCGGAATCGCGTTCACTTTTCCGGCAGGCACCGTGCTCGAGCCGGGCGCGTTGATCGTCGTCTCCGGCGTCGCGGGAAATCCCGTCGGCGCGCTCGGGCCTTTCACCGGGCACCTCGATGGCGCGGGCGATACCATCCGGCTCCGCACAAAGCAGGGCTGGCTCGTGGATGAGATAAAATACGGCGTCACCGGCGACTGGCCCGCCGCACCCGATGGCACAGGGCCGACGCTGGCTAAACGCGGCGCGACGCTTGCAAGCGGGACTTCCGCGAGCTGGGTCGCGAGCTCGCAAAACGGCGGGACTCCGGGTGCCGCCAACTTTGCCACGGCACCGGCGCTCGCCACACCCGATGCGCATGTCGCAGGCAGCATCGTCATCAATGAGATTTTCTACCATGCACACCCGATTTACGCGGACCCGAACAACGCGATCCCTTACGCGGAAAATGCCGCGGAGTGGGTGGAGTTGCACAACCGCACAGGCGTTGCCGTCGATCTGTCAGGCTGGAAACTCGACGACGCAATCGGCTACACATTTCCCGAAGGCACATCGCTGGCGGCGGGCGGTTTTCTGGTGGTGAATCAAACGCAGTTCTCGGGCTCGCTCGCCAACAGCGGCGACTCCATCAAGCTTCGCGACGCGGCCGGTGCGCAGTTGGACAAAGTGCGCTACCGTGAAAAGGGCCGCTGGTCTCCTTATGCCGACGGCGGCGGCAGTTCCCTGGAACTCATCGACCCGGATGGCGACAACACGCAGCCGGAATCGTGGGCGGCGAGCGATGAAAGCACGAAGCTCGGCTGGCAGACTTATGCCTACAAAGCGCTCGGTGCCGAGCCGCCGGGCTCGAACAATCCATCGACGTGGAACGAATTTCTCATCGGCCTGCTCGACGCCGGCGAGTTCCTGATCGACGACATTACCGTGCGCAAAGATCCCGACGGCGCGAATGCGGAGGTGATCCAGAATGGGACGTTTGAGGGTGACGCGATCGGCGATCAGCCTGCAAAATGGCGCTGCCTCGGTACGCATAAACTCAGCACAGTCGTGCAGGATCCGAGCGGTCCCGGCAAGGTGCTCAAAGTCGTGGCGACCGACGGGCTGGAGCACACTTACAACACATGCTCCACAACGCTCGTGGGCAACCAAGTTATCGACCCGACGAAGGAATACCGCGTGACCTTTCGTGCGAAGTGGATCGCGGGATCGCCGCAACTGAGCACACGACTTTATCTAAACCGTGCATCCCGCACGACCATCCTCCCGCAGCCCCCAATCGCTGGCACGCCGGGCGCGGTGAACAGCCGCCGCATCGCGAATGCAGGGCCGACTTTCACGGAGTTTGTCCACGCGCCACTCGTTCCTGCGATCGGTCAGAGGGTCACCGTATTTGTCCGTCCGTTCGATCCAGACGGGCTCGGTGCGCAGACGCTGTTCTACTCGGTAAATGCGGGCGCGTTTTCCTCCGTCGCTATGACGAATGACGGCACAGGCCGTTTCAGCGCCCAGATCCCCGGCCAGCCGCTCACCGGCATGGTTGTGCAGTTTTACGTGCAAGGTACCGATGGTCTCGGAGCGACGGCGGCGTTTCCCGCTGCCGGCCCGGCATCCCGCGCGCTTTATCGCGTTGGCGATGGCGGAGTCACCGCCATTCCGCTCGCCAACAAGATCCGGCTCATCATGCGGCCGGACGACGCCGCGGCGATGCACTCTCCGATTCACAGCGTGAGCAATTTCCGCTGGCCCGCGACGCTCATCGCGAATGACCGCGAGGTTTTCTACGGCGTCCGTGTGCGACTCCGCAGCGCGCCGTATGGACGGCAGGGAAATCGTGTCGGATGGAATCTCGATTTCGATCCGGAGCAGCCTTACCGGGGCACGGAGACGGACATGGTGCTCGATGGCGCGTTCAACATGCCGCGCGGCGATGGCGGTGGCTGGCTGGAGAACACACTCGGCCCGAGTGTGAACGAAATGCTTTTCCTCCGCGTCTCCGAGCACGCGGGGAACATTCCTTCCGAGCTGGTCGATGTCGCATACGTTGCCACGCCCTACTATGAGAGCCGCCGCGCGCAGCTCCGGCTCCGGCGCTATGGCAACAGCCAGCTCGACTACTTCACGCCGGATGGCGGCAACGGATCGCTCTTTAAACAGGAGATTATTTATTACCCGACGACCACGGTCGATGGAAACCCCGAGAGCCTCAAAAACCCGTACTCCGCAGTTGCAGCCGTCGATACCCTGACGATGGGGCCTGACAAGGAATCATATCGATTCAACTACTTGGTCCAAAACCATCCCGACCGCGACGACTACAGCGGGATCTTCGCGATGACTTCCGCGTTCAGTCAGCCAAATGCGAACCTCTACGACTCGGCCGCCGCGGCGCTCGATTTCGAAAGCTGGACACGCACGCTTGCGCTGAACGCGCTGCTCGGACTTGCCGACACGTTCAACCAACACCTTGCGCACAACATTCAGTTCCTCACACGGCCGGGCGATGGACGCGTGATGCTGCTGCCCTGGGATATGGATCACGCGTTCTATTTCGCCACGAACTTTTCCATCTATGGAGGGAATGCGCACCGGGTGAAGGACCTGATCGCCGACCCGCGTGTCAAACGCCGCATGGCGGGACACATCCTCGATTTTTGCGACACGACGTTTTCCAACACCTACCTTGACGCGTGGGTGGACCACTACAGCGCGCTCGCGGGAAAACCTGCGTACACTACGAACTTCAAGAACTGGATTTCCGCCCGGCGGACCTCGGTGCTGAGTCAGGTAAACGCTGACTGGCCGGCGACAGCCTTCGCAATCACCACGAACGGAGGTGCAAACTTTTCCGTCAGCGCGCCAAGCGTCGCGCTGACCGGCACGGGCTGGGTCAACGTTCACGACGTTCGCATCCTCGGAGCCGCCGAACCGCTCGCGCTGACCTGGCTGAGCGGATCGAGCTGGCAGGCGACAGTCCCGCTCGGAGCCGGCGCAAACAATCTCACTCTCGAAGGAGTAAACTTGCAGGGTGCCGTCGTCGGTACGGACAGCATCGTCATCACGAACACGGGATCTACGGTTCCTGCAGCGGCTGGAAATCTCGTCATCTCGGAGTTGATGTATCATCCCGCCGATGCAAACGCAGCCGAGCTTGCGACACTCGGTGTGACGTCGATTGACGCGGACCAGTTTGAGTTTATCGAGTTTCTGAACATCGGGACCAACCCTGTGGACTTAAAGGATGCGACGTTCGCCACGGGCATCACGTACACTTTCCCGGCAGCCACGCTCCCGTCCGGTGGGCGCGTCATTCTCGTGCGAAACCCCGCTGCGTTCGCCGCCCGCTACGGCGCAGGCGTGTCCATCTTCGGTAGCTACACGGGCGGACTCAGCAACAGCGGCGAGCGCATTCTCCTTCTCGATCGCGGCGGCTCGCCGATCCTCGATTTCAGCTATCTCGCGGACGCCACGTGGCCCGCCGAGACCGACGGACCGGGCTTTTCGCTCACGCTGAAAAACCCGTCCTCCAATCCGTCAGCGGCATCGTCCGGCAACTGGCGCGTGAGCACAGCGCTTAATGGCAGTCCCGGAAACGGGGATGCGCTCAGCCCCGCGAACTACAACACCGTCCTCGATTACGCGCTCGCCGCCACGCCTGGCGCCACGATCGACACAGGCTATGCGACTTTCACGTGGAAGCAGCGCATCGGTGCGGATGCCGCGAGCATCACTCCGCAAATCAGCACCGACCTCGCGACTTGGAATGAAGGTGCCGCACTTGTCCCGCTGAGCGACGTTGTGAATAACGACGGCACGCGAACGATCCGCGTCCGCTCCGCCGCTGCGGCTGGAGTGAAGGAGTTCTTCCGACTGCGAGTGCAAGTCCCATAACGCCGCGCCGGATGTCTTGCGTTCTCAAAGCGATTGCCTGGCTTCCTCCATCCGCGGGGGCTGCGAGTCGTGGAAGACAAACTCGTCGAAGTTCACATGGCCCCAGCCCGTCGTTGCCTCATCAACGAGCCGGATTTGAATCTTCGCGCCCATGAACGGACGCAGATCGAAATAGACCGCGCGCATTTTTTCATTGTCCGGCCCGGTGGCGCGGAAAAGCACGTGGCCGTTTGCCGAATTCAGGATTTCCACGCGGGTTTTGATTCCCGATCCGCCGCCGACGAGGCAGCTCGCGAACGGTTGCGTTACGGCGAAAGCCGCGGAGGTCAGCGTGCCTGTCGCGACGTCGCCGTGCGCTTCGTATGAGCCCACCCAGTGCTCTCCGCGATGCCCGCTGGACATGTCCTTCCGGCGGCGATTTACCGCATCACCTTTCGCCGGCATTTCATCGAACGCATCGCCTGTCGCTGTCCAGCCCTTGAGCGTGCCGGTCTCGAAATCAAGATTGAGCGACTGTCCGTCATCGCCCTTCGGGATGATGACTGCGGCTTCCTTGAGCGGCGGGAGAGCCTTTGGTTGCGCCTTTTCCCACTCTTCGCGGGGCACCGTCTTCTTCTCGTGCAACTGGACAACCGTGCCCTTCTTGTTGCCCACCACCACGTCAGGGAGACCGTCGCCATTAATGTCGCCTGCTACGACCTGTGTGCCGACTCCCGAATTGTCGTCGATGAGATGCGGCACAAAGTCCACGCTCTTGTTCGCGCCGCGGACTAGTCGAAACCAGTAAAGCACCGCACTGTCATTGCGGTCCGGATCACCGACACGCCCATGCGACCAAAACCGCTTGCCCGTCACGATGTCCTTGAGTCCATCGCCATCCATATCCACGAGATCAATCGCGTGCGGCTCGGAAAACTTCACGCCATATTTATTGTCCTGCGGCGTGCTGCCCATGATGACGTGCTCTTTGAACCCGCCCTCGCGAAGCTGCTCGAACCACGCCAGTCCGAATCCGTGTGCAGCAAGCGCCGTGATGATGTCCGCGAGCCCGTCGCCATTCACATCGTATGCAAACATCTGCGATCCGCCGTTCCCCATCGGTGCTTTATGGAACGTCCACACCGGATCGCCCGTGAGCGACGCTGGTTGCTCCCACCATCCGTCCTTCTCCAGCAGATCCATCCGACCGTCGGCATTTACATCGCCGACGCCCATTCCGTGCGTGAAGTTCCCGTATTTGTTGTCCGGCGAGATGGGGTGGAAAACCCACGGCTTTTCCGGTGCGCTCCAGTCAGGCGAAGCGTAACCATATTGACCCTTCGTGATGCACACGAGCTCCGGTTTTCCGTCCCCGGTGAGGTCTGTAAACGTCGGCGATTCATTATCCGTCTGCGCGAACACCTTGTGCCGTGTCCACATCTGGTCCTTGCCCTGCGGATTCTCAAACCATGATGTATCCTGCCCTGGAAAACCGATGATCAAAATGTCGTTCCAGCCGTCCTTGTTGAAGTCCACGGCCCACGCAAAAAAGTTGTCCGAGTAGGTGTTCTTTACGCCGAGCGTTCCCTCGAACCCTGGAACCGTCAATGTCGTCATCGGCCCTGCGCGAAACTTGAACGTTGCCGTTGCCGGATAAAACTCGTGCCGTTTGACAAAGTCCGGTCCCTCCCACCAGCATGGTCCCGAGATGATATCGTTCACCTTGTCGTTGTTCAGGTCGCCAAAATTCGCGCCCTCGCTCCAGAACTGATCGTTGAGCTGGATGCGTTTAAACGTGTGCAGTTCCTCCGCGCTTAAACCGGAAGCACAGGCGAGCAGTGATGCGAGAAATGCGGGACGAAGTGTGGTTGGTCGAAGGTTCATAGTTCGAGCTTGGATGATTGGGGCAGAACGACAACCGGAATGATTCGCCGTGCTTAGCGCTGGTGCCGCCGCCGACCGTGTAAAGAAAACGGACAGCCATTCCGAAGAACGACTGCCCGTTGAAAATTGCTCCGCGGACGGAGCCTCAGTGGCGACTACTTCTTGGAGTAGCCCGCCGCAATCTTGCCATCATCGCCGAGTTTCCCGGTCGCCCACAGCACACCGCGGGTGACGAGGTCGAGGTAGCGCGCGTCTTCCACCGTGGCGTTGTTGTGTCCGATGGTGGTCGAAAACACGCGGGTTTTGTCGTTGTAAACATTCGTCCACGCGACGAGGGACTCCGTCGTTTTCTCCTCCACGGTCTCCGTGCCGTCGGCCTGCTTCTTTTTCTTCGAAACAACCTGCGCTCCCTTGGCGAGCTCCTTTCCTGTGGTGATCTGGATGTTGTTGTACAGCTCCTCTTTGATGGTCGTCCAGTTCTCCAGCGACTTCGTGATCGGGCTGTCCTTCGCCGTATAGGAAATCGTGATCGGCTCCTGTGGGCCGTGTGCGCTGGACTGGAGGCCGAGGTAGTCAAACCACAGCGCTTCCGGAGTGCCCGCCTTCTGCGGCGTGCCGGGATTACCGACCCGGTAGCAGTGCATCGCGCAATGGAGGTTCACGCCCGGGATGCCGTCCATGTGGGGTTTGAGCACGCCTTTTACGGTATCCACGTCCTTGATGTCGGCGGCGCATTCGTCATGGATGATCACGTCGAAGCCCTTTGCGTAGTCAGGGTTTCCGTAGATCGGGAGTTTCGGTTTCGTCATTTGCGGTTTTCCGTCCGCACCGGGTTCGCCATCGTCGGTGTGAATTTGCGTCACCTCTGCATTGATTCGGGATTCGATCCCGTTTTTCAGAATGTCCTTCTGCTTTTTGTAGTCGTGGCAGCAGCCGCCCGTAATGAGCAGGACTTTGAGAGGCTTTGCGTCAGCGGCGAATAGTGTGGACGTGAAGGTGAGTGCGGCGAGGAGTGCGATGGTGGTTTTCATGAAGAATGTTCTGGATTGGAATAATGGCGTGGTGCCGGTGCGACAATCCCGAAACTCAAAGAATGTTTGGCGCGGCACCACTCTGATCCGCGAGGCGCTGGATACGCGGCAGGCTGCGCTGGAGCTTCCGGCTTTTCTGCCTACCGCCGACAGCGGTGACGCTACCCCAAAGCTTGCTACTTTTCGCCACGCTATTTTCCATGCGAGTGAACTCGTCCATTTTCATCCTGCTCGCCGCACTCACCGCGGCGGCCTTCGCGCAGGAGATGATATTCGAGACGCCCTGCGGCGCATTGACCATCGCTTCCCGGTGCATGACGTTTGTATGCGAAACGGGGCTCGCTATTCTTAAACAAATTGTGAAAGATTTATCCGTAGCGTCCGTATTTCAACACAGCCATGAAAACTCTCACCGCCCTTTCGATATTCGCCGCTGCTGCATTTGCAGGACCGGTCACCCTCATCCACGAAGGCCGAACCTGGAAAGCAGGCTCGGAATTTGAGCTCCGGTTTCCCGATCCGATGATTGCCGCCGACGCGGTCGGCAAACAGGCGGATTCGCCGCTGACCATCCAGCCCAAGGTCGCGGGAAAGTGGAAATGGCTCTCGTCGCAGAGCGGGCTGTTCACTCCGACTGAACCGCCTGCGGAGGGCGGGACCTATCAACTCAAGTTGCGTGGTGATTTGAAGGATGTCGCCGGGAAGGCTGTGAAATTCCCGTTCGGCGAGACCCTGACGACGCTTCCGTTCCGGGTGAAGGGTTGGGCGTCCCCTCAGTATCTCAACGTGGAAAACGCGCCGTCGGTCCCGAGAATCAGCCTTCTGTTTAGCGCGCCCGTCGATGCGAAGTCGATCGAAGAACGCATCTGGTTCCTCGGGCCAAATGCGCTCAAGATTGCCGCGAAAGTGACGCAGGCCGTCCCGAAAAAGGGCGGCGATAACGTGTTCGCGGATTACCGATCGGACGACCGAAGCATTCTCTCCTGGGAGGATGCGTTTCGAGTCGCGCACGAGACGGCCACCGACGGAAAAGAGCTCGCTGAAGCGCTGCAATCAGCGCAGAAAAACCACGTCTTTGTGGAGCCTGTGAAAGAGCTTCCTCCGGGCGACGGATGGACTGTGATCGTTGCGCAAGGGCTGCCTTCCGCGGCTGGTGGATACAAGCTCGCCGCGCCGTTCAACGTAAAGATCGGCAAGGTAAAAGCGTTTACCGTCGAGCGCGTTCAGACGGAGAATCTCATCAACTCCGGAAAGATGCTGACGCTCGATTTCTCGAAGCCCTTCGGCAAGGCGGTGAAGCAGGATACAATCGCCCAATGGGTGAAAGTTGAACCGGAGCCGCCGGGAATGAAAATCTCGCTGGATAGCTCCCTTTGGAGCGACTCAGCCGTGACCCTTAAGGGCGATTTCGTGCTCGGAAAAGACTACGTGGTGACGGTGGCCGCGGGCATTCCCTCGGCGGAGGGACAGAAGATGGAGGCGTGGAGCAAGTCGTTCAGTTTCGCTCCTGTAAAACCGCGCCTCTATTTTCAGGAATACTCGACGCATCAACAGCGAACCGGGACGCGCGAATTCCGCGTCTTGGGAATCAACACTTCGCATTTCCGGATCACTGCGCGCCTTGTCCCGCGGGAGCAAACGGCGATGGCGCTCGCGGCTTACCGAAAGTATCATCGCGACGAGATTAAGGATGAGGATGAGACGCTCCAGCGCGTGGAAGACATGACGATGCCGGGCGAGATTGTGTGGAAGAAAGACTTCACCCCCGAGCAGAAGGTGGACGAGAGATTCATCATGCCGGTGAAGTGGGACGATATCCTTGGTCCGGGCAAGACCGGGACGGTTTTCCTCACCGCCGAGCTGCCCGATAAAACCGCGCCAAACGTGAAGCGTTTCGGCACGCAGGCGCTTGTGCAGGTGACGGATATTGGCGTGATTTGGAAGGGCGGCGCCGGCGGATTTGCGCAGGCGTTTTCTCTCCAGACGGGCAAGCCGATAGCGGGTGCCAAACTTGTGATGCTCGATGAAAAAGGCGCGCAACTTGCCGCTGCGACGAGCGCTGCGGACGGCACGGCACGGCTCCCGAAAGTAGAAGGCGGCGAGTGGCTCGCGGTCACGTCGGGCGACGACCAGCAACTCGTGCCGTTCGGCGAAGAGCGCCGTGAACTGGAGTTCGGACGCTTTCGCATCAACATGTGGGGCGACGAGGAGGACGTCTATGATTTCGGCGGTGAAGAGGGAGGGAAGATGCGGGGCACGATGTTCAGCGACCGGCCTGTGTACAAGCCCGGGGAGACTGTTCACCTCAAAGCAATCGCCCGGGATTACACACCTGACCGCCCTCACGTTCCCGCCGGCAAGAAGGGCACGCTGCGTGTCTTCACTCCGGACAATCGCGAGATTCTTTCGCAGAAAGTAACGCTCTCGGAGAGTGGCTCGGCCACTGCCGATGTGAAGCTCCCGAAGACCGCGGTGGGCGGCTTCCGCGCACAACTTTTGTTTGATGGCGACGCGGCGGCGACAGGTGAAGCCGGTGGCGAGGAGGACGATTCCGAGTGGTCGGGCATCCGTCATTACTTCCGCGTGGAGGAATACGAGCCCAATGCATTTGAAGTAAAACTTACCGCGCCGAAAACCCCGATGCTAGGCGCGCCGCTGAATGTCCCGCTTGCGGCGAAGTACTACATGGGCAAACCGCTGGCAAAAGCGGAAGTCTCTTGGTCGCTGCGGTCCGAGGATACGCAGTTCGAGCCAGCTGGCTTCACGGATTTCCAATTCACCGAGGCGCTGAACGACTGGCGGTTGAAGGAAAAATTCGCGGGCAAAAGCGAGTATTCAGAGCAGGGGAAAATCGCGCTCCCCGATGGCGGGACCGCGACCATCACTGCACAAGTCCCGGTGAATACGGCAATGCCGCAGCCGCGATTTGTGCGGCTCACGGCGGAGATCACCGACCTGAACCAGCAGACCGTCGCGGAGCGCCAGACATTCACAATGCATAGCTCGGAGTTCTATCTCGGCATCCGCAAAATGCCGGAGGTCGTTCGCGAAGGTGAGGCGTTGCCGGTGCAGGTCATCGCCATCCGCAACGATGGACAGCCGATGAAAGACTCGCTGGAGACGACCGTGAAACTCACGCGGATCGAATGGCAGACAAATCGCGTGGAGGACGCCGACGAGGCGGAGAATTTCCGGAGCGAACCCATCTCGCAGTTCATCGGCCAGACCGTCATCCGCACGCTGCCACTCGTGGAGAAAGCCGGCGATTGGGTGCTTGCGGAACCTGGGAAGAAGGACACCACTCTCACCGTAGCGAAGCCCGGACTCTACCTGCTTTCCGCCGTCGCGACGGACGCCTCAGGCCGCAATGTGATCACGACGACCGCAGTCCACGTGTGGGGCAAGGACGCGTTGACTTGGAACTACCGCAACAAGTCGCAGGTGGAACTGGTCGCCGACAAAAAGGAATACCGGCCCGGCGAGGAAGCCGTGATTTTAATCAAGACGCCCATCAGCGGCAGTGCGTTGGTAACCGTGGAGCGCGAGCATGTGCGGAGGCATTTCGTCACGACTCTTGAGGGCAACGCTCCGAGCATTCGCATCCCCGTGGAAGAAGGCGACGCACCGAATGTCTTCGTCTCCGTCATTATCGTGCGCGGCGCACAGGACAGTCCGCGGAAGTTCAAGATGCCCGAGTTCCGCGCGGGCTACACACAACTCGTCATCGCCCGGCCCGATGCGAAGCTCTACGTGAATCTCCGTCCATCGAAGCCGGCGTATCGGCCCGGCGATGACGTTTCGGTGGTCTGTGAAGTGCGCGACAACGAAGGCAAGCCGGTGAAAAATGCGGAAGTCACGCTGTGGGCATCCGATGAAGGCGTGCTGAGCCTGATGGGCTTCGAGACGCCCGACGTGCTCTCATATTTCCTGCAACGTCTCCAGCTCGATGTGACTACCGGCATCACGCTCTCACACATGCTCTCCGACGATCCGGAAGGTGCGCTGTTTGAAAACAAAGGTTACCTCGTCGGCGCTGCCAAAGGCGGACTCAAGGGCGGCGAAGCGGACGTGCGGCGCAATTTCCTCGGCACGGCATATTGGAATGCAGCGCTCAAAACGGATGCCGACGGAAATGTGAACACTACATTCAAGGCGCCCGACGGCCTCACGCGCTACCGCATCATGGCAGTCGCGCAAACGCTGCGCGATCAGTTCGGCAATGGAGAGAGCGCCTTTGAGGTGAACAAGCCCGTGATGATCGAACCGTCCACGCCGCGCTTTGCAAATGTCGGCGACGCAATGACCGTCCGCGCCGTGCTCCACAACACGACCGCGGAGGATGGCGAGGCGAAGGTCTCCGTTCTTTTCGACGAACACGCCACCGCTGTGGAAAACACGCGCACGATTAAACTCCCCGCCAACGGCTCGCTCGCGGTTGATTTCCCCGTGGAGTTCAAGGAACCCGGCGGGGCGAAGTGGATTTGGACGGTGAATTTCAGCAACGCAGCGGGCGCATTTCGCGACTCGGTGGAATCGAACCTCAACGTCACATGGCCGACGCCGGTGCTCAGCGATGTCGTGACCGGGCGCAGCGAGGGAAACGCGGAACTGATCGGCAAGGCAGATCCCGCGGTCCTCGAAGGCGAGGGCATCGTGCGCGTCCGTTTTTCAAACTCCCGCATCTTCGAACTCTCCGAGGGAGTCGATGAATTGCTGCACTATCCGTACGGCTGCATCGAGCAGACGACATCGGCGATGCTGCCGTGGATCTCGCTGCGCGAATTCCGTCCGATGCTTCCCGGCATGAGCAAGAGCGAGGAGCAAATCACCGAACTGGTGGACAAGGCGGTTGCGCGGATCATTGCGATGCAGAATAGCGATGGAGGGCTCGGCTACTGGCCGAAGTCACACAGCGAACTCTGGGGCAGCGCATACGGAGGTATGGGACTCGTGATGGCTTCGCGCGCCGGATTCAGCGTGCCGGAGCCCGCGCTCAAACGTCTTGGTGATTACCTCAGCAAAGGCCTCCGCGGTGCCGCAGACACCACTGATAAATGGAAGCTCTCCGAGCGTGCATTTGCCTGCTACACACTCGCGCTCTTGGGCCGTGGTGAAGCAGCGTATCACGAAGTCCTGAACAAAAAACGCGACCTCCTCACCCAGGAAAGCCGCGCGGTGCTCGCCCTCGCGATCCTCGAAAGCAAAGGCCCGCAGAAGACTGCCGAGTCCCTGATGCGCATGCAGGACAAAGCCGTGGAGGCCGACTGGTGGTTTGGCAGCGTCGCACGCGCCCAAGGCATCCGCCTGCTTGCGTGGACAAAAATCGCCGGGAAATCCGCAGCCGCCGACGATGTCGCGGACGCGCTCCTTGCGCTGCGCAAACGCGGGCACTGGGGCAGCACGCAGAGCAACGTATGGGCGCTCATGGGCTTCGCCGAGTATGTGAGAAAGACCGAGGCCGGGCGAAAGGAAGCGAAAGGCACGCTTGCTTACGGAGCCGCCAGCACGCCGTTTACGCTGCCGGCAAAGGGCGGCTTCTTTGAAAAGGAAATGCCCCTCAACGGAAAGACGCCGCTCGAGCTCACCAACCCGGCGAAGGGCGCCTTGTTTACCCATGTCACAGTTTCGGCGCGCCCGAAAACGCTCGTCACGCAACGACAGGATCGCGGCTATGCCATCTCGCGCACTTACCAGCGAATCAACGACGACGGCTCGCTCGCAGCACTGGGAGACCCGCGCGTGGGCGACCGCGTCCTCGTGACGGTCGATGTCACCGTGCCGAAAGCCAGCCGCTACGTCGTCATCGACGATCCGCTGCCGTCCACGTTTGAGGCGGTGAATCCCGAATTTCGCACGCAAGCCGCGCAAGGCGACCAGCTCGCAAACGCGTGGTGGAGCCATCGCGAAATCCGCACCGATCGCGTCCTCTACTTCACGAACACCTGGTCCAGCGGCAAATACCAGATGCGCTACCTCGCCCGCGTTCGCGCCGCCGGTTCCGCCACAGCTCCGCCGACAAAGGTCGAGGAAATGTATGAGCCTTCGAGCTTCGGACTGGGAGATTCGGTCGTCGTAAAAGCGACCGGTCTCTAGCAGTTGAGAAGACTCCGGAGCTTCCGTATTTATGAAATCAATCGCGCTACTCGTCGCCGCGTTCACCCTTCCATTCACATGCCGGGCCGCGTTGAAAGCGGGGTTTGCCGAACGTGATATTACGCCCGATCTCGGGATGGAGGTTCCGGGCGGATATGGAAAGGCCTACGCCAAACGCATCCACGATCCCTGCAAGGCGCGTGCGGCGGTTTTCGACGATGGGAAAACGCGCGTCGCGCTCGTGGGACTGGACACCCTTGTCGTTCCCCGCTCGATCGTGCTCGAGGTGAGGGAGCGCATTCAAAAGAAGTGCGGAATCACGGCGGTGATGATCGGTGCCTCGCATTCGCATTCGTCCGGCCCGCTGGGGATGGCGCTGCCGGGAGAATACGATCACGCGTCGGATTTGGTGAAGGACCTCGCCTACAACCAATCGACTCTCGCCGATCCAAAATACATCAGGCTGGTCAGTGATGCGATTGTGGATGCGGGCCGTGTGGAAGCGACGGCGGGATTCGGCACGGGTCGCGAGGACACGGTGGGCTTTAACCGGCGCGTGCGAATGCAAAACGGCCTTTCGTATTCGCATCTCGGAAAAGGGAATCCCGGCAATGTCGAATACGCAGGGCCGACGGACCCGGAAGTGGGAGTGATCGGCGTGTGGAATGCCGACGGGAAATTACTTGGATGCGTTGTGAACTTTTCCTGCCATGCGACGGCGAGCGGCCCTTGGATCTCCGCGAATTGGATTCACTACATGGAGAAGGCCATCGAGGGATACTACGGTGCTGATGCCGGCGTGGTTTTTCTGCAAGGTGCCTGCGGCGATGTGACCCAGGTGGCGAATCTCGACCCGTTCGCGAATCCTGAGGCGGATGCGTGGTCGCAATTTGTCGGCGGACGCGTGGGCGCAGAGGCTGTGAAAGTGCTACTGGGAATGTCGCAGACACGCGTGAGCGAAGTGCCGCTGGATGTAAAGTCGAAGACGCTCACGATTCCACGCCGGGTGCCCGCGCCGGAACGTGTCGCAGCCGCGATGGAACTGGCAAAGCAGGATCAAAAAACCGCGGGACCGGATTGGGTGTGGGCCAAGGAGACGGTCATGCTCGATGCGCTGATCGCGAAATATCCGACGGTGGACGCCGAGATCCAGGCGGTTCAGATTGGCCCCGTCGTGTGTGTCTCCAATCCGGCTGAGTATTTTTGCCAGTACGGGCTGGAGATTAAGAAGGGGAGCGGGTTCCCGATGACCTTCCCCGTGGAGCTGGCGAACGGATGCGTGGGCTACGTGCCTACCGAGGAGGCATTCGGTCCGCATGGCGGCGGCTACGAAACCCGCCTGACGAGCTACAGCAATCTGGAGATCACAGCGGGGACAAAGTTCCGCGATACCGGCATCGCACTTGCCCGCGAGATGAAGCCCGCGCCACTGGCGCAACGTCCGCCGGCACCACCATTCACGTCCGGAGGCTGGAATTTCGGAAACGTGCCGCCGCAAGTGAGATGATGGAATACGAACCGTAATGGCGCGTTTGGTTTTACGAGTCATCCCCAACGCCCGCCGCACGGAGGTCGTGGGCATGTATGGCGACGCGGTGAAAATCAAAATCCAGTCGCCCGCCACCGAGGGCAAAGCAAACGCCGCGCTGCTGGAGCTTCTTGCCGGGGAGCTCGATCTGCCACCCCGAAGCGTTCGCATCGTTTCCGGCGAAAAGTCCCGCGACAAACTCATCGAGATTGACACCCTCGATGCCGGGACCGCCCTCGCCCGGTTGGTGAAAGCGTAGCTCCTGTGCCACAGCGGCCAAACGTGCTAATCTTGCGTGGTATTCTAACGAAAGTGTGTAACCTCGCGTCCTAAATCCCTCAGTAACCATCAACATGAAAAACCAACGAATCCTTATCGGGCTTGCCTGGGTCATCACAATAGTCATCGCCTACTTCGTCGGCGGCACCGGCACGCCCGCACAACCTGCGGCGTCCGCCGGGAGCGGAACAAGTCAGAGGGGTGGCGAAAATAGCGGCAGCAGCACAGGCAACGAGGCACGCACCGTGGTCCGCAAACTCGATGGCACCGAGGAAGACCCTGGCCGACGCGAGAAAGCGAACATCCCCATGCTGATCGCCAAAGCGCGCGTCGAGATGGGCTCCGGAATGGGCGGCATGATGAACATGCGCGGCATGCTTCGCGCCATCGCCCCGATCATCGAACTCGACGACTCCCAAATCCAGGAGGCGCTCGCCGAAGTCGAAAAGAGCATCAAGGAACCCCAGCAACGCATGATGTTTTATTCCATTCTCCTCGGCCAATGGGCTGAAAAAGACGGTAAGGCGGCGCTCGACTACGCCGACAAAAACATCAAGGACAACCCGATGTTCGGCATGGGCATCAAAGCCAGCATCATCGGTGGATGGGCCCGGACCAACCCGGACGCCGCATGGCGCTGGTACGAGAGCGAAGGCAAAAACAATTCCACCGACGGGCGCAACGGTATGATGACCGTCAGTTCCCTCTTCGCCGGCCTCGCCGCACAAGACCTCGATTCCGCCATCTCCCGCCTCGGTGCCATCGACGAAAGCCAGCGACCCATGGCCATTAACGGCCTCGCGATGTCCGGGATGAATGGCGACGCTCGGAAACGCCTGCTCGAACGCTCCGCATCACTCCCCGCCGCCACCCGCGATGCCATCCGCCAGGGCACTCTCGGCCAATGGGCAATGATGGAGCCTGAAGCGGCGATGAACTACCTCCAGACTCTCCCTGCGGAAGAACAAAAACCCCTCCGTGCAAACATGGCGCAAAGCATGATGATGATGAACCCGAAGCAAGGTGCCGAGCTCCTTCTGAAAGATGCGACCGTCGAAGAAAAGCCCCGCATTTATGACCAGGCGATCGGCCAATGGGCCCATCAGGACCCCAAAGCCGCGGGCCAATGGCTCACCCAGCAACCGCAAGGTCCGGAGCTCGATAACGCTCGCATGACTTTCGCCACCATCGTTTCGCAAAGAGAACCCTCCACCGCCATGGATTGGGCCAAGAGCGTCACCAAACCGGAACTGCGCGAACAATCCATCGGCCACGTTTACATGGCTTGGAAGGGGCGCGACCCCAATGCAGCGGAAGCTGCCCTCAATAGCAGCGGTCTCTCAGCCGAGGCCATCGACAGCATGCGGAAAAACGCCCCGAAAGCCGGTGCCCCGTCCGCGTTCTCGGGGTTGATTCAAGCGACAGAAGCCGTCCGTGACGAGCCCCAGGCCCAAAAGCGTTAGAGCCTTCGGTCGGACTCGCTGGATTGTCGGCTGAAATACTTCCACCACGCGCCGCTTCCGACTGCTCCGGCTGCGTAGGCCGCAATGTCCCGAATGTCCCCGGTTACGCGCATGATGTGCGGGCCGATGGCCTCAAAAAGCACGCTCCAGACGACGACATGGAATGTGATTTCGCCGATGCCGGGCGGCCGGTCGTGGTTCCGTGTGCCGAGCTTGCGCTGAATCCAGAGAACCGGCGGAAGCGCGCACGGGATGAGGAGGAGGTCACTGAAGTGGTTGTGCAAAAATGGCGACGAGGTCCATGGTTTGACGGCCCATCGATTCAGCCCGTAGAGGGCGCAGCAAATTAGAAACAGAGGGTCCCGCCAATAGCGGAATTGATTCACAGAAGCGCGAGGATGATGAAGCCCGTGCCCGATGCAATGAGTAGTTTGATGATGAGCAGTGCCATGGAAGAGGAATGCCGCTATCCCAGCATTCGAGCCAGTAAATTGCGTGTCATCTTCTGCACGCGCTCATCCGGGCCGCGCGGGCTTGTATAAACGGATGGGCGCACGTAACCGGGTGGCTCGCTGAGTCCGTCGCCCCACCAAATCGTACTCGCATTGAAAACGATGTTCCCTTTGGGTCCGGGATAGATCGTGGCGGTAAACTGACCGCCATTTAGCTGTCCGGGCGCACTCTGAGTGGGACCAGTTGCAAGAATCTCGAGCCCTTCGATTTTTGCAGGATCGCCATGCCATTCCCATCCGACAAGGCCGGGAACGCCGTCGCCCGCCTTCATGCCGGTGCCTTCAAAGATCCAGTGCTCCGGCTTCACGCAGGTCCAATCCGCGCCGCCGGTGACAGGGCCCGTGCTTTGCGCGCCGATGAGCGTATTCGCAAAAGGACTCGCGTGAGGGAGCGTGTGAATCGCCTCGAAACGCCCGTCAGTATCGCGCGGCCCGAAAAAATCCACGCGTTCGAAAACGCGATTCGCCACGCCGCGTCCGTCCGGCGAAAAAGCGATCCGCCCGCACACGGCGTTACCGCTGAGAAATGCGACATTCAGTCCACCTGCGATGGCGGCCTGGACGTTCCGAAACATCTCGAGCGTCCAGTATTCATCGTGCCCCACGCTCAGCATCGCCTTCGCGCGCAGCAGCCCTGCGGCGTCGGTGTGCGTATCGGTGTTCGACGTATATGTGACGTCGTAGCCGTGCTGCTCCAGCCAGTATGCGACGGGAAATTCCCAAAGCAAAAACTCCCCGCTGCCGGTGGAAAGCGGGGCATCGAAAATCTGGCAGTATTTCCCATACGGCCGGTTGAACGACACCGCAACGCCGCTGCCCCAATACCACGCGTTATGCCCGTCGTCGTAGAGCGCGAAGTTGAGAGGCCATCGGTTGTAGGACTGCCAGGTGTGGTCGCTGCATTGAAAGAGGATGTCCGCCTTCCGCTCATCGCGCACGATGAAGACGACGTAGCTCTGCACACGTCCGGCGAGCTCGGTGAGCTTGCCAAGATAGACGCCGGACGGCCAGTCAGCCGGGATCGGAATCTCGACCGCCTGCTCCCAAGCACAGTCGCGCACCCGTCGTTCTCCGGTTGGCGGCTCGGGCTGTGGGCCACCCTTCAGCGGGCCGTGTTTTGCGACGAGCCGTGCGCCCGCGCCGCCATAGTAGCCCATGCGATAGACATCGAGCGTGAATTCGCCGGCGGTCTTCATGCTCACAAAAACCCGGAGCGTTTCGCCTGCGCGGATGCTCGTGTGTGAGCAATAGCCTTCGATCCAGGGGCACCGATATTTCGTTTCAGGATCGATGCGAGGATTGACGAGCATCCACTCGCGCGTGCCCGCCCGCGCATTCTCGCGCGAAATCGGATTGTTCGGGAGTTCTGCCGAACGCGCTGCGGGGAGTGCGGCTGCGGCACCAACTGCGGCTGTGGCGCGCAGGAAGTCACGTCGTGAGTTCATCTTTCGTTTGGTCGGATGGATTCGAAATATCGTTTGATCAAAAATCGCGCACCAAGCGGGATGGATTCCTGCACGACGGCATCCTCTGCGTCCGCCGCCGCGGCCTGGTAGAGCTCGCGGTAGCGGCGCTTGGTTTTTTCATCCCCGCCGGGCGCGGAAGGGACCATCGCAGAAAGCGATTCCCCGTTGCCGAGCCTGCCGGAAAGCTGGTTGTCCTTCCCGTCCTTCGCAGCGATTCCCTGCTCGCCGAACGGATCTTTGGTCGTTCCCTTCTCGTCCTTGTCGCCGGGTTGTCCGGTCGGCGCCTGCTCCCCGTTTTCCTCGCTTCCAGGCTGGGTGCTCCCGGGTTTCTTTCCGCCGAAATTTGAAATGCGGACCTCGCCATCGCCTTCCTCGCCTTCTCCGGGCTGCGGCTCGCCTTCTCCCTCGGCAGGTCCGTCGTTGTTCTTCATGTTCTGGAGCGCGCCGAGCATTCGCTTCAAATCGTCGTCGGTCATTTCCTTCCCGCCCGGCTTCCCTTGTTGCCGCTGCTCCTGTTTTTCCGCGCCGCCCGCGCCGTCCTTTCCCTTGCCCAGCTTGCCCTGCTTTTGAAGTTCGTTCAGCGCCTGCGAGAGCTGCTGCATGAGTTGCTGGCGTTCGCCGTTCGCGGCAGATTGGCGGGCATTGTCGCGGAGTTGCTCCATCTGTTTGGAGAGCTGTTCTTTCTGCTGGGTGAGATGTTCGAGCGCGCGCTCGAGGCTCTTTTCCGCCTGCTCGGCGGCAACCGGGTTTTTCGCAGCGTCGTCCAGCTTCTTCGCGGCCTCGGCGAAATTGCCGCGCCGGATGTCCTCGGCAGCATCCTTTGTCTCTTGCTGACCCGAGAGTGCATCGGCGATGGCCTTCAGTTCGTCGGGCGTCGCGGCGTGTTGCTGGCGCATTTCCTTCACGAGTTGCTCCAGCTTGGACAGTTCACGGAGTGCGGCCGTTTCGCCATCGCGTCCCTCGCGGGCATCTTCCCGGAGCTGCGCCGCAGCTTGTCGAAGACGCTCGGCGAGCTTGTGCGCTTCATCATCAGCGGCGGATTTTTTTTCCAATTGCCGGGCGAGCGCCTCCAGTTGTTGCACGGCACCGGAAGTCTCGCGCACCGCCTTGTCCACCAGCGCCTGCCTGCCGGCTTCCTCGCGCAGGGAATCCCACGAAAGCAGCGCAATCATCGCCATCGGAACCACAGCCCAGCGCAACTCCACAGGTGCCGCCACCGGGGCATCCCGCTTTTCTCGCGCCGCAAATGCTGCGCATTCCGTGAGCGCGAGTTTCTCGAAATCGGTGACTGTTTTCCGCGCAAGGAAGTCGAGGCTTGTGATAAAACGATCGCGTGTCTGCCAAAGCCGATCGCCAGCACGCGCGGCCTCGCGCAATGAAGGCGGGAACACAAGCGCCATCAGTCCGCCGCAAATCGTTCCTGCGGCAAACGGCGGAAGCATCACCCACAGCGCGAGTGCCGGCAGCAGCGCAGCTTGCATGCGAAGAGTTCCGGTCGCCCACTTCCACGCGAACACCGCAACGAGCGCGAGAAGAAAGAAGATCGTCCACCGCGCCGACCAGCGGAAGAAGTTCGACAACATCATCCGCCGCCGCAGAGCGCGGAGCGTTTTGAGAATGGACGTGGAATCCGGTGAACTCACGGACGAAAACGTAGCCGATCGCAATTTATGCGCAATGTCGGACAATCTCTGGTCTAATAGTTTCCCATCGCGCAGCCTTACCCTGTCAGCATGAACGGTATCCGAATTCTAGTGTTCCTGATCCTCCTTGGTGGATGTTCCATGGCCGACGACAAGTCCGCGCTCGCAACGGAGGTGTATGGCATCTTCAAGGCAAAATGCGCCGATTGCCATGGCAGCCATCTGCCAAAGCCAAAGGGCAAATTTGGCTACGTGCTCGACTTGGATCGCGTCGGAAAGAACCCGAAATACATCGTGCCCGCAAACATCGCGGATTCCGAGCTTTACCAGATGGTCTTGAACAACGAGATGCCCGGCGAGGACGCCGACGTCCCGCCGCTCACGCCAGCGGAATTGAAAACCGTCGCCGCGTGGATCACTGCCGGGTGCCCTGGAGTCCCAGCCGACTCAGTGGCCTTGGAAGCGCCACCCGCAATCAAGAAACCGCGTCCCTTTTTCACGCGGCTTCTCGCGTGGGTCGGAAAGCTTCATCCTGCTTCCACTCATATGCCTGTGGGGCTGCTGATGGCCGCCGTTTTAGCCGAAGCGATCGCATGGTTTTTGAAAAGCGAGAGTTGGTTGCTGGTGGTGCGTTTCCTCGTAGTGGTCGGTGCCCTCAGCGCCCCGGCGGTCGCCACACTGGGCTGGCTGAACGCGAAGTTCGCGAATTTCACGAGCACCCTGACAGAATGGCATCGGTGGCTCGGAGTAAGCACCGCCGTATGGGCGCTGGTTTGCGCCGTGCTTGTGTGCAGCTCGGAATGCAAGGAAGGCTCCATCGAGCGCACCCGCTTTCGTGGAGCGCTCCTGCTTGGCGCGTTGCTCGTATCAGTGACCGGATTCCTCGGTGGATTGCTGACGTTTGGCACGGACCACTACGCGTGGTGAGCTACGCCACAACGTCAGTCAGCACATTCCCAAAAACATCCGTCAGCCGGTAATCGCGGCCTGCGTGGCGGTAGGTGAGACGTTTGTGATCCAGCCCGAGCAGGTGCAGAATCGTCGCGTGCAGGTCGTGGACGTGGACGGGGTTCTTCGTGATCGTGTTTCCGAAATCATCCGTCTCGCCGTAAGCAAATCCGCCCTTCGCGCCGCCGCCCGCCATCCAGCAGGTGAATGCCTGTGCGTGATGCTCGCGGCCCTTCGCGTCCTTGCCGGTATTGAACGGCGTGCGGCCAAATTCCGTCGCCCACACGATGAGCGTTTCGTCGAGCATCCCGCGCTGTTTCAAATCGCGGATCAGCGCTGCAATCGGCTGGTCCACGTTCTTCGCGAGCGGGCCGTGTTGCGCCATGTCGCCATGCGAGTCCCAGTTGTTGCTCGCGCCGGTGTCGATGAGTTCGATGAAGCGGACGCCGCGTTCCGCGAGTCGGCGCGCGATGAGGCATTGCCACGCGAAGCCGCTCGTCCCGCCGCGCGGCAGGCCGTAGAGCTTGTGCATGTCGTCGCTCTCCTTGGATAAATCGAACGCCTCCGGCGCCGCCGTCTGCATGCGAAATGCCGTCTCGAAAGCCTTGATGCGTGAAGCGAGTTGCGGGTCGTTGTCGTGCGCGGCAAGATGTCGTTGATTCAGCGCGGAAGCCAGTCCGAGCTCCATTTCCTGCTCCGCCGCCGCAGCAAGTCGCCGCTTCACATTTGGCAGCGGCTCCGGCCCCGGAACAACGTGTGTTCCTTGATGACACCCCGGCAGAAAATCCGACGCCCACACCTGCCCGCCCGAGTACGGCAGCACCGGCGCGATCACCATAAAGCCCGGCAGGTTCGCGTTCTCGGTGCCCAGACCGTATGTCACCCACGAGCCCATGCTCGGTCGCGTGAAACCGACCGACCCCGTATGAATCCCGAGCGTCGCCTGCTGATGATCCGCGTTGTCCGAGAACATCGATCGCACGAGGCACAGGTCATCCGCGCACTCCGCCACCTTTGGAAAAAGGTCGCTGATCCACAGCCCCGACTGCCCGCGCTGCTTGAACTCCCAGCCCGGCCGTTTGTAAAACTTCACCGCGCTCCGGTTCTCCGGCGCAAACGCATCGAGCATCTTCTTCGGCACCTCGTAGGGCGCGTTGTGGTCGGAGATCAGTCGCGGTTTGTAATCGAACGAATCCACATGCGACACGCCGCCGCTCATGTGCAAAAAGATGACCCGCTTTGCCCGCGGAGGAAAATGCGAGGCTCGCGGCGCAATCGGGTCCACCGCCTCCGTAGACGCCATCAGCTCGGACAACATGCCCGGCAACAGGAGCGAAGTCCCGGCGAGCGAACGGATGAAAGAGCGGCGATTCATGACGAAGGATACAACGCCTTCAGATCCCTTTTGTTTGGCTCCACTAGGAATCATGGAACCCTTTGCGAGTGCGAAGGCCGCGACTGGCAACCGAAAGTCGTGGGGCGAACGCTAAATCTCGTCGGGCATCCGCAGGATTTCGCGAGGCTTCGCACCTTCGCCGGGGCCCACGTAGCCGCGGGCTTCCATGATGTCCAAAATGCGCGCGGCCCTCGTGTAGCCAAGCCGCAGGCGGCGCTGGAAGAGCGAGGTGCTCGCCTTTTGTTCCTGCGCCATTACTTCGAGGCATTTCTGCACGAGCTCTTCGTCTTCGTCGCTGACCTCATCTTCACCGTCGCCGTCGCCCATCGATTCCAGTTTGTCGTGAATGTCGGACTCAAAAGACTGTTCGCTCTGGCGGCTGACGAAATCGACGATCCGATGCACTTCCTCGTCTGTGACGAGTACTCCCTGGCAGCGCAGCAGTTTCGAGGTGCCCGGCGGACGATAAAGCAAATCACCCATGCCGAGCAGACGTTCCGCTCCGTTTTCATCGAGAATGACGCGGCTATCGAGAGGCGATGCCACTTGGAATGCGATGCGGCACGGCACATTCGCCTTGATGACGCCCGTGATGACATCCGCACGCGGCGTCTGCGTTGCGATGATCATGTGAATGCCCGCGGCGCGCGCTTTCTGTGTGATGCGCGCGATGAGCATTTCCACGTCCGCCGGCGCGGTCTGCATGAGGTCTGCAAGCTCATCCACAATGACCACGATGAACGGCATTTTCTCGGGAACGGAAATGCCGTCGTCCCGCGGAACGCTGATGCCCAGTTCCGCCTGCTCTGCGCGGTCGAGTTCGTTTTCGCCGAGCGGTCCGGTCGGCTCGCCGTACATCTCGGCGTCGGCATTCAGGACGGGCTGCTCCTCGAGTTCCTCGCCAAATGATTTCCCGAGAATGTCGGTGCTGCTCGCGGGTTCCGCGTCGGCATCGGGGTTCTGAACGATCAATGTTTCGCGCTTTGATGCGGACTTCACGCCCGCTGCCTCGTCGAGTTCGCGCTGGGATTTCGGCTTCGGACGGGTGTTGAAGCCGCCGATGTTTCGAACGCCAACCTTTGCGAAAATTGCGTACCGTTTTTCCATCTCGTTCACCGCCCACTTCAGCGCGAGCAGTGTCTTTTTGGGGTCCGTGACGACCGGCACGACGAGATGCGGCAGTGTGTTGTAAATCTGCATCTCGACGACCTTCGGGTCGATCATGATGAGCCGCAGATCCTCCGGGGTGAACCTATAAAGGATGCTGGCCAGAATCGCATTGATGCAGACGCTTTTTCCGGAACCGGTGGTTCCCGCAACCAGCCCGTGGGGCATCGCGGCGAGGTCGGTGATGATGGTGTGCCCGTAAACATCCTTGCCGAGAGCGATTGGGATGCGGCCCTTGGCGTTCACGAACTCGTCGCTCTCGAGCAGTTCACGCAGCGTGACTTTCTGCTTCTTCGAGTTTGCGATTTCGATGCCGACCGTGTCTTTTCCGGGAATTGGCGCGAGGATGTTGATGCGCTCGGCCCTGGTCGCGCGTGCGATGTCGCGTTCGTAACTGGCGATGCGATCCACCCGCACGCCTTTGGCAGGATAAACTTCGTAACGCGTAATCGTCGGTCCTTTCGTGATGTCGCCGCCGGTCACGCTGATGCCGAATTCGGAAAGGGTATCGATGATTTGCCGCTGGACGCCGAGCAACTCTTCGTGGTTCGCCACCTGCCGGTTTTCCAAATCCGGTGCATCGAGCAAATCGAGTGAAGGAAACTCGTAGTTCTCGCTGTGGATCGCGCTGAGGAGTTGGTGGGAGTCTTTCTTTTTCTCTTTTTTTACCGTCGGAATGACAGGCACTGCGGAATCGAAAATCTTCGGAGCCGGGCGCGCAGGCTCGGCGACCTCGGTCGGGAGCAGTTCGGTCTGCTCGTAGCGGCCCGCGGGGGCTTCCTCTTCGTCGTCGTCCTCCACAGATACGCCTTTCTTGGCCAGCGAGCGCTCTAGTTTCTTCCTCTCCTTCGCAATCCGGCGCTGCTCCATTTCCATTCGGTGCGCTTCATCAGCGCGTTCGAATTGCCACTCGCGATAGCGGTCGAGCATCTGCCCCGGGAACGCCAGCGCACGGCGAAACACGGCGATTGGCCGCAGACCGGTCATCAAAATCAGGCAGACTACGTAGATCAGGAGAAGGATGAGCGCGGACGCCGGACCGAAGATCCCGTAAAATACTTTGCCGCCGACCATTTCGCCGACGATGCCGCCTTCGCTGGGGACCTTCATGCTGATGCGATCGATGAGAGACCAGCCGAGCACATGGACAAGACACGCGCCACTGATCACAAAGCCCGCCGTCCATAAAGGTCGCAGCGCAAAACCCATCATCCGGCCCAAAAGCGCCGTCGCCCCATAGCCGATCAGCGCAACTGCGAGTAGATAGCTCGCTGCTCCAAGGGCCAGGTAGCTCACGCAAGCCATCATCGCACCCAGCGAGCCTACAAAGTTTTGCGTGGTCTTGTTTGGATGGTCCGTGAACGAGCCGGGGAACCACGCAGGTACGTCGCGGGGTGTGTATGAGATGAGAGCGAGAAACAGCAAGACCCCTAGCACTAAAAGGCTGAGGCCGACTATTTCTTGGACTGATGACCGGAGTTCCTGCCGGCGTGAGTTCGCCATTGGTTTATGGGAACAAAGGAGGTAGAGGGGAGACTTGGGAAATGCAATGCCGGACTTCAGAGGAAACTCATTTCTTTCGTCGCGGCCTCGCAACCTTGCGTCGGTCCCGGAGAACGACTTTTGCCGGCATCGACACGGCGCGGCTAGACAATCGCAAGGGAACTCTGCATCAATCGCCCGATGCGACACGATCCACTTCCGCAATCTCTCTTCGTCGAAAACCGCGCCCGCCTCGCGAAACTGCTGCCGCCACGCAGCATCGCGATCGTCAATGCGAACGACATTCTGCCCACCAATGCCGACGGCTCCATCCTGATGCGCGCGAACAGCGATTTGTTTTACCTCACCGGCGTGGAACAGGAGGAGAGCATCCTCGTCATCTTCCCCGATTGCGACGACGAGAAGTTGCGCGAGGTGCTCTTCCTCCGCGAGGGAAACGAACAGAACGAACTGTGGGAGGGCCACAAACTGCGGAAAGACGAGGCGCAGAAACTCACGGGTATCAAGCAGATCAAGTGGTCGCCTGAATTTTGGGGAATGCTGCGCCGGATGATTTGCGAAGCGGAACACGTCTTCATCAACAGCAACGAACACAAGCGCGCCTCGTGCGAGGTCGAGACCCGCGACGAGCGCTTCATCCGTGAAATCCAGCGCCGCTACCCGCTTCACACGTACCGCCGTCTCGCGCCGCTGCTCCACGAATGTCGCGTGGTGAAAAGCGCTGCCGAAATCGCGGTGATCCAGCGCGCCTGCGACCTCACCGGCAAGGCGTTCAAACGCGTCTTGAAGTTCACAAAACCCGGTCGCACTGAGACCGACGTGGAGGCGGAATTCGCGCACGAATTCATTCGCAACCGCGCCCGCTTTGCCTACGAACCCATCGTCGCCACCGGCAAAAACGCGTGCTGCCTTCATTATCAGGAAAACGTAGCCCCGCTCAAAGACGGCCAGCTTTTGCTCCTCGATGTGGGCTCCGGCTACGCGAACTACGCGAGCGACATGACGCGCACAATCCCGGTAAACGGGAAGTTCACCAAACGCCAGCGCGCCGTGTACGACGCGGTGCTCCGTGTACTCAAAGCGAGCACTCTGCGACTGAAACCGGGTGTTCTTCCGAAAGACTGGCAGAAAGCTGCCGAAGCGCAGATGACCGAAGAGCTCCTCAAACTCGGTCTGCTAAAACCCCGCGACGTCAAAAAGCAGGACGCCGACAACCCGGCGGTGAAGAAGTATTTCATGCACGGCCTGGGCCACCCTATCGGCCTTGACGTCCACGACGTAGGCGACACGACGAAGCCGATGCAAGCGGGCTGGGTCATGACCGTCGAGCCCGGCATCTACATTCCCAAAGAGGAGATGGCCGTCCGTCTCGAAGACACCGTGCTCGTCACCGAAAACGGTCCCGTGAACCTCATGGGCAAAATCCCGCTGGAAGCCGACGAGATCGAGGCCGCAATGAAGTAGCGCGCATTCGCAAGGGGAAGGACAGGATTCCATCCTGTCATGCGGCAACTGAATCCGTAAGGCGTCGGATTTCAGTGGCGCGGGAGATACCTTGGAATGCTGTTTTACTTTGGCGCTGCCGCCTTCATCCACTTTCAATCACCCCCTCTCAACACCTCCGTCTTGATCAGTCATCGCAAAATTGCATAATTTTTTTTGCAACCCCGGCGTTTCGTTCGGCAAGACTGTGGATGAAACGCACCGCGGTGCCATTGATTTTTCCATTCAAAACCGAACACTGATACTGACCCATGAACCTCTCGGTAATCCAAGTCCCGAAGATCGTGCCCGCCGCGCCAAACGCCTGAATCCATCCTCGAACCATGCCATCTCTCTCACCATCCGATGTCCAAAGTTTGCGCGGCGGTTTCGCTTCGTTTTTAGCGAACCTGCAATCCCAAATCAAAGGCGAGGTCTTCGCTGAATCGCTCCCGATCATCGGCCAGGGATTGCTGACCCAAGCGAATGCCAACGATGCCGCCCTCGTAAAGTTGCAGACGCTTCAAACCAAGGTCGCCTCGAACGCAAAGCTGAACTCGCTCGCAGCCCATGGCGGCGATGCCAAGGAGTTGGGCGATGCGTTTTCGTTGGTGCTGAAAGACGCGGGCTTTACCGGCGATGTCGTGACGGTAAACGGAGGCGAAGTTGTGCTCGATTTTTCAAATGCCGAAACCGACGGCAGCTTTACAGTTGCTGCGAGCACGGACCTCGCACTTCCCGGCCTCGGGCTCGATTTCACAGGCCCGGCACCGCAACTCACGGGAAATCTTGCGGTGGACCTCAATATCAAAGTCGGGCTTTCGGAAGGCTCGTTTTACGTCGAACCGACAGCGACTGATGCCGTGGCGCTGAACGTGAGCGTCGGCACGAGCAAGACGAAGGGCTTTACAAATGTGGAGGCGACGCTGAACGGAATGCCATATTTCGTCAGCGCCGCGAAGGACACAAGCATGCTCTCGACAAGCATCGGCCTCACAGCTTCAGCAGGCGCAGACGGACGCCTGAGCGGCGGGGAATTGAGCGGCGACCTTTTTACCGCCAGCGTGAAGAGCGGTGCAGCGAATCCAGTGATGGACGTCTTTACCAATATGGCAAGCGACGCGAAATTCCCGGGCGTGGGTGCGACGCTGAACGTGGAATACGATCTGTCCGGCGGAGAGCTAAACAACAACGCGGACGACAATACCGGGTTCGGCAGTGCGCCTGTCGTGCATTTCGAAAACGTCGGCGTCCGAAGCGGGACGTTCATCAGCAAGGTCGTGCAGCCATTTGCTGAAAACATCGTTTCGGTCGGCGGGGAGATTTTCAAACTCGCGCATTATCTCGCAACTCCGCTCCCGGAACCCGCCGGGGCAATTCTTTCGACGTTTGGGCTTGGCCCGGCGGACAATCCGAATGGCCCAATCACACTTGTGGACATTCTCGCTTCGCCTGAGCAGGCAGCAAATGTGAAGAAGCTCGATAAATTTGGCACGCTGATGGAGCAGTTCGCCAAGGTGGGAGGCGGCGCCGGCGCGGATGTGGTGAGTTTGGGCGCTTTCCACTACTCGACAGACGCAAGCAGTCGCGACATCCGCAATCCCGCGATGACCGCGAACTCCGTGTCGCCCATTTCAGATTCGGACACGACAGGCGCGGCAAATGGGAAGGTTGCCACGCTGCTGAAAGGCTTCGAGGAAGCGGGCGATGAGCTGACTTTTCCGATCATTCAAAAGCCCGGCGAAGCATATAAAATCCTGCTCGGAGCCGACGCGGACCTTGTGCGCTACGACGCGGCTGCGCCAATCGACATCAGCTTTGATGGCGTGAGCCGCTTCCCGGTTTTCCCCGGCATTTTCGGACGGATCGCATACGGAGCGGGAGTAAAGATCGATCTTGTTGCCGGGTACGACACGTCGGGCATCCGTGGGTTTATACAGAGCGGATTTGAAGACCCGTCAAAACTGCTCAATGGCTTTTACATCGGCGATGTGGCTGGGTCGGAGCTTGTTTTCGATGCCCGTTTCACAGCCGGAGTCGAGGCAGGCATTCCCGGGATTTTTACTGTGGGAGTGGAAGGTGGAATCCGCGGTCACGCGGAGCTGGAACTCGTCGATGATTTCCATGTTCCGGGCCGCCAACCGGGCGATGGAAAGGTAAACTACGACGAGCTAAAAGCGGTCGGGTTCGATCCGTTCAAGGCGTTCACTGCGACAGGGAAAGTGGAGGCGTTTCTATCGGCGTTCGTGGACAGTGTTTTCTACTCGGACGATTTCGACCTGGGGGCGCTTACACTCTTTGATTTTGATACATCCACGCAGCAAGCACTCGCGGCACCGGTGGCAAAACTCGCGCAGCCCGATCCCGTCCAGGCCGGACGGGTGCGGCTGAATATCGGTCTGAACGCGCCGGACCGGTTGCCAGGCGAGTTCGACGGTCCCAATGCTGGTGAGAGCATCCGCATCTCGCTGTCGGACAACGGCGCGTTCCTCATCTCTAGCGTGAAGACGAAAAGTCTGAACCGCGACGAGATGGAGAGTCTCGGCGGCGATCTCGAAATCTCGGGCAAATCGGTATTCGGCAATGCTGGCCAGGGCGACGACGTGGTCAACGTTTCGGCAAAAATTAAAGCGAAGGTGGAACTGCACGGAGGCGATGGCAAAGACCTGCTGCAAGGCGGTTCCGGCAACGATGACATTTACGGCGACGATGGCGCGGACAAACTAATCGGCGCAGGAGGAGATGATTTCATCATGGGGAATGAAGGACGCGACAGCCTCAGCGGAGGCGTTGGAGACGACACTTTGAGCGGCGGGTATAATTCAGACATCATTACAGGCGGCCTTGGAAAAGACACGTTGTACGCTGTCGATAGCCTTACATCTGTCGATGTTTCGGTGAGCGGACTAAACGATCAACTCTTCGGTAACCAAGGAAACGACAAGCTTTTCGGGTCGAGCCAGATGGACATTCTCGATGGAGGCGAGGGCGCGGATACGATGGTGAGTAACGGTGGCGCCGACCTCATTTTCGTGGACAACAAAAACGACAAGGTTCTGCCTGGAAGCGCGACGGATTTGTCCGACGTGTCCATCTACAGCCGCGCGGATGATTACGATTTGCCCGCGCCTTTCCGCGTTCTGCGGCTGACGAAGGGATTTGCGGGCGAGGGCGAAGACGCGGTTTCGCTGCCCATTTCTGCGAAGGCAAACGATCTCGGGAACACGATTTACGGAAATCTCGCGTCGAACAAGATCACTGGCGGCGATGGTGACGACGTTTTCTACGGCGACTCATTCGACTCGTACAATCCGCAAACCGGTTACGTCACAGGCGTGTATATCGAAGGCGATTTCAACGCAGGACACGACACGCTTTACGGTGGCCTTGGAAACGACGAACTCCGCGGACTAAACGGCAACGACTTCCTCGACGGCGGGCTCGGCAGCGACACGATCATCGGCGGCTATGGCAACGACAAGCTCTACGGCATCGATAGCTTCAAGGGCACGGAGACCCCGGTTGCCGACGACCTCCAGGGCGGCGAAGGTAATGATACTTACTTCATCGACGACCTGGACGTCGTCACCGACAGCGGCGGCGCGCGCGATGTGATCGTGAAAAACACAGGCGTCGTGATTCTCTCAAACTATCCGGGAATCGAAGGAGTAGGCTTCTTCGGTGCGGGCGACGCAATCGGCGACGGCGGCGCGAATTCTTTCATCGGAGGCAAAGGCAAGAATACGTTCACCGGCCTCGGCGGCGACGATACATTTGAGGGAGGCAACGGTGATGTCCTCAAAGGTGGAACCGGCGACGACACGTATATCGTCACGGAAAAAGGCGTCACGATTGTGGAAACCAGCAGCCCAACGTTGGTGCTCGGCGACACCGTGGAATCGCAGGTGAACTTCGTGCTGCCGAAATACGTGGAGAACCTCTATCTCTACGGAACATTCTCCCGCACTGGCACCGGCAACGATTCCGATAATCTGATTTTTGCCTACAACGAAGGCCCGGCGACGCTGCACGGTGGCGACGGCGACGACGAATTGTACGCGCCGGATGGTTTCGCGTTGACCGCGCATGGTGGATACGGGGACGACGAAATATTTGGCTCAATCAAGAACGATGTCCTTTATGGGTTCGCAGGACCGAAAGGCGTTTCTGGAACGAACTTTCTCGATTCAGACAACGACTTCCTTCTCGGAGGCGAAGGAAATGACCGACTTTACGGCGGTAAAGGCAACGACACACTCGAGGGCGGCGACGGCAATGATGAACTTCATACCGAAGCCAACGGAACCGTGATGCTGAAAGGCGGCTCTGGGGACGACAAATACTTCTTCGACTTTGAAGCCGTCGCGCCCGGCAGCAAGATTACCATCGATGAATCCGGTGGCGTCGGGGGTAACGACACCGTGTTTTCCGGGGTGGATATTGACATGGAAAACGCCGGCGTTCTTGTCATCCCGACGGACATCGAAAACCTGACGCTGATGGGAACATTCAAGTTATCGCTCAACGGAAACTCGTCCGCTTCCGGTGCGCTAAACGGATTTGGCAATCTTCGCGCAAACAAGATAACCGGGAACCTTCTTGATAACCGCCTCGACGGACGGACGGGCAACGACACGATCAACGGCGGCCTCGGCAATGACACTCTCATCGGCGGCGTCGGCGAGGATCTGCTCATCGGCGGCGATGGCGACGACCTCCTCGATGGTGCCGCGGACGAAGACAGCGTGCCTCTCACACAGCGTGCGGACGTGATGCGCGGCGGAAATGGCGACGACGAGTATCGGGTGAACTATATTAATGACCGTATCGAAGAAACCTCGAAGGGCGGCATGGATTCGGTGCTGACTTTCGTTTCCTACACGCTGCCGGCATTCACGGAAAACTTGTTCCTGCTTCATACCGTCGGCTTTGGCGGGGGCAATCAACAGGACAACGAATTGTTCGGGAACGAGGCTATCAACACACTCCGGGGATACGGTGGCTCGGATTTCATTCGCGGCTTTGGGGGGAGTGATACCCTCAATGGCGACGCTGGAAACGACACGCTCAATGGCGGGCTCGGCTCGGATTACATCGACGGGGGCGCAGGAAACGACACGATCTACGGAACGGATAATCCGAAGCTGCTCGGCAGTTCGTTCGTCGATGACAATTCCTTCGACAATCTTCGTGGTGGTGAGGGGAACGACAAACTCTTCGGCCAAGGCGGCGACGATTATCTCGATGGAGGCACGGGCAACGACACGATGGAAGGAGGTCAAGGTGGAGATAGATACGTCGTCGATTCACCCGGCGACAAAGTCGTGGAACTACCAGCGACGACGGGTAATGACGAGGTGAGCTCGGCGATTTCTCTCACCATTCCTGCAAACGTTGAAGTGCTCTATCTCCAGGGCTTCGAAAACCTCACCGGCACTGGAACCAACGGGGGAGAGCGAATCGAAGGAAATGGCGGACACAACGTAATCTCGGGCCTCGGCGGAAATGATTTCCTCAGCGGAAGCGCAGGCAACGACACGCTTTTAGGCGGCAAGGGCAACGATTTTTTGTACGGCGACAGTGCCAGTATTTTCTACCCGGAAGGACGTGGGGACGACGTGCTGGATGGAGGGGAAGGCAACGACCGTATGCGCGGGCAGAAGGGAGATGACCTTTATCGCGTCGATAGCGCAGGCGATATCGTGGAAGAAGATCCAAACGAAGGCTTCGACACCGTGGAGACGACAGTCGGCTACGCGCTTTCACCAAATGTCGAAAACCTCACGGCCATCGGCCCTGGCAAAGGGCCCGTGGCAATCGACAACGGAAAGCTCATCACCGGCCTCGTGCTCATCGGCAACAGCAGCAAAAATACGATCATCGGCGGACCGCTGAACGACAAACTCGATGGCGGCGCTGGCGCGGATTTGCTCATCGGCGGGAAAGGCAACGACCTTTACCACGTCGATCAATCGGCGGATCGCATCTCCGAGTTTGCAAACGAAGGCATCGACCAAGTGCGCTCTTCGTCCGAAGAATTCACGCTGCCGGAAAATGTCGAAGACCTGCTCGTGCTGCCGGAAGCATCGGGCTCGGACATGACAAACTTCATGGTGTTCGCGACCGGGAACAATCTTGGGAACGAAATTCGTGGCAACAACAACGCCTGCTATCTCGATGGCCTTGGCGGCAACGACAGTCTCTACGGCGGAAGCAGTCCCGACCAAATCTACGGAGGCGAAGGAAATGACCTTCTCGATGGTGGAACGGGAACTGGCTCGGACCTTCTCGAAGGGGGAAGGGGCGACGACCTTTATGTCATTCGCAACGTCTTCGCAATTATCGCGGAGATTACCGGCAGCGCAGGAGGCAAAGACCGCGCAGAGCTTTTCGTGGACGGATACTCGCTGCCTGCGGGCGCGGCGGTCGAAGAGCTGGCGCTTGTTGAACTGAATGCTATTCTCAACGCTTACGGAAACGAACTCGCGAATGTGATCGTCGGCAACAAATTCGATAACCAGCTCTTTGCAGGTTCCGGGAACGACACCGTGATCGGCGGCGACGGCAACGATACGCTCGGCGGGAGCGAAGACTACCAATTCGGGGAATTCGATGTGCTCACTGGCGGGAAAGGAGCCGACATCTTTTACATCGGCGGCGGCTATGCGAATTTATCCACTGCGGCCCCGAGTTCCGGAGCCGACAGCTTCGCGAAAATCACCGATTTCAAGCCCGCCGATGGCGACCGAATCGCACTTGCCAACGGCAGCTACGTATTGGCGAAAACCATCGTCCGTCACGTGAATGAGGAATTCGTCCTCGGCCCCGCAATCACGGGACTCGGGCTGTTTCTCGACCGCGACCGCGACGGCGTGTTCGACGACGCAAGCTCGGCGACACCGGACGACATCATCGCGATTATGGAAGGCTTCAATCCATCGACGATTCCGGCAATTCCCGACATCATAGACTTCATCCAGGCGTAGCAAGGCGGCGTCTTTTTCGGATAGCGAAAAACGTAGCCGGCGAGTTGCTTCGCGGCGTTTCCGGTGTCGAGGTTCAGCGAAGCTACTTGGGCCACTTTGCGCGCGCCTACTTCGCCGCGGTGGTCTTTTGCAAAGCAGGCCCGGCTTTCAGCAGCTCGCCGAGGTTGAACTTCCGGTACTGCGTGTGGCTCGCGACGTTTTGTCCGTCCGCGTTGGCGACCCATACGTCGAGCGTGTCGGGCGCGAACAGGACGCTGTGAATGTTTGAAGTCATGCAGACGGGACGCGTCATCAGAGCGCGGGCGCTTTCGGCGTCGAACTTTCCGTGGCCTGCTTTTGCGCGGCTGACGAGTTCGGTAAAGCGATCGCCGGCGCTGAGAAGCACGCAGTCTTTCACCGCCTCCGGGAGCTGCGGATGCGTCGCTCCGGCTTCGATCACTTCGAGCGCTTCGGGCGTCGCCTTGATTCCCACGGCGCGCTTCGCTTTCGCGTCGGCGAGGACGTAGTAGTATTCGCAAGTCCGCGGACTCGTGCGGAGAATGGTCAGCGCTTCGTCGAGGGTGCTGGCCTTTTCCATCACCTCGCGCATGAGCTGGGCCATTGGCTTGCCGTCCCACTTTCCTTCGCCGCGTCCGCCCATCTCGCCCATCGAGATTCCCTTTTCATTCATCGCCGTCACGCTCCCCACGAGGCCGCAATAGCCGACGTTGAACCACGCGTTGCCCACGTCGGGTTTGCACACGACGACGACTGCGTTTTGCTCCAGGCCGACGCCCTTCAAATAGTCCAGCACCCGCCCGTGATAAATGTGGCCGTCCTTCGTTGCAGAGCCGAGCACGGCAAATCCCGAGCAGTGAAAGAGCTCGGGGAAATAGTTCGCCAGCCGGCCTTCTTCGCGGGTCACTCCGGCGGCGTCGGACATCGCGTCCATCTCGGCGAGATAGCGCGGGTCCATGTGTTTTTGCAGACGCGCCTGAGCCTCTTCGATCTCGCCGAAAAACCACCGGCCCTTCGCGATGGAGCTTCCCACGCCGACTCCGTAAAGGATGCGGTCCACGAGATTGCGCACTTCCTTTTTCACGAGCGTTCCTTGCTGACGCCCCATCTCTTCCGGTGTTCCGGCAAGGAACAACACGCGCACACCGTCATGCACTTCGAGCCGGCCCTTGCCCTCCGTGGCGATGAGTTCGCGGGAGCCATCCGGCGGCGGGAGCGTGGGGATGCTGGAGTCGAGCCCGCTCACCACGGCCTGCGCGGCGCGGAGAAAATGTCCGACGGCAGTCTGCTCCACTTTTTGTCCCGGCAGCGGGGTCAGCTTCCATTGCTCGGCGGCCCACGGCTCCGAGAATTTCGCGTCCACCAGTTCCACGACCACGTCGAGCTTCGCGCCATCATTCACCGAGATGCGGAGCGGCACATCGTCCACGCCGAAAGGCTCCGGCACCGCGAGCGAGACCGTCAAGGCAGGCAGCGTAAAGGCCCGGCGCGTCGCATCCGTCGGCGTCGCAGCGATCACGCGGCAGACGCGGCCCTGCACCGTCTCGCGCGCCTTTTCTTCAAAGGTGCAAAGCGTCGAGAGCAGCACGATTTTCGCGCGCTCGGGGAAGGTAAACGGCGGCAGCACGGCCGTGTCGATGCTCGAAGGATTCGTCGAAAACTTCAGCAAGCCCGGCTTGCCCACGATGCCCCAGTTTTTGCCCGGCGCATTCATCCACACCTCCTGCCCGTCGCGCCCCACTGCATACTGGGAGCCTTCCACCTCGGCGGACAGGCGCAGTTTATCCGGCGCCTGAAAAGCGAACATCGCCGTGCGGCCCTGCGCTTCTTTCAGCGAGGAGCGAACGACACTCAGCTTCGTAGAGAACGTGCGCGCCGCAGTCTTTTTTGCCGGTGCATAAACATCCGCCAGATGTTCGATGGCCTCGGAGAATACATCCGCAGGCGCCGGGCGGACATCGGCAAAAGCGATGGTTGCAATGGAGAGCGAAAGAATCAGAACGATGCGTTTCATGCCCGCAGACATAGGGCAAACAAACAGACACACGAGCAAAATATCAGACAGCCTTCATGTTGAGCAAAGGGAAGCAAACAGACACATCCGAGGGTCGAATAAAGAAAAAGTGCGTGGTTTATTCTACTTTGTTAATAGCGGGGCCGTTCCCGGCCCTGCGACCTTTAAAACGGTTTGTGAAATGCTGGGGTCTCAAGGAAAAGCGCGGGACCGGGACGGTCCTGTCACTTTCCGACAAGGCTTAACAAAGTCGAGTTAATCACGCCCCATGCGACCGGTGCTGTGAAATTCGCCATCGCTTGTAACTGGCGGATGGGGTTTCCTCAGTAAACGGTATGAACACCGAAAAACCATCTTTATCCGAACCCTCGCAGTGCCCGAATTGCGGCTCGATACTTCCCACTCGTGCGCCGCAGGGGCTTTGCCCAAAGTGTCTGTTTGCGGGGCTCGGCGCGGAGACGCTGGATGATGCGGGGGCTTCGGTCCGGCAGTCGGTGCCGACGCCGGAGGAGCTCGCGCCGCATTTTCCGCAGCTCGAAATCCTCGACTGCCTTGGGCGCGGCGGGATGGGCGTCGTTTATAAAGCGCGGCAGAAATCGCTCAACCGTCTCGTCGCCCTGAAACTCCTCGCACCGGAGCGCGTGGGCGATCCGGTGTTTGCGGAACGCTTCAGCCACGAAGCGCAGGCGCTCGCCCGGCTCAACCATCCGAACATCGTGACCATCCACGACTTCGGGCAGGCGGGCGGATTCTTTTTTCTGCTCATGGAGTTCGTCGATGGCGTGAATTTGCGGCAGGCGATGAAGGCGGGACGCTTCACACCGGAGCAGGCGCTGGCTATTGTGCCGCCGGTCTGCGAAGCGCTGCAGTTCGCGCACGAACACGGGATCGTGCATCGGGACATCAAGCCCGAAAACCTGCTCCTCGATAAAGACGGACGCGTGAAAATCGCGGACTTCGGTATCGCGAAGATGCTCGGAGAAAACGACGCATCGACGACGCCTATCCCGAATTTTACCGGAGTCGGCACACCGCAATACATGGCTCCGGAGCAGGGAAAAGCGGGCCGCGTGGATCATCGTGTGGACATTTATTCGCTGGGCGTCGTGCTCTACGAATTGCTCACAGGCGAGCTCCCCACGGCGAATCTCCAGCCTCCATCGCGTCGCGTGCAAATCGATGTGCGGCTCGATGAGATCGTCCTGCGTGCGCTGGAGACGAAGCCGGAGATGCGCTTCCAGACTGCGGGGGAATTCCGCACGCAGGTGGAGACAGTTGTCGCTGCGCCGTCCCGGGCCGCGACGCCCGTCGCAGCAAGCACCGCCGGGCCTTCGCGTTTCTCGGTAAAGGCAATCGTGGGTGCTTGCTGGGCTCCGATGATCTTCATGTTTCTGCTGATGTTCTATGCGCGGGTGAGCTATGCGCCCCCCGGGCAGGTGAGCCAAGAACCGTCGTGGTTGCTGCTTGCGCTAATGTTCACAACGGTCCCGCTCGGGATCGCCGCGCCGTTTGCCACGACGATATTGGGCTGGATGGCTGTTTCCGATATCCGCCGTTCGCAAGGACGGCTTCACGGGATGTGGCTGGCTTTGTTCGACGGGCTCCTTTTCCCGTTGATCGCGCTCACCGCGCTTGTCGGGTGGTTTTGGTCGTGGCTGTTCGACGACGTCATCCGCGCTGCTCTGCTTGCGAGGCCGCAGGGGCGGTCGGCGATCGATGTCATGTTCATCGACCACGCTACCGGCTTCACTGTGATCGCCACCATCGTGACGCTCCTCATCCTCGGCCGGCTCATCTTCCGGCGCGTCCGGCGTGCGGTGAGTGATTCACCGCAGCCCGTCGTCGCTGCTCCTGCAAAAAAGCGCGCCGTCTGGCCTTGGGTGCTCGCTGTGATTTGCCTGATTGGGGTCGTGGGCGGCTACGTCTGGACGAAAACCGGCGCGCGCGACAGCGGCGGCACCGTAAATGCCCACGTCATGCCTGTGCGCGTCGTCGGGCGCTCGGTGATTCTCAATCTCGTCACGCCTCCCCCTGCGCCGCGTTTCGAAATGCGCTTCCTGCTCGAAGGCCCGGAGTTTTCCGGCGATCATAAAGTCGATGGCAAGCAAGTCGTCCCTGACGACCTCGTAAAAGCCGGCGTCTGGTCCCACATCGTCATGCCCGGTTCGTCGCCCGGCAACCAGCCTTGGGTGGTTTTTCCCGGCGCGAGTACGTTTGTCGCCTTCGTCCTCCCCACGCCCGAACACGCCCAGGCTGCGTTCGCCAACCTCCGCGCCATCGGCCCCATCTCCATCGAGCCAAACGCCGCCCAGCGCGCCGTGATCTTCGACACCCAGATCCAGCAAGGCGCAAACTACATCGCCTCCATCCAATTCACCCCGCCGATCCGCGAAGGCGACCGCCGGTGGGCGCAAATCAACCGCACTTTGGTCAACGAGAGCGATAAATCCGTCGAGATGGTCTTCGAAGTCCGCACCTCCCGGCCCGCCGGCATCATCTTCCAGCATGGGAACGACCGCAGCGCCGTCATGATGTCCTCGCCCCGCGGCGACTCAAAGCGCTACACCGACACCGTCCGGGTCACCCTCAGCGCCCACATGCCGAATCTCACCCGGCTCAGCCACAACCTCGGCGGCGCAGGCAGCGTCACCGAAATCGAAGGCGACTTCGACACCCTGTCCCGCGAACTCCGCGCCACAGCGATCGACGGCCAGCTAAAAACCGAGCGCGACTGGGAAAACGAACTCTGCCGCCTCGGCGGAAAACCCGTCACCCTCCGCGTGAGCGACAGCATCGAGCGATGAACCACGACACCGCCTTCGCCACCACCCGCTGGACCCACGTCCTCGCCGCCCAAGGCGCATCCACAGCCGCCCTCGGCGAACTCTGCACCGCCTACTACGCCCCTATTCACGCCTACATCGTCCGCACCGCGCGCGACCTCGGCGACCCGCGCGACCTCACCCAGGAATTCTTCGCCCGCGTCCTCGGCGGCTCCATGATCCACGGCGCCGATCGCACCAAAGGCCGGTTCCGCGGCTACCTCCTCGGCGCTGTAAAACACTTCCTCGCCGACATGCGCGACCGCCGGTTCGCCGCAAAGCGCGGCGCGCAACACGAGCACGTCGCCCTCGCCCCGAGCACCGACACCTCGCCGGGAATCGACATCCCTGACGCCCCACCGCCCGATTCCTGGTTCGACCGAGAGTGGGGCATGGCCGTCCTCGCCCTCGCCCTCGACGCATTGGCCAAAGAACACACCGCCCAAGGCAAGGACGCCCACTTCCGAGCCCTCAAACCCTGGCTCACCGGCGACGCCGACCAAGCCGAAGCCGCCACCCGGCTCGGGATGAGCGAAGGTGCCGTAAAAGTCGCCATCCACCGGCTCCGAAAACGCTTCCGCGATTGCGTAAAAGCCGAGATCGCCCAAACAGTCGCCACCGACGACGAAGCCCGCGACGAGCTCCGCTACCTCATCGAAGTCATCGCGTGACACCATCTTCCAAAAACAAAATGACTACGACGGGCGCAAAGCACGCGAAGGAACGAACAGGGCGTCGTTTGCGAAGCTTCTTCGCGGCCTTCGTGCCCGTCGTAGTCACCTCCCTGCGGTATGGTTGTTTTTTGCGAAATGGCACTGGCGAAGCCTCTGAGCGCCATCCCGACGCGTCGGGACTGTAGCCTTATGCCCGCAGTCTGCTGCGGTTGGTTCGCCAGCAGGATGGCGGATGAAAGCGGCAACAGGCTGCCGCACTCCACGGCTGCGCGCTGCGCCGCTTTTTGCGAAAATCGCTCGTCTTTCGCAGAATACAGTTGTCACTCCGTACCCCAGCCCACTACACCGTGCGCTTGAACGCAACCAGCCAAAGAAAGGGGTGACACTTCATACCATGCGCATTATCGCTCTTATCGCACTCGCAGCCGTAACATTCGGCTTCGCAGCTTGCTCCAGCTCGCAGTCCGCGCCGGCTCCTCAGCCAGCACCTGCCAAAGGCTACAAAAAGTAAGCTGACTTCCCAATCATGGGATTTCACAGGCCAGGCCGCTATGCGGTCTGGCCTATTTTTTGCCCGGGAAACAAAAAACCCGGTTGCACGATCGAATGGCATCAGCGATGCTGAGTCCGAAATACCGATGATAACTCCAACTTGTCGGGAAAGGCTCACAGCCGCGGATTTTGACTTCATTATTCGCACACTGGCCGGCAGCGGCCAGAACCGTTCAGCGTCTCTTGCTGAATTGCTCACGGATTCGGAAACAAGAGACTCCATCCTTGATAGCGAGCCGCTTTTCCAGGCGGTCCTCGAAGCCGGAGCGACTCTCGGGATTTCCCCGCAGTGCTACTTTTACATCCTCCTCCGGCATGTGCTGAAGGAGCACAAACTGGCGAGCCGTGAGACGGCGGACTACCTTGCATCGCTGCTGGAGACTTTTAGCCGCACTGAGCGAATGCGGGCACCTTCCGGGGCAGGGGAAGGGCCGCAGCAGTACGTCGGTGACATGTTGCTTGCGCTTCAGAAGGCGGCTTCGAAGCAGAGTTTCTTCCTTCGGGCGCACATTGGGAACTATACGCTTTTCATCACGGGTGTCTTTCACGACCGCGTGGAAAGCCGTTCGCGCAGGGGCGGGCCGGATGTGGAGTTCTTTGAAAATATCGGAGCCACGAACTTTGCGATTGCCGCCGAACATTCGATGGCCCGTGAACACGCGCTGACACCAATCTTTCGCGAACTGGGCGAGCGTTTCCGCGACATCCGCCTCGCGCTGAACGATACGGCGGAGCGGCACATGCATCTGGATGAACCTTCACCTCTGATTCTTCCATGAGCACGCTCTTCCACGACATCACCCGCCTGCTGGAGCGAACCTACGCAAGCGCCGGTGTCGCTTTGGAAGACTGCATCATCCAGGAGGAGCGGTGCGCGCATCTCTCCCGCCTTGCCGGTGCCCGGGCGCGGGAACTCAGCCACATCGCGCGGACGTTTCTGCGCCATAGCGGCGACAATCTCTTTATCGGCATTTACTACTCAAAGTGGCTGATTGACCATTTGGAGGCACACGACCCCCGGCGCGGGCTGAGCGATCGGAATATCGGGAGCCTCATCGCCTTTGTGGAGGAAATCGACCACGCCCTGCACGCCTCACTCGCATTCCGCCGTGGCGTCCGGGACATGGCGAGCGAGCCGTTTATCCGGAATCTGGAACTCCAGGCCCGTGTGGATACGTACATGGTTCTGTTGCTTTTTGTGGGATTCTTCCGAAAGACCCAGCGCGTTTCCCTGGCGGACCGGCGGTGGCTTCGATTCCACCTCTTTCAGCGCGAGTCCGGTGATTACACAGACCCGGAAATCCGTGGCCGATACATGGAGACGGCGGCGCTCGGAATCGAGTACACGCGGCTTCTCGACGCGCTGAATGCCGCGCGGCGGGTGGAGGAAATCCGGGTCTTTCACGCGCTTGATTATGAGGGGAAAAAGGAGCGCATCCTCCAGCTCGCGGCACCTCGTCCGGTGCTCAATCTGCCGGAAATATCGGGTCAGTAACAGTTGGAGCTTTCGTCGCCCCCGAAAATCAGACTTTTCCAGTGGTAGCTTTTTACGCAAACGGAGCGTATTGATTACCCAGAACTGATGTCAGAATTACCGATTTTTAAGCAATCCATCATTAAGCGCGCGTTGATACGCCTTCGCCAATGGTTCGATTCCGACTACTTTCCCGGCGGTCCGGAAGCGGCGCGGTCAAAGCCGGACCGGTTCGAATGGCCGCGCGCGATTCCGTTCATCTTTATCCATGCGGGCTGTATTTTCCTGCCGCTTGTCGGCTGGAGTTGGACGGCTGTCTCGGTCGCGGCGGGCCTGTACGTGCTCCGGATGTTTGCGATTACCGGCTTTTACCACCGCTATTTTTCGCACCGGACCTTCCAGACCAGCCGACCTGTGCAGTTCATCTTTGCCGTGTGGGGCAATACGGCTGTCCAGCGAGGCGCGCTTTGGTGGGCGGCGGTTCACCGGCATCACCACAAGCATTCCGACGACGAACACGACGCACATTCGCCAAGGCAGCGTGGCTTTTGGTGGGCGCACATTGGCTGGATGACGACTTCGAAGAACTTTCCCACCGATTACGGGACCATCCGCGATCTCGCGAAGTATCCTGAACTGGTCTTTCTAAACCGCTTCGACCTAATCGTTCCGGCGATTTTCGGCATGGCCCTTTACGGGTTTGGGGCGCTCTTGAACTATCTCTGGCCGCACCTCGGTACTTCCGGGGGTCAGGTCTTTGTGTGGGGCTTTTTCGTGAGTACGGTCGTATTGCTGCACGGGACACTTTTCATCAATTCGCTCGCGCATGTCTGGGGGCGGAAGCGTTTTCATACGGAAGACGACAGCCGGAACAGTCTTTTACTGGCGCTCATCACGCTCGGCGAAGGCTGGCACAATAATCACCACCGCTTCATGGCGTCCGCGCGTCAGGGCTTCTACTGGTGGGAAATCGACGTGACTTATTACGTCCTGAAAGCCTTCTCGTGGCTCGGTATCATCTGGGATCTGAAGCCCGTGCCGCGCTCGGTGTATGTCGAAGTAGGGGCACAAAAAAAACCGGTCGAGTGAAGACGCTCGCCATCATCGGCACCGGGATCTCGGGGCTCGGTTGCGCCCACTTTTTGCACGCTCGGTACGACCTCTCACTTTACGAGCAAAACGACTACGTGGGCGGACATACGAACACAATCACCGTGGATGAAGACGGGCGCGCAGTGCCCATCGACACGGGGTTTATGGTGTTTAACGAGGTGACTTATCCGAATCTCATCCGGCTTTTCCGAGAGCTGAATGTCGAGACCAAGCCGACGGACATGTCATTCAGCGTACAGCATCGACCCAGCGGGTTGGAATACAACGGCGGCAGCTTTAACCTGCTCTTCGGCCAGCGGCGCAATATCGTGAATTACCGACATTGGCGGATGTTGATGCAGATCAACCGCTTCAACACAGAGGCGCTCGCGGCTTTGAACAATCCGCGTTTCGCTACGATGACACTCCGCGACTACGTGGCGGAGCGCGGATACGGCACGGACTTTCTGGAGTGGTATCTCGTGCCGATGAGCGCCTCGGTCTGGAGCACGCCGCCGAAGCTGATGCTCGATTTTCCGGCCGTGACACTCCTTCGCTTCTGGCACAATCACGGGTTTCTCGGCCTCCACACGCAGCATCCTTGGTTCACCGTTACGAACGGCGCAAAATCTTACGTGGAAAAAATCACCGTTCCTTTCCGCGATCGGCTGGCGCTGAAAAAGAAGGCCGTCCGCATCGAACGAACTGCGACGAAAGCACGCGTGACTTCCGCGGACGGCGAGGTCCGCGAGTTCGACAAAGTCATTCTCGCGTGTCACGGAGACCAGGCGCTCGCGCTGCTCGCCGATCCGACGGACACCGAGTCGCGTTTGCTGCGTAATTTCAAGTACCAGCCAAACGTCGCTACGCTGCACAGCGACGAGTCGTTCATGCCGCTCACGCGCCGCTGCTGGGCGGCGTGGAATTACCGAATCGAGCCCGGCGGCGACGGACTTCCCACGGTCCATTACTGGATGAACCGGCTGCAAGGAGTGTCGGAGCGTGTGAACTATTTTGTGTCGTTGAACTGCCACGACAAGATCACCCCGGACAAGGTGCATCGACGCATCGACTATGAGCACCCGCTATTTAACGTAGCGGCAATTGAAGCGCAAAAAGAGCTGCCCGCACTAAACCGCATCTCCCCCAACCAGACGACCTACTACGCCGGCGCATGGTTTAAATTCGGCTTTCACGAAGACGGATTTACGAGCGGGCTGGAATGTGCGCGCGCGGTGACCGGCGAGTCGATTTGGCAATGAACTCGTGCCTCTACGAGTGCAACGTGATGCATCACCGGCTGGAGCCGAAGGTGCATCAATTCAACTATCGCATCTTTATGTTCGCGCTCGATTTGGACGAAATCGATTCGCTGCGGCTCCCGATTTTCAGCCGCAACCGCTGGAACTTCTACGAGTTTCGCGACCGCGATCATCTCACGCTCGCCGGGCACGAGACGGAGTCGGTGAAGGAAAATATCGTTGCCTACCTCGCGCAAAACGGCGTCCAGTTTCCCGCTGGCGGACGTATTCTCCTGATTACTCTGCCTCGCGTGCTGGGCTATATTTTCAATCCCGTTTCCTTTTACTTCTGCTCCGACGCCGCGGGCTTGCCCCTCTGTGCAATCGTGCAGGTCGGCAATACATTCCGGGAGATGAAGCCCTACTGCATCCCCGCGCCGGAGCCTGATGGCACCTTTCGACGGATCACGCCAAAGCACTTTTACGTTTCGCCGTTCTCTGCACTCGATTTGTCATTCGATTTCAAACTGCGGGTTCCGGGCGACGGCCTCGATATTCATATCGACGATCGGGATGGCGAGCGCCGCGTACTGCTTAGCGCGCTCACGGGAAAACGTGCGCCGCTCACCACGGGACGGCTGCTGTGGTTCACTCTCAAGTATCCGCTCATTACGCTGAAGGTGATTTTTTTCATCCACTGGCACGCCTTCATCCTATGGTTGAAACGTCTGCCGTTTCATCGTAAGGCAGCAAACGCTGACAAACAGCGCGACGTCTTAAATCCACACGATTCCATCGCTCCGAAAGCACCATGAACGAATCCCTCACCGCTACCGCACCGCTGAACGCCGGGACACAATCCGGGCTCTACCAGCGCATCGTGCTCGATGCGTTGGGCAGGATGACCGCCGGCTCGCTGACACTGGAACTTCCCGGCGGCGGCAAGCACACAATCGGCACGCAAGGCTCGGAAATCAGCGCAACAATTCGCGTGCACGATGCGGCATTTTTCAAGCGCTGCGTGCTCTTTGGGGATGTCGGGTTCGGCGAAAGCTACGTCGATGGGGAGTGGGATACTGATAGCATCGAGCGCGTCATTTCGTGGGCCGTCCTGAACATCGAGAACTCACCCGCGATGTCCGGATCAAAAACCCGCTCGTTCGCGCTCGGCCTGCTCAAGTTCACCAACCGAATCAACCATCTGCTGCGCCCCAACAGCCTCACCACCGCCCGGCAAAACATCGCCGAGCACTACGACCTCGGGAACGATTTTTACAGTCTGTGGCTTGATCCTACGATGACCTACTCCAGCGCGATTTTTACCGCGCCGGAGCAATCGCTCGAAGCCGCGCAGATCGAGAAATACGATTCGCTCTGCCGCAAACTCCACATCCGGAGTGGCGATCATGTGCTGGAAATCGGCAGCGGTTGGGGCGGCTTCGCGTGTCATGCGGTGAAAAACTACGGCTGCCGTGTGACGACCGTCACCATCTCCCAGGAGCAATTCCGCTACGCAAAAGAACGGTTTGAGCGCGAGGGAATCGCCGAGCATGTAGACATCCTGCTCGAAGACTACCGGAAGCTCGACGGCAAGTTCGACAAGATCGTCTCCATCGAAATGATGGAAGCGCTTGGCGACCGTTACCTGCCCACTTACTGCCGCCAGCTTCATCGCTTGCTCAAGCCGCACGGCATGGTCGGCGTGCAATATATCACCGTCCCCGACAACCGCCACGCCGAACTCCGCCGCGGGGTGGACTGGATTCAAAAGCACATCTTCCCCGGCTCGCTGCTCCTCAGCATCAGCCGCGTGAACGCCGCGATGAACAAGACCGGCGACCTGTTTCTCCACGATATCAAAGACATCGGACTCAGCTACGCCCGCACGCTGCGAATGTGGTTCGATAACTTCAACGCCCGCCTCGCCGAAGTCCGCGCACTCGGCTTCGACGACCGGTTCGTCCGCAAATGGAACTACTACCTTCAATACTGCGAAGCCGCCTTCGCCATGCGGAACATCGGCGTCGTGCAGGCCATCTACACGTTGCCGAATAATCCGCGGCTGCGCGGGTAGTTGCGTATTCGTCAAGTCTCCGCGGGCGGCATATCCTGGAGACCTACTTCGACGGGCTGGCTCGACCGGGCCGCCGGACGGGTGCCGCCGCACGTGAGCTCGCGGCTCGTCATCGAAGCCCTACGCCCGGCACTCGCCGCGCGTTCGTACCCGGAAAACGCCATCTCCGGGTTTTGTCCGGTGGACGTTTTCCGCTCCGAATCAGGGTTTTTTTATGCAACTTTTGCGCAACAATCTTCCGCCGGGGGAGTTTGAGTAGATTCCCGTTACCATTCATATGCTGCCATCCTGGTTCACCCAAAACACGTTCGTTCGTTCCATCCTACCGGCTCTCTTGCTTGCGGCGTCCGGCGCGCAGGCGGGGGTGGTGATTAATGAAATCATGTATCGCCCCGGCACGACGTATCCGGAGAATACGGGGCTGGAGTTTTTGGAGCTCCATAATACGGACGCGGCGGCGGTGGACATCAGCGGATGGGTGCTGACAAGCGGGACGGCGTTCACTTTCCCGGCGGCGACGAGCATCCCGGCGGGCGGTTTCTTGGTGGTCGCGGCAAATCCGACGCTGGTTCAGAATGCGTATGGCATCAGCGGCGTATTCGGGCCGTGGGCGGCGGGTTCTTCGCTTTCAAATAGCGGAGAGAAGATCACTTTGTCAAAGCCCGGCACAGTGGCGGGGACGTTTACGTCCGTGGATTCCGTGACATACGCGAACGAGGGCGACTGGGCGACGCGGGTGCGCGAGGCGACGTTTGGCGGGTGGGACTGGAGCACGGGGGCGAACGGGGCGAACAAGTCGATGGAACTGCGCAATCCGGCGATCAGCAACGACAATGGCCAGAACTGGGCGGTGAGCACTTCGTCTGCCGGCGCGACTCCCGGAGCGCAGAACTCCGTCCTGACGGGAAACGTGGCGCCAATCATCCACGGCGTGAAGCATTCTCCGGCGGTGCCGCAGCCCACGGATACGGTGACGATTTCCTGCAATGTGACGGATGAGAGCGCGCCGGCCTTTCTCGAAGCGTCGCTTTTCTGGCGGGATGCGACGGGGACGACGCCCGGTGCATTTACCTCGCAGGCGATGACCGGCGACGGGGCGGGTGGTTTTTCCACGTCGCTGGGTCCGAAGGCGAACCTGACCATCGTGGAGTTTTACGTCTCCGTGACGGACGGTGTGAACACGCGGACGTGGCCGGCGCCGACGAGCGAGGGGCAGAACGCGAACTGCCAGTATCAGGTGAATAGTGAGGCGCTAAACCCGACGGCTGCATATTACTTCATGGTGCTGACCGGCGCGGAGAATGGGGCTTACAACAACCTCGCGGCCTCAAACCCAAACAGCGACCGGCAGTTTAACCAGACGCTCATCGTTTCCAACGGCACGGACACAAGCGTCCGCTACCGCGCGGCGATGCGCATCCGCGGCAACAGCAGCCGGACGTATCAGTTCAAGCCGCTGCGCATCTCGGTGCCCGGCGACGACAAGCTGGACGGAGGGACCGTTTTCAACCTGAACCCGAAGGCGTCGTTCCTCCAGTTCACGGGAATGCGGATGTTCCAACTTGCTGGCGTGCGCGCCCCGGATTCCGTCCCGGTCAAGCCGCGTCGCAACGGTGTGGAGTCCACAACTTCCAGCGGCAGCACGCCGGACTACGGATGGTGGGCGCGGGAGGAGGACCTCAGCGGCGACATGGTGAACAACCACTGGGGTGACCTCACAGGCGGCAGCCTTTACAAGAAAATCGATAACGGCGGCTCGCTGAACTATTACTGGCGCTCGGGGCAGGCCGCTCCTTCGAATCCCGATACGCTGCTCGATGGATGGGGCAAGCAGAACAACAGTGGTGCCAATGACTGGACGGACCTCACGTCGTTCTTCCAAGTGTGGCAGGCTGCTGCGGCACCCCATTTTCCAGGCTCCTCGCCGACGGATGTCTCGGGCAGCAACGCCACGCGCATCAGCGGCAACGGCAACTGGAACAACACGGCTTTTACAAACGCGGAGATGACAAGCATCGAGACCGTCGCCGACCTCGACCAATGGGCGCGGTGGTTTGCGGTGATGACGATCATCCAGGATCTCGAGACAAAAATCTCAAACGGTGTGGACGACGACTACGCCGTCTATTTCGTTCCGGCGGGCGGTGGTCAGCGCAAGATGCAGTTGGTAGCGCATGACTGTGACACGATCCTAAGCCTCGGAGATAATCCGCAGCCGTTCAACTACACCGGCCTCTACGACATGACCGAGGGCGGGCAGAGCAATTACACGTTCCGCTCATTGCTGCCGCTGTTCGGCACGACTTCCGTCGCCGGGAATACCGCATTCCGTACGAAGTACTTTGCCGCGATCCGCGAGCTCTACGGCACCGTCTTTAACTCAGATACGACGTCCAACCCAAACCCGGCGTTCTACCAGTTCCTCGACAGCCACCTCACCGGCTGGGCTCCCGCCGGGACGATCTCCGCGATGAAAACCTGGATGACACAGCGCCAGGCCTACCTTCTCGGGCTGGTCGGTGCCGCCGCGACCACGCCGCCGCCTGCCACGTCGAATGCAACGGTCGTCAGTGCGCCCGGAACACTGATGATCCACGAGGTCCTTGCCAACAATGTGGCGGCGCATCTGAATGGCGCAACGTATCCGGACGTGATCGAGCTCTACAACTCGGGCGCGACGGCAATCTCGCTCGCCGGCATGAGCATTACGGATGATCCGCTTTTGAAAGCGAAGTACGTCTTTCCCGCCGGCACAACCATCGCGGCAGGTGGCTACCTCATCGTTTATGCGGATGCCGATACCGCAGCGCCCGGCCTGCACGCGGGATTTGGGCTCGATGGCGATGGCGATGGCGTGTATCTTTTCGACACGGTAGCGAACAGCCAGACGGCGCTCGATGGGATCACGTTCGGGCTGCAGCCCGCCGATTTCTCCATCGGGCGAACCGGCGCGGCGCTGGATACATGGGCGATCTGCACGCCGTCCATCGGCGGAGCGAATATCGCAGTTGCAGCGTTAGCCTCACCGGCCGGGCTCAGGATCAACGAGTGGGCGGGCAATCGCGATTACCTGCTCGTTGACGATTTTCTCGAGCTGTACAATTCCGCCGCGCAGCCGGTCGCGATCGGTGGAATGGGACTCACGGACGACTTCATCAATTACCCTTTTAAATACACGCTTCCGCAGCTCAGCTTCATCGCTCCCGGTGCGTTTCAGAAATTCGTGGCAAAAGGCGGATCGGCCTCCGCAGGCAATGCCGGCGAACTGCCGTTCAGCATCGACGCGAATGCCGGCTGGCTTGCGCTTATCGGTGTGAATGGCACCATGGCAGACAGCGTGGACGTGGTCGCGCAGGCACACGATACCTCGCGCGGGCGTTCACCAAACGGCGGCGGCACCATCGCGACCTTCGGTTTGCCAACCAACATCCCGACGCCTGGATCGTCAAACGTTGCGCCGCCCGCAAGCGTGCTCGCCCTGCTGAATGGCCTCCGCATTTCCGAGCTTCTCTACACGCCCGGCAACCTCGAGTACATCGAGCTTCACAACATCGGTGCCACGACGCTCGATTTGGCGGGAGTCCGGTTTACGAAAGGCGTCACCTATACCTTCGGTGCCGTGACCCTCGCGCCGGGCGCGTATCTCAACGTGTGCCGGGACCGCACGGCGTTCCTCGCACAGTTCCCTACCGCTCCGCTCGCCGACGGTGTTTTTGCCGGGACGCTCGATAACGCGGGCGAGACCATCGTGCTCCAGCCGCCTGCGCCGTGGGATGTGAGCATCCTGAACTTTGCCTATAAATCGACATGGTTCCCCGAGACCGACACCGGCTATTCGCTCACAGTGATCAACGATGTGGCGACCCTTGCCAGGGACTGGGGCGACAAGTCCACATGGTCCGCCTCGCCCGCGCTCTACGGGACGCCGGGCACGGATTCACCGCCGTCGGTCACGAGTCCGACCACGGCGAGCGGATTGGTGAGCCAGGCATTCAGCTACCAGATCGTGGCTACAAAGAATCCGACTTCCTACAATGCCACCCCGCTGCCTGCGGGACTGAGCGTGAACACGTCCACGGGCCTTATCAGCGGAACTCCGACCGCCACCGGCACGACCAATGTCACCATCTCCGCGACGAACGGAGGCGGCACGGGGACGCGCACGCTCGCTCTCAGCATCACCACGCCGCCGCCGCCCACGATCACCAGTGCGGGGACCGCGACGGCCACGACGGGCGTTCCATTTACCTACCAGATCGTCGCCAACAGCAGCCCGACTGAATACGATGCGACGCCGCTTCCCGCGGGGCTCGGCGTGAATACCAACACGGGTCTCATCAGCGGCACCCCTACGGGAGTCGGAGTGACCAATGTCACACTCTCCGCGACGAACGGCTTCGGCACGGGCACCAAGCAATTGACGATTACTGTGTCGCTTCCGCCGGCTCCCGGCATCACCAGTGCCGGCACGGCGAGCGGCGTTCTGAGCGATGCGTTCAGCTACCAGATCATCGCGACGAATACCCCGACGAGCTACGACGCCACTGGTCTGCCTGGGGGCTTGAGCGTCAACACATCGTCCGGTCTCATCAGCGGCGCGCCCACTGCGGTCGGCACATTTAACGCCACAGTCAGTGCCACCAATGCAGGCGGAACCGGCTCGAAGCCCGTCGTCATCACCATCGCCAGCAGCGGCCCGCTTGCCAGTTTTACATGGAGCGCCATCCCATCGCCTCAGACCGTCGGAACGCCGTTCGCCGCCACGGTCGCAGCCAAGGATGCGCAGGGAAGAACTGTCACGACGTTCACCGGCACTGCGAATCTAAGCGCACAGGGCCCGGGCATCACGGCGGCGATCCTTGTGATTACTGAAATCGGTACGCAGGCGGTGGATTACTTCGAGATTCAAAACGTTGGCAATGCAACGGCAAACACCGCGGGATGGTTCGTGATTCCCAATGATGCCACCGGTAATGGCACCGGCGGCCTGAACTCGGCCCATGCGGCGTGGCAACTCCCTGCCACGATCGCGCCCGGGCAAGTCATCGCAGTTTCGGAGCAAACCGCAGGCATTTATCCGGGAACCATCAATTGGAGCGGATTCACGTTTGGGGGAGGAAATCGAAATGGGTGGTGCATGCTGTGCGACAACGCCGGAGCGGTGCGCGACTTCGTGGGCTGGGGTTACTCCGCCGCGCAGATTCCGACGATCAACGTCGCCAGCGTAACGGTCGGCGCGAACACTTATACTAATATCACGGTACCAGCTGCGCAGTGGACGGGCAACGCGGTAACCGCCATCAATGGGCAAGGCTACAAGATTCGCGTCGGTACGGCGGATAACAACACCACCGCAGACTGGATCGAGCAGGCCGCCGAGAACAGCAAAGGAACTCAGAACACGAATCTCACCGTCCCTTTCGTCCCGCCTCCAGCGACGTACCCCGTGGTCCCGGCACAGATTACCTTCACCAACGGAGCGTGGAGCGGCAACCTCACACTCAATAACGTGGCGACCGGGGTGAAGCTCATCGCGAACGACGGCAGCGGGCACACCGGCCAGACGAACACATTCAATGTCTCCGCTTTGCCACCGCCCGTCATCGCGAGCCCGAACAGTGCGGTCGCTGCGTTCGGGAGCCCGTTCTCTTATCAAATCGTCGCGAGCAATTCCCCGGCGAGTTACAATGCGACGGGCCTTCCGGCGGGACTGACCATCAACACGACCACCGGCCTCATCACGGGGTCGCCATCGGCTGTCGGTACGGTAAATGTCACACTTTCTGCGACGAACTCGAGCGGAACAGCAAACCTTGTCCTTTCGCTGAATGTCCAATCCGAGTCTGACTTCGATGGAATGGGAGACGATTGGGAGGCTCTCTATGGGCTGAACATCGACATCAACGATGCCAATCTCGACCTCGACGGCGATGGGCAGAGCAATTACGCAGAGTGGCTGGCGGGCACCCTTCCGAACGATCCGGCTTCGAAGTTCCGAATCTCCAATGCCACCGTCGCCGGTTCCGACGTGACGCTTACATGGGTGGCGGTTCCGGGCCGCCGCTATCGCGTGACTTCTGCGACCACTCTAGGTGCTGCTTGGACGAACCTCACCCCAACTGCGCTCGTCCCGACCACGACAAATGGCACATGGACCCACACGGGAGGCTTCTCGGGAATCGCGCGCCACTACCGGATCGAGATTGTGCCGTAGTCACGGAGTGCGGGCGTAACAGAGCGGTAGGAACCCGGAATCGAGGTGCAAATCTCCGTGTGCACACGCGGCGAATCTCGCAATTCATGAACTCCTATATTGCACTTTCGAGTGTATGCCGTTATCTAAAGTTGCCTCACAAATCTATGGCGACCACACGGCGGCAGCAATTCCGGGTGGAAGTCCTAAACATCGTCAGTTCCAGTTTCTGTAGCCGACGATGTTTTGCGTATTCCTGTCCGCAGTTGCTGCGGGTCGGAGAATGAGATGACGGGAGAGCGGGGCGAAATCTAATGAATCAAGCATTTGGAAAACAATTGAGGGACGCGCGTGAAACGCGGGGGATTTCCATTGAGGAAGCCGCTCACGGAACGCGGATGCGCGCTGCGATGATCGAGGCGCTGGAGGCGGGAAACCTCGGGGCTTTTGGGAATCCCGCATACGCTAAGAGCTTCCTGCTGCTTTACGGAAAATACCTCGGAATCAACGTGAAAACGATCGCCGCGGAAATAGATACCGGGCTGCACGTGCCCGTGGATGATTATCAGTACCTTTCCCGCGCGAACGAAACGACTGAAGGCCCTGCGAGGCGCGGGGATTTTGCACGGGCGCACAGCCTGCCTTCGTGGGCACCGGTCATCGCGTTTGGAGCGATTACTGCGGTAGTGGTTTTTGGGGTTCTGCTTTGGACGAATATGAGCCGTCTTGGTGATGTCGCCAGTGCTCCGCCTCCGAAGGCCGGGGACGAAAACGGTGCCATCGAGCCCGTTGCTCCAGGTGCGCAACCTCTGAAAGTTGACGCCCCGTCGATCGCCCGGAAGCCTGTGCCTGAGCATTCCACCGATCTCTCGCCGGTGAACAGCGTGGTCGTCTCGGAACAGCATCTTTCGGAGCCTGCGATACCGGCCACAAATGGACACTCGCCGCTTCCCGGAGTTGGTCCTGCCGGACAGACGCCGCAGCCGGTTTATCCGAACGGCCCCTCGGCATCGGCAGTGCGTTCCGCTCGCGCGCCGGGAATAACGGACGAGCATCCTGCGGCGATTACGCAGCCTCAGACGAGCATTCAGGCGGTCACCCAGATCGACGGAGTCGAAGTCCGGTCCGCAAAGGTGATTTCGCCTGCGGCGAGGCTTGCCTCCAACGATGCTGCGCTCCTTTCGCAGGTGGAACATTCGTCTGGCACTGCACCGCAGACTGCGCCTCCGCTGGTCGGTCTTACCCCGGTGGATGGCTCTGAAGTGCCTGATGACTCCGCAGATGACAGCCCGCTCGCGGCGGATCCGAATTCGGTCGAAATCGAGCCCTTGAAAAAGACATGGGTCGTGATTCGCACCACCGCTGGAGGGAGCCCGATCTTTGAAGATTACCTCTACCCGAGCGCCCGCGCGATGCGCCTCCCAGCCGGGAAGTATTTCATCGAGGCACGGGAGACCGACGCCATTGAAATCCGCAGGTCCGGTAAAGCAGTCGCCTACACGGCGGGCGGCGTGAGGGTCGAGTAGCGACGCGGCACCAGACCTGCAATGGCCGGCGCACTTGATGCGAATCCTATTTCTTAACCAATACTTCCCGCCCGACCCGGCACCGACGGGAATTCTTTTCCGTGAAATCGCGGACGACCTGGAGCGAAACGGGCACACGGTGGATTTCGTGGATGCGGGAATCGACTACCGGGGCACTCAGAAAAAAGGCGGGCGAATGAAACGGGAACTCGCCTCTCTGTGGCGGATGTTGCGCGCAGGAAAGGCGCGGCCCAGGGCAGACATCGTGATTTCCGGGACATCCCCGCCGCTCCTCGCGGTCGTCGCCGACCGGGTCGCGCGTGCGCATCGAGCGCGCCATTTTCACTGGGCGATGGACGTCTATCCGGAGATCGCCGTCGCCCTCGGAGAAATCAAACGCGGCTCGCTGATTGCCGCTGGCGCAGGATGGGCCGTCGGTCGCGCGTACCGTCGTGCGACGAAACTGGTGGCGCTTGATGCCGACATGGCTGCGCTCTTGAAGCGCCACGGGACCGAGCCCGCGATCATCCGACCCTGGGTTTTCAAGTCAGTGATTGATCGCAGCACGACCCCCGGGCCGCCCGCGGGCGAATGGACGTGGATGTATTCCGGCAACCTCGGTCGCGCCCACGAGTGGGAGACTCTCCTCCAGGCCCAATCGCTGATCGAGCGGCGCGGAATCGATGCCATGCTCCTGTTTCAAGGAGGCGGGCCAAGTTGGCCGCTGGCCCGGCAACGTGCAATGGAGTTGGGCCTTCAGCGGTGCGTATGGCGGGATTATGTTTCCGAAGATGAAGTCCGCGCGTCGCTTCTCGCCCGGCATGCATTGATTGTTACGCAGCTTCCGTCCGTGCAAGGGATGTTGTGGCCGAGCAAGATGGGGCTGGTGATGACACTTCCGCGGCCGATCCTTTTTGTCGGTCCCGCGGATGGCGCAATCGCGCGGGAGCTCCGGAATTTTTCACACGCGACCAGTGTTTGTCCCGGCGACGCGGAGGGCGTTGCACAATGGGTGGCGCAGACCCGGAGGAACGCGCCGGAAATTCAGCGCACGTTCGACCCTGCAATGCATCGCGAAGAGTCGCTTGCAGCCTGGCGCCGGCTGATCGGTTAAATCTGATTTTCGATTTGATTGATCATCCGTTTGACGTGCGGGTGGCCGGCGCGCGGCTTCAGGATGCGGAGACTTTCGTCTAGACTGCCCCATTCGAGAATCTCGATATCCACGTTGCGCAGGCCCCACGCATTCATCGCGTAACGGCTGGGTTTGTAGAGGTCGATCGTGTTGCGCCCGGAGATTGCCCAGCCGATATCATCGACGCGGCAAACCTCGCCGGTCTGGCAGATGCGAAAGAGCGTGCCCTTTGGCCAGCGCGACCAGTCGGCCGCGGCGCTGGAGACAGACCCGGATTGCAGCGTCGTGCCGATAGCCGTCTGGCAACCGTACGGGGTGTGGTCTGCTTCCGTATGCGTGTATGCCGTGGTGCGGACGTGTTGAAATTGTGTTTTGGGGATGGGTCGCTCAAATGCCGGGAGCTTTCGAGTTGAACATCCGGAGACCGAAAGGATGACCGCGCACAGAAGAAGGATACGTTTCAGCATTGCGGAGAGCGTAGCATTTCTCCGCACCAGACCGGAAGCGATTCTTCGGTAAAAACGATTACAGAAGGCTCACGGCTGAAGCACCACGCGCAGTCGCATGAACAGCGTCGTCGTTGCGGTGTTCGCAGTCCACGTCTCCGTCGCGGTGCTATTGCCGTTATTGGAATGGAACGTCCGCGATGCGTCGGGCGTCCAGTTCGTCAGGTCGTTCGAAACCTCGACGACATAGAGCAGATTATCCGGGCCGAGGCTGCGAGGAAAGGTGAGCGTGGCGCGACCGTCGGCTGTGCGTCCCGCAACAAGTGCGCCCGTCGTTGCGACGTTGTCCCTTGTGCCGATGAAAGACTCGATCATCGCCGGGAGACCGTCGCCGTCGATATCGGCGAGCGGATTGTCGGTGAATGTTGTGGAATCGCTGGTGCCGGGATTGCCGTTGACGGTCGTGCTTGTGCGGTAACTGTTAGGAGAATCCGGAGCGCTCACGTTTGAGAGCACGAGGCTGAATCCATCGCCATCCGCACTGTCAGGCCACGGAGCGGCGTCGGTAAAAGTGAGGTCCACGAGCGGCGTCGCGGAGGCAGTCGTGAGAGTGAGGTGGTCGCCGTCGTTGCCGAGGCGATCGAAGTAAACGCCCGCGATCGGGAGCGTGATCCCGTAGCGTTTTTGGAATGCATAATGGTTCGCGACGAGCACGATGCGTCCGCCCGGAGCGATGGGGACATCGCGATTATCCGGAAAGTCGTAGCTGATACCGGTCGTGAATTTCGCCCCGCGCAAGTTTACAGCGTGTGTGGTTGGATTGAGCAGTTCGACGAATTCAGTGTCATCGTCGCCGGAAGGATTGAAGTGGATCTCCGACAGCACGACATCGCCCGGCGCGAGTGGCGTTGTGACCGTGTAGAACGCTTCGTTCAGCGCGCTCCAAGTGGCACCGGATCGCGAGCGTGCGCGGAGCCAGGTGTTTTGCAGCAGTGTGAATGAAGTGCCGGTGATTGCAGCGGGGTTCTGCGCGCCGCCGGGGAGGCGTGGATCGCTTCCATCAATGGTGTAGAATACGGTCGCTCCAACGCCCACAGGGAAATTGATCGTCGTTCCTGTTGCGGCTGCACCTCCGCCAAATGCAGGTGCGGCAAGCGAGGGATAGTAGCCTGCGGATTGGAGCTGCGAGAGATAAGTGGCGCTCCGCGGCGGCATCCAAGTATTGAGGATGTAGTCGCGTGATGACGCCCATGTGTCCGGAGTCCGGGACTCGCCGCCGTCAACCCAGCGCGCGCTTTCCGCGTAAAATGCGCGCGTGATTTCCGCGCACATCGCGGTGAGACGCGCATTCGTTGCGGCGGGTGTCAGCGCTCCGTTGTTAAAGAGATGCTTGTGGATTCGGTCGGCGAGCAGCATCCGGTAGTCCATGTCGCCGCCCTGCCAGAGCTGGCTGAAGAGGCTTCCGGGGCCGTCGCCACGTTGGCGTCCGGGATTTGGATTTGAGCGAAGTGAGACGCTGTTTACCGCCTGCCCGGCGATATAACCGGAGGTTCCGAGGTAGCCGTCAGCGTCGTTGAGGAACCACTTGAATCCGCTGCCGATATCCTTCGGGCCTACGCAGCGATACTCGTCCTCGCTATGGCCAAACATGAACATGAGCATGTAGTCGATGAAGTGCTGCGTATCGAGGTAGGGCTTCACGCCGGCGTAGTTTGCACGCAGCGACTGTATGCGCGTCCACGAGGAGCCGTCACCATCATAAGGCTCACCGGGCGTTGCCCAGCCGCCGACATTATAATTGCCGTTGATGCTTTCATGATCGCTCGTCGGCCCGCCGAGATAGCTCGTCAGCATGTCGGCACCCCAGCGCTCGCGCAGATGGAAGAGTCCCCAGTAGACGCCGTTGATGTACATGTGGATGAAGCGCGAGTGCGGATTGAGCGCACCCATGTCGAGCATCGTGCCGTCGGTGAAGATGTTCGACATGTAAAAACCGCGCTGGAGCATGTCGTGCGAACCGTTGCGGAGTTCGAGTTGGTCGAACTTCCCAGTCGGTTTCCATCCACGTGCATGGCCGGTGAAAAGCGACGGAATGCTGAGGCTCGTAGCGCCATATTCGGCGCGGAATGAAACACGGAAGCTCTTTTTTTGGAAGTTCGTGAACTCCCCGCCGAACAGCTCGATGCCTGCGTTTTCCTGTTCGCCGGCAGTGGTCGGCGCAGTAGCGGGGATATATTCGAACGAACACGCCACCGGGTTATCCTGAGCGATAGTCGCCGGCGTGACGATGCTAATGGTCGGCACGTCGAGCAGCGCAGCCTGCATCTGCGGGCCGTAGGTCGCATGTTGCGTGATGCTGGTGCTCATGACGGGCGAAGCGACGACGGCAGCCGGGAAGATGTAAGTGTTCGTGTCCACATTGGTCGGGACCATGCCCGCCTTGAACGCCGCCGCGCGAAGGACGGTGGTCGTGGTAATATTAATCGGCGCTGAATACACCGTGCCGGTTGCGTCCGTAGGCTCGGTACTGTTGGTCGTATAGCGAATCGTCGCGCCCGGCGTCGTGGTTGTGATGGCGACAGTCTGCGGCGTGGAAAAGAACCCGCGCTTTATGCTGAATTCCGTATCCGCGACGACGCCCGTGTAGCCTGCCGTGTTTGCCGAGCCTGGCGAAGACGGCTTGAAAAACCGCGTGTTGCCGCCGCTATCGAGCCCGTAGCTTACACCGTTGAACTGCTGGCCGTAAGTCGCGGTGATCGGGTAGTCGGCGGGGAACTGCTGGACGACCGTAGTGCCGTCCGGCGCGATGAGCGCGAGGTATTCGCCGGACCCGGCAAGGGCGAAATTTGTGTGGAGCTGCGAGCCGGGAGTTCCGCGGTTTTTCGACGAGGCAAAAACAATTCCGTAACCGCCGGGCGGAATGTTGCTGAGCGGGAACTGCCATTTTGTTTTCAAAAGCGCGGTATCGGTGAGGTAGTACCCGGCGAGGTTCAGTGTGTAGTTGTTCGGGTTCTGGATTTCGATCCAGTCTTCGCGGTCGCCGTTCTCATCTTCCAGCAACCCGCCGCTCGCCGAGAACTCGGTGAGCTTTGGCAGTTGAGCGACGGCGCTTACGGCGATGGTGACGCTCGCCGTCGCATTCGCCGCACCCGCGCGGGTGGCGGTTAGAGTGTAGGTGGTCGCGCTGGACGGGCTCACAGTTGTCATTCCGGTGCTCGCGACTGCGCCGACGCCGTTGTTGATCGACACCGAATCGGCATTGTCAATCGCCCACGAAAGTGTCGAGTTCGCAGGCAGCCCCGGGCCGATGTTTCCAGCACTCGTTAGGAAATAACGGATCGTGGGCGGCGGCTCGGGATAGACCTCCAGTTCGGCGATTTGCGGGTTGTAGGCGATGCCGCTGAGATTGGTGACACGGACGAAGCGCCCGGTGAAAATGTGTGCCGGATTAGTGCTCGCGGCCTTCAGGATTGTATCCGCTCCGCCCATCCCGGAGTTCGTTCCGTCGGTCCGGATATCCGCCTGCCAGTTCACGGCGCCGGCGATGCCGCCGCCGTCGGCATAGACGGTCACACGATAGTTGCTGAGCCGTTCCGGGCAGCAGTCGTTCCGGTTGTAAAGAACGATGCGGTTGAGCGTGTAATTAGCACCGAGATCGGTCTGGTAGTAATAGCCGTTCGTCGCGCCGGTGGCGGGGTGAGAAAAGCCCGGCGACACGCGATTGCCGTCCGTGACGTTTGCCGCCGGATATCCTGGATACGTCCCGCCACTGGAAATGACCGGACGCCCCGCTGCGAGATTCGCATTTGGACCGAGCAGCCAGACCTGGATTTCCGAGAGCTGCGGATTGTAGGCGGCGTTGCTGAGATTTGTGACCCTCACAAACCGCCCGCGAAACTGATGCGCGGGATTAAGGCTGGTATTCGCGTAAATCGTGTCGGAGCCGCCGACACCGCTATTGGTGCCGTCGCCCCGGATTGTCGCCTGCCATAGCAGCGCCCCGGGCGCTCCACTGGCGTCTGCGTACAGCGTCACTTGATAATTCGTGAGTCGTTCCGGGCAGCATCCATCCGAGCGATTGGTGACGGAGATATGATGCGGCGCATACTCGGCGCCGAGGTCCACTTGATAGTAGAAGCCAAGAGTTCCGCTGGACGCGAGCGGGTGTGTCAAAGTGCCGACATTTCCATCGACAGCATTCGTCACCGGCAAACCTCCCCATGTCGCGGCGCTGGACGTGATGGGCTTACCCTGCGCGACATTCTGCGAGCGCGCGGGTGCAAGGAAAAGGAGCAAAAACAGAGCTGCGACGATACTGGAAGGTTTCATGGTGCGTGACTTGGAATGAGGTTCCGCCGGCAGGACAGTTTGTCAAGCTGCGCCGGCGTGCGGGTACGCCATTGCGAGGATGCAATTCATGCTCTAACTTGTCCGCTTCGAATGCCCGAGCTGCCAAATCCGACAACCAAACTGCACGTCCGACGCCCGTGGTGGCGTAGGGTCATGCGGGTGATTTTATGGATTCTCCTGGGCGTCGTGCTCTTTCACCGACCCCTCGTCCACTATGGCGGGCGTTGGCTCGCCATCCGGCTGGCCCGCGCGGAAAATGTGACGCTCGATCTCCGAATTGAAGGGAATGTGTGGACCGGCCTTGAGATTCACGATGTTCGCGCCACGCGCCTCGGGCCTGGCCGGGCACCCGTGGAGAGCCTTTCGTTGGACCGGATCTCGGCGCGTTACGATCTGTGGAGACTCGTTCGCGGTGACCTCGGCGGGATGCGGAGTGTGGACGTGGGAACCGTCAACGTCGTGATCGCGCCGGAAGATGCAGGGAAGCCCCGAAGCAAGCCGCCGAAGACTGTCGCCGAGGTAATGCGTGAGGTTTTGTCAAAGCCGTTGCCGGCTCCGACCGTGTCGATCGTCCGTGCAGATGTTCGGATGAAAATGGCGCCGGATGATCTAGTGGTGACCAATTTCCGGATGGCCGTATCGCCGGACTCGCCGGGGGAGATCGCTTGGGACGAGATTCGGATTCCTGGCGCTCCGATCATTCCCGCATTCAAAGCGGAGACGCGATTTAGCGCGGGAAATCTGGTTTTGCGGGATGTCCTCGCTCCGCCCGACGCCCCGCTCTTGAGCATGTCGGCCGCGAAGGCTGTGCTGGTTCTCGCCGGCAATTTTGCGGGCAGCCGGACCTCGATTCGAATCGAGCCTGCCGCAGACGGCCCGCATTTGCACGGTGAAGTCCGGATCGAGAGTTTTGATGCGCGGACCTTTGCGAAACAAGCCGGCGTCCAGTTTCCCGCCGCGCTGACGGTGCCGGAGTTTGTGCTTACATTTGATGGGGACCCCGATGCCCCGGCGACATGGACAGGCAGGCTGAATGCCACCGCACAGATCGCCAGGGAGGGCTCTTTTCCTGATGCTCAAATCGCTGTGCAACTCGCCCTTCAGAATCAGGTCGTGAAGGTCGAGAAACTCAGTGTGGATGCACTCGGCGTGGCGCTTCGTGCAAAGGGCGACGTGCCGCTTGGCGGTGCTGCATTGCCGACGTCGGGGGCGCTCGAGTTCGAAACTTCGGCCGTCGATTTGGCCATCGCAGCGGCGCATCTTCAGGCGCCAATCTCAGGAAAGGGCAACGGCAAGGGCGTCGTGACGCTGAAGGACGGACGGGTGATGCTGAAGTTTGTGGTCGATGCTGTCGGCCTCGCTTCCGGGCCGGTGACCGTGGCAAAAGCGGGCATCCAACTCGAAGCATCGATGCCATTGAAGGCGGGTGTGAGCTTGCGCGACCTTGCAGCAACAGTGGCTGTGAAAGCGGAGGAAATCGACGCCGGCGGCGTGCGTGTTGACGAGGTGAAGTTTGACTCTGAAATCCGTGACTTGCGCGCCTCGGTGAAAGAGTTCCGCATCGCGCGCGGGACAGGGGCGATCACGGCTTCTGCAAATGCCGCTCTCGACGAAAAGGGCCGGCTCATTGGAATGCCGGAGCTGCGATTCGCGGTGAACATTCCGGAGATCGCGGATTTTGGAATCATGGCGAATGGCGCACTGTTCAGCGGAGCGTTGGAAGGCGAAGGCGCACTCGCCATCGGACAACCCATCGCTACATCGAAAGGGCGGGTGAGCCTTCATGCGAAAGGTTTAAAGATTGGCGATGCCGTCGCGGGGGTTTTCGACATCGAGGCCGGCGTCGCTGATGGCGAGATCGTTGCGAGCAAATGCCTCGTCCAATTGCCCGGGCGGGCGTCGATGGAAGCGGACGGGCGCTTTAGTCTCAGTGCTCCGAATGCTTTCACAGGCAGGCTCTCGGTGAAAGTTCCGGAGCTCTCCGCATTTGCGCCGATCCTCGCGATATTCGGAGAAAAACGGTCGCTTTCCGGAGCGCTTGAGTTCTCGGTGGATGGCAAAGGAGATCCTGTCCATCCGGAGGCACTCATCAAATTTAGCGCGAAGAGCGTGAAGTTCGACAGACTGGAAATCTCGGAAGCGCGCGTGAGCGGAACTGTCGGCACGAATGCAGCGGAACTCACCGACATGTTTGTCGCGAATGACAAGATGCGGGCTTCTGCAAGGGTGGTCTGGAAGGAAGGCCGCGTTGATGTGTCGAATCTCGACGTGCGCATGGACGGGCAGGTGGTCCTTGCAGGCTCGCTGTCCGCGCCTTTCCTTCCGCACTCACCGGTCCCGGTGCCTTTTGATCAGCCGATCCACGCCAGCCTGGTGGCTCGTGATTTGGACATCGCGAAATTGCTCGCCTCCCTCGGGAGGCCGGAGTCCGCGGCGGGCAAGGTATCCGCGACAATCGAGGCATCTGGGACGGTCGCGAAGCCCCGACTGGTGGTCGATTCGAAGGCGGACGGCTTCAAAGTCTCCGGAACGGAAAAGATTCCTTTGACGGCGATTGAGACGCACGCGGTATTCGACGGAGGGCGGTTGAAAATCACCGGCACCGTTCGGCAACCTCTCGTCAAGCCTGTGACGTTTTCCGCGGAAACAACCGTGGATTTTCAATCGCTGCTCGCGGGGAATATTCCAGTGCTCAGCGCGATTCCGCTGAGTGGTTCAGTGGAGATGCCTGCGTCTCCGATAGAGTTCCTTCCGCGCCTGATTCCTGAGATCACGAGGATGGATGGCACGGCGACGGTGTCGGTGAAAATCGGAGGGACCGCGGCGGCACCCACTGCGCATGGAACGACGCGCCTCGATATTAAAATTGCACGTTTCGCAGATGCTTCCATCCCGGTGATCACCGATTTCAAAGCGTTGATTGTGGCGACTGGCGATCGCATTGAGTTTTCGGAATTTGGTGGCGAGGCGGGCGGCGGGCGGTTCCGAATGACGGGCTCGATCAATGTCGCAAACCCGGCGGTGCCGGTTTTCGATTTGGCGCTGAAATCAAAAGACGTTCTCGTTCTGCGCGATGATTCCGTGCTCGTCCGCGCGGAGGCTGACGTAGCGCTGAAGGGGCCGCTGAATGCCGCAACGGTGAGCGGTTCCGTCTATGTGGTGGACAGTCGCTTTAACAAGGAGATCGAGATTTTACCGCTCGCGTTGCCGGGTAAACCGAAGGCCGTCCCCGCTGCGGTTGTGCGTTCGAGGAAGGTATCCTTTCCCCAGCCGCCGCTTCGCGATTGGACGTTCGATGTGGCGATCAAGACCCGGGCGGACGGCCCGTTTCTCGTGCGCGGGAATCTCGCGAAGGGGAGAGTCTCCCTCGATCTTCGCCTCGCCGGGACGGGGCTCGCTCCGTATCTCGTCGGAGTCGCGACGATCGAGCAGTTTAGCGCCATACTTCCGCTCAGCACGCTGACGACGCGACGAGGGATTTTGACGTTCAGCGAAGATGCGCCGTTCGAACCCAGGGTGGAGATCGAGGCCGAGTCGAAGATCCGGCAATATACGGTTATCGTCCGGCTGGATGGCCCCGCCTCAAAACCGCGGATGGATCTTGAGAGCGAGCCGCCGCTTCCGCAGCAGGAGATTCTCTCGCTGCTCACCACCGGCTCGCTTAGCGGGGAGATCGGGGCGAACAACACCGCGATGGCGACACGCGCTGCTGTGCTCGTGATAAAGAGCTGGTACAAGAAGATTTTCAAAAAGGACTTCCCGCTCAACAATGACGAGGGCGGCGCTTCCCTCGTCGATCGATTTGAAGTGGATTTCGGCGCAGTGGATCCGAAGACCGGAAGGAATGAAACGACGGCGCAGCTGCGTGTGACGGATCGCCTTTATTTTATCGGCGACCTGCAAATGGGCGGCGGGTTTTCCGGACGTGTGAAATACCTTTTTCGTTTCCGCTGATGAATCGCCCTTTCGCCAGTCCTGCCTCTTTACGTTGGATCGCCTGCATCGCGTTTTTGCTCGCGGCATTCTCCCGCGCTGAGGCCGTCGTGGAATTCGCGGGAGCGAGGGATATTGATGTGGGAACACTGCGCACGGCGATTGGTGAACAGTTGCAGGAGATCGAGAGCCGCGGCCCCACCGCGGCGCGCGCTGATGATGCGGCGTTCTATCTCGCGGCCTTCTATCGCAAGCAGGGTTACGCGCGGGTGAAAGTGGACTACGATGTGAGAGGAACCATCGTCTTTTTGAAAATCACGGAAGGACCCAGGGCGGTGCTGAGGTCTGTAAAGTTCTCTGGAAATCGAAGCGTGGATTCCGCCATCCTCGCCAGCTTTTTTTCCGGCGTGCCCGTGGAAAAAATCGCCGCCGCCGGGCTGCCATTCAACGAAGGAGAGGTCGTCGCCGGCGGTGACAGGGTGCGCGGGCATTACATCAGCGGCGGCTGGCTGGATGCCGCTGTGGGGACCAAAGCGAACCTTTCTGCGGATGGGAAATCCGCCGACGTTTTTGTGACCGTGATCGAGGGTGCGCGCTATTGGTTTGGTGAAGTGACGATTCGCGGTGATGCACCCTATCCGCGCGAGGCTCTCATCGACGCGCTCGGTGCGAGGCCCGAAGGCCCCTTCAATCCGGCAGTATTCGACACCATGCAGGGCTCGCTCCGTTCCTGGCTCCGTGGTCGCGGGCACTTTGCAGCGGAGGTCCTCGCCGAGGCGGAGAAGGCGCGTGCGACAGGGGGAAGAATCCCCATTCTCATCGACGTGAAAGCGGGTCCAAAATTCCGGGTGGGCGGCGTGACGTCGCGCGGTTTGGATCGCGTGAAGCCGGAATTCATCCGGCAGCGCTTTCGGAAAGTCACCAATGCCGAGTACTCACCCTCGGCCATTGATGAAAAATACCGCGAGTTGGTCCGCTTGGGTCTCTTTCGGTCGATCCGTGTCGTACCCAAAAAAACCGGGACCCGGGAACTGACGCTTGATATCGAAGTTGAAGAAGCGAAGCAGAAGGAATTCGGATTTGAGATCGGATACGGGAGCTACGAAGGGCTGGAGGCCGTCGTTCGAGTGGGGGACCGCAATTTCCTGCGCACCGGGCGTTCGCTGATGCTAGAGCTTCAAACCTCACAACGCGGCTTCGAGGGTGAGCTTTTGCATGTGGACCCGTGGTTCTTGGAGAGCGACTGGACCTTGCGTACGAAGCTGTTTTCGAAGGTTCGCGACGAGGACGGCTATTCCAGGAAGGGTGCGGGAATCCGGGTCGAAGCGAGCAGGAAACTCGCGCCGCATTGGGAGGTCTCCGCGTTTTCCGAGTTCTCGGGGAACAAGATCTCGGCGGCGGGAATCGAGCCGTCGCTACTCGGGCCGCTTGATTACACGCTGGCGTCGATCGGTGTGGCGCAGAAACTCGACTATCGCGACGACCCGCTCAATCCGCGGCGCGGCTCCGTTTTTTCCACATCGGTGGAACTCAACGCGCTCGATGGAAAGCCGGCGTTTGGCCGGGTGGCCGCCCGCTATTCCCATTATCGGAGCATTGGAAAATCCGTGATCGCGGCGGGGCTCCGGTTCGGATGGAATATTCCGGCGGGCGAGGCTGCGGACGTCCCGATCGACCTTCGGTACTTTAACGGCGGGGGCGGGACGGTGCGGAGTTTCGCCGAGCGTGATCTGGGGACCAAAGACGCCGCTGGAAACTCGCTTGGAGGGTCGTTTTACTCCGTGGCAAATCTCGAATGGGACTTTCCTTTTACGGATACTTTCGGCGGTGCGGTGTTCGTTGATGGCGGTAATCTCCTGAGCGACGCGACGCCTGGCCTTGATGATTACCGGATGGCCCTCGGGGCGGGCCTGCGCTACCAGCTTCCTATTGGTCCGATGCGGCTGGACTACGGTTACAACCCTTCGCCGCGTCTTGGCGAGGACCCCGGCGCGGTGCATTTCAGTTTCGGCTTTGCATTCTGAAGTATCAAAATGCTTCACAAGTCATCGCGTTTCGAGTAATCCCGCTAATGTCGGCTGTGCCCCTGCCTCTCTCCGGAGTCGGCAGGAGAAAACAATCTTATGGCAACAAAACCAACGAAGAAAGAGGCGGCGGCCAAACCGGCTGTTGAAACAAAACCGAAATCGGCATCCAAGCCCATGGCCGCGAAGCCACCGGCCACCCCCGCGAAAGCGGCGGTGCGCAAGGTGGTTAAAAAAGCGACCGTCCCTGCGGAGAAGCCTGCAAAGAAGGTCCCCGCGGAGGCTATTGAGGTCCGGGCGTATTTTCTGGCGATGGAGCGGGAGGCTTCCGGGATGCCACCATCTCCGTTGGACGACTGGCTTGCAGCAGAACGGGAACTTCTCGATTAGCGGCGGACAAACTCGAGGGTGCGTTTCGCGCACGGTGCGGTCATCCGGCTCTGCGGCTCCGGTCGGAGATGGGGAGAAAGGACGGAATAAGAAAGTTCGACGAGGTAATAGAAATTAGTTGAACCTAACTTCGAACCGGCTACTGGTATCGAGTGTGACTCAATCAGGCAGATTTTTCCGGGCGGGGTTCCGTCTTCTTTCATTAAGCGTGGCGATCGCATTTCTCTTTGGCTGCGGAGAGAAGGAGAAGCCTTCGGGAAAGCCGAAGGTGCTGACGACATTCACCATTCTCGCCGACATGGCGCGGAATGTTGCAGGCGAGCACGCCGACGTGGAGTCGCTTACGAAGCCGGGTGCGGAGATCCACGGCTACGAGGCGACGCCTGGCGACATCGTCAAGACGCAGCGGGCGACGCTGGTCCTTTGGAATGGGTTGAATCTTGAGCGTTGGTTCGAGCCGTTTTTCGATAACGTCAAAAACGTCCCGCAATTTGTGGTATCGGCAGGTGTCGAGCCGATGGGGATTACTGAGGGGCCGTACACGGGAAAGCCGAATCCGCATGCATGGATGTCGCCGACGAATGCGATCCGGTATGTGGAAAACATCCGGGACGCCCTGTCCAAGACCATCCCCGAGCACGCTGACGCCTTTAAGGCGAATGCCGATGCCTACATTGCAAAAATCCGGGCGATGGATGCTCCCGTGCGTGCGAAGCTCGCAACGATCCCAGAGAACCAACGGTGGCTTGTGACTAGCGAGGGGGCATTCTCATATCTATGCCGCGACTACGGACTGAAGGCGCTTTATCTGTGGCCCATCAACGCAGACGCACAGGGCACGCCGCAGCAGGTGCAGAAGGTGATCGATGCCGTGCGCGAGCATAAGGTGCCCGTGGTTTTTTGCGAAAGCACCGTGAGCGACAAGCCCGCCCGGCAGGTCGCCAAGGAGACGGGCGCGCGGTTTGGCGGCGTGCTGTATGTTGATTCGCTGACCGGTCCGGAGGGCCCGGCCCCGACTTACCTGCGACTGCTCGAAGCGAACGCGGACACGATTATCCGCGGATTTTTGACCGATGGAAAATAGCCCGCTCACGCTTGAAGCGAAGGACGTCACTGTCACTTACCCGAACGGTAACACGGCGCTGCGGGATGCGAGCTTTTCGCTGGAGGGAGGAACCATCTGCGCGCTCGTCGGCGTAAATGGCTCGGGAAAATCGACACTCTTCAAAGCCCTGATGGGATTCGTCACACCGGTCCGCGGCTCGGTTGCGCTCAATGGCCGTCCGATTCGCGAGGCACAAAAGCAAGGATGGGTCGCTTACGTTCCGCAGGCTGAGGATGTGGACTGGAGCTTTCCGGTGAGCGTTCATGATGTCGTGATGATGGGGCGTTACGGCTACATGAATTTTTTGCGGATCGCCCGGGCTTCGGATCGCACTGCCGTCCGGAATGCGCTGGAGCGGGTCGGGCTCTGGGAATTGCGCGATCGACAGATTGGAGAACTGTCCGGCGGACAGAAAAAGCGCGTGTTCGTGGCGCGGGCGATTGCACAAGGCGGACGCGTCATCCTGCTTGATGAGCCGTTCACGGGCGTGGATGCTACCACCGAAGAGGACCTTATTGCGCTGCTCCACGAATTGCGGCTTGCAGGAAGTCTCATCCTTGTTTCCACGCACAATCTCGGCTCCGTGCCCGAGTTTTGCGACCATGTGGTCCTTGTGAATCGCACCGTGCTGGCGTTCGGACCGACCGACGAAGTCTTCACTCCGGAGAATCTCGTGCGGGCATTCGGCGGCGTATTGCGGCAGTTCGATCTCGCGAGTTCCACTGTGCATGACCACGACGGGAAGAGCGTCACGGTGCTCACGGATGACGAACGTCCGCTCGTCCTCGGAAAGCGCGGTCACATCGAATACCGCGACCGGACAGGTCGCGAGAAGCTCATCTCCGACCGTGAAAAGGAGGATGTGTGAACTGGCTCGTTCCTTTCCACTACGAGTACATGGTCACAGCGATGTGGACGAGCGCGCTGGTTGGCTGCGTTTGCGGTGTGCTCTCCGGCTTTGTAACCCTGAAAGGCTGGTCGCTTATGGGTGACGCGCTGAGTCACGCGGTCGTTCCCGGCGTGACGATTGCCTACCTTGTCGGCTTTCCGTTTTCAGTCGGCGCATTCGTGAGCGGGCTGCTTGCAGCGGGCGCGATGGCGTTTGTCAAAATCAAGACGCCGGTGCGGGAGGACGCGGTCATTGGAATCGTGTTCACTGCTTTTTTCGCCCTCGGCTTGCTTCTGATTTCGCTGTTTAAAAGCCGTGTCGATCTGAAGACCATCATCCTCGGAAATATCCTCGGAATTGCCGCCGGCGATGTCGTGCAGCTTGTGATTGTCTCGCTCGTCTGCCTCGTGGTCATCGCGTTGAAGTGGAGGGATCTAATGTTGTTTTGCTTCGACAGCAGCCAGGCTCGGGCGCTGGGAATTCGTGTCGGATGGCTGCACGTTCTTCTCCTTCTTTTGCTCTCGGCAACGGCCGTGGCAGCCCTTCAGGCGGTGGGCGCGATTCTGGTCGTGGCTATGCTTGTGACGCCCGGTGCGACTGCATATTTGTTGACCGATCGGTTCGGCGTGATGCTGATCATTGGCGGGGTATTCGGTGCGGTCACGGCCTTTGCAGGTGCGTACGCGAGCTATTTCATTGATGGGGCAACGGGCGGCTGCATCGTGACGCTCCAGTCAATTCTGTTCGTCGGCGCGCTGATCTTCGCGCCGAAGCATGGACTGATTGCAACACGCCGGGCGAGGGGATAATGGACGCGTTCCTTGAGCCATTTCGATACGGGTTCATGCTTCAGGCATTTGCCGTCGGCGGGCTGGTCGCCGCAGTCGGCGCGGTGCTCTCGTGTTTCCTCGTCCTGCGTGGATGGTCGCTGATGGGTGATGCGATTTCGCATGCCGTCCTGCCGGGGATCATGCTCGCCTACATCGCCGGAATTCCTCTCGCCATCGGAGCATTCGCGAGCGGTCTTTTGTGCGCGGTCGCCACGGGCTGGATCAAGTCGAACAGCCGGATTAAAGAGGACACGGTGATGGGCGTGGTTTTCTCGGGCATGTTTGCCGTGGGGCTGGTTCTTTTCTCCCGCACTCCGTCAGAGATGCATTTGGATCACATTCTCTTCGGGAACATTCTGGGCATCACTCCAGAACGGATGATTGAGACCGGCTCGATCGCATTCGTGGTTCTGGCTGTCGTCATTGTGTTGAGGCGCGATCTGTTGCTGGTGTGCTTCGACCCATCGCACGCGAAGGCCATCGGGATGGCGGTCAAGCCGCTCACGTATATGCTGCTGGTTCTGCTTTCGCTCACGATTGTCGCATCGGTACAGGCTGTCGGTGTCGTTCTGGTCGTCGCGGCATTAATCACGCCGGGCGCGACGGCGTTGTTGCTGACGAAACGCTTCGATAAAATGATCGCCGTCGCGGTCGCGACATCGGTCGGTTCCGCGTGGGCCGGAGTTTACGTGAGCTTTCTGACAAACGGATCGACAGCGGCGTGCATCGTCCTCGCGCAGACTTTCATTTTTGTCCTGGCATTTCTTTTTGCGCCGGCAAGCGGGCTCCTGAGGCGGCGGGCACGGGCATAGGCCGGCGTGGAATAGTGGGTTCGAGAAAGCCGTTCTTCCGCCGCATTCCAATTTCACTCCCCCATTCGACCCCGCGATGGACAAAGCGGCGCGCGATGTGCAACGTCCCGCGCTCATGGCTCGTGTGCTTATTCTTTTTGCGCATCCGGCGCTGCATAAATCCCGCATCAACCGTGCGATGGCGAATGCAGTGAGCGGGATGGACGGCGTGACTTTTCACGACCTCTACGAGGTTTATCCGGACTTGCACATCTCCGTGGATGCAGAGCAGCAGATGCTCCGCGAGCATGATGTGGTCGTCTTCCAACATCCGATGTTCTGGTATTCGAGTCCGGCGATTTTGAAGGAATGGCAGGACCTCGTGCTCGAATCCGGGTTCGCTTATGGCGAGGGCGGCGACGCGCTGCGCGGAAAGCGGATGCTCTCGGCGATCAGCACCGGCGGCGGCCAGGAGGCGTACCAGCGCGGCGGATCGAATCACTTCACCATTCGCGAATTGCTTGCGCCTTTCGAGCAAACGGCGCGGCTCTGCGGCATGGAATATCTGGAGCCATTCGTCATCAGCGGGGTCTTCCGGCTCACCGATGCGGAGGTCGCGGCGGAAGCAGCGCGCTATCGGGCGGCGATCGAATCGCTGGTCGGCCCGGAAGGAGGTGCGCTGTGAGTCTGTTTCAGATTTTCGTCTATCTGCTCGCGGCGGTCATCGCGGTGCCGTTTGCAAAGCGGCTCGGGCTGGGCTCGGTGCTCGGGTATCTCATCGCAGGCATCATCATCGGCCCCTCGCTGCTCGGTGTCGTCGGGGCGGGCGAGGAGGTCGCGCACATTGCGGAGTTTGGCGTGGTGATGATGCTCTTTCTCATCGGGCTGGAGTTGCGTCCGTCGCTGCTGTGGCGGCTCCGCGTGCCGATCGTGGGGCTCGGCGGACTGCAAGTTCTGGGCGTCACCACGGCTGCGGCGGGCATCGCGCTGGTGTCGGGACTCGGGTGGAAGCCGGCGCTCGCCATCGGGCTCATCGTCGCGATGTCGAGCACGGCCATCGTCCTGCAATCGCTCGCCGAGCGCGATCAGCTCAAGCTTTCCGCCGGGCAATCGTGCTTTTCGGTGCTGCTGTTTCAGGACATCGCGGTCATCCCGATCCTCGCGATTCTTCCGCTGCTGGGCACGGGCGAAGTGGCGGCGGGCGAGCACGGAATCATCGCACACCTTCCGCCGTGGCTGCGGGCGTTGGCGACGATCGGCGCGGTGGTCGGGCTTGTGCTTGCGGGCCGTTTTCTTTTGCGTCCGGTCTTTCGCTATGTCGCAGCAACGCACCTGCGGGAGGTGTTCACGGAGATGACGCTGCTGCTGGTCATCGGCATCACGCTGCTGATGGGCGCGGTCGGTCTGAGCGCCGCGCTCGGGGCGTTTGTCGCGGGTGTGATGCTTGCGGACAGCGAGTACCGGCATCAACTGGAGGCGGATCTGGAGCCGTTCAAAGGGCTGCTGCTCGGACTGTTTTTTATCACCGTCGGAGCAGGCATCGACTTCACGCTGATCGGCGCGCGCCCCGGTCTCATCGCCGCGCTCGTGACGGGAATCGTCGTCGTGAAATTTGTCATCCAACTTCTGCTCGCGCGGCTCTTCAAGCTCGGTTGGGCGCACAGCACGCTGTTCGCGCTGGCGCTCGCGCAGGGCGGGGAGTTTTGTTTTGTGCTGCTCGCATTCGCCCAAGGCGCAGGCGTGCTCGGCGCGGAACTGGTGAAGCCGCTGACCGCCGCAGTCGCGCTGAGCATGGCGCTTACGCCGCTCCTTTTTGTGCTGAATGATCGCGTCCTCCAGAAAATGTTCCGCCGCCACCTGCCGGTGAAACCGGAGCGCGAGCCCGACAAAATTCCCGCGCACGATAATCCGGTGATCCTCGCGGGATTCGGTCGCTTCGGCCACGTCGTAGGGCGGCTCCTGATAGCAAACCGCATCGGCTGCACCGTGCTGGAAAACGACCCGGAGCAAATCGAGATGCTCGCCCGCTTTGGCCTGAAAGCCTACTACGGCGACGCCACCCGCGCCGACCTGCTGCACGCCGCCGGAGCCGCGCGCGCAAAGCTTTTCATCTGCACGCTGGCCGACGAGCAGGAGACGCTCAAAATCGTGCGAATGGTGCAGCGCGAATTCCCACACCTGCGCATCCTCGCCCGCGCCGTGAGCCGGCAGCATGCCTATGAACTCATCCGCGCAGGCGTCGATGACGTGTTCCGCGAGACGGTCGGCAGCGCTCTCGACCTCGGCGTTGCGGCGTTGCGCGGGCTCGGAATGCGCGGCGTGCAGGCGCTCCGGGCCGCGCGCCTTTTCAAGGAGGTGGACGAGGCTTCCGTGCGGGAACTCGCAAACTACGAGGGCGATGAAAGCGGCTACGCCACGCGCGCCCGACAGCACGGCGCGAACCTCGAATCCGTCCTGCGCCGCGACTCGCGCATGCAGAAGGAAACCGGCGATGATGCGTGGGACAACAAGCCGCGGGACCGCTGATTGCGAGCGCCAGCAGCGCGAGTGTGATTAAAAGTGGTCCTTCTCAGAGAGGCTTGTTCCCATGGAAGCCGAAGGCTCTGGACTGCGGTGAGCATCACCGCTCTTTGACGCGTCCTTTCTCTGTGATGTCGCTCAAAGCGGCGATTCTCGCCGCACTCCAGAGCCTTCGGCGTTCATAGCTCGCGAAACCACTTTTAAGCACACCCCGGCAGCGCCGCGGTCGGGACGACAGCTTGACGAAAATGCGGGACCGATCCACAGTGCACGCAGTTCTTTGATTCGCTGAGTGCCGGGGCCGAGTGCCACGGCAACGGGGGACCCACTTTTCCGCGCAAGCGGAGACTCGGGGCGTGCGGCGCTGCGGCGCCGGGGGCACTCGGTAGCCCTAGCCCGACAGCTAACCTCGTAAGCATTAACCGAGAGCAAGGATCGCTTCCCGCGTCCCCATTCTCACAAAGAGCAACACCGCTCCCACGCCGCAGGCAACGGAGCATTTCATATGTCACATCATCATACCGATGAGGGCCGCACAAACGTACGCCGCCTCATCGCCTTGTCACTCGCCGCACTCGGAATCGTGTACGGCGACATCGGCACCAGCCCGCTTTATGCCATGCGGGAGTGCTTCCACGGCGCGCACGGAATCGCAGCCACACCAGCCAATATTCTCGGAGTGCTCTCGCTCATTTTCTGGGCGCTCGTCATCGTCATCTCCCTCAAATATCTCGTCTTTATTCTCCGGGCAGACAACCGGGGCGAGGGCGGCATCCTCGCCCTTTCCGCGCTCGTGCAGCAGGTCAGGCCGGGAATGGCGCTCACCGTCATGGGCCTTTTCGGGGCGGCACTGCTTTACTCGGACGGGATGATTACTCCCGCCATCACGGTGCTGAGCGCCGTGGAAGGCCTTGAGGTTGCGATGCCGTCGTTGCACCGCTTCGTCGAACCGATTGCGGTCATTATCCTCATCGGCGTATTCGTCGTGCAGAGCCGCGGCACCGCGCGCATCGGTGCGCTGTTCGGGCCGGTGATGCTCGTGTGGTTCGTAGTGATTGCGGCGATGGGCGTGGCGCAAATCGTCCACGTCCCCGGCGTGGTCGCGGCACTCAGCCCGACCTACGCATTCCATTTCATCGCGGACAATGGCTGGCATGGATTCATCATCCTCGGCGCGGTATTTCTCGTCGTCACGGGCGGCGAAGCGCTTTACGCCGACATCGGACACTTCGGAGTGCAGCCCATCCGCCTGGGGTGGTTTGCGATCGCTCTGCCGGGGCTGCTTTTGAACTACCTCGGGCAGGGCGCGCTCCTGCTCCGCGACCCAAGTGCCGCCGCAAATCCGTTTTACGAAATGGCACCGGAATGGGCGCTCTACCCGCTCATCATCCTTTCCACAGCCGCCGCCGTCATCGCATCCCAAGCTCTCATCACGGGCGCTTTCTCCCTCACCATGCAGGCCGTCCAGCTTGGGTTCTGCCCGCGTCTCACAATCCGCCACACCTCGGCGGACGCACGTGGCCAGGTCTATCTTCCGTTCGTCAACTGGGCGCTCATGCTCTCGTGCATCGCCCTCGTTCTGGGCTTCACCTCGTCCAGCAATCTCGCGGCTGCGTACGGCGTCTCCATCACCAGCACGATGCTCATCACCACCATCCTCTTCTACGTCATCGCCCGCTGGCGCTGGAAGTGGAACCCCGTCGCAGTGATGGCGTTCACCGTGGTCTTCCTGGCGATCGACCTCGCCTTTCTCGTCTCCAACTTCACAAAAATCCTCCACGGGGGCTGGTTCCCGCTCCTCGTCGCGGCGGGCATCTTCCTTCTGATGTGGACGTGGCATAAAGGGCGCATCGCCCTCGGTAAACGCATCACCGAGCGAGCGCTCCCTCTCGGCCTCTTCCTCCACAACATCCAGGAACAACCACCCATCCGCGTGCCCGGCACCGCTTTCTTCCTGTCTGGGAATCCCGGCACCACGCCGCACGCCCTCCTTCACAACATGCGCCACAACAAAGTCCTCCACGAGCGCATCGTCATCCTCAATGTCCGCATCGACGAAGCGCCCCATATTCCCGCCGGCGATCGCCTCTCCATCGACTGTCTCTCGCTCGGCTTCTGGCGCATCTCGCTGCGATTTGGCTTCATGGATGATCCGGATGTCCCCGCCGAGCTTGCGCGCATCGCGGGCGAAGATTTTCCATACGAGCCCCTACGATCCACCTTTTTCCTCGGGCGCGAATCCATCATCGCCCGTAGCGGTAGCGGCTTTATGTCCGCGATATTCCCGTGGATGTCGCGCCTCTCCCGCGACGCCACCTCCTTCTTCCACCTTCCGCCCGGCTCCGTCGTCGAGCTCGGCGTGCAGGTCGAAATCTAGCTGAAAAAGAGGCGGGCGGAGGCTGGTAAGATGCCTTGAAAAAACGGGGCATCTTTAAGCCACATCGTCCGGGTAGAGGAATTTCCGGCGAGTTTTACTTTCGTCTTTCTCCGCCACTCACACAGGTGCAGTTCAGTCGTCCGCAGACCTCCCACGACGCACTCCAAGATATACATGTATCCGTAGGTGCGCCGGATATCACTGACCGCCGTAAACAGTTCGGCGCATCATCTGTCGTCGAAAGCGATATGTTCTGACGGGCGTCGTGCCTCCTTGTCCTCCGGAAGGTCGCTATCGGCTTCGTCAACTACTTCCGCTTTTGCGCGAAGAGCCACGTGTGGACTGCGGGGTCGGAGAATATCTTTCCGCCGATGCCGTGGCCTTCGCCGGGGAACTCCGTGTATTTCACGGGCGCCTTCATTTTCTCGAGCGCCTTCGCGATCGCACGGCTGTCGTCCGGCTTCACCACATCGTCCTTTTCTCCGTGGAAAATCCACATCGGCGTCTTCTTCAATTCACGCGCGATCGCTACGTTCGCACCACCGGCAATGGGGATGCCGGCGGCAAACATTCGCGAATCTTGATTGAGAAACGCAAACGTGCCGTAGCCACCCATCGAGTAGCCGGTGAGGTACACGCGGTCTTCATCAATGGGCAGGTGGCGCATCATGTCCTTGAGCGTCTTCATCACCGCGTCGCCCGTCGCGCCTTGCCAGCCATTTTCATCCGGGCACTGCGGGGCAAAGACGATGCATGGGCGCTGGCCGAAGTTCTCGGGCTTCACGACCGCTTCGGCGAAACCGAGGTGCTCCTTTGTGAGCACCCGGTTGCCTTTTCCGTGGAGGTAAATCACGAGCGGCACCTTCTTCGTCGCATCCACCACCGGAGCGCCGAACAACATACCCTTGAGGTTTCCCTTCCCCTCAAATTGCTTCCATTCATTGGCGAGGTAATCCGAATAGGGGCTCTTCTTCACGGCAGCGGGCGTGGCGGTGCCGATGGGCTTGGGCGCAGCAGGTGTTGCAGCGGACGGCGTCGCTCCCGGCGGTTTCGCCGCGACCTGCTGCGCGACGAACTCGCGGTCTGCCGCCGAGAGTCGTATCAACTCGACCGGGACGACACGCCCGTCGCGAACCCTTACGCTCACATGCGTCGCGTTCGCGCCGACATAGTCGGCCTCGAACGGTTTGTTGTCGGCGGTCATCCAGTTGCGCGCGTGGAGGGGCGAGCTGATGGTGAGGATTGCGAGGGCGAGAGCAGGCAGTTTCATGGCGAGAGTAAGAGTTGGTTGGAGTTCACGGGCAACTAGTTCGACGCTTTTACACCCCATTACCTTAGAAAACAGCCGCTTCCCGGCAGAAGATTTGTGTAAACAGGGCGGGCGGTGTCGGTAGTCGTGCTTGTTCGTCACCGGCTTGCGCGCGCAGGTTCAATCCAACTCGGTCGGCAAGCGCGAGCATCCGCACGAAACGCAAACGGGGCTGGCCTTTCGACCAGCCCCGCCGGAGTTGCGTTGCGTCAGGCTACGGATTCCCTGGCTTGCCGACGAAGATATCCACCGTGTCGTCGTCCTCGTTCGCCGTCACGAGCAGGCGGCGATTCGGAATCGCCACCATGCCCTCCGGCTCGTCGCCAGTGCGCAGGAATTGCACAAACTCCGGCGCTGCGTCATTGGCGCTGAGACGGTATACAGCGACGAAATCCATCTTCTCCGAACTCGCGAACAGATACGTGTTGTTCGCGTATTGGGCGACCCGCACTGTGTTGAACTCCACGCCGCGATTCGCCGAGCGGTTGTCCCGGTAGAGCCCGGCAGCATTCGCCAGCATCTCGAGCGACGCGCCCGGATCGAAAATCACAGCGCCCGTCGGCGAGAAGATGGTAATGTTCCTGCCACCCGCCTTGCTTGTCAGGTCACCCTCGTTTGCGGTGACGATGTTACCGTTCGGAGTCCATGCGATCGCATCCGGCTCGCGATTCGCCGTGTGGCTTTGGGTGAAACTCACCACGCCATTGTTCGTCAAATCCGCTGGCTGATTCACCACCCGGCCTGCAGAGAAATGCGAGACGACGGCGCCTGTCGGCAGGTCAACGACCACGATATGATTGTTCTCCTGAAGCGTCACCGCCGCCTGGTTCGCGTGATTGATGGCCACGTATTCCGGCTCGGGATCGAGCGGGAAAATGCTCGCAAGCCCGCTCATGCTTACGTTGCGCGTGGTCCACTGCGCCGGTGCACCCGTGAGATCGATGATCGCGAGAAAGCCCGCCGGCGTCACGCCCAGCGCGCCGAGGCGTTCGTTCTCGATCGTCACCGCCGCATAGCGTCCATCGGGGCTTACCGCGATGGAGTCCGGCTGGCCTCCCAGCGGGATCGTTCGCGCGACCGAGGGGCCGGCGGGGTCATTCAGATCGATGACGACGGCGCTGCCCGAATACGCATTTGCCAGCGGGTCGTAGCCCTCGGACACCACCGCGATGGCCCAGCGCGCATGCAGCACGGCCACGGAGTTTGGCACACCGCCGACCGGCAGACCGGTCGTTTCCGTCGGCGCAGCAGGATCGCTGATGTCAATGAACCCGATTTCATTGTCCTCCGGGTTCGTGTAGATGAGCATTTTGCCGTCCGCCGTAGCCGCGATGGATTCGCAAGCGCCGGCTGGCTTGAACCGCCCGACCGCCTCGAAGTGGCCGACCGGCCCCGGCGGTTGCGCAGCGTGAATGTTCGATGTGATGGCCGCGATTGCGGCGATGATGGACGTCTGAATATACGATTTCATGTTGTTGTTGGTTATTGGTTTCGTGTTCAGCCGCCCCCTCGAAAACTGGGTGCTTCCAAGGGACATGCGGCTGCTTCGTTCAATCATGCGCCATTCGCCGGCGAATCGTATCATCCGCCGCGCTGTTTTTTTCAATGCAAGCCTGGCAGAGGGATCCCGCCGCTTGCCACCGCGTCAAAGAACTCCCGGTCGGCCTTTTGATCTGCACCGCTGTATTGCTGCTGCGTGGCTATTCCCGCGTTACTGGCGGCTGTCCCGCCGTCGATATCTCCGCATGCAGCCACGCCCGCGCATACGCCCAGTCGCGATTCGCCGTCGGCACGGAAATCCCCAGCACGTCCGCCGCCTCCTCAAACGACAGCCCCACGAAATACCGCAGCTTCACCAGTTCGGCCTTGCGCGGATCGTGCGCCGAGAGTCGGTCGAGGGCCTCATGCACGGCCAGCAATTCATCGTGATTTTCAATCGGCGCGGCGATCTCCACATCGTCCGCGTCCACATGCTCTGCACCACCGCCGCGCTTTTCGCGATTCTTGCGCCGGGCGTGATCCACGAGGATGCGCCGCATCGCCTCCGCGGCGGCTGCGAAAAAATGGGCGCGGTTCTCGAATCGCGCCCGTCCTTCCGAATCCACCAGCCGCATCCAGGCCTCATGCACCAGCGCCGTCGCCTGCAACGTGTGCCCCGGCTGCTGCCTCGCCATTTTCGCCGCCGCCAGCCGGCGCAATTCGTTGTAGATGAGCGGCAGCAACTCATCCGCGGCGCGCGCGTCGCCGTCGCGGATTAGGCCAAAAAGTCCGGTGATATCGTTGTTCATTTCAAATCGCTACAGCGGCTTCGCCCGTTCCGCAGTTTGCCAGTCGGCCAAGGCCGCAGGCTCGACGTGCATACGACTTGACTGGCTCGTTGTTCAAACTCACTCGCACTCCCACGGCGTATTGGATTCGCGCTCACTTTTGCTCCTCCTTTTTAAACGCCTCGGCCTCATGCACCAGCGCCGTCGCCTGCAACGTGTGCCCCGGCTGCTGCCTCGCCAGCATCAACTCTTCACCCCGGCGAAGCGCGTCGAGGATGCGCGTGATGTCGCCTGCGGTAGCGTTTGCTGGATGATCGTTCGCACCAGAGGCAGTCATTTGTTCAACTTTTCGCGAAGCGCCTTCGTCTCATCGGTCTCGGGCTCTTTGTCTCGGGCGCGATCGAGCAAGAGAAGGGCGGTCGCGCGCTGCTCGGGGATGCTTTCGGCGACTTTGGCGACGAGCTTGGCGGCGAGGGTGAGGTCCGCCGCATTCGTATCGGCAGGGAGATGCTTCATCCCGTAGTCCACCAGCCAGGCCGCGCGGGCGGGGTTGGCGGGCTCAACTTCATATCGTTTCTGCGCCTCGATAACGGCGTGGGCAAATGGCAAAATGGGATGCGATGGGGCGATGGAGGCGGCTTCACGGATATTCTCGCTCTCCATTGTGCCGATGAGCCGAGTGGTCGCTTCTCGGAGCGTCATGGTCATGTGTGGAGAAACCAGGGCGGCTTCCGGATTCTGGGAAAGGGTCTGGCGGGCGACGAAGGCCCAGTCTTCGCTGCTAGAGAGGAATGGTGTGAGCTTTTTACGGAGTGCCATTAGCTCCGCGACGGTGAGTTGCTGAAGGCTGCCCATTTCAGGGTTCAGCTTCGCTCCGCTGCAATACGCGGTAAGCCACTCGGAAACTTCGGCAGTCAGAGCAAAGCCGGCCTTTGCATCCCACACTCGCGCGGCGCCCCCGCTCACGGTGAGAATGCGGGTTCCATCCGGGCTGAATGCCGGGCTGCCGACGTTCTGCCAATGTTTGAGATGAGAGCCGATGGGTTGGCCCGTCTTCGCATCCCAGACTTGGGCGGTATGGTCACCGCTCGTAGTGACGATGCGGGTTCCGTCCGGGCTGAATGCGGCGCTGGTGACGTAGCTATCGTGTTTGAATGGAGGGCCGATGGGTTGGCCGGTCTTCGCATCCCATAATTGCGCAGTCATACCAACGGTGACGATGCGGGTTCCATCTGGGCTGAAGAATACGGCTCTAACTTGGGGGCCAGGTTCATAGGGTTGGAGAGTAACGCCGATGGGTTGGCCCGTATTCGCATCCAACATTCGCACTTTATCATGGCAAACGGTGACGATGCGGGTTCCATCTGGGCTGAATGCGGCGCTACGGACAGAGCCATAGTCAAAAGGTTGGAGAGTAACGCCGATGGGTTGGCCGGTCCCGGCATCCCACACGCCCACCCCCTCCGGTCCCTCTCTCGTGGTCACGACGCGGGTTCCGTCCGGGCTGAATGCGGCGCTATCGACATCGTATCCGAATTTGACCGGAGAGCCGATGGGTTGGCCGGTTCCGGCATCCCACACTCGCGCCTTCCCTTCCTTGCTCGTAGTAAAGATGCGGGTTCCGTCCGGACTGAATGCGGCGCTGAGCACCCAGTTATCGTGTGTGAGAGGAGTGCCAATGGCTTGGGAGGTCTTCGCATCCCACACTTGCACGGTCTTGTCAAAGGGGACAGTGACGATGCGGGTTCCGTCCGGGCTGAATGCGGCGCTGATGACTTCGTGGTCCCGGTGTTTCAGAGGAGGGCCGATGGGTTGGCCGGTGGTCGCATCCAACACTCGCGCAGTATTACCAACAGTGAGAATGCGGGTTCCGTCCGGACTGAACCTCGCGCTCTTGACGTAGCCGTCCTGGTGGTTGACTGGAGAGCCGATGGGTTGGCCGCTGCTCGATTCCCACACTCGCGGGTTACCACCCCGAATTACGGTAAGAACGCGGGTTCCGTCTGGGCTGAATGCGGCGCTGAGGACGTAGCCGTCGTGTTTGAGTGGAGGGCCGATGGGTTGGCCCGTCTTCGCATCCCAGACTCGCACGTTACTATAGCAAACGGTGACGATGCGGGTCCCGTCCGGGCTGAATGCGGCACTGCTGCCAGGAAAATCGTGTTTGAATTTGATGGGAGAGCCTAGGGCTTGGCCTGTCTTTGCATCCCACACTCGCGCGTCCCACACTCGTCCGGTCTTGTCCCAGCCCTCCGCAGTAGTGACGATGCGGGTCCCGTCCGGGCTGAAGCTCGCTTTGCTGACTACGCAGTCTTCGTGTTTGAGAGGAGAGCCGATGGGTTGGCCGGTCTTTGCATCCCACAATCGCGCGGGATCACCAACGGTGACGATGCGGGTTCCGTCCGGGCTGAAGCTCAAGCCGCTGACGCGGCCGTCCTCGTGTTTGAAAGGAAAGCCGATGGGTTGGCCGGTCGTCGCATCCCACAATCGAGCATCAAACCCTCGCCGGATTCCGCCCCAGCCCTCCGCAGTAGTAACGACGAGGGTTCCGTCCGGGCTGAAGCTCGCTTCGCGGACTACACAGTCTTTACAGTCTTCGTGTTTGAGAGAAGCGCCGATGGGTTGGCCGCTCTTTGCATCCCACAATCGCGCGGTATCACCAACGGTGACGATGCGGGTTCCGTCCGGGCTGAAGGCCGCGCTTTCGACCGAGCCATCGTGTTTGAGAGTAGCACCGATTTGTTGACCGGTCTTCAAATCCCACACTCGCACCTTGCCGGCGCTCGTGGTAACGATTCGGGTTCCGTCCGGACTGAATGCGGCGCTGTGGACGTAGCCGTCGTGTTTGAGTGGAGAGTCGATGGGTTGGCCGCTCTTCGCATCCCACAATCGCACCTTGCCGGCGCTCGTGGTAACGATTCGGGTTCCGTCCGGGCTGAATGCGGCGCTGGTCACGCTGAAGATGCTGTCGACCACGCCTTCAGGTTCGAGCACATAAACCGGCAGCCTGCCCACATCGCGCTGGCCATAGCGCAGCGCCAGCCACAGTGCGTCCTGAGCATTGCGATTCCCGGCATCGTAGCGAATCGCTCGACCAAGATAAGCAACACCTTCCTGCCACTTACCTTCGCTAAGACGCTGCTGGGCAGTAGCCAAGTCCGAGCGACTGGCTTCTCGAACTTGAGCTTTGGCTTTCGACTCCTGCTCCTTTGCATCCCTCTCCGCCGCCCTCGATGCCAAGAGTGCCCAATTGCTCACGGCGATGCCGGTCAACAGGCTCAACAATACGATGGTGCCCGCGGCAAAGATCAATTTGTTTCGCCGTGCAAACTTCCGGATGCGATAGATCGCGCCCGGCGCGGCTGCGGTCACGGGTTCGTTCGCCAGATGGCGCCGTACATCCTCGGCGAATCCACTCGCCGTTTCGTAACGCCGGTTGCGGTCCTTCTCCAGCGCCTTCATCACGATCCAGTCGAGATCGCCGCGAACCATCGACGTCAGCGTCCCGGCGTCCGTGTGGCGGCATGTGGCGACCGTCGTTCGGAGATTCTGCGCCATCGTTTGTAGCGCAGCGGACGGCTTCCTCGGCTCCGACTCGCAGATCAGCCTTCGCATTTCGTTGTAGCCGGCTTTCATCAAGTCTTCGCGGGTGAACGGCGTCCGTCCCGTCAGCAGTTCGTACAGCAGCACACCCAGCGAATAGATGTCGCTGCGCGTGTCCACGTCGCCACCGCTCGCCTCCGCCTGCTCGGGGCTCATGTATAGAGGGGTGCCGATCATCTGCTCGAGGTTCGTGGTGATCGTCGCCTCCGTAAGCCGTCCGCGAATCGCCTTCGCCACGCCGAAATCTATTACCTTCGGCACGGGAACGCCGTCTTGTACTGTGACGAGGATGTTCGACGGCTTGATGTCCCGGTGGATGATCCCCTTTTGATGCGCGTGCTGCACCGCCTGGCACACGGCGATGAAAAGCCGCAGCCGCTCGCGCGTGGAAAGTTTCGCCTCGTCGCAGTAGTCGGTGATTCGGCTCCCATGCACCAACTCCATCACGAAATATGGACGGCCAAACTGAGTAGCCCCGGCGTCGAACACCTTTGCGATGTTCGGATGGTCCATCACCGCCAGTGCCTGGCGTTCCTGCTCGAAACGCGCGATGACCTCGCGCGTGTCCATGCCGAGCTTGAGAATTTTCAGCGCTACCTGCCGCCGCACGGGTTGCTCCTGATCTGCCACCCACACCGTGCCGAATCCTCCCTCGCCGATCTGTTCGAGCAACTTGTAATTGCCAATTCGCTCACCCGCCTCCTCGGGCTTGAGCCGTGCGAACTGCTCTTCGATTTCACTACGGAGAGTTTCCGGCAACCCTTCCATGAATCCGCTTGCCTCGTGCAAGGCGAGCAGCCGCCCGACACGTTTGCGCAGTTCGTGATCGTCCCCGCAAACCGCGTCGAGATACGCCGCGCGTTCCGCCGCAGGCAACGCAAGAGCGGTCTGGAAAATCTCCTCTTCGTGGTTGCTTGGCGGCGTGTTCATGGAGTTATGGTGTGATTTCCACCGCGCCACTGTGGTCCGAGGGGGCGGGCAGGCCGGGCGGCTTTGGCGGCAGGTAAAGGAAGTAACCGCCCGCCGTGTGCGTCTTTTGAAAGATGATGCCTCGGAATATCACCTCCTTGTTGTTGCCCGGATGGGTGAAACTCCCTTCCAGCCTGCCGGTCCCGGGATCAGATACCGCTTTGAGCTTTGATGCACCGATCGCGCCCGCGCTGGCGGTGCCGATGGTGATTCTGCTCGCGGCGTCCACGGTGGCGTCGTTTGAAAACCCCGGTGTCCCGCCATCGTGGAGTGTGAAGGTGATGGCGGCGGACGCGGGCGCACCCACGAGGCCGAGGATGTTGTGCGTGCCGGTGATGTAGAGCGGCGCGGGATTCCTGGCGGTGGCCCGCGCGGGCAGCACGAACTTCGATGCCGAGAAGTCGGTCGTGATGCCATTCGGCCAGCCGCCGGGATAGAGCCGATCACTCGCGTTCGCAGGCTTGAACCACTTCATCGCCGCATCGCGTGCGTCCGTCACGGCCTGCGACGGGTCAAAGGTGACGCGACCCGAGATGAAGCCCTTGTTCCCGTAAAGCGGCACAAACACGGGCAGCTCGTTTGTTTTGGAGAGCGCGTTTCCGTAGCCCACCCGGGAGTCGTCGGCGAGCCTGCCGACGAGGGTCACTCTGCCGGTCGGCGCGAGGCTCATCCGGACCCAGCCGTGTCCCTGCGGGAATCCAACCGCGGGAACACCGTGGTTCGGCGCGGCTCCGGCGCGGAAAATCGCGGTGTATCTGCCCTTGTTTCCGAGCGGGTCTGCGAGCGCAGCGGGAACATTCATCAGCGGGAAGACCGGATTTTCCGTCGCGTTGTAAAGCGCGCGGTCTGCGTGAGCGAGTGTCGCCACAATGCTCGTGCCCTGCGTGAGCGTGCCGCCGATGCGCTCGGCCCCGGGCGCGGTGTCGAGCGTGAGGGCAAGCTGACCGAGCAACACGCTGCCGGGCTTCAGTAGAGCGATGGACGGCATCGCTGCTTTGCCAAATCGCGCGGTGCCGTCATTGAGCAGAGTTCCCGTGAAAGGAAACGCCCGGCCGGCCATGGTGACTTTGCCCGTGAACGCGCCGGTCGGCAGCACGCTGATCGCGACGAGGCCCTCGTGCTCGATGGGCGTCGGCGAGTCGGGTGTCGCTTCGAGGCGCCCGTTGTAGTTCCCGGCAAATTGCGGGCGCAGATTGACGAACGTGAAGCTCAGCGAGATGGGCGCCGATGTTTTGCCAAACTGGTCAAAGGCCGTCACCGTGGCGGTGTTCGGCCCGTTCTCCGGGAGCGCGGACAGCTCCCATTGGAAATCCGGGCCGCGCACTGCCGGCGACACGCTTTGCGGCACGCCGCCATTGAGCGAAATCTCCACACGCGCTACGCGCGTGTCGTCTGTCGCGCTGCCGCTGAATGTCACCGACGGCTCCGTGATTTTTTGCCCCGGCTTCGGGCTGGTGACCGTGATTAGCGGCGGCGCGGAATCCGTCGCGGGGTCGGGCAAGACGTTCACAGTCCGCACGGCTTGCGCGGTGTTGCCCTCACTGTCGCTGACGGAAAATGTCACCGTGTAGCTGCCGGGCACCGCCGTGTTCACGGTGCCAGTCTTCGTGATTGATGCCGTGACGTTGCCCGAGATCAAATCGAGCGCCGTCGCGCCCGCGTCCGTGTAGGTCGCGCCCTGAAACACGCTCGCCGGGTTACTGCCAAGGATCGTCAACACAGGCGCGGTTGTGTCGCGCACGGTCACGGTGAAACTTCCGTTGCTTGAATTCCCCGACGCATCGGTGGCCGTCACGTTCACCGTCGTCGTGCCGGGCGCAAACTTCGAACCGCTTGAGCGAGAGGCCAAGACGAATGGCGCGGCGTCCGCGGCGTCTGCTGCTGACGCCACGAACGTCGCAACCGCACCCGTGGCATTTGTTGCTTCGAGCGTCATGTTCGCGGGCAGCGTTAGCACGGGCGCGGTCGTGTCGCGCACGGTCACGGTGAAAGTGCCGACCCGCGTCAGTCCCGCACCATCGGATGCCGTCACGGTGACGGGCGTGGTTCCTAATGGAAAAGTGCCGCCGCTCGCCGGCACGCTGCTGAACTGTACGCCGGGATATTGGGCAGTCGGGGCGTAAGTAACCACTGCGCCTGCGGGGTTTGTCGCCTCGATGGTCATATTGCCGGGGATAAATATCGCCCCATCGAGAGGCCCGTTTCGGACGCCGGGCGTCGGAGTCGTATCCTGCACGAACGCTCCGCCCGTGCCGAGTCGGGCATACGCGACGTTGTCCCCCAGTGGCGGCACTTTTACCCAATCCACCAACTCCGTGGCGCCGGACGCGAGGCGGCGCAGCAGGTAGATAGCGTCGCCATCGCCATCGAGTTTGAATGCCGCGTGCCGTGCATCTGTTCCGGCGGGAGCGCCGTCGAGGAAGACGATGCGAGAAGTGGCGGGCGCAACCGTGGCACCCTGCCTCGACACGGCGTAGAGTTTCGCGGGGTCGTAGCCGAAGATCGAGTCGGACAAATACAAGTCCTGCACCGGAGCCTCGCCCGCGCCCGTGTATCGAATCTCCACCCAATCAGGCGACCTGCCCGTTTCGTCGCGAAGGCCGCCTCGGTTCTGCGGAACCATCTCCGAGATTTCCCACTCCACCGGCGTGATGGGATTCACGAGCGTGTAGTTCGTGATCGGCTGACCGGGCGTGGTGAACTGCGGCCCGCCCGGCTGCGTGATTCCGCCGCCGCGAAGGTCGGTGCCGGTGATGTAAAACTCGATTGCCATCCCGCGAGGCACCGGCGCGTCCCAATCGCCAGCGAACACGCCATCGAGGCTCGCGCCGTCGTCATTCATGCCGTCGTCGTAAAGCGGTATGCTGCCGCTCCGCGGATTTTGGGACGCCGTGATCTCGCGCCAGTGGATCGTCAGCGTGAACATCCCGCTCGGTGAAAACGCCTGCGCGCGGAAGCGCCACGTGCCCGATTTGAGCAGTTCGAAATCCACGTTCTTGAACGAAATCACCGGGTCGGCGTTGCCGTTGTCGTAGTTTGCCGCGCCGATGCTCGGCAGTGGATTGTGGACTAGCGTGCGCGATCCGTCGGTGAGCCGGGAATACGAGACATCCGGCAGTTGAGGACCGTAGGTGACAGCGTTGATCACGGTGTCGTTCGCATCGAGCAGGCACATCGTCGCGCCGTCCTCGGGCAATTTGAACGGAGCCTGCAACGACAAAGCGGCACCACCAAGCCCGATAATTCCCGGGAAATAGACGACCGTCCGCGCGTTTGGCGGGAGTGTGGATGCCGGGAACGGGAAATCGGCGTTGCCGGTTGCCGTGACGCGGCGAAGTTTCCAGCCAGCCAGGCTCACCGCGCCGCCGCTACTGTTGAATATTTCCACGGCGTCTGACGGCTCGGACGTGCCCGGCGCGACGTAGGATGTCGTGCTGGCGAGGATTTCGTTGATCACGACGGTCGTGATTTCCGAATTTGTCGGTGGCACGGGTGTTGGGATCAGCGGCGGCGCCGGCGTGCCGCTCAGCGCGACCCAGAGGTATTCGCCGATGCCGATGAGGTCGGGCTTGCCGTCGCCGTCAATGTCGCCGGATGCCAGCTTCTCCGTCGTGGGTGTCGTGTAAGGCACCTCGGGCGACCCCCACCACGAAACCGTGGGAGTGCCCTTGAAGAATGTCGCCGTCGAAGCGTTTGGGCAAATCGCGAACGTATCGAGAATCCCGTCCCCATCGTAGTCGCGCCGGAGAATGTCGAACGTGTTGCTCAACGTCACATTTGGGACAGACGCGAACGTGAGTCCCGGGCCGCCAGTCCAGCGGGCGACGCCGTTCTGCGAATATACAGTCAAATCGGGATCTCCATCCCCCGTGAAGTCATCGGAGCTCACAAGATATGCCCCTGCGGCAGCAGGGGATCTCGGAAGGACCGTACGCTTCCATGTGCCGCCTGTGAACCACTGGCCGTTGTTTTCGATGATCACCACCTCGCCGTACGCACTGACACCGACCAAATCCAAATCTCCGTCCTGATCTAAATCCACGGCTGAAAGGGCTCGCGATTCATACACGAACATATCGACGCGCCGTTCAACCAATCCCGTGGGGGTGCCCTCGAACAGTCCGACGCGGCAATCATAGAACAGCGTCGCCCGATCGGGAATTCCATCACCATTGAAATCGCCAGCAATGTCGGCGAGCATTCGGGAGCCGGCCAGCGCACCGGAAAATGCGTCTGTGAGCGGGCCAAATGTCCCGTCGGGCAATTGGAGCCGGAAAAAGAATCCTGCACCGCCAGCCGAATTTCCGATGCTTGAACTCTGTAAATCTGGACGACCATCAAGGTTGATGTCCGGCGTCGTGAGGGTCTGCGGGCGCGAGCCCATCGAATACCTGACCACAGGAATCGGCAGTCCGTTGGCGTTGAACTGCTGGATGGACGCGTCGCCGGTTGTGGGATTGAGGTAGAGCAATTCCCCGCGTCCGTCCCCGTTCATGTCGTGAACCGTCGCCGCGGAGGCACCGCCGGGGTTTCGTTGCACGAGCGGGCTGAGCACAAAACAGCCGCTCACTGGGTCGATTTGAACGACGGACACGTCAGCCGAGTCGCGGTTGATGACCGCTGCGTCGGGCAGCCCATTGCCGTCGAAGTCCGCGCTGACTACGTCGCGCGGGCTTGCACCGGTTGGCGCTTGCGACGCCAGTGTGAGCACGCCTGCGTTGTTCAGGAATAGATAGAGCGTGTTTCCGTTCCGCGACGCGACGAGCAAGTCGGGCCACGTGTCGTTGTTCACATCGGTGATGCTCACGCTGCGCGCCCCCCCTGGCACAACCAGCTTATTATCCGCGTAGGCGCGATACTGTCCGCCGGCAAACCGGTGAATCCCGATATACGTGACACCCACCACAACGAGATCCGGCTCCCCGCTCACGCGAGACTCCGCGGAAATGACGCCCAGACTGAGATCAATGCTCCCCGGCTCATCCAGCGAGACCTCCGAAGCCGCCAGCGGTTGTCCGGCAACGGGGCTGTTCAAGAGCCACGCTTTTCTCGCCATTTCGTAGGAAACCGCCACGCGATCTTGGGTCTCCCCCGCGCGCCGCCACACGTGCATCGTGAAAACCGGCGTCGCCGAGAAACCATTGAAGCCGCCGGCATTAATTGCCGCAATCGGTGCCAGCCCCGTGAAATTTCCCGCGCCATCCCCGCGATACTCGCGCACGCTGCCGCCCGTCCCGCCTGAGCCCGCGACAACCAGATCCGTATTTCCGTCGCCGTTGAAGTCACCCGCCACCACGCTACGGGCACCCGGCCACGTCGTCACCTCTTGCGCTGCCGAAAAAGTGCGACTCCCCGCGCCGCCGGTGATCGCCAGAATGTAGAGCTTCCCGTCGAATGGATGCGCCGTGATGATCTCAGGCCGACTGTCGCCTTTCACATTGGCGGCGATGACATCGCGCAACCCCTTAGTGCTGCCTGCTGATAGAAAGACAGCCGCCTCGAATCCGCCGGCTTTTCCGAAAAGCACCGCGACACGCCCATCGGTATTGCTTGCGATGAGATCATTCCGCCCGTCGCCATCGAGGTCGGCAGTGGCGAGACCTTTCGGCCCATCGCCACTTCCCTGACTAGGATTCGGATCCGTTCCGCTAACGGATGGATCGTCAACGGAGTATGACTTGGTTAACGCGCGCAGATTCTCAAACAGCAGCGTACCGTTCGGCTGCGGATCGGCGCGGAGCGTGATGGTGATGGCCATCGCGATGAGCGCGAGGCGCGGGAGCAGGTTGGTTTTCATTTTTTGTCGGGTTGATTCAGTTCGTTGTAGAGATTCTCAGCGGCTTTTGTTTCCGGTTTGTCCGGGCGGGAAAAGCTCCGCATCGCCGCCGCGCTTCTCGCGAATCTTGCGCCGGGCACGCTCAATGAGGACGCGCTGCATCGCCGCCGCCTCGGTACCGAAAAAGTGCACGCGATTTTTGACCGCGCCCGCCTCTCCCAATCCACGAGCGCCAGCGCCTGCGACGCATGTCCCGGCTGCGGCTGCGCCGTTTTTGCTGATGCCAGACGATCCACACTGTCGTTAACCGCATGCGTGAGTTCTTCGCAAGCCGCGGTGTCTCCCCGCCTGAGTGTATCCAGAATGTTGGTGATGTCTGTGGCAGTGTCCATCGGTCGAACGGTGTTCCTATTTGGGAGCGGCCAGTATCTCCGCCTGAAGTTTGCGGACGTCCTCATCGAGATCCACGGATTTGTAGAGCGATACGAGAGCTTTTAGCGCAGCAATCGTGCGCCTATCGCCTACGGGCTGTGTGCGCCGGGAAAGGCTCAGGGCTTCCTCGCCGAGCTTGATGGCTTTATGCGCACTAAAATCCGCTCCGTACGCCGCAGCCAGTTCGAGCATCGCATCGATCGCTTCTCCGGGCTTCTGGTCGGCGGTTTTTCGGGCCAGAACCAGAGCTTTTTCCAGCTTCGTGATGTCGTCGGCAGGAAGTGCCCCACTGCGAACGGCTGGAGGCGGTTTCGGCGCGGCGTTCGCTGGCGCGCCCTCGGAGGCCTTCGCAGGAATCTCTTTTCGCAACGCCGCGGCTTCATCAAGACGGCCCATCTTCTCATAGATTTCCGCCATGTTTTCGAGCGACGTCGCAAAATTGCGGTGGTTCGGAGGCAGGACGCGGCGTTCGATGGCGAGCGCCTGCTCCTGCAGTGCGGCGGCCTCACGCAGGCGACCGGCCTCCTTCGACGAAATCGCCAGGTTAATCATCGCTTCCAGCGTGTCCGGGTGTTCCATGCCGTTGATCTTGCGGCGGGACGCCAGCACCTCCTCGTGAAGCTTGACCGCCTTATCCCAGCGGCTTGCGTCGAAGTAGGAAAGAGCCAGGTTAGTCATCGCCTTGAGCGTATCGGGGTGCTCCGGTCCGAGTACCTTGCGGCGGAGCGACACCGCCTCTTCTTTCAACTTGAGCGCCTCGTCCCGGCGCCCGGCTTCGGAATAGTAGACACCCAGGTTGGCGATCGCCCTAAGCGTATCGGGGTGCTCCGGCCCGCTCACCTTGCGACGGAGCGGCAGCACCTCTTCTCCCACCTTGAGCGCCTCGTCCCAGCGGCCAGCATCAGAGTAATAAACCGCCAGACTGACCATCGCTCCGAGCGTATCGGGGTGCTCGGGGCCGTTCACTTTGCGGCTGAGCGCCAGCGCCTCCTCGCCCAGCTTGATTGCTTCGTCCTTCCGTCCGGCGGCGCGGTAGGAATTCGCCAGATTGCCCAATGCGTCGACCGTTTTGGGGTGCTCCGGCCCAATCACCTTGCGACGGAGCAAAAGCACTTCCTCATTCAGCTTGAGCGCCTCGTCCAGCCGGCCGGCGTCCGAATAGGAAACAGCCAGGTTGCCCATCGTTGATAGCGTGTCGGGGTGCTCCGACCCGATCACCTTGCGCCTGAGCAAAAGCAGTTCCTCTTCCAGCTTGAGCGCCTCGTCCTGGCGGCCGGACTGGCCATAGAAAACAGCCAGGTTGTTCATCGTTGATAGCGTTTCCGGGTGCTCGGGGCCGATCACCTTCCGCCGGAGCAAAAGGACCTCCTCGGCCAGCTTGAGCGCCTCGTCCCGACGGCCCTCGCTAAAGTAGTAACTCGCCAGGTTGTTCATCGTCACTAGCGTGTCGGAGTGCTCCGGGCCGATCACCTTGCGGCTGAGCAGAAGCGCCTCCTCGGTCAGCTTGAGCGCCTCGCCCCGGCGGCCGGCGACGCCGTAGGAATTGGCCAGGTTGCTCATCGCATCAAGTGTGTTGGGGTGCTCCGGGCCGTTCACCTTGCGGCTGAGCGGCAACAGTTCTTCGCGCAGCTTGAGCGCCTCATTCTCGCGGCCCGCAGCGGCGTAGAACACAGCGAGGCCGTTCATCGTCGTGAGCGTGGCAACATCCTCCGGAGCGTTCACCTTACGACTCAGAGCCAGAGCTTCCTCGCCCAGTTTGAGCGCCTCCACCAAGCGCCCAGCATCGTTGAAGGAGTTCGCCAGATTGATCATCGATGCAATCGTGTTGGGATGCTCTGCGCCGTTTGCCTTGCGGCTGAGCAGAAGCACATCCTCTCGCAGCTTGAGTGCTTCATCTCTCCGACCGGCTCTGAAGTAGGAGATCGCCAGCTCGTTCATCGTCGAGAGTGCGTCGGGGTTCAGCGGGCCGGAGACGGGGTGAAAGTAATCCCGTGCATTTTCGAGAAGCGAAATGGCATTCTGGTAGATGCCAAGACCCCGGTAGGTCTTGCCCAGCGCAGCCTGCAGCTTGGCACGCTGGGCGGGCTGGATGGCGACGCTGGTACCGAGCTTCTTCGACGCTTTATCGAGTAACTCGAATACCTTGATGTCACGCCCGTCGCGCTTCGGGTCGGGGCTCTGGAAGACTTCGGTGAGAAATGTAGAGATGGCCTCCGCGTCCTTCCGCGCGAGATCCTTTGCGTCCCGCTCAGCGGCGGTTTTCCTTTCCGCCTCCCTCGATGTCACGAGTGCCCAATTGCTCACGGTGATGCCGGTCAACAGGCTCAACAATACGATGGTGCTCGCGGCGAAGATCAATTTGTTTCGCCGCGCAAACTTCCGAATGCGATAGATCGCGCCCGGCGCGGCTGCGGTCACGGGTTCGTTCGCCAGATGGCGCCGTACATCCTCGGCGAATCCGCTCGCCGTTTCGTAACGCCGGTTGCGGTCCTTCTCCAGAGCCTTCATCACGATCCAGTCGAGATCGCCGCGAACCATCGACGTCAGCGTCCCGGCGTCCGTGTGGCGGCTTGTGGCGACCGTCGTTCGGAGATTCTGCGCCATCGTTTGCAGCGCACTGGACGGCTTCCTCGGCTCCGATTCGCAGATCAGCCGTCGAATTTCGTTGTAGCCGGCTTTCATCAAGTCTTCGCGGGTGAACGGCGTCCGTCCCGTCAGCAGTTCGTACAGCAGCACACCCAGCGAATAGATGTCGCTGCGCGTGTCCACGTCGCCACCGCTCGCC
>JANMGP010000034.1:0-19096 GCA_031374705.1 Verrucomicrobiaceae bacterium | reverse complement strand
ACGTCTCAGTTTCGAGCCGAATCCTTGCATTGTTCGTCATGCGAATAAAGCCCATTGCTCACGGTATTCGTCAAGTGATAACCCTAAATGCGTGATTGGAGCCCGCGAAAAGCGCGAAAAGGCGCGAAAATAGAAGAACTCAGAAAATGCAGGCGATCACCCTGCGGGTGAGTCGGTGTGTTTTGGTAAGTGTATGATTTCGCGCCTTTTCGCGCCTTTCGCGGGCCATCCATCGCCGTTTCTCGGATAACCCGCTGGATGAATGCGCCGCCGCCTCCATGAGTGGTTCTTTGCGCCCTTCGCATCTTCGCGTCATCTATCGCCGCTACGAAAGTCACTCTTGTCTTGTCACTTGAGGGCAACCTGAAGAAGGGATAGATCTGCTGGCGTCACTCCGCTCAATCGCGAAGCTTCGCCCATCGTTCTTGGTCTGGAAGCGGAAAGTTTTTGCCGCGCTTCAATTCTGAGGCCATGCAAAGCGAAGTAGTCGAAGTCTGGTGGAATCCGGTTGCTTTCGTTCTTTTGGAGCTTCCGAATCTCAAACTGCTGCCGTTCGATATATCCTGCGTGCTTGATTTCGATCTCCAACGCCTCCCATAGTTCCATGTGGAACTTTTCTAGATGTTCCTGAGGCAACTGCTCTGGAGAATTCCCAATGCGCTTAAGCCACGGAAGTATTCGCCCGCCTCCATACGAATGCTCAGCCGCGTAACGGCGCAGTTCTTCAAGACCCGTCATCTTTCGTTCAACCTTCTCAACCCTGTTTGAATCCACAAGTCCGAGCCCGGCCGCGATGGGAGTGAGACGCAGATCAGCATTGTCCTGACGCAAGATCAATCGGTGTTCCGCACGACTGGTGAACATCCGGTAGGGCTCGACAGTGCCTTTCGTTACGAGGTCATCGACCATTACGCCGATATACGCGTCACTCCTGGTCAAGACCAACTCGGGCTTTGCAAGGACTTTCAGAGCGGCATTCGCTCCGGCAATCAAGCCTTGCGCGCCCGCTTCTTCGTAGCCGGAAGTGCCGTTGATTTGACCGGCAAAGTACAGACCGGGAATTCGCTTCGTCTCCAGCGTGTGGTAGATCTGGGTTGGCGGGCAGTAATCATATTCAACCGCATACCCGGGACGAATGATGTCTGCATTCTCAAGACCGGGGACCGTTCGCAGGAACTCGTATTGAACCTCCATGGGGAGGCTTGTTGAGACCCCATTCACATAGTATTCCTCGGTGTGGCGCCCCTCCGGCTCGAGGAACAACTGGTGCCTATCTTTCTCAGCGAATTTCACCACTTTGTCCTCAATAGACGGACAATACCGGGGCCCGACGCCTTCGATTTTTCCCGAGTAAAGCGGTGACTTATCGAGATTGTTCCGGATGATCTCGTGGGTGCTTGAATTGGTGTGGGTAATCCAGCACGGGATTTGTTCCACGTGGAACTGGCCATCTCTCCACTCATTCAACGTAAAAATCTCGTTCTTCGACTTCGTTATCCGCTCGGAGACATAGCTGAACGGCAGGGCTGGGTCATCACCGTTCTGGCGTTCGCACTTCGTGAAATCAATCGTTCGACCGTTCAACCGACACGGGGTGCCAGTCTTAAAACGCCCCACTTCAAATCCCAGTTCTTTGAGACAGTCACTGAGCGTCGAGAAACTGTCACCCATTCTGCCACCTGCTTGATTCTGCAATCCTACATGGAGGAGGCCGCGCATAAATGTGCCAGTTGTAACGACGACCGAGCGGCCATTCAGTTGCAACCCGAGATTCGTCTGCACTCCGCACGCACCGTTGTCATCCACAAGAATTCGGGTGACATTACCTTGTTTAATTTCCAATCGCTCTGTTCGCTCCAGTAGAAACTTTGCCCGAAACTGGTAAGCCTTTTTGTCGCACTGTGCACGGGGAGAACGGACACTTGGACCGCGGGAGCCATTGAGCATACGAAACTGGATCGTGGTGGCATCCGTATTTAGGCCCATAACCCCGCCGAGTGCATCAATCTCTCGAACCATCTGGCCCTTCGCCTGTCCACCAATTGCCGGATTGCAAGACATCTGGCCGATTGTATCCAGACTTTGGGTAAGCATCACAGTCTCACAACCGAGACGGGCAGCGGCGGAAGCAGCCTCGATCCCAGCATGGCCGGCACCGATGACAATCACATCAAAAGTCTTCGGATATACGAACATAAGATAGGTTTCTTTCCTGTTTTTAGCCTAGGATTCCCGCCTTGGCACGTGGAAGCAACTGCGCGAGTGTGGCGCGGTGTTGGTCTCCAGCCAAATTCACACTTAGAATATCCAAGTCCTCACAAAACTCGATCATGACCTGCCGGCACGCCCCACATGGAGTGACGGGATCCTTGGAATCTGCGCATACAACCAATCGCCGAAACGATTTTTGACCAGCCGCGATTGCCGTACTGAATGCCACCCGCTCGGCACACACTGTTAAGCCATATGAAAGATTCTCGACGTTGCAACCGGTAAAGACGGTCCCGTCCGCAGCCTCGAGAGCCGCGCCTACCTGGAAATTCGAATATGGTGCGTACGCCTTGAGACGCGCGGCTTTCGCCCACGCGATGAGTGGTTCGTCGTTCATCGGGGATTATGATTACACCGCTATTTCAAGTTACACAAACGGCAATTGTGGTCCTGCTATGGCTGAATCGTTTTGGGTGGCACGCGACTCCGGCAGAATTCCAAGAGGGCCTTGGCGTCTGGACTCGACGCATGAAACCCACAATAATCGGCGTCGAAGGGGTACCGCGCGACCGTAAAATTCGAGCAAGCCCAACACACAGTCGTCTCCACTATGACTCGATTACCATTGAAGAATCGGAACCCAAATGGAGGACTATGACAAAGAGCGGAAGCAGCGTCGAAAGGTGCTTGTCTCCGCCAAATGTCCATAAACATCGATAACTCATCCCCACGCAATGTTACCGAACTCACGACTGGATAGACCTGGATGCCGTCAACCGTGAATGTCTTCCCAAGCAGTTCCTTCTCCGCGTCTCCAATGGCGAAAACAGTCACTGAGGTTGGTGAAATACCGCTGAACAGTTCATGGGCTTTCCGATGTTTTCTTCCTTCGGTGATGTCCGCCCAACCGCCGCCAAAAACGAGGAACAATCCTACGCCAATCAATAAGCCCCACGGGAAAAACCGGTCGAGTTTTTGAACGATACGGCGATATTGAGTCATATCCGCTGCAAGCGCCGCGAAATCAATGCATCTCCACCGCGCATGACCCGAGTCCGCCGCGGTAGTAGTTGAATTGCACGTTTGGATGGTCCGCAAGCAACGACATTGGGACGCAGGCGCTAGCAAGGCCTTTACTGATCATGAATGCCGTAAGGCGCTGTCCGAATGGGTTGTCGTGTGTTCCGGCCTGCCAGATCGACACTTTCTGCGCCTTCCAAGTCTCCGCCGGGCCAACGGTGATGGCCTTTGTTGGGACCATGGAAATGTTTCCACCACCGCTGGTCCGTGCGTTTTGCGCGATGGTGAGCGGATGCAAATCAACCACACGGGTCGTCAGTTTTCGGTATTCCTCCGGGGTCGGCGGTGAATTCTTGTATTTGCCGCGGCGGGGGAGGGGATCGTTGAAAGCCCAGTGTTTCACGTCACCTTGGCCGCCCTGCATCACTGCACAGGTAACGCCCGAGTCCCAGCTTGCGCGGTATTCACTCGTATCGGCTTTTGGAAAATGAAGATTCTTGTCCGGCATCCAGAGCTTTTTGTTGATGCGTCCAAAGCACATGGCCCGGTCCGCCTTCTCGAAGCTCAGCGGGTGCGATGCTGGCACTTCCTTGCCGGTCTCGACATCAAACCACTCGTCCATTCCCCAAAAATGCCCGCTCAGAATATCGAGCCCGAGCTCGTTCACCAATCGGGCGACCAGCGGAAGCTGTTCCGTCGGGCCGATCGGACCACAAATTCCCACCGGATTATCCGCAGTGCTCGCGCGCCAGGCCGTGATGTATTCGAGCGCCTCGGCGAGGTAAAAGTCCTCCAGCGTGTCGTACATGACCACGCGAAAACCGGGCCGGCTTAACTGCGAAACGTCTTTCCCAGAAAGGCGCGAGACGTCGTCTATGAGATCGAGAGGGAGGCAGGTGTAATCCCACCAATCTGCGGAGATGCTGGATGGACGGAGCTTCATATTCGGGAGAATTGAAAACGCGCGCACCGCTGTCGAGCGCGAAGCCAAAACTCAATCGAGAGACTTTTTGGGCGGGGCGATCGGAATCTGCGCATCCGGCACCGCCACAGGCGGAGCTTCGAGGGGCGCAACATCAAAATCATTCAGCGCAATTGCAAACGCCGGCTCGCCCGCAACTTCCCATCCTGCCGGAATACCAGCGGCGTCCGCGATCTCGCGGGCTTGGAGGTACGACTCGAACGAATCCGGAAGCACATGAAACCAAACCACGGCGTTGGTTCCTTTCATCTTTTGCAACGTCGCGGAAAACTGCGACGTCAGCCGGCGCGCGACTTCCGGCGGCTCGCCGCGTCCGGGAATCACCGTTAGTTTCATCGGCAGCCGCGTCCACGGTTTGTTGATCGGGACGGCGATGGTCGCGTTGCGCAGCGAAAGTGCGCGCCTTGCGAAAACATCGACGATCTTTTGCTGGTCGTAAATATAGACCGTTTTCCCGGCGGCATCCTTCTTCTTCTCCGAAACCATCGTTTGCTTCACGCTGTTAAACTCACGCATCACCATTTGTTCGGCACCTTCCACATCCAGAACGTAGATCTGGCCTTTCGCGATAATCACGCGCACGAACTTCGCCTTGTCCGGCACCGGCCGGCTGTTCGGGATTTTCACCAACTTCGCGTGCGGCGCGGCGATCGCTTTTGGCACCGGAGTTGAAGCCAGCAACGCCTTCATCCGATCCGACTCCGCAAGCATGCCGGCCATTTCCTCCTTTTGCAGCGCGTTGAGCTTTCGCTTCTCCTCAAGCTGCGCCTGAAGCGTTGCGAGATCTACGAGCTTCACGTCGGTTGGTCGCTGCGCCTCCAGCAATGCGAACTCTGCGTTAGCCTTGTCGAGTTCGGCTTTGTTGCGTGCCCCGTTCGTCTGTGCATCCTTCAGGGATTCGCGGTGCGCCGCAATCGCCGCGGCATCCGCCTTCAGCTTTGCGTGCTCTTCCACAGTGACCGGCGGCAGGTCGCTGACAATCTTCTTCACCGCTTGCGAGACGTTGATCTGCACGAGGATTAAAATGATGATCAAAATGCCCACCACATTCGTGAGCGTATCCATCAGCGAATCGAGATTCACCCCACTGCTATCGTTGCGGCGGCGGCGGACGCTCATTTTCCAAGAAAGGCTGACAGATCCACAGGCCCTTTGCCCGGCAACGGCAGCTTGCCTGTGCGGAGATTGAACCGACTTTCCGCCCAACCCGCAGCGCGGATATACGATCCGTAGCCGTCCTCCCGCAGGAGAAAAAGCACGACCGCATTCGGCTGCTTCCTCGCTCCATCAAGGAAGGCATCGTATGCGGCATCCGCCCCGACGCTCGCCACGGAAATCCGCTCCTGCTCGGTCTTGCTTTTGTGGATCACGATTCCCGCGCCGCCACATTCGACAAAGAATAACTTCGAAACGGCGGAAGCTCCGGTGCCGCCGGGCTGAACGATGAGAGCGGGCGGAATGTCATCGGGCTTCTTGTTTCGCGCCGCCAGTTCCACTTTCAGCTTCTCGATCGCTGTTGCGAGTGGCGGCTTCTCGGGCATCATCGCGTCGAGCTGCGTCGTGAGATTCTCAAGTTCTTTCTGAAGCACGACGCTTGTCTGTTGGTTCAGCTTTCTTGCATCCTCGCCGAGCGCGAGTTCCTTGCGCAACTCGACGATCGCCTTAAGCCTATCATCAAGCGCGTCCTTTGTTGCCGCGGCGGGTGACGATGCCTTCAGCCGTTCGATCTCCTCCGCAACCAAAGCGAGCTGCTTCTTGAACTCGATCGCCTCCGCCGCCCGCTGAATCTCCTCCGGCGTTCGCCCGTCGCCCATTCGCGACTGAACCATCGTGAGAATCACAATTAGAAGCACGAGCGATCCGATCAGACAGACAAGGATGCTCAGAAACGGAAACAGGGAAATCTCTGCGTCTGTTCGTGGACGGGCCTGCGCCATGACTCAGCTCCTCCTGCCAAACGGCCACCAACGCCGCTTCTCCACTTGCTGGACTACAACGGTCTTCTGCCCGAGCTTCTCCAATACGTCGTTCAGACCCCGCAGTCCCTTCTCCAGCCCCTTCATGTACTCCCCTGCGGTCCGTACGGTCTCCTCCATGGCCGCAGTGGTTCGCGCGGTGAGGACATTCATCGCGGTCGAAAAAGAGTCCTCAACTTTTCCCTGATGAGCGAGCGCTCGATTCTCAAGATGATCCGCGAGTGTCCGACAAAGCTCGGTCGTCTCGGCGAACCGCTCAATGAACTCCCTCTGACTTCCCGTGATTCCCTCGACCAGCCGCTCGACGAGCGCCGAGTCGTGGGAACCGCCTGCGGCTCCTCCGCCTCCATCATCCAGCCGCGCGAGCAGCACCTCGTTGCAAAATGCGTCAATATCGTTCAGGCAATCCTCTTCGAGCTTCTGAATCGTGCTCATCGGAAAAATGAGCAGGATGCTGAGAATGAGCCCGAGAAGCGTCGTATTAAACGCGGTCGCAAGTCCGGACGTAATCGAACTCACCGCCGTTTTCAGCGAACCCATATCCGTGAGATCCGTCGTCCCGAAACTCGCCATAGCAAACGACAACCCGAGCACCGTCCCGATGAATCCGAGAATCGGAATCGCCCAGAGAAACACCTTCAGCAGCGCATAGCTGCTTGCGATCCGGTTTGCATCGATCGCGGATTGCGAATTCAGCAACGACTCCACCTCTGCATTATTGCCGCGACTTTCAAACAGCTCCAATCCCTTGCGAATATGATTCACCATCATCGAATCGCGAAGATGCGGTGGCAGCTTGTAAAGTTGGTCGATGAACACGCTCACATTCGCGGCGGAAATCCTGTCGCCAAATCGCTTGGGAAGCACATCAAGCAATAGCGCATCCCCTTGGCGGCGGGTCTTTCGCCATTTCAAAAACACGATGCCGAGACCCCAGAAAAACAGAATAAACTCAGCGTGGTTCACCCACCCTCCGGTCCAGTAAACCTGGCCGACGAAGCTCTTCTCAACAACGAGCAGGAGCAGCAGTGTCACGACCATCGCTCCCATCCCGATCCCCAACCCGATCCAAGGGTTCACGTTCGACGGATCGGATTCCTCCCATCCGCCGCGCTTGGGTCCCGATGCGCCGGTGGCGCCGCGCGATTCGGTAAGCGACGGCACCTGAATGCGTGCGCCGCAGCCCGGGCAATTCACGATCCGGCCCACCCATTCGGGTTCGGCCTGGAGCGACATCTGGCAGGTGGGGCAGCTAAAGAACATCGGTTGGAAGTTTTCCGATCTCTACGCGCGGTGAGCCTCATTGTCCACACGCCTCCGTACCGGGACCACGCCAATCACAAAAAATTCAGTTTGTTGCCCCCGCTCCGACCGTCGAAGGTGTGGGCTGAATCTTGAGCAGTTCCACGAGCATAGCAATCATCGGCGGCGGTCCGGCCGGCCTGCGCGCAGCGGAAGTCGCGGCGACAACAGGCGTGTCCGTGACTCTCTACGATGCAAAGCGATCCGTCGGCAGGAAGTTCCTCGTCGCGGGAAAAAGCGGACTCAATCTGACGAACACCGCGGACTTCGACGCTTTCACCGATTGCTATTCGGGCGGCCATGAAATGCCCGTGGATTTCTGGCGCGGGTGTCTCGCGGAATTCGACAACGAAGCAATGCGAGCGTGGGCGCTCGGGCTTGGCGTCGATACGTTTGCAACCACGGGAGGCAAAGTGTTTCCGATCATGAAAAAAGCAGCGCCTTTGCTGCGCCGATGGGTCGGGCGGCTGCGGAGCCTCGGCGTTCGATTCTCCATGAATCGCCGTTGGAGCGGAATCATTCCCGGCACTCCGCATTGCGTGCAGTTTCAAGATCAGCAACCGGCATTTCACGATGTCGTGATCCTCGCACTCGGCGGCGCTTCGTGGCCGGAGACCGGCTCGGATGGCGGCTGGGTGCCTATCCTCGCGAGCCATGGAATTCGCATCGAAGCGCTGCGCTCCGCGAACTGTGGTTGGGAATGCGAATGGAGCGAGAAAACGCGCGCCGCAGTCGAGGGCCGGCCCCTTCACAATCTCCGGGTTCGCGCCGGCGAGGCGACCACCGTCGGCGAACTCATGCTCACTCGATACGGAATCCAGGGCACATCGATCTACCAGCTCGGCCGCGCACTGCGGGCGATGACTTCACCGGCGATCACCATCGATTTCAAACCAACGTTCGCGATCGAAAAACTCTTGCACAAAATGGAATCCGCGCGCCGCAATTTTCTCCACGAAGCGAAAGTTCGTTGGAAACTCCCGGAGCCCGCATGCGCCATCATCGAGCAATTCCACGGCCCGTTCACATCCGCGGAAGCGCTGGCTCGCGTGGTCAAAGAATGCCGCATCCCGCTCACGCGTCCGCGCCCGATCGCCGAGGCGATTTCCAGCGCGGGCGGCGTCTCCTGGAGCGAACTCGATTCCGGCCTGATGCTCCGAACAATACCCGGTGTCTTTTGTGCCGGCGAGATGCTCGACTGGGAAGCTCCGACCGGCGGCTACTTGATGCAGGGTTGCTTCGCGACGGGAACCCGCGCCGGCATTTCTGCGGCAAACCTGATCAGCGCGAACGCACACGCTTCCTGAACGCCTCCCGTAATCGGATGCCCGCGCTCCGTGAGCTCTCACATCATACCGGGATCTACAAACCACCGAAGCGCCGCTCGCGATTCTGAAACTCCGAAATCGCCTCGCGAAGTTCTGCTTTTCCAAAATCCGGCCAAAGTTTTTGTGTGATGAAGAACTCGGCGTAGCTGAGCTGCCAGAGCAAGAAATTGGACAGCCGCATCTCGCCGCTCGTCCGGATGAGCAAATCCGGATCGGGATATTCCGCCGTGTAAAGCCGGGCGCTGATCGTCTCGGACGTAATGCTTTCGGGGTCGAGATTACCGGCTGCCGCATCGCGGGCGATCGAGCGGGCCGCATCGGTCATTTCGGTCCGCGCGCTGTAGTTCAGCGCCAGGATCAACGTGGTCGCCGGGTTCTTTTCAGTCGCTGCAATAGTCTGCGCAAGTTTCGCCTGCGTGCTTTCCGGCAGTTCGTGAATGCGGCCGATGGCCCGCAGCCGCACGCCATTCTTCATCATCGTCGGCAGCTCCATCTCGAGAAAATGCTCCAGCAAAATCCACAAACCCGCGACTTCTTCACCGGGCCGTTTCCAATTCTCGGTCGAGAATGCATACAACGTCAAAAACTCCACTCCAAGCGCGACACATTCCTCCGTGATCGCACGCACGCTTTCCGCGCCGCGCTCGTGGCCTTTCAGCCGCGGAAGCCCACGCTCCCTGGCCCAGCGGCCATTGCCGTCCATGATGATGGCGATGTGGCGGGGCGGCTTCATATCGGCCTTACAGCAGAATCGTCTGTTCGCGTCCCGGACCGACGCTCGCAATCGCGAGCTTTGCGCCAGTCAACTTCGAGATGGCTTGAAGATACGTCCGGCATTTCGGCGGAAGGTCGGTCCATTTCCGTGCGCCGGTCGTGTCCTTCTTCCAGCCTGGAAATTCCTTGTAGATCGGCACGCACTTCGAGAGCGCATCAATGTCCGATGGCGGATAGTCCAGCGTCTTTCGACCCAGCTTGTACGCGACGCAGACTTTAATGCTGTCCATCGTGTCGAGACCATCGGTATTTGTGATCGCGAGATCATCGATGCCGTTCACGATCGCAGCGTAGCGTGTGAAAACCGCGTCGAACCATCCGCAACGCCGGGCGCGCCCTGTCGTCGCACCGAATTCGCGACCAAGGCCGTGCAGAAAGTCGCTCAATCCTTCATCCTCCGTAGGGAAGGGGCCTTCGCCCACGCGGGTCGTGTAGGCCTTCATCGTGCCGACGACTTTACTGATGCGATTTGGCGGAACGCCCGATCCCGTGCAGGCTCCACCGGCAGTCGTATTGCTGCTGGTCACATACGGATAAGTGCCAAAGTCGATATCGAGGAACGTGCCTTGCGCACCTTCAAAGAGCATCTCCTTTTTTGCCTGCACCTGCCCGGCGAGAAAGACGACCGTGTTGCCGAGGAAGGGCGCGATGACTTTTGCCGCTTCAAGATATTCGTCCTTCGCCTTCTTGAAGTCGATCAGCTCCGCACCCATCGCTTTCAGTTGCACGTTCACCTCGTCGATCCGCACTTTGAGCTTTTCCGCAAACCGGACCGGTTGCAGGAGTTCGCCCGACCGCATTCCGATACGCGATACTTTGTCCGCATAGGTCGGCCCGATGCCACGACCAGTCGTGCCGATTTTGCCTTTGCCCTTCGCGGTCTCCTTGGCCTTGTCCAACGCGCGGTGGAACGGGAGCGTAAGGTGCGCACTGTCGGAAATCATGAGATTCGCCTTCGTCACAACGATCCGCTGCTTGCGAAGCCCCTCGATTTCACCCGCGAGCGACACGGCGTCGATGACGACGCCATTTCCGATGACGCACATGACGCCCTTGCGCAGAATCCCGCTCGGAATGAGGTGCAGGACGTATTTAACGCCGTCCACGATGACCGTGTGACCGGCGTTGTTGCCGCCTTGCGAGCGTACAACGATGTCTGCGCGTTCCGTGAGGAAATCGATGATTTTGCCTTTGCCTTCGTCACCCCATTGGGCGCCGACAAGGATGGTATTTGCCATGTCAGTAAGTTGCTTTGTTGTTCAGTAAGTTACCCAAAGCTGAGGCCTTGGGGCGCGGGAGAGTAGTCGGCGAAATCACAACGGCAAGCTCCGTTCACGACTCTCCGCTTTCCGGAGGCGCGTTCAGTCTGTCCTTTGGTTGGTCCCTTTGGTTGAAAGCGGAAAACTGAGTGCGATCAAAAAGTATTTTTGTCCCTTCACCACTTTCGAGCTTTTCCAGCCTCCTTGGCTGGTGGAGCCGACGCGGCGGGGAGGCCGAAGAGGGGGAGCGAGTACTCGGCGGCGATCTGCTTCCATCCTTCCGCAGGGCCGTAGATGTAAGAGAGGGGCTGGAACTCCGTTGAGATCGCCATGAATCGCTCTTTTTTCCCGGCGAGTTCCAGGGCGCGATTGGCGGCAGCCTGGACCGCTTCGAGATCATACTCCCTGCCAAGGGACCGCGTGCGCAGGACGAAGTACTTTCCGGCGGCACCGAACTCGACGGTCGCCCAAGGCAGCTCCGCACGCTCGGCGGTTTGCCGGATCGCGCCGGGAGCGAAGGCTCCGCGGCTAAAGGCGGCAAATCGGTGAATGACGGGTTCATAAAGCGGCGGCTGGACGTCCCAACTCGGCAGGAGCGCCAGCAGTGTGCCGACGTCTCCCAAAAGCCGGATGATGTCCTTCGCCTCGGTATCGATGGACGAGCGGAGTTTCTTAGCGCGGTCGAATTCCGCCGCGGTCGGGACGCGCGCGATGAGCCCGCGCTCGCGCAGTCGCTCGAAGAACGACGGGAGGGTGCTCCCATCGGCCCGCCAGCGCAGCTCAAACCGTTGGAACTGATCCGAGCGATCGAGCGGCTCACCGTCCGTACTTTGCGCGAGCAGGCGCTTCGCGACTTCCGGAGCTCCGTGATGCATCGCGTAAAAAACTCCGCTCCCGTTGAGCTTTGGGAAATGCTTCAGCACCCAGGCGTCGGCTTGTTCACGCGCGCCGTTTTCCGCGAGCGCTCCGACCGCGCTCCAGACCATCATTTCGTTCTTCCCGGATTGGGCGGGCGCATTGAGTTCCGCAAGGACCTCCGGGCCTCGCAACCTGGCGAGGCCGACAAACGCCGCGTCGCGGATGCTGGACTCCGAGGCCTCTTTGTAGAGCCGTTCGAGAAGCGGACGAGAAGCAAGACCGGCGATCGCGCAAAACTCGTAAACAACATGTCCCGAGCGCATTTGCATCAGCTCTTGCGGGTCCCTCGCGTCGAGCTCCGCAAAAAGCTTCTCCGCCTCGGCAGCGGTCTCGCCGCCGAGTTTCCGGATTTTGAGAGTCACCTCGAGCGCCTTCGCGAGTTCGTCCTCCTCCTTTTTTTGCAGTTCGCGGACCCACGTAAGCAAACGGCCCGCATCGGCAGCGGCAATCGGGCCCTCCGAAAGGCGCCCGGCCAACTGCCATTGCTCGCTCCGGCTCAGCTTTGGCATTTGCTCGAGCAGCGATGAGGCCACGGCGCTCAGGTCTTGGAGTTTGAAGGCGACTCCCAATGTGAAGCCCGGCCCCGGCTTCAGCGCGTCCTGAAAGAGGGCCGCCTCCTCCTTGCTACGCGGTGCGGTGATGATTCGCCAATCTTCATCCATGGCCTCGATCTGGAGCAGCGTCGCGCGAGTCTTTGAGTCGCCCTTACGAAACTCCGCAAACCACCGCTCGCGCGCACCCGGTGCGCCGATCTCCATCAAGGTTTCCAGCACGGCACCGGCCTGCCAGTCGTCCACAATTTCCGCCTGCAAGGCGGGAATCGCTTCCTCACGATGCCGTCGCAGGAAATCGAGATCGTCCGCGCCAATGCCTCCAGATTCAGCGCAAATCGTCAACACCTCGCCGAGGCGCTTGCGCTCCTGACGCTTCTCCGAAGCGACGCGTTTCTCCCAATCGCGCGGGAGCTCTTTTACTACGAGCGAGAATTGCTCTTCCTGGGTCTTTGCGGGGCTTTTCGATTTCGCGGCTTTTTTCTCCGCACCCGGCAAATCCGCGCTGAAAGTAAACAAGGCAGCAACAGCAAGGAGCGTCTTCATTCCCGACGATACGCAATCCCCCGAGCGAGTTCGAGGATTTTGTCGGCACGTTCTCCTGCGCACTCACGCGAACGTCGGCAGCTCGTAACATTTCCAATCTTCGCGGCGAACGACGATCGGGGGACATTCTTTCGCATCCCCCACCTCCCCGTGAATCGGGTAGTCCCGCTCCGCACCGACTCCCATTTCTAACGCCGCGTTACTTTCCAGCCGCAAACGCGTCCCACTGCTTTTGCCATTCGGCAGCCGGCTTCTCGTTCGCTCCATCCGTCACCACAAGCCGATAGCGCAGATTCAGAGGCGCGTCGGGCTTCACTTCCGCTTTGCTGAAAGCACCAAACCGCCCGTAGGCGCGCGTCGAATACTGGAGCGGCGTCGCGTTTTTCGGATCGTTGAAATGCGCCACCGCATACCGCTTGTCGCCGATCAAGAACGAGCATACCACCCAGTTCGCGCCCTCATAGACATCCGCAGCCGGTTTTCCTTTATCGGCGCCCGGTTGCCTTGCTCCCTCAGGAAGTGTGTATTTTGTCTCCTTCGACGTTTTTTGCACCTCCTCCGCCGCCCGGAAATGGAAGCCTGCGTGCTGCACATCGCCGTCGAGCTTTACCGGACCGTTCGGCGCTTCGAGTTTGAAGTCGAATTCCAGTTGCAACGCTCCGTCTGGAAGCTTCGTCGCCTTGACAGTCTGCGTTTCGGAAATGACCACCCTGCCTTCCGGCGTCGGCCATTCCGTGACACTGACCAACGTGTTTCCCTTGCTTCCTTCAAGATACTTCACGTGCTTGCGTTCTACATTCGGGCAGTGCCAAAAGTCGTACGTCTTGCCGTCAAAAGTAGTCTTATTCCATCCGATGAAAGCCCCGCGGTGGTGCGTAAACTGACCGCCGGGGCCCTTGGTAATCGGCTTTTCCCCGGCAAAATCAAACACGTGCAAATACGTCTTGTAGGTATCTGCACGCCGCGCCGGATCCCACGCATTCATGTGCCGCAGCACCGGCTTTCCGTTGAACAAAACATCCCTAAATCCCTCCCCATCCACCTGCGTCCATGCCTCCTGCTTGTCCTGACAAAATGCGGGTGCGACCAGGGTAACAACGGCGAGTGCTGCGAGGCGAAAGTTCATCATGTGCGCCGTGATGAGTCTCGCAGCCGAATAATCAAAGCGGATTTCTTCGGGACCGCTACTCCAGCCGCACACGCTGGAAACTCCGCCTGAAACCAGACTTCGCCTTTTGCCGCGCGGAGTTCCGCGAACGGCCGTGCCAGACCGATAGTCGGGCGGGCACCCAAGACGCGGAGGATGTGAAGCACAGTCAGTCTGTCACCAGTCTGTCACCGCCGTTTTCGTGCAAAGCTGAGGCCTTGGGGCGCGGGAGAGTAGTCGGCGAAATCACAACGGCAAGCTCCGCTCACGACTCTCACGACGTTCAGGAGCCGCGTTCCCGTCGGACTCGCCGTCACTTGTCCCGGTTTGCTTCGCGGCACTTTCCAGCAGGCAGGAACGAGCGATGTCAACCAACCGGTGTCACTCGGAGGTCCCGGAGCGTTCGTAAATCACCTGCTTCGACATGGCGCATACGGCGGGCTCCGGTTTCGCGCTTGGGGCCGAATCGGTGGCGTTCGGCTTGGAAGACTTGGTTTACAAACTCTTTGGTGCCGAGGGCGACGCCGTCGGTGAAGTAGCGCACTTTGCATCGCAGCATTTCCCATCGACTCAGTTTGCCTTTGGTTTCGATGACTTCCTGCACTCTCTCGCGGGTCATGCCTTTGCGTCCGGTCTCGCCGTTTTGTCCGGCGCTCGTTTTCTCGCCTTCGCCGTAGAGGAGTTCACGGTATTTCGCGAGGGCTTTCTCCAGGGTCATCGGGACGCGTTGGTGGGTCTCAACAACGGCCCGGAGGGCTGATTGCGCCATCCGGCGTCCGCCCGTCGCTTCGGCGTAGCCGCTCCAGCGGTAGGCTTCCGGTTTTTCCACCATCCCGGCGCGGATCGGGTTGAGGTCGATGTAGGCGGCCATGGTCATCAGCGCGTCGCCGCTTTGCACGAGCATGCTGCGGAATCGCTCTTCCCACAGGGTGCCTTTGCGTCCGGCTTTTTTGTTGTAGTACGCGGTGAATCGTTGTTTGAGCGATTTCATGAAGTAGCTCACGTCCCACATGCGTTTGAAGAAGGATTCGCGCAGTTGTTCGGCGGCTTCGACGGCTCCGATTTTGCGGAATTGCTCCAACTGCCACCGCACCTGGATGAACGCTTCCACACTGTAAATGCGTTTGATTTGGTCGAGCAACTCTTCGTCGGTCGGCTTGATTTCGGGCCGCTTGGGCACTTCGACGAGGATGTGAAAATGGTTACTCATGATGCAATAGGTCATCACCCGCAACCCATAGAACCGCTCATATTTGCGCATCATCTGCACGAAGGCTTCCTTCTCCTCATCGCCAAAAATGAACCGCCGGTCCACGACGCGGGAGACGCAGTGGTAGTAGGCTTCGGCGTGGTCTTTGGGTGCTTTTAGTCGGGCTTGACGCATGGGCGAAGTCAAGCAGCACGCGAACAGATGGTCAATTCTCTTTTTACTATTAGCCTGTCCCTTTGTAATTGATGGGGATGAGAGTAAAGCGGTTGCGGCGGGTTGCGCAAGATCTTTTTTACTATGGGTCTGTCCCTTTGTATTACGGTCCCTTTGTATTACGCACCTCGCATCATATTCATTGGGAGGATTTTGCGTCACACACCCAAGAGCGCCCTTGTTGCCTGACTCCGTTATCTCCGTTTCCGGCGACAAATCGTGGCACGCCGATTTCGAAGTTCCGGTTGCGAATTACCAAATTGAGATTACTTCTACGGTCGCACTATGAAAAACCTACTTATCAATCGTATAGCGTTCATTTGCATTTCCTCCGCAGGAGTCGTTGCTCTCCCATCGCCATCCATGGCTCTAGGACCGGACGACTATTTTGAAAGAACGAAGGTCGTGAATATCCCGCCCGGGCTGCTTCAGGAGGCGAAAGTATCGCTCGGGCGAATTCGATTTAGTGGGACAAAGAGTGGGATGTATTCTGTGAGCACTGTCTTTACCGGCACCGAGTCGAATGAAATCTCCCGCAGCTCCTTCACCGGCTCGATGGGGCCCAATTACAAGTTCACTGTGCGAATAAATAGACAGTTGCGCTTGAAGTTTTCGTTTCAGGGTTCTGACGCGCCCGCTTTGCCAGTAATCCTCAATGTGGACGCGCTCCGTGAAGACGGAACCGCAATCGCGAGCTTCCCAATATATGATCGCCCACAATACCCGCATGGGCAAGAGGGCAGATACACGCTTGCGGCGAGCGATTCGACTAAAGGATGGGCAGTTTTCAAAGTTTCGGAGAACGGTTACGTCACCATTTCGGGGCGGATTTCGACGGGGTTTCCGTTTAGTGCCGGTGCCTACCTGACTGGCGACACCTTCAACTTCTTTAGCGGTGGAAAATATAAATTCAGCAACTACAAGAACCCGACATTCGACGGTCAAATTGCGAGCGGGGTCGTCAAACTTTCGCCAACGCCTCGTGCGGATGGAGGAGGGTTCATCGACGCGAGCTACCGCTTTTCCGATGGGACTAAAGGTTTTAAGTTCGACACCGTGGTGTCGAGATACACACCGCCGCCAAAGAACACCCCGTGGTTTACGGGGTTGGGTGTCGATGGAAGGATCCGCGTCGTTGCATCGGGCGGGCGGGCTGCTCCGGTCGAGACTTTCGCAATTCTCGGCAATCTTGACCGCACTCAAGCTGCACCTCCGCTGAACTCGCTCGTATTTCAGAGGGCAACTGTCAAAGACTTCGCCAGCGGAACAATCCGGGGAAAATACACGCTGCCACTCCAGTCCAAGCCGGACAGTTTTAGCGGAGTAATCTTCCAAAAGACCAATCAGGCAGTCGGTTATTTTACCGGCCTCGGTCTCAGCGAGCCTAGCCTCACAATCTCCCCGGCTAGCCAATAGGTTGACTTTGAGCCAGTCGATAGCCTGTCCCTTTGTCACTCTCTGGAAGCGACTTACCACAACCGAGTGCCCTGATTGAGAAGTTGCGAGACCAAAAGAAAGTTCCGGGACGCGCGAAGGGTCAAGTCCGCGTCGGTAAATGTCTGGTATTCATCGACGAAGTTCATGCCTTGGCAAAGCCCACGGCGACGGCTCTCTTGAGTGCAATGGACGACGCCCGAATCGCGACAGTCGGCGGCGTGGAATACGATTTTGGCGATGTGATATTCATCGCGGCGACCACCGACAAGTAAACACAATCAGTCTGTCACCAGTCTGTCACCGCCGTTTCGAGGTTGCCAAACCAGTGAAGACAAAGGGACAGAGCAATAATCGAAACGCAAATCCATCGCCGAGACAACCGGCCCCATGTGCTGGGGACAATGTTTCCGACATCGCCTTAGGCGTAAATCATGGGAGTCTGCGGTGCGACGGGTTCAGGCGTCGAGCTTCAGATGGAGTTTAATACGGCCCGAGTAGCAGCGCCGCTCCTTAAAATCGTCATCGGCCCACACCGCTTTCCAGCCAGATGCGCAAACGCCGCCAGTCTCCGCTCATAAACACAATCAGTCTGTCACCGCCGTTTCGTTGTCACCGCCGTTTCGTTATTTCGTTATCAATCATTCACTCGTGAAGATGGGTTACCAGCGTGACGAGAAATTACAACGCTACGCCGCCTCCAACGCTTCCGGGTGGTCCTTCGCCACAGCCAGCAGTCGAAGGGCCGCACCGCTTGGCTTGCGGGTGCCGCTTTCCCACGAAACGGCTGTGACCTTTGGCACGTTGAGGAGCGCGGCAAACTCCAGTTGCGTGAAGCCAAGCCGCTCGCGGATTGCGCGGATTTCCCTTGCCTTCATTTCCTTGATCGGCGGCGGGATTCTCACCGCGCGTTCACGCGACGGCGCACGTCCGGCGGCGAATGCTTCGACTCGCGAGACGAGCGTTTCGGCGTCAAACTGGATGGCGGTTTTCTTCGTCCTGGTTTTCATGTTTCGTAGTGTGCTTTGATGGTTGCAACTGCCGTGCGGAGCCTTGCGAGCAGCGCAGGCGGGATCTCTGACTGTTTTGCCTTTGTGTAAAACATGAATAGCACCAAACGCCGCGCCTTCGGCAGCCACAGGTAAATCACCCGCGCACTTCCGCTCTTGCCGCGTCCCGGCAGCTTCATGCGAGCCTTTCGCAGCCCGCCCGATTGCCGGATCAAATCTCCGGCTTCCGGGTTCGCCGCAAGTTCCGCCTCGAACTGCCGCAAAGCCTCATCATTGGCGACGCGCAGCACTTCGGCGGTGAATGATTCCAGCTCCACGAAGCAAACAGTCATCGAAAACGATGATTATACATGGTATAACCGATGTCAAATGACTTCCGAGCGAATGGCGGTGGCAGACGGGTAGTTCTTTTTGGTGGTTCCTTTCAAAGAACAGAGAGACACCGTTGAGGAAATCGACAGAGGGAAATCGCAATAGTCGAACAACTCTTGGATCGAATCGATTCTTTCCTCTGAACGCCAGCAGTTTACCACCTCACACAGTGTGTACGTAACAGAGTAGCGCGCCGCGAATTTCAGCACTCTTGGACACCGTTGTTCTGTGAGCGACGAATGCCGCTTTTTTCGGCATTCCCAATCGGGCAGCGGCAACGCGCAAAAAAGCGGAGCCCGCTTGCACGGGCTCCGCCTAGTTTGTGCGCGCCGGGGCACGACGGTTATTTCTTTTCCTGACCGGGAGCGAAGTGCAGGCCGAGGAGCTGGCCGCCTTCGACGAGTTCGGCGTCGCCCGCGTTGTAATGCGCCTGGACGTCGAGCAGGTACCAGCCTTCTCCGAGGATGTCGTCCATCGGGATGATGCCGGAGGACTCTTCATCGAGTGTGAGGAAGCCGGGGGCGCCCGGCGTGAAGCGCGCAAGGTCGTGCTGGGCGATGATCTCGAGCGCGCCGGTGGCGATGGAGTAGCGCCAGAGCTTGCCGATGTGCGCCTGCCCGCCGACGTCTTCCTGGATGAGGATGGTGCCGCGTTTGTTGACGGTGAGGTTGTCCATCATCTTCGGCCCCGTGGTGCCATTGAGCAGCACACCCATCGCTCCGCCTGCGCCGATCTCGTACGCCGCGCCCGCGGCCGCGCCTATCGCTCCGGTCGCTCCGGTCGCGCCGATCTCGTACGCCGCGCCCGCGGCGGCTCCGGCTCCGGCTCTGACTCCGGCTCCGG
>JANMGP010000026.1:0-33133 GCA_031374705.1 Verrucomicrobiaceae bacterium | reverse complement strand
GAGGCCGTACTCCTTTTGAATTCGCTCGACGATTTGGATGGTCTTTTCCCGTGTCGTGCCGCCCGCGCCGTAGGTCACGGAGCAGTAGTCGGGCTTCAGCGTCATCAAGGCCGGGATCGTTTTTTCCAACAGGGTTTTGTCGCCCTCGTCCGTCTTCGGCGGGAAGAATTCAAACGAGACGGCGGGTCGGCCCACGATGCGGCAGGCTTCATGGATGTCGTGGATATGCTGGATCATTTTGTGCGCGAGGTTGCTCGATTTCCGCCCACTGTGGCAAGGATTGCATCGGATTCCTTTTATTTCACACGAATCGCAGCATTTGAACGCGGGAGGTTTGACTCTGGAAAATCCGGCTCGCATACTCGTGCTCATGGATTCCGGCGTCCGCCAGCGTATATACGATTTTCTCGACACGAAAGGTCTGCGCAAGACCACGCAGCGCGATGCGATTATCGAGGCGGCCTTTAGCACGACCGAGCATTACACGGCGGACGATTTGCTGGTGATGGCGAAAAAAGTGGACCCCTCGGTATCCCGCGCAACGGTCTATCGGACCTTGCCTTTGCTGGTGGAGAGCAAGCTTTTACGGGAGATGGATTTTGGTCGCGACCATAAGTTCTACGATCCGAATTACGTCGATCATCCGAACCACAATCATCTCATCTGCATTGATTGCGCAAAGATCATCGAGTTCGAAGACGTCCATATCGACACGCTGGAAATCTGCATCAGCAAGCGGATGGGTTTTACTCCGACCGGCAAGGTCGTGCGCATCGAGGCGCACTGTGATGAGATGCAGCAGACCGGACGGTGCCGGCGGCAAAAGGCGTCGTAATCAGCGTAGTGCAGCCGCGGTTTTTGGTGGCTCTGCGGGTCTGCGAAAATTGAACTGCGGGCTGCGCACAATGCCCAGAACGAGTTCCTGCGATTTGTATCCGCTCGACGCGACGGCCTTGGAAATCTGCCGGATCGCGAGCCAGTCGCCCTGTTCAATCCCGCGGCCAAGCGCGTAGCTCATCATGCGTTCCGCGACGTTGCGGGTGAACTCATCCTTGCGTTGCGCGAGCAATGCTTTGAGCTCGCCAGGGCCTGTGAATTTCTGCCCGCTCGGGAGCTCGCCGCTGTTGTCCACGGGGGCGTCTGCGACGACGGTGCGCCATCGGCCGACGGGGCTGAAGTTCTCCAGGCCGAAGCCGAGTTGGTCCATCGTCTTGTGGCATGATGCGCACTCCGGCCTGTTGCGATGCTGCTCAAGCTGCTGCCGGAAAGTAAGGCCGTTGCGCGGCTTGTCGGACGTCGGCAGGCTCTTGATCATCGGTGGCGCGGGCGGAGGAGGGGAGCCGAGGATTTCTTCCATCAGCCATTTGCCGCGGAGTACAGGACTGCTGCGGCGCGGGTAGCTGGTCAGCGTGAGGATGCCCGCCATGGTGAGCACACCGCCGCGATTTCTGTCTGTGAGTTGCACGCGCTGAAAACCCGGCGTCTCGACTCCTGTCAGCCCGTAATACTTCGCCAGGTCCGCATTCACGAACGTGTAGTCGCAGTCGAGACAGTCGCTCAGCGGACGGTTGTCGCGGATAAGCGCCGAGAAAAACTCCAGCGGTTCCAGTGCCATCGCAGTGCGAATCTCGGGCGTGAATTCCGGGAACTTATCCGTCGCGGGATGGACGGATGCGATCTCCTTTGTGCGGAGCCATTGGCTCGCGAAGTTGTCGGTGAAAGAACGCGCCTTTGCATCGGCCAGCATGCGGCGGACTTCGCGTTCAAGGATGGCCGGCTCGTGCAGCTTTCCGGATTGTGAGACAGCGAGGAGCGCATCGTCAGGCATGGACGACCAAAGGAAATAACTCAGCCTCGTCGCGAGCTCCCAATCGCTGATGCGCTGCGGCCCGCTGCCTGCGCGGTCCTGCTCGGCCCGAAATACAAACGACGGAGACACCAGCAGCCCGCGCACGACCTGGCGGAGGCTGTCTTCCCACGAAAGTCCCGCCTTTCGCTGGCTCCCATAAAGGCGCATCAGCCCCGCGAGTTCCTCGGCGTCGAGCGGGCGGCGAAAAGCCCGTGAGCCGAGCCACTCGATGTTCTCTTTAGCCGCGGCGGCTTCGTCCTTTCCTCCGCCGGCGCGCACGCGGAAAACCCGCTCAGGTTTTGCTGCCGCCACGATGTCAGCGGTGGCTGCGAGCATCTTCTCCATCAGCACCGGCGGGATGAAAAGGGTGGAGGCATTGTTGTCAAAGCCGCCGCCACCGCCGGCATCGGGCGGGAATCCGTCCGCCGGGCGCGTATCGACTCCGAGCAGGTCGCGCACGGTATTGTTGAATTCGAGGCGGCTCAGGCGATGGATCAGTTTCCGGCCGACATCCGTGGGCACTCGGGTCGCGTCCGGATTGTCCAGAGTCTCGGCGAGCCATGATGAGACGAGCGCCCTTTCCTCCGGCTTCGGCTGCGTTTTCTTTGCCGGCGGCATCGATGCGTCACGGACGGCATTAAGCACTTTTTCCCACGTCTTTGGCTCCTTCCAGAAGCCGCCTTCCTCGGTCAGATTTCCGATGTCCACACCGCCCTTCGGTTCATCGTCGTGACACGAGACACAGTAGCGGTCGAGGATGGGGACGATGTCTTTCTTAAAGTCGGGAGCGGCAACACTCCCCGATGTGCTCCCGACGAGCACCGCTGCGGCCAGGATGACGGGCCTGAGCTTCATAGGCGATTGTGTGATCTGAATGTATGTAAGCAGGCGGTCCGCGAAAGGGATTTGTTCACGGCATGAATAGCCGGTGGCTCTGAAAATCTTTGGCCGCGTCATGGCAGCTTCGTTTCTCGCGCGGCGATGAGCAGTTCATACCACTCCTCACGACTCAGCGTTACTGAATCCGCCGCCAGCGCTTCTTTCAAATGCACGGGATTGATTGTGCCGATGATTGGCACCATTCGCGCGGGATGCTTCAGCAGCCACGCGATCGCGATTGCTGAACGCGCTACGCCGTGTCGTGCGGCGGTCGCATCCATTACGGAAAAAAGGCGCGCGTCGTGTTCGTTCTGCGGCGCTCCCGCGAGGCGACCCTTTGCCAGCGGGCTCCAGGCCAGCGGCGTCATGCGGTTGGTGAGACACTGGTCGAGAGTTCCGTCATCGAGACAGCCGAGCGCGCCGAGGCTGATTTCCACCTGGTTCACGATCAGCGGCGCGTTCATCGCACCCTGAAGTGCCAGCACTTGCGATGGACGGTAATTGCTGACGCCAAACCAACGAACCTTGCCCTGATCGTGCAACTGCCCGAATGCCTCCACGATCTCCATCGGGTCGCCGAGGTAGTCCGGACGATGAATCATCAGCAAATCCACGTAATCCACACCCAGTCTCCGCAGCGAATTCTCCACCGACGCAACAATGTGGGAATGCGATGAATCGTAGCAGTGCTGCGCGCCATCCCAAGGCGGTCGAATCCCGCACTTGGTCGCCAGAATCAGACGCTCGCGCGCGCCAGGCATATCGCGTAGAGCCTCGCCGAAAATGCGTTCGCATTGCCCGCGTCCGTAAATATCCGCGTGGTCGAAAAAATTGACGCCCGCTTCGATTGCCGCGCGCACTGCGCATTTGCCCGCCTTCGGTTCCACGGCGGGTCCGCCTTCGCTTCCCGCCAGCCTCCAGCAGCCGTAGCCGATACGTGTGGGAATGAGATCGCTGGAACCGAGTGGTGAATGAAGGCTGGGCATGTGTTTTTGTGAGCAGGAGCGGAAGTCGGAAACCGCACGTCTGTCAACCCGCAGCACAATTTAAAATGGAACCGGGCGTCGTTCGGCGTTCACTTTGGATTCCGCCCCTTCATCCACACCTGCGCCACGAGCAACCCGGCCAGGATCACCGTGACGATTTCCGAGGCCTGCATCATTCGGATTCCGCAGTCGCCGCTGACCGCGTCCATCGTCACGACCGGGTGGAATAACATCAAAAAACCGCCCGCAAGCAGCGGCCATTTCGCTTTTCGATACCGGAGGGCGAGAAACAGCATATGTGCCACGAGCACCCAGCCCACGCAGGCGTGAACCATCGTCCAGCGTTGATTCTCCGCGATAAAAAGCCCCGCCCCTTTTCCGCTGCACGCCAGAATGAGAACGGGCGGAATCATTTCAATCCCGGTGTGCGCTACGCTTCAACACGGTAGGTCTGCAGCCGCCCCCACGCGGACCAGAAGCCGAGTTTTCTCTGTGGTTGTCCGACGGCACCGGAGAGTATGAGCGTTTTTCCATCGGCGGTGAAGCGGGCTTGTGTGATGCGTTTTTTCGTATCGACCGAATGCACTAGACTGCCGTCCTTCGCGGAAAAGATCGCGGCGTTCCAAGTGCCCTGTGCCTGCCTGCCTGCCATCACGAAATGACTTCCGTCCGGGTGCCACGCGACGGCTTCCATGAGGCCGGAGCCTTGCTGGCCGTCCTTGATTTGGTCGATGCGCACCGCGTCCCGCCAGTTCCAGCGTTGCCATGTCATTTTGCCGTTGCCCGCCATCGGATCGGTCATCGGGCCCATGCCGCAGCAGAGGAGCGCGGCCGCGTCGGGTGAGAAGGCGAGTCCGTAGATGCCGCCGCAATAGTGGTGTGTCTTCGTCGTGCCCCACGAGGTGAAATCCGGCGACGTCCATGCGCTCGCGGGTTTGGCTTGAGCGGCTGCTGCGAGATTCCACACGCGGACTTCGCCCATCATATTCGCTGCGGCGAGATGGGTTCCATCCGGGCTGAATGCACAACTGAGCACGGGCGGCGTGTGCGAAAACTCCGCGACGAGATCGCCATTGCGTGTGTCATACACTTTCACCGAAGGCTCGGTTTCAGGAGCGGGTTCGTATTTCCACCCGCCGGGTAGATACTGCCCGGAGACAGTCGCGACGCGGCTGCCGTCCGGAGAGAGTGCGAGTTGCCAGCTCCAGAAACGATGGGCCTGGAGGCGACGCCAGCATTTCCGGGTCTCGACATCGTGCCACAGCAACCAGCCGTCGTAGCCTGCGGAAATCACCGTGCGTCCATCCGGTAGTAGCACGCAGCCGCTGGCGTAGGATTGATGCCGGGCTTCGAACGCCGTCGCATTGCCGGTCGCTGTATCGATTTCATAGAGCGCGCCGTCCGCGCAGGCGGAAAAGGCGCGGCTGCCATCGGTCGATATGGCGAGGCCGAGTGCGCCAGCGGGTAGTGAGTGGTCGTGTGTGCGCGAGAGCTTCATCGAGGATTCGGAAATCTCCAATCTGCGTAGCCGCGATCCAGCGGTGTGTCCACACGTGAGTCGCCCAGTCTCTCCCGCTCCTCTGCGTTTGGCAATGACTGCGCCGACTTTGCAGCCGGATTACGCTCCCGGCGTCTGCGTCGGATTCAAGATCCTCTTCACGGAGACCACGGTCGCCGCGATTGCACCGGCGAAGGGTAGCCAGAATCCGAGAATCGTCATGCTTACGCTCGTCTTTACACCCATCATGCTCGCGGAAGATGTCCCGCTGCGCAGCCAGAGCACTAGGAGCAGCAAGGTGCTAAGCCCTGCGCAACCTGCAAGTGCAAGCGGAGCCCATGCCTCTTTTTTCTTCGTGGTGAAATTCCAGATCCACAGTCCGATGCCGGCCATTGCGGCAAGAACCGCCAGCTTTCCCTTCCATCCGGCGTCGAAGATCGTCACTGAAGGCATCGAGGACATTGCGTGCTGGCTTAGGACGTCCGCCATCGGACCCTCCACTTTCACGCTCATAGAGATGCAACTGAAAATGAACGAGCACAGCACCGTGACCGCAAGTCCGGCGAGGTAAACCTGAGTTTGAATGTCCAACTTCTTGAATACGTCCACGCCGGCGGACATCTTTTCTTTCGCTTGGTCCAAAGCCTGGGCCGCCGCATCCCTCGCGGCTGCATCCTGATTCTTTGGGGTTTCGCTTTCGCCCTTGGCGGGCGAAGCACTCTGGTTGGGTTCAGGCTCTGTGCTCATAAGGATTTGATGGAGTTTCGCGGATTGTTTGCCCATCCCCATGGGGGACGCTTGAGCGAGTGCTCATCACTTCCGGTTGTAGTGAGATCGATGCGCTCATTTGATTCGACGTGATGATGGCGTTCTTTGCGGGATTTCCAAGCAGTTTCTCTTTGTCGCAGGAATGCGCCCGACGTGAGCCGCATCGAGACACGAATGTGGTTCTATTTTCTCGTCGCGAGCTACGTCGATGCCGGCATCGAGGCAATCCACTTCGGACAAGTCGGGCTGATGGACAAAAACGATCCCGGCCACGCCGGCTGGCTCGACATGCTGGGCCGCGTCCGCGCCTACGCCGGCAAACACGCGCGCCGGCATTTGCTCTTGTGCGACGTGCACGCGCCGACCGGCGGTTTTGTGGAAAACGGCAGGCTGCTCTTCGACTTTCATTCGTTCCCGCTACGCATCACCGAGGTCGCAGGCGAGCCGCACAAAGGCGTCCTCAAAGTCGGCTACGCGGATTCGATTTTTACAAAAAGCAAAGGCGGCATCACGCCGAGCGGATGGTCCTGCGAGCACCTTCCCTTCCTCGTCGAGTTCGACAATTTCGGTCGCAGCAAACCCGGCCAGCCAAGCAAATCGCCCTTCATTTGGGGCTGGGACGAAATCACGTGGTTCGCGCTCACACCCGAGCAGGAGCGCAACGACTGGCTGCGCTACGCGTGGAAATGGGTGAAGAAAACCGACCCTTACGGTCACTTGCAAATGCCCGGCTCCCGTGTGCTTTCGCCCGGCACGCTGGACGGCCCGCGCTGGTATTGGGCGAACACGCGCAGCGATGCGTGTCCGACTGGCTCCAATACCGAGGAGACGATCAAGGCGCTGTGGAGTGACCCGGCTCAGCAGTGAAGGCGGATCAAAGGTCTCCTCGACCGACTTTCTGGAAACATCGTTCAGCGATCGCGCGGGGGACGCCACATGGACAACCTACTGCGCAGGCTGGAGCGCCCTCCGCCGTGCCGCGCCAGGTCGCGCGCCTTTCGCTGGGCCGGCGTCCTTTTTTCCTCCCGCAGGATTCAGCTCAGCCAGGATCGCGGTGAGACGGGCGCGGGCGGCTTTACTGGCTTCGGTGTCGTCGGCCGGAGCGATGGGTTTTTCGACGAAAGGCGCGTCGGACGTGTCGAACAGTTCGGCGGCATTGTTCATCTTGAAACCGCGCTCGCGGACATACCAATTTGCGTTGAGTTGCACGAAAGCCCACTCGCGCGGCGTGCCTTTTTCACCACGGAGTTGCGGGGCAAAGCTGCGGCTGTCCGTCTTGACTCCCTCGCGCAGTTTCGCACCGGCGAGTTCGAGGAAAGTGGCGTGCAGGTCGGCAAAGCTCACCATGTCTTTGGACACCGCGCCTGCCGGAGTCACGCCCGGCCAGTTCGCGATGAAAGGCACGCGCGAGCCGCCTTCAAGCATGCTGCCTTTCTTGCCGTTGATCATGCGACCGCCGATGGAGCTCGGGAAGTTCAACGCGGTTCCGTTGTCCCCGGAAAAAATGACGAGTGTCTTTTCGCGCAGGTCGAGTTTTTCCAGCTCGGCGATTACCGCACCGACTTGCTTATCCATATAGCGGATGTTGTCCTCATAAAGTTCCGCGCCGTCCTTTGCGGTGTCGGGGGTCTTCTGGATCGGCGCGTGGACGTGGTGCATCGAGTAGTAAAACATGAACGGCTTGTCCTTGTTCCTGCGGATGAAATCCATCGCGAATTCATGCACTACATCGCCCGCATACGTGCCCGCCGGAACCGTCACTTCCTCTCCGTTTTTCAAATGCTTCGTCTGCCAGAACCAGCCGCTCGCCGTGGGATCGGTTGTGTATTCATCGAATCCCCACTCGCGCGGCGTCTCACCGACCTGCCGCCATTTCCCCGCCATGCCCGTCGCATAACCCGCCTGCTTGAGCAGCTTGGGATACGGGTTTTCGTCCGCCGATTTCGCGCCCGGGCCGTTGGCCCGCCACGATTGATTTCCCAGCCCGCCGGTGCGAAATGCATAACGGCCGGTGAGAAGCAGGCAGCGCGACGGACCGCATACGGGTGCGGCGTAGCAGGTCTCGAATCGCGTGCCGCCTGCGGCGAGTTTGTCCACATTCGGCGTCCTGTGTCTGTCCGAGCCGTAGCAGCCTACGTTGTCGATGCCGAGGTCGTCGGCGAGGATGAAGATGATGTTCGGTTTTGCCGCCGGTTCGGCAGCGAATGTGCGGGCTGAAAGGAGGCCGATGATGACGAGGATGATGGAGCGCATGAAACTCAATAGCACTACACGGCGCATTTCGGACGCGTGGTTTTCTGAAAGCAAAACGGAGCACAGATTTCTTGCTTCACATTATCCCCGGCGTAACGTCCGCCGCATGCGCACCACTCGCCGCCTATTCCTCAAGAACACCACGCTCACCGCCGCCGCACTCGGCGCCGCGCCCTCACTCCTGGCGCAACTCGCGGGCGATCGCCCCGCTCGTGCCGACGGCGTCATCGTGCTCAACCCGCGCGCCCGCGTCCCCGTCGGCCTCATCATCGACGACTCTACGTGCCTCGTGAACTTGAACCGCTTCACCATGCCGCAGTTCGACCAGGCCTTCGCCGGGGCCAACGCGAATTACCACCGCAACTGGCGCGAATGGCCCGTCGAAATCCCCGATGCCTTCGTCCGCAAATTCGGCGAATGGTGCGCCGGCGCAGGCGTGAAGGGCAAATACAGCATCGTCCCGTATCCCGCGTGCGTCGGGCGGCTCGACCGCATGTTGCCCGGCTGGACCCAGCGCGAACTCAGCGACAGCCTCGAACTCGTCCGCACCGTCATGATGCCAAACTGGGACATCCACCCCGAAATGGTCACACACTCCCGCGTCATCGACACCAAGACCGGCCATCCCTACCCCGACCACTCCCTCAAGTTCATGGAAAACTGGGACTGGACCACCGGCCGCAGCGCCGACGAAATCGGCAACTACCTCGCCTACGCCCTGAACATCCTCAAAAACGCCGGCCTGCCCTGCGAAGGCGTCACCACCCCCGGCGGCTTCGGCAACAAAGCGCTGCCCCAGCTTTCCCAAGCCTCCTTCCAATCCGTGCGCGACGTATTCAACGCCGAGATCCCCCATTACTTCCGCCACCTCTACAGCGAGGGAGAAAAGAGCGTCGCCCCGCGTGTCGAAAACGCCTCCGGACTCGACGGCCCCGACCCGCGCTGCGTCGTCAGCATCATCGGCTGCGCAGGCGACTGGACCGGCGGCTGGGACAACACGCCGCCCGGCGGCGTGGACAAATTCATCAGCGAAGATCTCCAGACCGGCCGCATGGTCGAAGTCATCACGCGCGGCGAGCCCGCCCTCGCCCTTGCGCACTGGACCGGCATCTACTGGAACGGCCAGGAACTCGGCTTCAAAATCTGGCAGGAAGTCGTCCGCCGCCTCCACGCCCGCTTCGACAATCTGCTGTGGATGAAACTCAGCGAAATCTCCCGCTACTGGGCCGCGCGCGAACTCACCCGCATCGAACACACCGGCAACCGGCTCAAATTCCGCGCCCCATACGCCTGCCCCGCCTTCACCGTGCAATTCCCCGCCCCGCCCGCCGCCATCCCGAGCCACACCCAAAATCAGCAACCCGCCGCCGCCCTCCGCGAAGTAAAGCGCCCGCTCGACCTCGAAAGCGGCACCTGGAACCGCTCCGGCCAAAGTGTCACCGTGTGCATCAATCTACCAAAAGGCGCCTCCGTGCTGGAGCTCAATTGAAGCAGCGGCAGCGCATGGTTGGGCGGATCCAACCGTGATGGCACCGGGGCAAGCTTGGATGACATCAGAAAAGTTTACGCGTTGCGGTCGAGTTAGATTGGTAGTGGCTCATACACGGTGACCCCTACGTAACGGTCATACGACTCGTGCTCGACCTTGGGGAGCTTCGAGCGCGAGACTCGTAGTGTGAAACCTCCATGCAAGTGGCCCTGCCGAAGAACCATCCAGTCGAAGATGTCTTCCGGATCGAAGGAGAGACGCTGACCAACCTGGTGCCACTTCTGGAACTCGGGCGGAACCTCGAAGAAGGTGCCGGAGAAGACACGCTCGGCGGAGTGGTAATGAACGGAGGTGAGCCAAAGAAGTGCGAACCTGTCCTCGCCAAGACGCTCGGACCCGTCTGGGTCGCGAAACCGAAGCTTGGCCGAGTAAAATGCGTCTCCGCCCCGTTGCATATGCTCGATAAAATGCGGAAGGGTCGCAGCCGCACGGTCGTAAGCGGACTGAAAGTCTGCGTCGGCTGTCGGTATGGCCATGAATAACGGCTCGACCTGTGGCTCGGCAAACTTGCCTGGGCTGTTTGGGGTTTCATTCATGGGTGACGCGAGCGACTCCTAATCTCCCATTATACGACCAGCAATTTTCACCAGTCGAAAAGCGGGTGACTCGGAGAGATGCGCTTTCTCCCGGTCGGATTGGTTGATGTGAGTGGATGGCGGGCGCATGGAAGCGCTGTAGCGGAATGAGGTACTCCCTCAAGAACATTCTCGGGCGTGACGGAATCCGGATGTGATTAAATGTGGACTACAGCGTGGACGAACGGAGGGCCGAAGGTCCGCAAATGTGATAGCCCAGGCAAAGCGAGGAACGAGCGCAGGCCTGGGTTCGGATGGATTAAGAATGCAGCCCTGCAGGGGCGGAATTTAAACGGTGACCGCGCGAAGGATGCCGCCCCTACAGGGCTCGATTTCGTTTGTGGATGTTTACCCAGGCCTCGCTCGTTTGCTTCGCTTCGCTCACCCCTGCGGGGCAGCCTTCGGCTGGCTGTCTCACTTCGTTCGGCTCTCGCGCTGCCTGGGCTTTTACATCGCCGGGCTTTCAGCCCTCATTGGACCAGCCTCTTAATCACGCTCACCCCGCCGTCGCACAGGGGGGACAACGGCGGCGAGGCGCCGCCATCCCGACGTATCGGGACGACGAGGGCGTCGCAGCAACGACTCGCGTACGCGAGCTAACCACATACGCGGATGAAATCCGCTTCGAGTCCGGATGCCGGTTTATCCGCCTAGCAGCGACATCTCGGCCTTCGGCAGCGCTGCGGTTTCGCTCGTGCGCAACTCGGAGTAGCGGTCGTCGCGTTTGGTCCAGATTCCCGCGATGAGCGCCGCGATTTCTTCGTCGCTTGCACCGCTCCGCAGCGGCGTGCGGAGATCGTGGCCGTGGTTCGAAAAAAGACACGTGAAGAGCTTGCCGTCCGCTGTGAGACGGGCGCGCGTGCAGCCTTTGCAAAACGGGCGCGTGACGCTGGCGATGATGCCGATTTCGCCGCCCTCCGCCGTGCGGAAACGCAGGGCGGTTTCGCCTTCGTAATTGGCCGGCAGCGGCGTGAGCGGCATTTCAGTGCGCGCGAGAATTTCTTCAGCGGGGACGACGTCGGCCATTCGCCAGCCGTTCGAGTTGCCCACGTCCATGAATTCGATCATTCGCAGCACGTATTGCGGGCCGGAAAAGCGCCGGGCCATCGCGGCGATTTGGCCTTCGTTCACGCCGCGCTTTACGACCATGTTGATCTTGATTGGTGAAAAACCTGCGGAAATTGCGGTGTCGATTCCAGCGAGTACGCGGGAAACGGGAAAATCGGCGTCGTTCATCGCGCGAAACGTGGCGTCGTCCAGTGCATCGAGGCTCACGGTGAGCCTGTGCAGGCCGGCCTCGCGGAGCGCCTGTGCTTTTTCAGAAAGGACGGAGCCGTTCGTGGTGAGCGCGATATCTTGCAGTCCGGGCGTGTCGCGCACCATGCCGATGAGCGCTTCGATGTTTCGCCGGAGCAACGGTTCACCGCCGGTGAGCCGCAGTTTTTCCGTGCCGAGCGTGGCAAAGATTCGGACGAGCCGCGCGGCTTCTTCCAGCGTGAGAAGGTCGGCGCGCGGCAGAAAATCGTAGCCTCGTCCGAAGACTTCTTTTGGCATGCAATAACGGCAGCGGAAGTTGCATCGGTCGGTGACCGATAGGCGCAAATCGCGAAGCTGCCGGTTGCGGGCATCGTGCATGGAGCTATCCGTGCGCGGTTTGTGGTGCGCAGTAAAGCCTCCGCTGGACAGCCAAACAAAGAATCGCCAGTTTCCGCGCCGCCATGCGCACCATTCTTTTCCTCAGCCTTGCTACCTCACTCTTTGCCGACGAGTTTCCGAAACCGTTCAACACCGGCACCGATGTGGGCAAAAAGCCGATGTCCGCCGACGAAGCCGTGAAGCTCATCAAAATGCCCGATGGTTTCAAAGCGACCGTCTTCGCCGCCGAGCCTGATGTGCAAAATCCAATCGCCTGCGCTTGGGACAGTCGGGGTCGCCTGTGGGTCGCGGAAAACTACACGTACGCGGAAGCCGCGGTCGGTTTTGACAAACGTCTGCGCGACCGCATTCTGATCTTCGAGGACACCGACAACGACGGCAAAGCCGACAAACGCACGGTCTTCGCCGATAATCTGCACAATCTCTCCAGCATCGAGCTCGGCTACGGCGGCGTGTATGCCACGGCTGCGCCGTATCTACTGTGGATCCCCGATGCGGATGGCGACGACAAGCCCGACGCCCCGAAGGACGAAAGAGACATGAAGGACAAAAAAGACGCGTCCCTTTCGTCCTATAAGTCCTTTCCGTCCCTTGGAGGCTCCTCCACGAAGATCCTCCTCGACGGCTTCGACGCCGGCGGCGTGCGCCACAATTTCGTAAACGGTCTCCGCTGGGGCCCGGATGGCTGGCTCTACGGACGTCACGGCATCTTGGCGACGAGCAAAGTCGGCACGCCCGGCACACCCGACGCCGAGCGACTGCCCATCAATGTCGGCATCTGGCGCTGGCATCCCGTGCGGCACACGGTCGAGATGGTCACCTTCGGCGGCACGAACCCGTGGGGCCTCGATTTCAACGCCGAGGGCGAAGGCTTTTTCACCAACACCGTCACCGGCCATCTCTACCACATGATTCCCGGCGCGCACTACGAGCGGATGTATGGCGAAGACCCGAATCCCTACATCTACCAACTCCTCCCGCAGACCGCCGACCACTACCACTACGACCGTTCGCAGAGCTGGACGGCGTCGCGCGATGGAAAAGCGAACGACTTTGGAGGCGGCCACGCCCACGTCGGCTGCATGATTTACCAAGGAGAAAACTGGCCCGAGCAATACCGCGGAAAACTCTTCACCATCAACCTCCACGGACGCTGCATCAACGTCGAGCGGCTGGAGCGAAAAGGCAGCGGCTACACCGCCAAACACGAGCCCAGCATCATCACCTTTGGCGACCCGTGGTTCCGAGGCAACGAACTCACCTACGGCCCCGACGGCGGCGTGTACGTCCTCGACTGGAGCGACCAAGGCGAGTGCCACGAAAACGACGGAGTGCATCGCGAAAGCGGGCGGATTTATAAGATTACGTATGGTGAAGCGAAGCGGCCCGAACAAAAGGTCGCATCCACATCCGGTGCGCTTACGGCGGAAATTTTCGCACCAGTTCAGGGCGGAGCCCATGAGAGAGCCGAAGTTGAGGCGCTTCGAGCGCTGAAGAATTCCGGCAACATGGCTTCTTTGAATGATGACCAGCTCACGTTACTCGCTTCGGGCAAAAGTATGTGGCATCGTCGAATCGGACAACGTCTGATTGAGGAACGGATTCGCCTTTCGAGGACCAAAATCGGCGATGCGAATGAACGTGGGCCGAAGGGACTCTCATCAATGCGCGTGCCGGCGAATCCAGGAATAGATGAATACACAAGACGATTTACCGGAGATGAACGCCGCTTTGAGCTTGAGCCTCCACTGAGACGACAAATCGTTCAGGACATTCTGAGGTCAAAAGACGAGGCTGGCTGGTTCTTTCTCGTGCGGGATATGATTCAATCCGATGAAGTGGTCGATGCTCCCCTTACGCAATTATACTGGATTGCGATCGAGCGTGCGCTCGATTCGTCGGAATCGCTCAAGATCGATGCAGTGAACGGTGTGATGTCCGGCGCGGTACCATTACTGATCGAGAACACCGCCCGACGCCTCGCCACCGACATCGCCACAAAACCCGAGCGCATCGAAGGCGTACTCTTTCTGGCCGCCGCGTCTTTCGATGAAACCAAAGCTGCGAGCATTTTGCGAGGAATCTCCCTCGCACTGCGCGGAACCGCCAAAGCCAAGGCTCCCGAACACTGGCCTGCCTTCGCAGATAAAGCCGCCAAAGTCCCCGCGCTCGCCGACAAGCTCCGCGAGTTGAACGTCATCTTCGGAGACGGACGCGCGCTCGACGAAATCCGCGCTCTCGCGCTCGACTCGAAAGCCGAAATCCCGGCCCGCAAGCAGGCCGTCGAATCCCTCATCGCCGCAAAGCCCGCCGACCTCCGCGCCACGCTCGAAAAGCTCATTGCCGAGGATCGTGAGCTCATGGGCGCGGCGCTTCGTGGCATGGCGGTGTTCGACGACGCCGCGCCGTTCATCGCCACGAATTACCAGAACCTTCGCCCCGACCTCCGCGCGGCGGTCGTGCCCGCCATGTGCTCGCGTCCCGCATTTGCCGCAGCGCTGCTCGATGCCGTCGCCAATGGCAAAATCGCCCGCAGCGACATCACGCCCTACCATGCCCGCCAAATCGCCGCCCTCGCCGATGAAGCCGTGAACAAGCGCCTCGCCGAAGTCTGGGGCAGCGTCGCCACTACATCCGATCAAAAGAAAAAGCGCATGGCCGAACTCAAAGCCGCCCTCACGCCCGAAGTCATGGCAAAAGCCGACATCGAAAACGGACGCACCATTTTCACCGCCACCTGCGCCGCCTGCCACACGCTTTACGACCTCGGCCAGACCGGCGCAAACCTCGGCCCAAACCTCACCGGCAGCGGACGCGGCGACATCAATTACCTGCTCGAAAACATCGTCGATCCGAGCGCCATCGTCCCCGCCGATTACAAACTCAGCACCGTCACGATGAAGGACGGACGCGTACTCAGCGGATTCATCTCCACGCAAAACGCGCAGACCATGACCCTGCGCACCATGACCGAAACACAAACCCTCGACCGCACCACAGTCGCCAAAACCGAAGCCAGCGCCCAAAGCCTCATGCCCGAAGGAATCCTCGACGCCCTAAAGCCCGAGCAAATCCGCGACTTGTTCGGCTTTTTGATGAAGAAATAACAGTCGCTCGCTGGCTTAAGCGGCCCTTTATTTCGTGTCGGCGGACCCCAGCTTCAAGAGCAACGCACGAAGATTCTCCAACCCCTCGATCCGTTCGAGAACATCGCACAGCCGTGGAAGCGCGACCGGGATGTGCGCGAGGAAATGCGTGCGTCCGTCGGCGTGGCCGAGTTTTCCGTATGCGCCGAGCGCTTGCATGAGCCGCTGCATGGCGCACAAATCGTAGATGGCCATGAACTGCGCTTCGTCATGCGGGCCGGGGCCGAGGAGACCGCTGAGGTAGTGGTGGAGCAGTTCCTCGCGCTCCGCGTCGGTGAGCGTCACGTACGGATCGAGAAGGAGCGAGGCGAGATCGTATTGAGCAAGGCCGGGGCGGAGACCTTGGAAGTCGATGAGACAGGCCTCGCCGTCGCGAACCATCACATTCTGGCTCTGGAAATCCCGATGGATCAAACAGCGCGGCTGCGCGGCGAGATGCGCGGCAATCTCCAAAAGCCGCGCGCGGTTGACGTGGCGATCCACCTCTTCCGGAGAAAGGCCGAAGTGCCGCCGGAGGCAGTGCTCGATGAAATAGTCCTGCTCCCATTTATAAAGCGCGACATTGAATTCCTGCTGGAGTTCCGGGCGCTCCGGCGCTGTGTGCGCGCGGGTGTGAAGGATGAGCGCCTGGTCGAGGGTCCGCTGGTAAAGGGCGCGTCTCTCGATCCATGAGTCGTTGCGGTGGGCCCACAGGTCCAGTTCGCCTGCGTCCTCCATGAGGATGAGACCATCGGGGCGTCCGTGGAAAAAGACGCGCGGTACGCGGACGCCGATGTTGGAAAGGAACTGGCCGATTTCCACATAGTGACTGTTCTCGGCGCGTTCCTCGGTGTAACGCACGAGGATGAGCGAACGACCGCCCACATTCACACGCCAAAACTTGCGACCGGAGCCGCCTTTCTCAATCGCTTCAACAGAAACTGGCATACACCCGGAATGCCGGTTCACGGCGGCGCCGGCAATGGTTTTCCCATCTCGCCACCCGAAGAACTTTCATCGCACACTGCGGATATGAAGCATGCACTGCTATTCACGTTCGCGTTTTCGCTCTCCGGTCTCGCGGGCGATCATTCGCCGGCGGATGCCGCGGCGTCGTTTGCGCTTGCGGAGCCGGATCTGGAAATCGGACTCGTCGCTGCGGAACCGCAGATCGAATCGCCCTGCGCGATGGCCTTCGACGAACGCGGCAGGCTTTTCGTGGCGGAGAATCGCGGATACCCGAACAGCGCTACGCCGGTCGGACGGGTCGCGATGCTTGAGGATTCAGATGGCGACGGACACATGGATCGGCGTACAACATTTGCGGACGGCCTCACTTTTCCGAATGGCGTGATGCCGTGGCGGGGCGGCGTGATCGTGACATGCGCGCCGGATGTGTTCTTTCTAAAAGACACCGACGGGGACGGCGTGGCGGACGAAAAGAAGGTGTTGCTCACCGGCTTTGCCACGACGGGGAGCACCCAATTGAGGGTGAATGCGCCGACTTTGGGTGTGGACGGATGGATCTATTTCGCCGCCGGGCTGAGCGGCGGCGAAATCACCGCACCGGGTCGCGCCGAGCCTGCTGTGAAAATGACAGGCGACTTGCGTTGGCATCCCGAAAGCGGAGCGATCGAAAACGTGGACGGACGTTCGCAATACGGCATGTCTTTCGACGATTTCGGGAGGCGCTTCATTTGCATGAACCGCGTGCAGGTGCAGCACGTCGTTTTGGATTCGCGATGGCTGCGGCGGAATCCCGCGCTGACATTCAGCGAGACAGTGCAGAATTGCCCGGAACTCATCGCGAATCAGCTCATGCACAGTACGGGCGGCGCGGCGCGGCTGTTTCCCATCAGCGCAAATATCACGACCGCGGACTCGCATCAGGGATTTTTCAGCGCGGCATGCGGTGTTACGATCTGGCGCGACGCGGGATTGCCCGCGCGGTTTCGCGGGCATGCATTTTCGTGCGATCCCACGGCAAATGTCGTCCATCTGGATCGTCTCGTGCAAACCGGCGCGAGCTTCAGCGCGCAGCCGTTTTACTCCGGGCGGGAATTTCTTGCATCGCGGGACGATTGGTTTCGCCCCGTTTTTTTGTGCAGCGGACCGGATGGCGGGCTGTATGTCGCGGACATGACACGAAAGACCATCGAGCATCCCGACTATCTGCCCGGCGAAGTCCGGAAGCGCACGGATTTCGAAAGCGGGAAAGGACTCGGACGCATCTGGCGTGTCAAGCAGAAGGGCGGGGGAGTCCCCGCGAGCGCTTTTGGTACGGACACTGCGGGCCTGGTCGCGGCGGCACAGTCCGACTCCGCCTGGCGACGCACAACCGCCGTGCGGCTGCTCGACGGGCGGACGGATGCAACAGACGCACTGCTTGCCTCGGCGGAGACTGCGCAACCTGCTGCCATGGCATCGGTCCTTGGCGCGCTCGTTCCACGAAACGCCGTGGATGGGGCCGTGCTGAATCGCGCATGGAATTCCGGCGACTTGAACGTTCGCGAATTGGTGTTGCGAGTCTGGCTGCAAAACCCGGACGCACGCGCGTGGAAACCCGATCCGTCCGTGCTCGCGCAAGAGCCCGCCGCAAATGTGCGTTTTGTCGCGGCGCTCGTGCTCGGCGAACTGGACGAAGGCGGCCCGGCACTCGGGGTCATTGCCGCGAAGGATGCGGCGGATCGCTGGACTCGTGCCGCTGTGTTGAGCTCGATTGGTAAAAAGAAGTCTGAGTTCTTGGAATCATTTGCCGTTGAAGCGAAGTCAATGGGCAGCGACGAAAACGAAATCCTCACTGCCGTTGGACGCTCATATCCGAATTTGGGTGAACTATTCTCACAAGACCGGCTGAGCGCCTCGCGGGATTTCCTCGCACCGATCATCCTCGGAGCGGCGCAACGATCCGGTGAGCGCTTGGATCCGGAAACCAAAATGCCGAAACTCGCCGCCGTCCTCAGAGAGACTGCGGGCATCGCCCTCGATGCAAGCCGTCCGACGTCGGCGCGGCTCGTATCCATGCGGCTTCTGGGGCAGATGCCGTGGGCTTCCGCCGGTGCGCTCGCGAAGCTGGTGGTCGATGCGAACGACGATGTTCGCACAGAGGCGACGCGGCTGCTCGCAGGATTTCCCGAGTCGGATGCACCGCGTGTGCTGCTGCCCGATGGAGCGTGGAACGGAATGTCGCCGGCGCGTCGGGAACTCGTGCTCGGGGCGTTGCTCGGAAATCACGCGCATTTCAGCGGACTCCTCGATGCTGTGGAATCGGGCCGCCTCCCGGCGAATGCATTCCACCAGCAAAGGCGTGCGCTTTTCCAGAAACACAGTGCCGAGCGTATTCGAAGCCGTGCCGCGGCGCTGTTTACCGTGCAGACGTCCGCCGCCCGCAAGAAGGCCGTCGAGGAATCAAAAGCGGCTCTTGCTCTTGACGGTAACTCCACAAAAGGACGCGAGATTTTTCGCAACCTCTGCGCGACGTGCCATAGGCTGGAGCGCGAAGGTCACGCAGTGGGGCCTGACCTTTTCGACATCCGGGGCCAGACAAAGGAGAACATCCTTTTTCACATTGTGGAGCCAGATGCGGAGATTGCTCCGGTCTTTGCAAATTATATCGCAGAACTGAAGGACGGCCGCTCGATCAGCGGCATCCTCGCGAGTGAAACGGCGACGAGCATTACACTCCGCGGGCCGCTGGCGCAGGAAACGGCGCTGCTCCGACGCGATATCGAGAAATTGGAGGCGCTGCCGAACTCGCTCATGCCAGCGGGGCTCGAGCAGGCCGCATCGAAGCAGGACCTCGCGGATCTTCTCGCATATTTAAAGGGAGAACCCGGTCGCTGAGTTTCGCGCGTAACGAAATCCGGTGAGCGGATTTGCGGGAGCGTTTTTGCAAAACGCCGCGACTTTGAACGCGAGCCCCATGAACTGCGGATGCATCAGCGTCTGGAACGCGCGGATGTCGCCGGAGTTTTTGCCGTCTGCAAAATGCATTTCGCCGAGGCCGACCATGAAATGGTGCTGGTCAGTAAAGCCCGCCAGGTCGAACCCTGCGGCGCGCGCTGCATCGGCGAGGTCGGAGAAATTGACGTGCGCCGTAAGGTCGATTTCGCCGGGGCGGGCGAGGGGATTCTCCTCGCGCTGGTGGCTCGCATACGCGCTGAGCGTTCCAGTCGTGCGCGTCGGGGAGTGATACTCATCGCGCGGCCACCCGTAGTCCACCAGCAGGACATAGCCGCGCTCCATCTGGCGCGCGGTTTCGCTGATCCACGTTGCGGCGGCCAGGTTAATCTCCGTGATGGTGCCGGGGAGCGGCACGGGGATTCGGGCGCACGCGGCGGCAAGTTCCGGCGACGAGAGCGGCTGATCGATAAACACGAAATCTCCATCCGAAAAAGTGACATGCTTTTCCAGCCACTCCGAGCCGTTCCACATGACGACGTGCACGGGAAACGCGTCCACCAGTTCGTTTGAAAAATGCACGCCGACCCAGCGCGGAAGATTCGTTTGTGAAGCGAACCATTCGACCTTCGGATGATATGCGGAGAGTCGCGCCCCCTGTGCCTCACGAAGCTTTACCGATGGCTCCACGATTCGATACCGCGCGGCCTCGAAGCACTGCAGAGACACTTCCCGCAAGCCCGCCAGAGCATCCGCCGCGAAATCGCCGCCATGCGCCCCCTGTTCTACGATGGTGAATTCCGCCGGCGTTCCGAGGTGGTGCCACATTTCCACGAACTGCCGCGCCATTAGTCGTCCGAAAAGCGGACCGACACTGACATTCGTGAAGAAATCACCGTGCCTCCCTACCTGCGCCCTGCCCGATGAATAATAGCCATGCTGCGGATGATAGAGCGCCAGTTCCATGAAACGCCGGAACGGAATGGGACCGTTTGCATCGGTCCCGGCCTTGATGATGGAAGCGAGTTCGTTGATGGCTCTCAGCGATTAAAAGTAGGGGGGAGTGGGCAGAACTGGATTCGAACCAGTGAAGGCGTAAGCCAGCGGATTTACAGTCCGCCCCGTTTGGCCACTTCGGTATCTACCCGTTTTTTTCAAAACTTGGGCGGGCCTTATACGGACCTGCTTCCGCGCACGCAAGGGTTTCGATGATCTTTTTTCCATTGGACGAATAAAACAGGGCGAAATCGCGCGAAAGCTCGATTTCACAGCGTTCGCGGCGGGTGATCAAAATCGGTGCGATTGCGCGTCGTGCCTGCCCGTAGTCTGCTGAAAACGTATTTTCGCGAGTGTTAGCATCGTGCGTGACGGAGGGTTTTCGGTTCGGCGATATTTCCGATTTCCAAGACTGCCGAGCGTCTGGGTTCCCGCGATTTCGATGGCTGGATTGCATGACGCTCGAAGAACCGCGGAAAGCGTATGGGATTCGAAATCTCGATCGCGCTTTAGTCCGAATCTCTCACACTCTGAGGAGCGCCCCACCACCGAGTATGTAGTTTTCCAGCAGATTCAGGGAGGGCCGCAGATTCTTTGCAGGTGGAAATATGTTGGCCTCCCTGAATCTGCTGGAAAAAGGTGTGATAGGTGCGGGGTAGTTCCGGGGGCACCGTAACAAGGTTGAAAATCCCGCCTGCTTTTTTGGCTCGCGCCGTTCTCGCTCGCCTATTCGTCACGGCACGCGAAATCCGTCGTGAATGACTTCCCGACGGAAAAGCGTAGACTGTTACGGGCGAGTGGCCCGAACGGATGGGGGAACGGGCGACGGCTACTTGAGGCCGGCGATCTTGCTGGCGAGTTCGCCTTTGTGGCGGTTTGCCTTGTTCTTGTGAATCCGCCCGCTTTTCGCGGCGCGATCAAGAACGCTGCTCACTTCACTGAGGAGCTTCGTTGCGTCGGCTTTTTTGCCTCCAGCGATTGCGGCACGGATGCCTTTGAGTTCGCCTTTGATCGTTGCCTTAACCTTGCGGTTACGGGATGTGCGGCGGACGGTTTGGCGAGCGCGTTTCGCGGCGGATGCAGTATTGGCCATATATCAGTATTTCTTAAAAAAGGAGCGCGAAGACTATGATTTGACGGGGAGTTGTCAACAGAAGAGTTGTGCAGTTCGCGGCGAAAATTGAGTCTTCGCTGCTCGCTTGATTGTTGGCGCGGTTATTGGAACGCGGAAGAACTTCCGCGATCAGCCAGGCAAGCACAATACAAGCGCGGTGACCCGCACCACCAGCGCCAGTAAGTGTTAGAGCGACTCGCTCCTCGGCGGTCCGAGCACTTCTCGCAGAACGAATGCCGTCCGGATACTCTCTGGAGAGCGCAGAGTCGCGTGAATCGACTTGCTCGTAACCGCGCCCATATGGATTGCGCCGGCACCGGACACCTCGGTGCGGCCCATGACTTCGGCGCGTCGCTCGAGTTCGGCGACGGGTTCCATCGCGATTCCTTTTGCCATATTGTCGAAGGTCGTCCCGACACCTTCCACAGCGCTCGCGGGCTCCTCAAGACGGCCGGCGAGCTGCATTTCCTCAGGCTCGAAAGCGCGCGCCTTCCTTGGGGCCGGGCGTTGGACTACAGGTGCAGGTCGCGGCTGGACGGCGGGGCGGGGGATCTGTCGGGGAAGTGGGCGCGGCTGGACAGGTGTCGGAACGTGAACTGGTCGCGGTGGTTGCGGTGCCGGAGGCTGCGGTTGCTGTCCCGCCGGGACGCCGAGCGCTTCGAGGAAACGCCTGAGCCGCTCCTGTTCGGATTCGCCCTGCTCTACCGGGCGCGGTGCCGGTGCAGGCATCCGCGTCGTAGGCTCATCGGTGCGCTGCCCTTCCTGTTTTGTCTTCCGTTCCTTTACCCACGTGATCACACCCCACACCGCGGCTGCGATGTAGATAATGTAGTCGAAACTGAGACCGGATGCGGCGAGGATCACGGTCGGTTATTTTCCTTCCTGCTGTTTGTCGCCGGCGATGCTTTCGCGCATGGCCGTGTCGGCGGAAAGGTTCTTCATGCGCTGGTAATCCATGATGCCCATGTTCCCGTTGCGGAAAGCATCCGCCATCGCCTGCGGGACGAGAGCTTCGGCTTCCACGACCTTGGCACGCATCTCCTGAGTGCGGGCGCGCATCTCCTGCTCGGTGGCGACGGCTTGCGCGCGCTGCGCTTCGGCGCGGGCCTGTGCCGTGCGTTTGTCGGCTTCGGCCTGCTCGGCCTGGAGTTTCGCGCCGACGTTTTCGCCGATGTCGATGTCGGCGATGTCGATGGATAGAATCTCGAACTGAGTAGAGCTATCGAGCCCCTTTCCGAGCACCGTCTTGGAAATCCGGTCGGGGTTTTCGAGCACGTCCTTGTAGCTGTTCGACGAGCCTATGCTTGTCACGATGCCTTCACCGACGCGGGCAATGATGGTCTCTTCCGTGGCACCGCCGACGAAGCGTTCGAGATTCGTGCGAACCGTCACGCGGGCTTTCACCTTCACGCCGATGCCGTCTTTCGCGACCGCGTCGATTGTCGAACGGCCGGAACTTGGGTTCGGGCAGTCGATGACCTTCGGGTTGATGCTCGTCTTCACCGCGTCGAGGACCGTTTTTCCGGTGCCCTTCGTCGCGAGGTCGATGGCGCAAGCCTTGCGCCAGTCGAGCGCGATCTCCGCCTTGTCGGCTGCGATGAGCGCGAGGATGACGCTTTGAATATCGCCACCTGCGAGGTAGTGCGCCTCGATCGGGTCCGTCTCCAGGCTCAGTCCGGCCTTCGTCGCCGTCACACGCGTATCGACGATTAGTGAAACTGGAACGCCCCGGAGGCGCATCGCGATCATTGCCATCATGCTCACGGGAGCCCCGGCGAGGCGGGCGCGGATCCAGATTCCGAGGAAGTTAAAAAGAACCAGCGTGACGACCAGCAGGATGACCACCAGCACGCCGATGAATATCGGATGGGTGAGCAGGCTGGTTTGCGAGCTTCCGGATTGCGCTGTTTTTTGAGCGAGGATGAGCAGGTTTTGCATAATTTGTATGGATGTAGTTTAAAGTGTGGGTGTGTTTCTGCGGACGATGATGCAGATGCCCTGCGAGCGGATGACGTGCACCGCCGTGCCCCGCTCCACGAATTCGCCGTCGGAGATTGCATCCACTTTTTTCCCGCCCACGAGCACAGTCCCTCCGGGCCGCAGCGCAGTGAGAGCCGTGCCTTGCTGGCCCACCAGGTCTCCGAGCCCGGGTGTCACCGTCGAGCCATCGATGGAGGCCTGGAGCGTCATGCGCCGGCCAAAGCGTGTATTCTGAAAATGGTTCGCCCACCACCACCACAGAATCCCCGTGGCGACCAGAGATGAGACGAGCGCGATGTTGCCGCCCTCCGCACCGTAGTGGTCATACGACATCCCCACGGACACCATAAGCAGGATTGCGCCGACGATGCCCGCGATCATCCCTGGAAGGAACATCTCAAGGAAGATCAGCAGCAGCCCGGCGGCACCCAGTCCTACAATCGTGGTTAGCATCAACGAATCTCTTAGCGTAGCCCTCGCAAGTTGGCAGCATTTTTTCGCGAATTCGGAGCAGGCTGCGGGTCGGGCCCGAACGGAGGGAATTCCACCGCGCCCTCCAATGCTCACTCCAAACGCAAAGTGGCACCGACCCTGAGGCCGGTGCCACGATGTAGATTTGACTATGACTCCGGTCGGTGAAAACCGGTGCGTCAAATCTGGAATGATGATGATGGCGCTGTTCTCGGGCGCCTCAAGCAACTACGGCGTCGGTGCGCCTTTGGTCCCGCCGAGCGTCTCGAGCAGTGTCTTGCTGTGCGACAAATGGGTGCGAAGACCCGGCAGTGTGTTGTCGGCGAATGCCTTTAGGTCTGCGTTTTTCGTGGAGCTCGAGAATTTCTCGAATAGCGCCACGCATTTTTCGTGGCTCGCAACGGTCGCAGCAACGTAGGTGCGATCGAAGTCCGCATCCGTCTTGGCCTTGAGTCCGTCGATGAATGCCTGATGATCCCCCAAGTCTTTAGGGAGCTTCATTTTCATCCGGTCGGCGAGGGTTTTGAGGTTCTTGTTCACGTCGGTGTGGTCCTTCTCGATGCTCTTGGCAAAGTCTTTGACGTCGTCGCGCTTGGTTTTTCCCTGAGCGATGTCTGCGGCTTTGATCTCCATGAGGTTCGCACGCGTGACGTCATCCATGAAGCGGGCATCCGAGGTTGCTTGAGCGGCGGTGGTGTTTGTGCTCTCCTCCTTCACGACTTCCGCCGCGATAATCGCGGGAGTTGCTGTGAAAGTGAGGAGTGCGGTGGCGATGGTTGTGATGAGTATTTTGTGTTTCATACACAAATCTATCGTGACCGCGCGGACGATGGTTGTATCGATTACTGGGATATACTGGCCCAGGCGCGTGGCGGACGTGTCCGGCTATCTCTCCGCGAGGGGCACGTTGCAGAAGGTCAGCGCGGCGAGGCCGTTCGTGCCGGTAAGGAGCGTGTCCTGATTCCACTCGATTTCTTTCAAGTAGGTGATCTTGGTCGCCTTGGAGGGCTCGTTGAGCTTCAGCGTGAGCACTGTTCCGGCGACGCTGCCGCTGGCGACTTTGCCTTTCTCGCCGTCGAGATAGAACTGGCCCGCGAGTTTGTCGTCCCACGCCACGGGTTGATCGAACTCGAGCACGACCGTATCACGCGCAGCCCCGAATTTCGCGGTGCGGAGATTCGGCGCGGTGAGCGGACCGGCGGGCACTTTGCCGTAGTTGTCGCGCTCGATGAGCGGCTGGACCATGCGTGCAAATTCCGCCCACCCGACGAGCGGGAAATGGCAGCCGCCGGGAGGCCGTACGCCGAGCGTGGAGAGGATGCTCATTTTGGAAAAGAGCGTCGGGAGTGTGCGCTGTTTCTCGCGGAGCATGTCGCCGGAGCCGAGGCGTCCGCCCATGCTGCAGGAGTTTGGCCAGATTTGGAAAACGTAGTAGTGCTGCACGTTCGGGAAGTCGGTCTTCCATCCCGCCGCCATCTCGATGAAAAACGGATGATACGTCTCCCAGCCGTAGCCGCCTGTGGGGCCGTCGGAGCCCTGGTCGTTTTCGCCCTGATGCCACAGGATGCTGCGGATTCCGTGTGTGAGCTTTGCCTGCTGCACACGCCAGAGCATGCGCCCGTAAATGCTGGTGAGATCGGTCGGGTTGGCCGCGTCTCGTTGGTGGACGTCGATGCGCGTTCCGCCGACTGCGGCGTTGATCATAAAGATGGGCATCTTCTGGCTTTCGAGCAGGCGCTTTGCGAGTTCCATGCCCCACCAGCCGAGTTCAGCCTTCTCGCCGTTCTGTGCTTTCCAAACGGGGAGGCACCATAGGTTGCCGGTGTTCTCTTTCGGGTTCTGCGAAGCCCGCGCGTAGCTGCGAATCCACTCGTTTGTTTCGGGTGGAGATTTTTCGCCGGTGTCGGTCGCTAGGGCGTTGGACTGGCCGTCGATGATGTAGGCGTCGCCGCAGACGATATTGCCCACGGTGTTGAGCACAGTGTCTTTGCCGGTTCCGAATTCGACTTTGTATTTGATGAGTCCCGGCTTGAGCTTCGCGGACAGCGCGTAGGACTTGTCGGCTGCTGGCTTGGCGGTTGCCGTGCTCACGAGTTTGTCGTCGGCGTAGAGGTTCAAAAAGACCGAGTCGGCAGCGACGTCGAGCATGCCGTTGTAGTAGAGCGTGCCTTCGTTTTTATCGTCGCGAGCGTAGAACTGGCCTTCCTCCGGCTTCTCGTCCTTTGCTGGAACCCGCGCGACCCAAGCGTCGATCTTTGGCTCGTTCACTGCGATTTCGACCGACTGCGAAACCGGCGCACCGCCATTGCTCATGGTCGCGTTGACGGTGAGTTTTCCGCTGTTCTGCGAACGCTTCAGAACCAGTTTACCGGGCGCGACTTCCTTGATCACCGCAAACGGCCCCGCGTTCCACTCGGTCTTCAAATCGCCCGCGCCTTTCGCCTGCATCGAGGCCGCATTCGTGACAGTCGGCACGACTTCGATGGTCGCACGACCATCCCATGTTTTCGGCGCAGCGAGCGTGAATGCAGGCTCCGCGATGTCTTCCTTCACCGAAATCGCGATGTCTTTGGTTTTCACTCCATCGGGATAAACGGCACGGCATTGCAGTGTGATCGTCTTGTCGCCGACGACACGACCAGCGTCGAATGTGAATGCGAAACGATCCACCGCCGCGACCCGCTCGACGCCGTCGCTTTTGACGAGCCAATACACTTTCTGTGCGCCGCCGGCCTGTGCGGAAAATGTCGCGCTCTTGCCCTCAGCGATCGTCGCCGAAGCGGGCGAAACCGCGAACGTGTTTCCAGACTGCACGATCGGGCCGACCAGCGTTTGCTGCGCCTTCTGGTTTTCGTGTTGCAGCTTCACCCAATCGGCGGAGCGCGTCACTTTCGAGATGCGCACTTCATCAAGGTCGCCGACGAAATCGTAGTTGTTGTACCAGCCGCCGATGTAGAGCCGTGCCGGAGTCTTGATTACGAGCGGCGCGTTTGGCGTCTTGGAGGTGTTGCTGAGTTCGCCGTTTACATAGATTCGCGACTCGCCCTTCTCGTAAGTGTGAAAGATGTGAACCCACTCGTTCATTGGCAGTCGCCCGACGCTCGCGACGTCTGCGCCGGAGAAGTAGCACTCCATTTTCACATGCGGCGGGCTTTGGAAATGCATCACCACTTTGCCCTGCCCGTGCTCATTGCCCCAAGCGAGCGCACGACCATTCGACTTTTCCGCGCGGAGCCACGCCTCGGTGCTGTGTGGGCTTGCGCCGACCGGATAGTTCTCAATTTTCTCGCCGCAAAAAACTCCCTGCCTCCCTCCAAGGTGACGCGCCGGTCCGACCACGCCAGCCGTTGCCGTGGTGCCCACATCCTTTGTCTGCACCGAGCCGACTTCATCCGTCACGCCGTCGCCCATGTGGAAGACGCTCAGATAGCCGTTCGAGTCATTGAACACAGCCGGGCCTTTCGACTCGCTCGCCGCGTCCGCCTTGCCCCAATGCACTTTGAGTTCCTGCCGCGCGTTGCCTTTGATCGTCGGCATGCGCACCCAAATGCTCGCTGTTCCGGCGGCCGCATCCCATTGCTCGACTTGATACGCCAGAGCTTTTCCTCCAGCGGAAAAACGAACGTCGTCGCCATTCGGTTTCGTCGCAGCGAAATTGAAGAAGTCCTTGTGCAGCCGCACGAGGACCGGGAACTCAGCTTCGCTCGCAGTCGCAGGAAGATTTGCGCCGTCAGGCGTCGTGTTGAGGAAAAGCGAGCCGGTGTTTTTCCAGTCGGGATACTGGGCGAGTGCGGAGCTTAGATTAACGGCGATAGCAGCCGTAAGTTGGACGATGTGTTTTGAGGTCATGGGAATTCAAGATATGTATTACCGCTCGCTTTTACAGAACGGAGGGCGGATTTCGCGCCATGCTCACAGGCCGTGCTGCAAAGAAAATCTTAGAGTTCTTTTCGCAGACTCTTTTGTGCCGCGGTCCGATGTGCCGGAAGCCGGAGCTTTCAGCGACCTCCCGTATCTACTCGCGTATGGGACGCAGCGGGGGCATTGTTCGCGCATGCAACACGTTGAAAAGCATTTTTCCGGTGGTGAAACGGTTCGGGATGTCGTGATTGGTATGGCTGACGGCCTCACGGTTCCATTTGCCCTGGCGGCGGGAATTTCAGGTGCGATTGCCTCCACGCATATTGTTGTCACGGCCGGTCTCGCGGAAGTCGCTGCGGGTTCCATCGCAATGGGGCTCGGCGGTTTTCTCGCGGCGCGGGGTGATGCGGAACATTACCAAAGCGAACTGCGAAGGGAGGAAAGCGAGATTCTGGAAAAGCCGGAGCATGAAGCGCGGGAGATTATCGATATCTTCAAAGCGTACGGCGTGACGGAAAGCGAATCGGCACCCGTGCTGGCAGCGCTGAAGCGCGAACCGAAGGCGTGGCGGGATTTCATGATGCGGTTCGAACTGGGCCTGGAAGAACCGGATCCGAAGCGCGCGCTTCGCAGTGCATTCACCATCGCCGGTTCTTACATCGTAGGCGGAATGATCCCGTTACTCCCGTACATGCTGGCCGCAAATGCGCACAATGCGCTTGTCATTTCGATAGTGGCGACGCTTCTGGCATTGACTGTGTTTGGCTTTGTGAAGGGGCATTTCACCGGAGTCTCGAAAGTGAAAAGCGCGTGGCAGACGGCCCTAGTGGGAAGCCTTGCGGCCGGCGTCGCATTCGGAATTGCGAAGCTGTTCTCATGACGCATTCCGTTCGAAGTGGCGGAGTGTTATTTCCTAATCGGAACGCCTTTTCGCGCGCATGAACCATCTCCCCAAACTAGCGTCGTCGGCAAAGGCTGCGGATAAGTCCATTCACTTCTCGCCGGTTCTCGCTGAGATGGCGCGGTTGGAAACCGGCGATGTTTTCTCGCGCATGAAATCTTCTCCGGAGGGTTTGAGCGAAGCCGCGGCAGCAAGTCTGCTGGCTGAGGTTGGCCCGAATGTCGTGGCTGCGGGAACCCATCGCGGATGGCTTTGGCGGCTGTTCAATGCCGCGCGCAATCCGCTGGTGGTTCTGCTGGTTGTGCTCGCGGTAATCTCGTTTTCAACGGGCGATGTGCGTGCCGGAACGGTGATGGCTCTGATGGTGGTTATCGGCGTGCTTCTGCGCTTTGTTCAGGAGGCGCGTGCGGACGCAGCTGCGGAGCAACTGAAGGCGATGATCAACGTGACGGCCGCAGTCGTGCGCGGTGGGAAAGAGGAGGAAATCCCACTAAAGCAACTGGTGCCCGGCGACGTGGTGGAGCTCTCGGCCGGGGATATGATTCCTGCCGATGTGCGTCTGATTTTGGCGAACGATTTGTTTATTTCCCAAGGCACGCTAACCGGCGAATCGATGCCGGTGGAGAAGGTCGCGAAACGCGAGTCGCGCGAGGATGTTTCGCCGTTGGAATTTGCGAATATTTGCTTTCTCGGCACCAGTGTGGAGAGCGGTGCGGCGACTGCGGTGGTTGTCGCGACCGGAGCGCAAACCTACTTCGGCAGCATGGCGGGAAGCATGACGGGCGACCCCGAGCCGACGAGTTTTGACAAAGGCGTGCAGCAGTTTACGTGGCTGATGATCCGTTTCATCATGGTGATGGTGCCGCTGGTATTTCTCGTCAACGGACTGACCAAGCACAACTGGCACGAGGCGTTCTTTTTCTCCATCGCGGTCGCGGTCGGTCTGACTCCCGAAATGCTCCCGATGATTGTTTCCGTGTGTCTCTCGAAGGGTGCGTTGGCGATGTCGCGGAAGAAGGTGATCGTGAAGCAACTCAGCGCGATCCAGAACTTCGGAGCGATGGACGTCCTCTGTACGGACAAGACGGGCACGCTGACGATGGATCAAGTAATTCTCGAGCGGCATTGCGACGTGATGCAGAAGGAGAATGACGACGTTTTCCGGGACGCATATCTCATCGCGCATTTTCAGACGGGGCTGAAGAACGTCCTCGATCGAGCGGTGCTCAGCCATCGCGATGCGCACGAGGAAATCATCGAGGGCTACAGCAAGGTGGATGAGATCCCATTCGATTTCGTCCGCCGCATGATGTCGGTCGTCGTGGAGGGTGCGGACAAGGAACATCAACTCCTGACCAAGGGTGCGCCGGAAGCTATTTTTCCGCGCTGCACTTTCTTCGAATTGGATGGCGAGGTGTTCGCCATGGAGCCGCTCGTCGTCGGGGATTTGATGGAGCAATACCAGCAGTTGAGCGCGGACGGATTCCGCGTGCTCGCGGTGGCTTACAAGCACATCCCCGTGGATGAGTTCATATCGAAGGAGGACGAGTGCGATTTGATCCTGAAGGGCTATGTCGCGTTCCTCGACCCGCCGAAGGACAGCGCGGCAAAGGCGATTTCCGCACTGGGAAGGCACGGCGTCACCGTGAAAGTGCTGACGGGAGACAACGACCTCGTGACCCGCAAAGTTTGCCGCGAGGTGGGCTTGAACGCTGATGACATCCTCCTCGGCAGCAAGGTGGAGACGATGTCCGATGAACAGCTCGCCGAAGCCGTGGAAGCCACTCACATTTTCGCGCGCCTGTCGCCCGCGCATAAACAGCGGATCATTCGCGCGCTTCAGCACAAAGGCCACGTGGTGGGATTCATGGGAGACGGCATCAATGACGCGCCTGCGCTGCATGTCGCGGATGTCGGCATTTCGGTCGATTCCGCAGTGGATATCGCGAAGGCGGCGGCGTCCGTCATTCTCCTCGAAAAAGACCTCATGGTGCTTGACGACGGAGTCATTGAGGGGCGCAAGGTCTTTGTGAACATCCTCAAATACATCCGCATGGGTGCCAGTTCGAGCTTCGGCAATATGTTCAGCGTCATTGGCGCGAGCGCGTTCCTGCCTTTTGTGCCAATGGCTCCGATCCAGGTGCTGACGAACAATCTCCTCTACGATTTCTCTCAGGTCCCCATCCCGACGGATACGGTCGGCCCGGAGCAGACCGACAAGCCGCGTCCGTGGCACATCGGCGATATCAAAAAATTCGTCCTCTGCGTCGGTCCCATCAGCTCGATTTTCGACTACACCACGTTCTTCGTGATGCTCTACGTTTTCGGATGCTGGGATGCCGGTCGCGCGTCGCTATTCCAGACCGGATGGTTTGTCGAATCGCTGATTACGCAGACGCTGATTGTGCACGTGATTCGGACAAACAAGATTCCGTTCATTCAGAGCCGTGCAAGCTGGCAGCTCACGCTGACCACGGTCGCCATCATGGCTTGCGCCGTCTGGCTGCCTTACTCACCACTCGCTCCTGCGCTGGGTCTCACCGCATTGCCGGCGCTCTATTGGCCTATCCTGCTCGTGACTTTGTTCTTCTACGTCGCCCTCACTCAAGGGATGAAAATGTGGCTGATTCGCAAGGCATGGCTGTAGTGCTCTGTCAGTCGTCGTGTGATGGCACACCGGCGTGTTTATCGGCTGTGATTTGTGACTGGTGAGAAGTGATTAGTCGCAAGGCGGAAAAACCACGCCAACACGCTTGGGACCAGTCACCACTCACGAGTCACAAGTCACCGCCGGATTAACCCGAACGCCGCGATTGTTGCCCGCAGATTCCGCAGATTGCGCAGATATCCAGAAGTGGAAGTCTTTCCGAGTGGGGATGCTTTTGTCCGGCTCTCGCATGGCGCACGGCCCACAACATCTGCGCAATCTGCGTAATCTGCGGGCCAAAAGCGGCGTTCGGGATTAATAGGCCCTTTGGGCGACGGACCAACGAAGCCCTATCGCGCCGGGACGCTGCGGCCTTCGGTCTGGTACTTTTTCAAAAGGGCGAGCATGGATGCGACGCGGTCGGTTTCGGCGGATGCGCGGTTGTTTTTCTGCTGCGGGTCTTCGCGAAGATTGAAGAGCTCATTTTGCGAGTCGTGCGCTTTGTAACCGCGCTGCTCGCGGAACCAATCAGGCTCGCCGCGCGGCGCGGGGTTTTCGCGTCCGGTGGGCGCTGCGATCAGAACCCAGTCGCCCTGGCGCAGCGCGGGCTTGCCGCTGATGCCGACGGTCACGCCGGCCTCGCGCTCGACTTTTTCACCGAGCAGTGCGGGTAGAATGTTCACGCTGTCCTCCGCTGCATCGGCCGGGAGCGGACTGCCGGTGATGGCGGCGCATGTGGACATGAGGTCGGTGAGGATCAGGTATTGGTCGTTCACTTTTCCCGCCGGAACGTGGCCGGGCCAGCGGGCGATGAACGGGACGCGATGCCCTCCTTCCCACGCGTCGCGCTTCACCCCGCGCAGCGCTCCCATGCTGGCGTGGCCGAACTTCTGAATCCGGTCGAATGCGCCGATGACGACTTCGCCGTCAATCTCCGGGCCGTTGTCGCTGGTGAAAATCACGAGCGTATTTTCGGCTGCACCCGTGCGGGCGAGAGCATCGGTGATTTGCCCGACGACCCAATCCGTCTGCACCACGAAATCGCCGTATGCGCCCGCACCGCTTTTGCCGATGAACTCCGGCGCAGGCGCGACCGGGTAGTGCGGCGAGGTGAGTGCGAAATAAAGGAAGAACGGGCGCTTTTTCTCCGCTGCTTGTTCGACGGAAGTTACTGCGCGGCGGGTGAGTTCGGGTAGGATATTTACCGCGCGCCATCCGGGCATCGCAGGCCCGCGGATATTGAAATCTTCTGCGTTGGAAAGGTCGGTGGGAATGCCGAGCGTGCGGTCGTTTTCGATAAAGCAAAACGGCGAGTAATTTGGAACGTCGGTGCCGAAGTAAGTATCAAAGCCGCGGCTCGTCGGCCCCTCCGTGATGGCCTGCGTGAAATCGACATTGCTGTGCGGGTCGTCGCGGCTCGCGGGTGGTTTGCCGTCCTTCGTCTGCCACGTCATGCCGAGGTGCCATTTGCCGATCGCGGCGGTGCCGTAGCCTTTCGCGCGCAGCATCGCGGGAAGCGTCAGACGGTCTTTTTCGATAAGCGCCGCGCTCCACGGTCCCAAAACTCCGCGCTTTAGCCGCGAACGCCACGGGTATCGCCCTGTGAGCAATCCATAGCGCGTCGGCGTGCACACGGCGGACGGCGAATGCGCATCGGTAAAGCGCGAGCCTTCCCGCGCAAGCAGGTCGAGATGCGGCGTGGGGATTTTCGATTCCGCGTTGTAGCAGCCGAGATCGCCGTAGCCGAGATCATCGGCGAGGATGATGACAATATTGGGAGTCTCCTCCGCCCGGCCGCTGCCGAGCATGATGATGAGAAAAAGGAAAAGCAGACGGTTCATAGATTGGAATGAAGGCACGCAGCAATGTATGGCCCGCCCGAGCGGTGACAAAGCGCGAAATCAATACGCCATGCGGGTTCGCGGCAATTAGTTTAGCCGTAAGGCGGTAAATCAACCCGCAGCCTTGCCCTCGAGGCGCAGCATCCCTAGTACTTACCTGTAAAAGTTCGCATATTTACTCTCTGGGGTCTTTTGTGCGACATTGAGCTTGGTCCACTCAAAAGGAGCTGCATCCTCGTTGTAGGCAGCGATGAACGCGTCTATCTGCTCAATGAGCTGTTTGA
>JANMGP010000008.1:0-13435 GCA_031374705.1 Verrucomicrobiaceae bacterium | reverse complement strand
GTTGTCTGTGAGGGTGTAGGTGAGCGTGACATTCAGCGTTCCGGGGTAGCCTTCCTGTCCATCGGGGCTGGTGAGACTGAAGCGGACGGAATCGAGCCCGACCGCATCGATAGTCCAGTTCTGTTTGTCGAAGCCCGTCTTGCCGCCGTGGAGGTGATTGGTGCCATCATTCGTCGCGAGGGTGTAGTCTTTCCCATCGATGGTGAATTTGCCTTTTGCAATGCGATTCGCGAAACGGCCCGCGGTGGTGCCGAAGAAAGAGTGGGGCTGGAGCCAGGGCTCGGGTTTGTCAAAGCCGAGGGTGATGTCGGCGAGTTTGCCGTTACGGTCCGGGGCGTCGAGTTCGGTGAGGGTGGCACCCCAGGTGATGATGCGGGCGGTAATGCCGTTCTTATTCGTGAGGGTGATGCGTTCGACGGCCTTGCCGTCGGTGGTGGTGGCGTAGGGTTCTCTTTTCAAGGTTGCGTAGGTGGTATTAGAGGCGAGAAGGAGCGCGGCGATGATGGTCTGGCGGATCATAGTGGTGCGGGTAGCTGGTTTGCAGGAAGCGGGCAAGCGGGATGTCACTCAGGCCAGCGGTACGCCCGCTGTGCGTTTGCGGCAAAGTATTGGCGGGCGGCTGGCAGTCCTTTTTCGTCGAAATAGGGACGGATGATTTTCATGACGTTTTCGAGGGACGTACCGTTTTCCGAGACTGGCCAGTTGCTGCCGAAAATGACACGCTCCTGACCGAAGGCGGACCACACAATATCAAGGATAGGGCGGTAGTGCGCGGTGTCCGTCCGCGCTTTGCCTTGCGGGCTGCCAGCTTGCTCAGCGAGGGCGCTGACCTTGCAGAAAACACGGTCGCTTTCGCCCGCGGCACGGATTCCGTCGCGCCACTCGGGCGTGAGTTTCAGCGGATCGCCGGCACTTCCAACATGGTCGATGACGACGCGGAGGTTTGGGACGGCCTTGATGAGCGCGGAGACGTGGGCGAGGTAGGCGCTGCTCCCATTTAGATCGAGCGAAAGGCCCGCATCAGCAAGGCGTCGGATGGAATCGACATAAGCTGCCGCCCTCCCCTGCTCCACGAGTTGAGCCCCGGCAACACGGATACCGCGGAACTTCGGATTCCTGGCGAAGCGCTGAAGGTTCGTCGCGAACTCGGCGGAAAGCGGATCGAGGTTCCCCACAACTCCAAGGATGAATGGCTCCCGTGCTGCAAGGTCGAGAACCCACTGGTTATCCTCGACCCACGGACTGGCCTCGACGACGACCGTCCCGCTGATTCCCAAGGGCTCGGCGAGCTTTCGGTACTCCGCCGGGAGGACGGTGCGGTAAAGCAGCTTGTCCTTTGGGTCGGGCCACGGGACACGTTGCGGGCGTGTGGGATCGTAAAAATGAGTGTGGGTATCGACAATCCGAACGGGCTCCTCCGCGCGCGACGAAACGGCGGCAAGTGCGGCTTGGGCAAGGAAGAGGCGCCGGGTGATCATTTATGAATGCCGAAGTTCCAGCGCGGAACGCTCACGGTCTTTCCATCGACGGTCTTTATATCGACGATGAGCGGCGTGGGAGCGGTGTTGTCGGCATACTGGACCATGACGGACTTTGCGAGCGGCACATCTTTTCCGCGAACATCGACCATCATTTGCACAATGCCGGATTCACCCGGAGCGTAGTGCCATTTTTTGACTTTTGCCGTCGTGCAGCAGGCGCAGCCCGTCTGGATATTGGAGATGCTGACCAGCGTCTTCCCAGTGTTTTTGAACGGGAACTCGAGACGATAGACGCCGGTGCCTTCTTTATAAGTAGTCGCCTTACGGGTGGTCTCCCACTTTAGTTCGGCACGGGCCGCAAAGGGCATGAGCGCGAGGAATAGAACCAGAATCTTCATGCAATGCGGATATCAATTAAGGAGGGCTCTGTCGAAAGATTCTTCGTCCTTTCCGATTCGGGGTTTCGTGGAGCGGTTTGCGCCGTTCACGACTTGAAAAGCGGCGTTCATCCATCGCAGGGAGAATCGTATTGAACGGAGTGGAAGCTGCGTTATTGAGTGGTGAAAATCCCGATTTAGTATTCTCACCCAAATGAAACCAACATTCATTCTCTCAGCCACCATCGCATTTATCGCTTCGGCACACGCAGCCGACCTTCCGGAAGGAGTCAAAGCGGAGCCTCTTGCGGCGCGGTCCAATGGAGGCGGAAAGACGCTTTTCACACAACTCGCGCCCGAGGCCACGGGCATCACGGTGATCAACAAGATGAATGTCGATCACCCGATGAGTTACCTCTATCACTCGGGCATGACCACGGGCGGGGTGGTCACGGCGGATTTCGACGGCGACGGAAAGCCGGACGTCTTTTTTGCCGGAACGACCGGGCCGAACAAGCTGTACCGCAATCTTGGCGGGCTCAAATTTGAGGACACCACTATGAAAAGCACCGGCCTCGATGGCGGCGACGCGTGGACGGCTGGAGCATCCGCTGCGGACGTGGATGGCGACGGGGATTTGGACCTCTATCTTTGCAACTACATGAAAGGCAACCAGCTCTTCATCAACGATGGAAAAGGGGTGTTCACGGAACTCAAAGGTGCCGGTGGACTGGACGCGATCGATTGTTCTCATAGCGCCTATTTTGCTGATGCGGACGGCGACGGCGACCTCGACATGTATCTTCTGACAAACCGAATCGAAGACCCGAAGGGCACGCCTTCGCAGTTGCCGGTGGACAAATTCAAAGACGGCTCCGTGTCAATCAAGCCGGGCTACGAGCAATACTATCAGGTATGGCGATTTGACTACGAAAACTGGGGAAGCGAGGCCATCGGTACGGACGATCACTTTTACCGGAACGACAGCAAGGACGGCGCGATAAAGTTCACCGACATCACCAAGGCCTCGGGGATATCGGGCCGCGGCGACGGTCTCGGCGCGGTATGGACTGATTATAACGGCGACGGCAAGCTTGACCTCTACGTTGCAAATGACTTCATCGGCGCGGATCGGCTCTACCAGAGCAACGGCGACTGCACCTTCACCGACGTCCTCGCGAGTGCGGTGCCACACACGCCGTGGTTCTCGATGGGCATCGACGCGGGCGACGTGAACAACGACCTGCTCCCGGACATTCTCATCGCGGACATGAGCGCCACGTCGCACTTCAAGTCGAAGACCACCATGGGCATCATGGGCGGCATCGATTTGAAGCGCTCGTATTTCGCGAGCCCTCCGCAGTACATGGTGAATACCCTCCTCCTCAACACAGGCACCGGACGCTTTCTCGAAGGGAGCAAGCTTTACGGAGTCCGGAGTTCGGACTGGACGTGGACGGTGAAGTTTGCGGACTTCGACCTTGATGGCTGGCAGGACGTCTATTTCACCAACGGCATCAGCCGCCACATGAACGATTCCGACCTCACGATCACGCAGGAGCAGCTCGTCGGGCGGCACATGTTCGAGTACTTCAAATCTGGTGAAATGCGGAAGGAAATGAACCGCAGCTATCGCAATACGGGAAAGAATAAATTCGACGAAACCAGCGAGGCATGGGGTCTCAATCACATTGGTGTGACCTACGGTGCGGCATCCGCGGACCTCGATGGCGACGGCGACCTCGATATCGTGGAAGTGAACCTCGAAGAGCCGAATTTCGTCCTCCGCAATGACGCGCAGGAAGGCAACCGTTTGGTGCTGAAGCTCAATGGCGTAAAATCGAACAGCCACGCGATCGGTGCAAAGGTCATCGTAAAAACCGCCAGCGGATCGCAAATGCGGCAACTCTCCCCGCAGAGCGGCTACATGACTTACAACGAAGACATCGTCCACTTCGGCTTGGGTAAGGACACCGCGGTGGATGAACTTACCATCCACTGGCCCGGAGCCGGCGTGGAGGTTCTAAAGGGGCTCAAGGCCAACATGCGCTACATCATCACCCAGCCGGCCAGCGGCGGGGAACCGACTGTCCCGGCGGCGAAGCCCGAGACACTCTTCACGGGCACCAAGGCGCTCGATGTGCTCAAACACAAGGACACCGGCTGGGAGTCGGACTTCAAGCGCCAGATCCTCCTGCCCCATGCCCAGAGCCAGAACGGCCCGGCTCTTGCCTGGGGTGATGTGGACGGTGACGGCGACGACGACCTGTTTTTCGGAGCCAGCGCCGGCAACATCGGCGAAATCCGAATGAACGACGGCAAAGGTAAATTCGTCGCCAAATGGGTGGAAGACCTCCGCTCCGACAAGGCGGCTGAAGACATGGGCGCGGTGTTTTTTGATGCCGATGGGGACGGAGACCTCGATCTCTATGTGGCCAGCGGCAGTAATGAATTTGAGCCCAAGGCCAAGGAACTCGCGGATCGCCTCTATCTGAATGATGGCAAAGGCTCCTTCGCAAAAGCGCCCGCGGGCAGCATCCCTGCCGATACTGAAAACGACGGCCCCGTGGTGGCGGTGGACTATGATCGCGACGGGAAGATCGACTTGTTCGTCGGCGCACGCAACAATCCCGGCGACTATCCGCACGCCAACCGCTCCCGACTGCTCCACAACGAAAGCGCGGGAGGCAAAGTCAAATTCACCGACGTGACAGACACCGTCACGGGGCTTGCCAATGCAGGCATCGTCAACGCCGCGCTCTGGTCCGACACGAACAACGATGGCTGGCCGGACCTGATTGTAGCCGCCGAATGGCAGCCCCTTCGCATTTTCAAAAACACACAGGGCAAGCTGGGTGAAGCGACAAAAGAAGCGGGGCTTTCCGAGCTCAAAGGCTGGTGGAACAGCGTTGCAGCGGGCGATTTCGATGGCGATGGCGACCTCGATTACGCCGTCGGCAACATAGGCCTCAACTCGAAATACAAACAGCCCGACATCACGCACCCCATGGTCACCTACTACGGCGATTTTGACGGCACCGGAAAATTCAACATCGTCGAAATGAAACGCGAAGGTGACAGCCTGCTGCCCGAGCGTGGCCGGAGTTGCTCAAGCAACGCGATGCCCTTCATCAAAGAAAAATTCCCCACCTTCAAGCAGTTCGCGCTCGCGAGCATCGACGACGTTTACAGCCCCGACCGACTCGCCAAAGCCGAGAAATACGAAGCCTCGGAATTCCAAAGCGGCATCTTCTTCAACGACGCGGGCAAGTTCACCTTTAAACCATTTGAGCGCATCGTCCAAATCGCCCCGATCCATGGAATCATAGCGGCCGACCTCAACGGCGACGGTAACTGCGACCTGTTCCTCGCAGAAAACTTCTACGGCCCGCAAATTGAAAACCCACGCTACGATGGCGGGCTTGGCGACCTCCTGCTCGGCGATGGAAAAGGCGGCTTTACTCGCGTGGAACACCGCACCAGCGGAATTGTCATCGTCGGCGATATGAAGAGTGCCACTCTCGCGGATTGGAATGGCGACAACCGCCCCGACATCGCTGTGACCCGCAACAACGACAGCGTCGTCGCATACGAAGCCAAAGCCGGCAATTGGGTCCGCATCAACGTCCCCGCTGCCAAGGCACCCGGTGCCCGAATTACCCTCACACGCGGAGGCGCCACCCAAACCACAGAACTTGCCGCAGGTTCCGGCTACCTCGGACAGAGCATCAGTTCCGCTTTCTTCGGGCTCGGCGGAAGCAACACCGCAGGAAAAGTGCGGGTTCAGTTTGCCGACGGCACTGCGTCCGAGGCGGCGTTTGATGGCAAATCAGGAGTGGTCAGCATAAAAGCCCCGCGTTAAGCGCATCTCTGCCGGCAGCGCCTGATGAGCGGGCAAATAGAGGCCGCAAGGGTTGCGTAACCCGCGACTTGCCGAGCGCTTGCCCCATCGGCTTTACGAAGCCAATGGCACATGGCCTGCTTTAGCAGGTTTGCGTGAAATTCGATTCCACAGCCCAATCACCAGTTACTCGTGCTGTAGCGCAGACGCGCTATGGCTTGGGCGTGGCGCTATCGTGCGCTGTTTTGCTGCCCGTATTTTCGGAAGCCCGCGTCCGGGCGGAATCGCCGGAACGGCTCTTGAATCTGAGTATTGCGGAACTGAGTTCTGTCAAAATCGACACGGTTTATGGTGCGTCGAAAGTGACCGAGAAGTTGAGCGATGCCCCTTCTTCGGTCACGCTGGTTACTCGCGAGGAAATTGCCCGTTTTGGCTACCGGACACTCGCCGACATTTTGCGCTCGGCTCGCAGTTTCGATGTCACCTATGACCGGAATTACAGCTACACGGGAGTGCGAGGGTTTACGAGCCTAGGGGATTACGGTTCGCGTACGCTGCTGCTCGTTGACGGGCACCGGATGAACGACCCGATTTTCGACACTGCCTCAGTGGGGACTGAAGGGCTTGTGGATGTGGATTTAATCGAGCGCGTGGAGCTGATTCGTGGCGCTGGCTCGGCGATTTACGGGAGCAATGCGTTCTTTGGCGTGATCAACGTCATCACGCGGAGCGGTGCCTCGGTGAACGGCGTTGAGGGTTCGGTGAGCGGCGGGAGTCTCGATACCTACAGCGGGCGAATCACGATGGGTAAAAAGCTGGCCAACGGGGTGGACTACTTGTTGTCCGCGACGACCTACGCGAGCGAAGGGCAGAGTCGCTTGTTTTATCGGGAATTCAACTCGCCGGCGACCAATCGCGGCTTTGCGCTGAATAAGGACGGAGATCGTTATTGGTCGATGCTCGGGAAATTGAGCTACGGGGATTTCACGTTGCAGAGCGGATACGTAACGCGGGAGAAAGACATCCCCACAGGCTCGTACGGTTCCGTTTTTAATCTACGCAATTCGACGACCGATTCGCGGGGCTACGTGGAGCTTCGCTATGCGCATGAAACCGATGCGGGATGGGCGCTGGCGGGCCGTGTTCATTACGACATCTACGATTACAGCGGCGGCGCCCGCTATGATTTGGGCATCGGTCGCGTGCATAACGACGACTCGGCGCGCGCGCGCTGGTGGGGCGCGGAGGCGACGGCGAGCCGCACATTTTTCAATACGTTCCGTTTCAGTCTCGGCACGGAAATCCGAAAGAGCACGGAACTTCGCCAGCGCAATTACGATACAAGTCCGTTTGCGAACTACCTGGACGTCAATGGCGAGCAACTGGTGCTCGGGACTTATGCTGACGGGCGCTGGGAAATGACCAAATCTCTGAGTCTCTCAGCCGGGGTCCGGTGGGATCATTACAACAGCTTTGGCAGCACGGTGAATCCGCGCGCCGCGCTGGTCTGGAAGCCGCGAGAGGGCAGCACGCTGAAGCTGATCTACGGCGAGGCATTTCGCGCGCCGAACAGTTATCAACTCGACTACACCGGTCCCGGACAGCGGGCAAACCCCTCCCTTCAGCCCGAGACCATTCGCAGCTACGAAGCGGTGGCCGAGCAGTTTTTCGGCACTCACTGGCACGGCACCGTATCGCTTTTTCGAAATGAAATCGCTGGTCTGATCGACACGGAGGAGAACCTGAGAGGCGATTTCATTTTTGCGAACTCGGGCGACACTCGGGTCAACGGCATCGAGGCGGAAATCGAAGGAAAGTGGGACAATGGAATGATGGTGCGTGCAAGCTATACGAGGCAGGACGCAGTGAGCGGGATGACCGGAGAACGGCTGGTGAATTCGCCGAAAACTGTAGTGAAAGCCCACGTCAGCGCGCCGCTGTTCCGCGACAAGCTTTTCGGCAGTATCGAACTCCTCTACGCAAGCGACCGCGTAACTCTGGGCAATCATCGCACCGGCGACGCGTGGCTGATGAATGCAACTCTCTACAGCCACGAAATCGCGCCCGGCCTGGAGTTGTCCGCATCCGTTTACAACGTCCTCGACCGGAAGTTTAGTACTCCGGGCGGCACAGAGCATTTGCAGGACAGCATCCAGCAGGATGGACGTTCCTTCCGCGTGAAGGTGTCGCATCGCTTTTAGACTGGAATCATGGAATATCCCACCACTGCTTCCACGACCCGCAGAGCCGGTCTTTTGCCGCGCATCCTCATCGGGCTCATTGCTCTGGCCGCTCCGCTCGCGCACGCTGAATCCGAGTACGCCGTAAAGGCGGCGTACCTCAATAATTTCGCAAAAATGGTGAGGTGGCCGGCGTCCGCGTTTGCGAACGCGCAGGCTCCGCTGGTCATCGGCGTCGTTGGGCGCGATCCGTTCGGCGGTCTAGATGGAATCTTACGCGGACAGATGGCTGGAAATCGGAACATCGAAGTCCGGCGTGTGAGTTCCAGCGACTCTGCTGGCCTTCAAGCCTGCCATCTCGTCTATGTGAGCGCTTCCGAACGCGTTGCGAATGTGGCGCGCGCCGTGCAAGGGCGCCCGGTCCTGGTAGTCGCGGAGAGCGAGGACGCCGCGCGGGATGGCGGGATCATCGGCTTCGTGATGCAGGAGCGGAAGCTCAAGCTCGAAATTAATAATGATGCGGCACGGCAAGTGCGTATCAGCATTCCATCCGATATCCTCGATATGGCGAGGATCGTAAAATGACCGTGCAAACGCCATCGAATCGCTCAATCCAACAAAAGATCACACTGGTCATCCTGCTCATATCGAGCGTGGTTCTCGTGATTGCCTGCGTGTCGCTCTTTATCTTCCAAGCGTGGTCCATTCGGAAATCCTTTAAAAACCAGCTCTCCGTCACTGGCGAGATTACTGCGGACAACGTGGCTGCGGCGGTGATGTTCGAGGACGAGGAACGTGCCGCGCAGACGCTGGCCGGACTGAAGGCAATGCCGCAGGTCATCTCCGCGAGCGTGGAGTTGAGCGATGGCAGGAAGCTTGCGGGTTTCGGTATCGATGAAGACAAAATCGAGCTCGGCGCGACACGGATCGATAGCGGCTTCCGCACAGCGGGCAGTCAAGTGACGCTCGCAAACCCCATCGTGCGCGATGGGCAACGCAAGGGCACGCTCTATCTGCGTGCGGACTTTGGTGCCGTTTACTCCGATTTGTTGAAACTTTACGGAGGCATCCTCACAGTGGTGCTCGCAGCATCACTCTTACTCGCATTCCTTCTTTCGCGCCGGTTCCAGAGCTTTGTGACCGGACCCATTCTGCGCCTCACGGAAACCGCGCGGCGGATTGCAGATGCCAAGGACTATTCCGTAAGGGCCGCGACCGCAGGCAATGATGAAGTGGGAGTTCTCACCACCGCGTTTAACCAAATGCTTGGGCAGATTCACGAGCAGGACACGGCATTGCAAGGTGCCCAATCAGAGCTTCAGGAGAAACTGAAATCTCTCCAGCGCGAGATCGCGGATCGCCAACGCGCAGAGGCCGCACAGGCCCAACTTACGGCGATCATTGATGGCACACCGGACTTCGTTGGAAGCGCGGATACACTGGGACGCGTGATTTACCTCAACCCCGCTGCGCGCCGAATGGTGGGGCTGGAAAAGAATGCGGACATTTCCTCGATGAAGATATCCGATCTCCATCCAGGCTGGGCCGCGCGCATCGTCTCCACGGAAGGTATTCCCGCCGCCATCCACAGCGGCTCATGGGCGGGCGAAACGGCCATCCGTCATCGCGATGGAACTGAGATGCAAGTCTCGCAGGTCATCATCGCTCACAAAAACCGGGCGGGCGGACTGGAGCATCTTTCCACTGTGATGCGTGATATCAGCGAGCAAAAGGCGGCGGAAGAGGCGCTGCGGGTCGCGGAACTCAAATTCCGCGGACTCGTGGAACAGTTGCCCGCGATCACTTATCATGCGGCGCTCGGCGAAAGCTGCACGTGGACTTACGTCAGCCCGCAGGTCTTCACACTGCTCGGTTTCACTCAGGAGGAATGGCTCGCGTCGGATCGGCTTTGGTTTGAGCACATCCATCCGGACGATCGTCACATCCCGATTGAAGCGGAGACCGTCGCCCGCCGCACGGGCCATCTTGCGGCGGAATACCGCATGTTTACAAAGGAAGGCGAGCTGCGCTGGTTCCGGGATCAGGCCGTCTTTGTGAACAAGACAGAAAGCACGGAGGATGCGCTTTATGGCGTGATGATGGACATCACGGACGCCAAGGCCGCAGACGCGCGTCTGGCGGAGCTAAACACCAAACTCCTCGAAACTTCGCGCATGGCCGGCATGGCGGAAGTGGCTACCGGAGTGCTCCACAATGTCGGCAACGTATTGAACAGCGTAAACGTATCCGCAGGTGTTGTTCTGGATAAACTTCGCCGCTCGAAAGCCTCGAAAGTGAGCAAGGCGGCCGAATTGATCATTTCGCGCAACGGAGACCTCGCCGAGTATCTCACGCAAGACCCTAACGGACAGAAACTGCCGGGCTACCTCGTCAAACTCGGCACATTTCTCACAACCGAGAACACCGAGCTGCTCGCCGAAGTCGATCAACTCTCGCACAACATCGAGCACATCAAAGAGGTCGTCGCGATGCAGCAGAGCTATGCAAAAGTGAGCGGCGTTTTCGAGGACCTGCACCTCGATCGGTTGGTGGACGACGCAATCGCCATGAACACCGGCGCTTGCGAACGGCACGGCATCACGCTGGAGCGCTGCTTTTCTCCTGCGCCCCCCGTTCGCGTCGATCGCCACCGCGTTCTGCAAATCCTTATCAATCTCATCCGCAATTCCAAATACGCTCTCGACGATGGGAAGGGGCCCGACAAGCGGCTCACCATCTCTATCGAACCATCCGGCGCTGACAGCGTATCTGTGCGGGTCGCCGACAATGGAATCGGCATCTCGCCGGAAAACCTCACTCGCATCTTCGGCCACGGATTCACTACGCGCAAAGACGGGCATGGCTTCGGCCTGCACAGCGGGGCCAACGCCGCCAAGGAAATGGGCGGCTCGCTCAGCGTCCACAGCGACGGGCTCGGGCGCGGCGCGGTATTCACACTCAACCTTCCGGTCGCATCCACAAAATCCACTCTATGAAATCAGTCCAGGACCCATCGATTCCGGTCAATCACCGCATCCTCGTTATCGACGACAATCCCGCGATCCACGAAGATTTTCGCAAAGTTCTGAATCCCACCGGATCGCAACTCGCAGGGGAACTCGACGACGACGAAGCATCGCTCTTCGGCGATGCACCTGCCGCCTCACGCGCGCTGAGCTTCCAGATCGATTCTGCGTTTCAAGGACAGGAAGGTTTGGAAATGGTGCGCGCTGCGGAGCTCGCGGGGATGCCGTATGCAGTCGCTTTCGTCGATGTGCGAATGCCCCCTGGATGGGACGGCATCGAGACGATCAGCCACATTTGGAAAGAGTTTCCGGGGCTTCAAATTGTGATCTGCACGGCGTATTCCGATTACTCGTGGGACGAGATTTCGGAAGCCGTGGGCAATACGGATCATGTGCTGGTGCTGAAGAAGCCGTTCGACAATGTCGAAGTCATGCAAATGGCGCACGCTCTGTCCAAGAAATGGCAGCTCACCCAAATCGCCAACCGGCAGATGGCGGAGCTTGATGCGCTCGTGAATAAGCGCACCATCGAATTGCGCGAAGCCAATGCACGGCTCACCGGCGAAGTCGCGGAGCGTGCCGCCGCGCAGGATGCCCTCCGCATTTCCGAGGAGCGATTCTCCAAGGCATTTCACGGCAGCCCCGTCCCAATGGCGATCCAGCGGACAGACAGTCCGGGCTTCCTCGACGCGAACGAGCGCTTCATCGAGCTGCTTGGCTCACCAAGGGAAGCCGTACTCGCCGGCGAGACCGCATTCTGGGCCGACGAAGAATCCGCAGGACGGATAGCCGCCGGACTGAGCGGGCCCAACGCAGTCAGGGACCTCGCGGCGAGCATCAGGACATCAAGCGGCGAGACCCGCGAGGTCCTCGTAGCCGCGGAGGAACTGGAGCTCGGAAACGTGCCTTACCGGCTTCTCATTTTGCAGGACATCACAGACCGTGCACGTCTCGAGACCGAGTTGCGCCAGGCGCAGAAAATGGAAAGCGTCGGACGGCTCGCCGCCGGCGTCGCCCATGATTTCAACAACATCCTCACCGTCATCCTCGGAAACACATCGCTCCAGCTCCGCAACCCGCGGCTCGACGAAAAACTCAGCGCATCGCTCCATCAAGTCGTGCGCGCAGCCGAGCGCGCCACCGCATTGACCCGCCAGTTGCTCGCATACAGCCGCAAACAAATCATCCAACGCCGCCCGCTCGCCCTGAACGGTGCCGTCGAACAAACCGTCGCCATGCTCCGTCGCGTCATCGGCGAGCATATCGCTATCGATCTCCAGCTCGGCGCCGACATGCCGCCCGTCTTTGCCGACGCCAGCAACATCGACCAGGTCGTCATGAACCTCGCCCTCAATGCACGCGACGCCATGCGCGACGGAGGTCGCCTGACCTTCACGACCGCGCTCGCCGAACTCGACGAAGCCGCCCGCGGAAAACACCCCGGCGTGCAAGCCCGGCGGTTTGTATGTCTAACCGTGAAAGACACCGGCCACGGCATGGACACAGCCACGCTCAGCCGCGTGTTCGAGCCGTTTTTCACGACGAAAGACCCCGGAAAAGGCACCGGAATGGGACTCGCGACCGTCTATGGGATACTGCGACAGCACAACGGTTGGGTCGAAGTTGAAAGCGAACCGGGCCGGGGCACGACCTTCCGCGTCTATCTGCCGTTGAGCGATGAATTGCTAGCGGAAGAGCGCACGGAAATCGTCAGCCCGCTCGTGACTGAGACAGCCGGCAAACAAATGACCATCCTCGTCGTGGAGGATGAGGAAATGCTCCGTGAATTCGTGAGCGAAGCGCTCACAATGCTCGGCTACCGAATCCTCTCCGCCGCAAACGGACAGGAGGCTCTCGAAATCTGGGCTGAGCGTCGCAATGAGATCGATCTTCTACTCACTGATGTCGTCATGCCAGAGTCCATCTCCGGACGGCAGCTCGCGCACACCCTCGTCATGGATCGTCCCGATCTGAAAGTCATCTTCACCAGCGGCTACAGCCCCGAACTGATCGGGCCGGAGTTCGAGCAGGAAAGAGAGCACGGCTTCCTCGCCAAGCCCTACCTCACCGAGCACCTCGCCAAGACCGTCGCCGCACAGTTTCAGGGTGCCCCTTCGTAGATGGAACGTGGCAACATGGCACGCCGCGGCGTGCCCATCATGACGCCGAAGCGCCGTCTGAATCGCTTCCCGGCTTCCATCACGATCATTCTGTAGCGCATTCGGCCACGAAACCCCCATCCATCCGCTGATCGATTCAAATCATCGAATCGCTCAGGACTGCAGGCTCGATGATCAGCTACAAGTGCGCGCAATGCACTGTCGCGGTATACAGCGTGTCCGCCGCGCTCGCCGAGTTTTGGCGATCGCCAATTTTTCGGCTGCGGGTAAGTGAGTGGCATAATCCGAGAAACGGCGATGGATGGCCCGCGAAAGGCGCGAAAAGGCGCGAAATCATACACTTACCAAAACACACCGACTCACCCGCAGGGTGATCGCCTGCATCTTCGGAGTTCTTCTATTTTCGCGCC
>JANMGP010000329.1:0-9108 GCA_031374705.1 Verrucomicrobiaceae bacterium | reverse complement strand
GTATCGAGCTTGGGCTTTGGGCTGCCGCAAAAGCGATTCGAGTTGTTGGCGCTCATTGTGGCTGAGTATGATTGATGTTGCAGGACGTGGCATCCCGCAACATTACGTTACGTTCTGAACTTTTACAAGTAGGTACTAGCGAGTCGGTAGAGAGTTCAATGATACACTCTCTGGGCAAATCCCTTCTGTGCCACTCCGCTTGAATTGCCCGAATCGCTTCAGGCTCGTAGTCGGACGGATGCGCGAGCGCTTCGAGCAGTTCGGCGTCCGTTCGATGGGGCAGGCTCTCCCAGAAGCTCTTGGGTAAGGACATTTGCATTGCGGAGACACTACATTGCCCGGCGAGGCGATAGCAATTCTTGAAGCGACCGCAGGGCAACTCAACAATTTGCGGCGGTAGATCGGTAAAGACGCGAACCGAGCTGTAACCTCGGCGTACCTCGCCGGTCGGGAGCATTACCCGGACGCCGCACCATTTACTTTCATCATCGAATCCACACCCGACACGAGGGGCTCGGAGGAGCGGCCTGAATACGGAGTGAACGTGGGGGCTTCGGGCTCTTCTTGTCGTCTGTGGCTTCGATGGAAAACGCGTGCGAGGGAGACAGCGAACCCACCTGATTTGGGATCAGGGGAAACCCGGGGCAGCACCGGGGCACGCGACCAATTTCCAAAAGCGTCTGTGGCCGAACATCCAGGCATCAATCTTCCAAATCGAATCACGCGGGGGAAGCACCCGCCGGACGCTCCATTTTACCAGCGTGGGATAACAGTAGTCCGCGGCCCCGTTAAGGCTTGAAGTCTTGGTGCGATGCCAAGCGCTAGTGCCACTTTTCCTTGAGTAGCTCAAAAGCAGAGCACGCGGCAGATAACCGCACGACCGTGGAGCGTTACCACGCTCAAGGACCAGTTTCGCTGGATGGCAGAGTCAGTCAATGCACCCGTCCGAAAAACGGGCAATCTCGGTGCGATCCCGGGTCCAGCGGCCATTTTGAAGCCGGAGAAAGTCGGGCGTCTTCGGACGCCCCTCCGGCTGAGTTTAGCTCCCGAAGTGTAAGAGATGCACGCAACCGTGCGAAGGTTGAGGTTCATGGTGCGAGTCCATGCGGGAGCGCCAATTTCAGATGGAGGTCATAATGTAATAGTAAGCATACGGCTCTGTGAAAGCCGTTGTGTCGGGTGCGAATCCCACTGACCTCCCCAATTTTTATCCCCACAACGTGAGACATGCCGAAGTAGTCGAGGCGGCGGGCTGCAACCCCGTTCTTATCCAGTGCGAACGCGTGGCGCGAAAGCGCCGCCTTCCATATCGCGGAGCGGAATCTGCGTAGCCGCAGGTGCGGCAATCTGGAGTCTCACTCCATTTTTCCTCGGGCACGAGGGAGTCAGCAAACCTGCGCACCTTGGAAGTGCGAGATACCCGGGGCAGCACCGGGGTGCCCGACCATTTTACACGGAAGTTCAACCGGACCAGCGCGCCGGAACCGTCTTGAAAACGGATTGTCCGCCACGAGCGGATGGGGGGCAGCACCTCGGGCTTCCGCCATTTTTCATTTGTCGCCGACATGCGGCGGTGCAGCCCGGTGGTTCGCGACTGTCCGAAAGTTGCGGCTCGACTGCCGCACGGAAACCGTCTTCAAAACAACCATCTTCCCAAATTTCAAAATGCTCGCGTAGCTCAATTGTATAGAGTTCTGCGCTTCGAACGCAGCGGTTGCAGGTTAGAGTCCTGCCGCGAGCACCATTTCCCCGACGTAGCCCAATGCAGAGGCACCGAGCTCAGACCTCGGATAGTGTGGGTGCGAGTCCTACCGTCGGGACCAACTTCGAAATTACGAATGACGAATGACGAACGCAACCGTGCCATTTCGTCATTCGCCATTCGGAATTCAAAAACTCCCGTAGCCCAAAGCAGAGGCAGCGGTCTTAAACCCCGCGCAGTGTCGGTGCGAGTCCGACCGGGAGTATCGACGACGATCTTTGCCGCTCTTGCGCACCACTCGTGCCCATTTCAGTAGCCCGTGCGCCAGAATTCGGCGCTATTCAGGAAATGAAATTGCACAACCATGAACCTGCATGACTCCGTAAACTGTTTGAAGTTTTTGGTTCGCCGCTTCCTCACTGTCGAAGGCGACATCGATTGATTCGTCGAGCATGTTGAAACAAAGAATCCATCCGCTCTCCTCAGTTTCCGTGACATAGACGCCCTGACAGAGCACGAGATTTATCACATTTCCGTCAACCCAGAGAAACAAAGGAGATGCACCCGTATTCATGTGAAGTCTTCAGAATGCAAAGAGGGCTCTGAGTCAATCCTACAAAGACAATGGCTTGACGAATCGAAAATGTGCCATCGGAACCAATTTCAGAATCGGAACGTGAACCGGACCAGCGAGCCGGGAGTCTTTGCTAAAGACATCGTGCGCCCAAAGCGCAAGGGGAGCATGCCCTCCGCGTTCCGCCATATTTCAAAACGTCTGCGAATGCAAAGTAGTCGAGCGCCACGCCTTTCAAGCGTGTCCTAGCCGGTGCAAGTCCGGCTGCAGATGCCCAAACGGTCGCGTAGCCCAACAGAACAGGCACGGCGTTGAGAACGCCGCCAGTGAAGGTGCAACTCCTTTCGCGACTACCAATTTTCCGCCGCAGTTCGCGGCAAATGAACTCGAAGCTTTGATAGCGAAGCAACCGGCTTTTAATCGGTCGAGGACGGCGCAAGTCCGTACGGGTTCACCATTTTTCACATCGTGCGCTTTCAGAGCGAATCAACGTCGCAAGTGCGAAGTGGCCGCTGACCGTCGCAAGCGCAAGCTCCACCAGCTCCCGGAATTTCAACAACCAACCAATCAATTTATGAAAACACGTACCCTTACACAATTCGCGCCGGACATCCGCGTGCGGGGCCGCTCGGCGGCGCCTGCGAAGGAGGTCCAGGAACCACTCCTGCATTTGAATGTGGACCTTCCGCTGAATGAAGACATCGCCGACTTTGGCGATGTGTTTGCGCGCGGGGCGATCCATACGATCAGCTTCGACGTGGATGGCGATACTGCGCTGGCGACGCTCGCGGAGGTGTATGCTTATCGCGTGGTGCGGGCATACCGTTTCCGCGATGAGGAGAAGCTGAAGTGGAGCCGGTTGGTGCTGCGGTTTGCGCGCGATGTTTTCGTCATCGTTCGCAACTGGGGCGCTGCGCACATTTATGCGGGGACTGCGGAGAAGGCGGAGGCGATGCTGGCGGAGCTGACGGCTGTGCTGGGCGATGTGCCGAAGCCCGCCGAGCCTGCATTTTACATGCTGCGGCGGGAGGATGGGGACATCACGGCGGAGGCGATTACGAATATGCCGGATGCGTTGAGCGATGAGTTTATCCGTGTCGCTTATGGCGACGATGCGGCTGCGTGGGTGGATACTTTCACCCAGCGGACGCGGTCGCGCACGGGCGGGCTGACGATTCTCGAAGGCCCGCCGGGCACGGGGAAGACGAGTCTGGTGTCGGAGTTGATCCGGCGGCTGCGTGAGACGCATTTGTTTTACGTGCTGCCGGTGTGCAACGATGGCTCGCTGACTTCGCCCGACTGGGTGTCGTTCTGGCAGGGGCAGAATCGCGTGCATTCCGACCGCACAAAAGTCGTGGTGATGGAAGACGCCGAGCGCATTTTGCTCGGTCGGAATCCGTCCGAGCGCGACGCGGTGGCCTCGGTGCTGAACATCGCCGATGGTCTGCTGGGGCGGATGCTCAAGCTGCATCTGCTCTGCTCGGTAAACGCGCGGCTCGATGCGCTGGACCCCGCGATCCAGCGTCCGGGGCGGCTGATGAATTATCGTCGCTTCGCACCGATGTCGCGCGACCGTGCGGTGGCGCTCGCTGCGCTGCAAGGCGCGGCATTTTCGCCCGCGGCAGACGTGGAGGAATTCACGCTCGCACAAGTGCTCCAGCCATCGCCGGTGGAGACAAAGACAGAGCGGCGGAGCATCGGCTTCGCTGCGAATTAATCACGCCCGCAAGCCGTCATCGGACTGCGGGTAAATCGGAAACGGGAGAAACGCCCCGGTGGCCACAGTGCTGCCGGGGCGTGTTCCGCTTCCCAAAAAACAACCCACATTCCATGACCATTCTATCGATACTCGGGCCGGGCGTGTCGCTGGCAGCGCTCGCGACATTTGCCGTAAGGCGTCGCAGCCGTCCGCCCGCCAAACCGCTGCCAGACAGCGCAAAGCTCGCAGGCGTTCCGTTGCGCAGATTGCTCGACGACCCATGCGGTCCCGGCGCTGTGCTGCGCGACGTGCTCACCCATCATCCCCCGAATCATTATTAAAGAAATCGCCCACAGAAGGCGCGGAAGTGCACGGAAAGTCTTCGTGAAATTCGGTGTCTTCCGTGGAGCGGCGGGTTAATCGAAGTCTGCGGCTCCGTAGTTCCGCGAGCCGTGAAAAACGCGTACGATTTCAACGTTCTCGGCGACTGCTCGATAGAAAATCAAGTAGTCACCAACAGGCAGAAATCGGAGATCGGAGCGGATGTCCGCGCGAGCAGTTCCCGCTTCCGGGAATTTCGCGAGAAGGTAAAAGTGGTTCGTGATTCCGTCGAGCCATCGACCTGCGGTGCACAACGAAAACGAACCGAAGTAGTACCAAATTTCATCCAAATCGCTTCGAGCCGCGTCCGCAATCGCGTAATGATTCACGCTGCGGATGCGTCGGAGATTCCGAGTTTGGCGCGTCCTCGGGCCTTGATCCCTTCCATGAACGCACGGAGTTCTTCGTCATTCTTGCATTCGGTGAAGCGGCCGTTTTCGATATCGGCGATACCAACTTCGATGTCCCTCACAAGCGCTGCCCGCTGAATGGTTCGCACCGCATCCGACTGTTCGATCCATTTTGCCAGTTCATACAATTCGTCAGGCGGCAGTTTCGCTGCGTCGGCTTTGATTTTTTCAAGCGTGCTCATGCGCGGACTTTACTAAAACGCGTGACGCTTTCCACACCAAATATCCTCACTCATTTCGTCCCCTCAGACATCAAACCAACAACAGAAAGGAGACACCCAATGAACGACCAGGTCGTTTCTCCGCGCGTTCGTGCGGAGCTTTCCCGCGTCGAGGCTGAGCGCGGGGTGCGCGTGCTTTACGCGTGCGAAAGTGGAAGCCGCGCGTGGGGTTTTGCCTCGCGCGATAGCGATTGGGACGTGCGCTTTCTCTACGTCCACAAGCGCGAGTGGTATCTCGGTGTGGAGAATCACCGCGATGTCGTGGAGCAGATGCTCGACGAGCCATTCGGCCCCGGTTCGCCGGAACTGGACCTCGGCGGATGGGAGCTTCGCAAAGCGCTGCGCCTGCTCCGCAAGAGCAATCCGCCGCTGCTTGAGTGGCTGAAATCGCCGCTCGTGTATGCGCAGGATTCGCGGTTTCACGCGGAGTTTTCCGAGCTCGCTGCGGACTACTATTCGAGCGAGCGATGCTTTGCGCACTACCTGCACATGGCATTTGGAAACTGGCGCGATTACCTTCGCGGACGCGACGTCGTGCGGCTGAAGAAGTATCTCTACGTCTTCCGTCCGCTGCTCGCGTGCCGCTGGATCGCCCGCGGCCTCGGCCCTGCGCCGATGCTGTTTTCCGACATGCTCGAAATGCTCGACGAGCCCGAAGTGCGCGCCGCTGTGGACGCGCTCGTAGCCCGCAAAATGTCGAGCGACGAACTGGACGTGGAAGCCCCCGTGCCGGTGCTGAATGAATTCATCGCAGCCGAGCTCCCGCGTCTGGAATCGCAAATGTCCCGCGCCGAGCCAGCGAGCGACGCAAGTGCGCTCGACCGTTTCCTGCAACGCTGGATGGAAGCGGCGTTCGCGCCGGCGGGAGCCAATTGAGTGAGGAGAAAAGGCTCCGGCGGAGAAATCGGTCTCCGCCGGGGTGGCTCCCGAAATTTCAACAATCAAATCAAGCCAAACCAATGAACCATCTATCGAAATCAAAGACACCACGGACCGTAATGAGGTCCAAACATTCAAAACAACGCCGGGACGCAACAGCGCGTTCCGGCTGAACATTCAAATATGAATACGAATACGATTGCGAATCAGTTCGCCCGAATGGGTGCGCGATTCCGAATTGTTCGTCCAGAAGAAGTGCCGCGCCGACGCAGGCGCACGGATTATGCGCTCGATATTGTTGCCGATAAAGACGGTCAGCTTTTTGAGATGCAGCTCAGTGCGAAACGCGAGGCGCAGCTCGATACCCTTGTGCTCCAATGCGAGCCGCAGGACCGCCACTTACTTCTCCTCGTGAAGACGCCGGAAGCGAAAGATCGCTTCCTTTGTGGACACGATGAGCGCGAGTGGTTTGTCGCTGCGGTGCCGGGAGGCGCTTCAAGCGTCGCCCAGGCAAAATTCGCGCTGCAACCTGCGCCTGTTCGAATGGCCGCAGACAGCGCGGGACTCGACATGCGGCAGCGCTTCCGCCGGCACAATCGGGCCTTCATCCGTCAGGGTGAATGGTTCTTTGTGCCTGCACCCGCAATGGTGGCAGACCCGAAGCTCATCCTTCGGAATGAGCCGCTGAGGCGTGGCTCGGGAAAGCCGCACATGGTTGCCGAGCTTTTCCGGTCGGGAGGTGAGACGGTTTACGTCTGCGCCAACCGGCCTCAAGGAATCAGCGAAAAGGAGTATCGAAAGCTGATTGGTGAGAGACGCGCAGCGAAACACTGGGGCTGGCGAATGATGAAACGAAATGCTGAGGTTTATGTCCGAGGCACCGTTTGTCACAGCGACCATGCCACCATCACGCTGCGTGACTGGCACACAGTCTGGATGAACACCGAGAGCGCGACACGCCAAATGGCGAATGTCGCGTTTCTCGATTGAGAACAGTGGAGTCGGGGAGCGTCGAAAGGCGCTCTCCGGCTCCCATCAATTTTTCCGAACGAACACCGCTCCGCACCCGCAGTCTGTCCCGGCATTTTACGAACACACAACTATGTCCGACATCATCCAACTCCCCGTGGTCCTCGTGCTGAACCGCTCGTGGCAGGCCATCCATGTGAAGACGCCTGCCGAGGCGTTTTGCATGATGGCGACCGGCGCGGCTTCGGGTCTCGATATTGAGCCCGATGGCGCGATGCGTCCGGTGCCGTGGGCCGAGTGGCTCACGCTGCCGGTGCGCGGGCACGACCGCGCGGTGAAAACCGTGCGCGGGGAACTGCGCGTGCCGACGGTGATTGTCTCGACGAATTACGCGAGAGTGCCGATGCGGCGACGCTCGTTTTCCGGGCGGTCGCTGTGGGAGCGCGATGGCGGCATGTGCCAATACACGGGCCGCTCGCTCAAGCCGGGCGAGGGCAACATCGACCACATCGTCCCACGCTCGCGGGGTGGTCGGACGGATTGGGAGAACTGCGTGCTCACTCACCGTGAGGTGAACAGCCGCAAGGCAGACAAAACGCCGGACGAGGCAGGGCTGAAGCTCCTGCGCAAACCCGCTGCTCCGCGCGCGATGCCCGTGACGGTGCTCATCCGGAATACGCACGGCGTGCCGGACTGGGAGCACTTTCTCGTGTAGTGTAGTGGTGCAGGCGACCCGCCTGCTTCAGTCTTGCAGGGCGACTCGCCCGTTGCTGAGTGTGGGCGGGTCGCCCACCGGACTGATGCAAGCGAAGTCGCTTGCACCACTACTTGCCCTGGAACGCAGATGAACTTTTATGAACTCAAAACAACTTATCGAAATAGGCGTGCCGAAGCGTGCGCTGGATGAAGCGGGCGCTTTGATCGTCGCGCTTCGCGAGGGCGGCGCGGATATGGCCCGGCTGCCCGAGGAAATGGCGGCGATTGTCGCGCAGCCGGAGGCCTTTCTCGGCGATCCGCTGCGTGCGGCGTTGGCGCGCGAGCTTTATGAGCCCGCGTTTTCCATGCGCGAGACTCCGGCTCCGTGGAGTCAATGGGGCGAGGGGCTCGATGCGGCTGCTGTTGCGCAGCTTGCGAACGCGTGCACGCTGCCGATTTCGGTCGCAGGCGCGCTGATGCCCGATGCGCATGTCGGCTACGGTCTTCCCATCGGCGGCGTGCTCGCCACGGAGAATGCGGTGATTCCTTACGCCGTCGGAGTGGACATCGCGTGCCGGATGAAGCTCACCGTTTACGAACGTAAAGCCAGCACGCTCGCGGGGATGCGCGACCGGCTTGCAAACATCATCGAGGACGAGACGCGATTTGGCATGGGATCGGAGTTTGAAGCGCGACGGAATCACGATGTCATGGACGACGATTGGACGGTCTCGCCGATCACCAAGCACCTACGCGAAAAAGCGTGGAAACAGCTCGGGACTTCGGGCTCGGGGAATCACTTCGTGGAGTTTGGCGAGTTTACTGTGACCGCGGCGGAGTCGCTGCGCTTTGAGGAAGACGGACGCCACGTTCCGCCCGGAAACTACCTCGCGCTGCTCTCGCACAGCGGCTCGCGCGGGACCGGCGCGCAAGTCTGCCAGCACTACAGCCGCATCGCGATGGACCGGCACGCAAAACTCCCCGCGCAACTCAAGCATCTCGCCTGGCTCGACCTCGCAAGCGAGCCCGGCGCGGAGTATTGGGCCGCGATGGAACTCATGGGGCGCTATGCCGCTGCGAACCACGCGTGCATTCACAAATACATCACGAAAAAAGTCGGCGCGGCGATCCTGCTCGATATCGAAAATCACCACAACTTCGCGTGGAAAGAGCAGCACAACGGACGGGAAGTAATCGTCCACCGCAAAGGCGCAACGCCCGCCGGTGCCGGAGTCATGGGAGTCATCCCCGGCTCGATGGCCACGCCGGGATTTGTCGTCCGCGGACGCGGGAAAACCGAGTCGCTCAACAGCGCTTCGCACGGCGCGGGCCGCGTGATGAGCCGGACGAAAGCGCAGCAATCATTCACGTGGAGCACCGTGAAGAAGCAGCTCAAAACCGCAGGCGTCGATCTGCTCAGCGCGGGAATCGACGAATGCCCCGGCGTTTACAAAGACATCCACGCCGTCATGTCCGCGCAGACCGACCTCGTGGAGGTGATGGGAATGTTTACTCCGCGTCTGGTGAAGATGGCTCCGGCGGGGGAGAAGGCTGAGGATTGACGTTCCGCTTCGGTG
>JANMGP010000304.1:0-4601 GCA_031374705.1 Verrucomicrobiaceae bacterium | reverse complement strand
GGCGCGACGATCCATGTGATCTGTCGCGTGTGCCGCGCATGGTAACTGCGGAATGAGTCTGCACCGACTTGCGCGAAGAGCGGGTAATGCACGAGCTGCACCGTCCAGATGAGGCCGACCAGCGCCCACGTCACGGCGGCGGTCGCGCGTGGTAATGAACTGCGCCCCGTGGTCAAACGTCGCGTCGTCAATCCGCCGGCTTGCAAGCCGTCCGCCTGCGCTGCGGCCTTTGTCGAGCACGAGCACGCGGCGACCGGCACGTTGCAATTCCGCCGCTGCCATCAATCCCGCCATCCCCGCGCCGATGACCAGCACGTCCGTTTTTTGTTCAGTCAAGTCCATTTGAAATTTCACGCTCCAGTCGATTCGCGCGGGAAGCAATGCGAGGCGCACAAATCTTGTGTATCCCGCCGCTTTCGGTACGCGGTGAAGGACAATTGTATCCACCCGCACAAAGATGCCGTATGGTCCCGGACTTGAACAACGCGCTCATATTTTTCTCCGCTATCTCATTCCTCGGATACGGGTCGGCGTGTTTCTTTTCATCGTATATGAAACGGGAGTTTGACCGCTACGGCCTTGGAACGCAGCGCGTGCTGATTGGCGGGCTGCAAGTGTGCGCAGCGATTGGCTTGATGGCGGGGCTGAGCCAACCATGGATGGGACGCGCGGCGGCGGCGGGGCTTGCAGTGATGATGCTGATTGCAGTCGGCGTTCGGATCAAAATCAAAGACACGCCGGTGCAAACGACACCCGCTGTAGTTTATCTGGTGCTGAATGCCTACCTAAGTCTGGCGGCGTTCTGAGCCAATCCGCCGCTACAGCAGCGCGATAGCGGCACACATCGCGAGCACGGCGATGGATGGCAGCGCCTTTTTAATCGGGTCTTTCACTTTGAGGTGCATCACAAACGCACCCACCATCAGCAAGCCGAGCCCAATCGCAGCCGGTTGGGCAATGCGTTGATTCCAAATGGCCGCAAGCAGCGCGACCGCCAGTCCGACTTTCAGAACGCCGATCACGCACATGAACCAAAACGGCAACCCGTAAGCGGCGAACTCCTCGCGAAGGGTCTTCGCTTCGCCTCCGCGAAATGGCGTCGCCTTGCCCGCGCGAAGAACCCACACATTCAGAATTCCGAGGGCAACGATGATTTGTAAAACGATGAGCAAATTTTCCACGGTATTCGCGTCACCATGATGAGCGTCGGCAAAGTTCGCAAGCGAATCAAAATCGATATCGTGGCGACTGGTGCGATCAACAGTGGATGCGCGAGCTATGAACGCCGAAGGCTCTGGAGTGCGGCGAGAATCGCCGCTTTGAGCGACATCGCAGAGACAGGACGCGTCAAAGAGCGGTGATGCTCACCGCAGTCCGGAGCCTTTGGCTTTCATTATCCGGAGGCCCTCCGGGATGGACCGCTTTTTTGCTCCTGCGTCGTTGCAGGAGGCGTAACGGGCTGTAGAGTTTTTCTATTTCATGATTTCTATCGCCGACCACTGGATTCCACCTTCACCGCGATGACCAACGCTGCCGTCACTCCGCATCTGCCGGAAATGTCGCAGCGTGTCTCAGTGCGAGGGCGTCCGGCGGGGAATGCGGTGATGTATCAGCAGTGGCGCGACCTGCTTTTCCTACACTGGGAATATCCCGCGGCGGCGATTCAGGCGACGCTGCCGGAGGGGTTGTTTGTTGATATGCACGACGGCAAGGCGTTTCTCGGGGTCGTGCCGTTCTTCATGAGGAACATCCGACCGCGGTTTCTGCCGGCGGTGCCGGGCATCTCAAATTTCATGGAGATGAATCTGCGCACTTATGTGCATGACCGCGCGGGCGTGCCGGGCGTGTGGTTCTACTCGCTCGATGCGAATCAATGGCTCGCAGTGAAAATCGCGCGGCGGTTTTTCCATCTGCCCTATGAGCACGCGGAGATGAAATCGAGCCGCACGGCCGAGGGTCGCATCCGCTATGAATCGCTGCGCACGGGGCCGCGCTCGAATGGCTCGCGTTGCGTGTTTGAGTATGCGGCTGGCGCAGAAGTTTCGCAGCCGGAGCCGGGCTCGCTGGAGTTCTTCCTCGTGGAGCGTTACCGGCTCTATTCCAGCGCGCCCGATGGTCTGCGGCGCGGCGCGGTTTTCCACGAGCCGTATCCGCTGTGCCGGGCGGACGTGACGGCGTGGGACGAAAACCTGCTGCCGCTCGATGGCTTCGCAGCGACGGGGCGTGCGCCCGACCACGTCATCATGTCGCGCGGCGTGGATGTCACCATTTTCCCGCTCGCGCGGGTTTGAAGCGTTCGGAATTTCACGAGCCACTTTGCCTTCTTCGCAGCGACCGGGCAATGAGAGCGAAGCAAAGCAATTGCTTCAACTGCCACGCCATCGAGCAGCAAATCGTCGGTTCGCCGCTGCTGAAAATCGCCGGCAAGAAATGGCAAAACATGGATTCATTTGCCTGTCAAACAGTGTAAATGAATGGGGCAACATACAGATGAGTTTCAGTCCCACCTTTCCGACCTTCATCATCGCGATCCCCCATCTCCGTCATGACGGGCGATGTGCGTGAGCCTGCCATCAGTAATGTAGCAAGTGAATCGAGTAGGCTTCTCGCCTTTGACGATACTGACCTCAAATGTGACTGATTCCGGGCTTCTTGACTCCGATAGAGGTTTTCCAAATTGGCGAATTAAAGCGTCCTTCGTAGGTTTCGAATGAAGGAACGCAGACCAAGCTTCATACGTTTTAAATACGCGCGGTCCGCTCGATTTTTTGCCGGTTTTCTTTGATGGTGTTTGCTCTTTGTCCGCGGATGCAATCGGCAGAGAGAAGGCGTCAGGCGATGAAGACGAAAGCATGACACGCAATGAGGTCGGAGTGGTTGCCATATTTTTCGCTGGCCGCGTTCGAACGCCGATCCGGTGCACCTCAACCTCATCGAGTATCCGGGATTCATTGCTGTCCTGCTGATATGCGGTGACGCGTCGGCTAATCTCGTCCGGTGCAGCCGGTGCGTGTCCGAGCGCCGACAGAACAAGCGAGAGTGTAACGCTGAAGTAGCTGAGCATTTTCATCATGTTTTCGTCGGAAACATAAAAGTTACTTTGAGTGTGGTTCGTTATCGCTCCCTGTTGCTGCCGGCTTCATTGGATTGGGTATCCGGCGTCCTTGAGGTGCTGGATAAGTTCGTCGGGTTTGCGCGTCCAGAAGACGACGAAACGAGGGTAGTCTGGGATGGTGTGCTCAATGCGGACACCGACCGAGAACAGGCCGTGGTAGGTGGAAACGCTGGTAACTGACGAAACGGGAAACACCAAGCGACGCGTGATGCAATGCAGCGCTAACTGGCCGGAACGCAACTCGACCGAACCGAAGGGCCAAGAGGCGTTGAATGACAACAACGCGTTGCGCCCGACACGATAGCCGCCCTGCTGGGTGAACGAGTTACTTTGCGAGTTACTTTGAGTGTGGTTCATTATCGCTCTACCGGCGAAGCCGCATTTTATGATATTTGTCGCTTCGCGAGTTGCGTCGAAAACGCGAAGAGACTCGCGTGCTACTTTTCGCGCTTTGCAAAGTTACTTTGAGTGTAGTTCATTATCGCTTTCCGGGGCTCCGCCCGGATGCCCTCAGAAAAGTTTAGGCCGCGTCAGTCTCAAGCAGTGCATTCATGATCCTCGTGATGCGGGCACGTCCGACAACTCGGCCGCCCTCCTGAACATCAATGACTCGCCCGACCCACAAACAATGCGGGTAAACTTCGGGCGTGATGAAAGTGATAGTGCCGCGAACGGTCTGCCCCGGCAACACCTCGTCACAGCCGATGTAGTGATGCTCGCCGGTCGTGAGATAATCATCGCGGACTTTGTGGGCGGGACGGTAGCCAGAGAGCGCCGCTGTCTGCCGTCCGCCCTCAGCGAGCAAAGTGATTTCAGCTTCGACATCGGGAGTGCGCATAAGCGGCTAACATCCTACTCTCCCGCAAACGCGGAGGGTGTTGTTGGCATATGTAGTTGGCATATTGGTTTTTGGGTTTGCGGAGGCCGAGGGGAGCAGGGCGGGGCTTCTCTGTCGAGGACTGAAAGTCGCGGGTTTTCTGGTTGGTGGCCAGGAAGTTCTTGGTCCGCAGATTTCGCAGATTTACGCAGATGGCTCTCTGGTCAATCTGCGCGAATCTGTGAAATCTGCGGACAGAATAATGCCGCGGTTGTTTTTCAACAGGCGGTTATCGCGCTATTGCGTTCCGCAGCCCGCACTCACGCCGGGCGGATGATCACTACGCTGTTGCTGCCGGCTTCGTTGTCGGTTTCGTTGATGACGAATACTTTGACGACCAGCTTTGTGCCGGGGCCGGTGAGGCCGTGCGAGGTGTTGAATACGGCGGGGTCGTTTGGGCCGTGTTGGGCGAGGCGCGTGGCTAGGTCGGGGTTATAGGTTTCGCCTAGGTTGCCGCGTAGTTCGACGCGCTTGATGCCGCCTTGCGTGACGGGGCTGTGCTCGATGTGCGCGATGTCGGGGGCCTGAAAAATGCCGGTGGCCGTGAGCGCATCGGGCGTCGAGCCGGGCTCGGGCGTGAGGCGCGGCAGCGAGTCCACGATGGCCGGG
>JANMGP010000294.1:0-61539 GCA_031374705.1 Verrucomicrobiaceae bacterium | reverse complement strand
TGAAGTAGGCAATATCGGTAGTCATGCCACGTTGTAGCCGCACGGACGTGTAGGGCTGGTAGATGACGCGGTCGGTCGTCAGCAATTCCTTGAGAACATTCTTATCCTCCCGCAGGATGATTTCGATGAGACCGTCGGTATTGGTGACCATGCTGTTCATGGCGGCGTAGTAGGTGTCGTAGTGGCCGCCGTCTTTTTCGAGGATCTTCCGGTCTTTACAGATGCCGGGGGCGCGCTCGTAGTCGAAGTATTCGCGGAAGAATTGCAGAATGCGGGGTTTGCGGATGCTGTCGTCGTTCAGGATGCGGGTGACTTCGCGCTGGACGTCTTCGCGGGTTTTGAGATGACCCTCGGCGAGAGCGGTTCTGAGATGATCGTTCTCGGGGCGGATGTAGGAAAAGGCGGCGTTGACGGCGAGGGCGAGTTCGTCGCCCTGCAACATCACGCGACCATGCGCGTCGGGCTTTCCGTTTTCACAAAGCTCGGGACGAAAGAGTGCGTCGCGGTCGAGAAAGATCGGGACGAGACCGAGGAAAACGCCGTCTTCTTTGCCGAGATCATGGATGGATTTATCGACGATGCCGAGAGAGAGGGCGGTTTCTTCTTTGCTGGGCGGGCGCAGGGTGAGGGATTCAAAGAGAAAGCGGATGACTTCGGTCAGACGCTCGTCGCTGACGCCGGGCGTTTTCATCAGTTCATACAGCGGCGTCAGCGGGCGTTTGATTTCGTTTTTGTAGAAGATGAGATTGAGGTTGCGGTATTGGCCGGGGATTTTTTTGGCGTCGTCGCCAAACTGATAGGGTTCGCCTGCGGGGCCGTTGGCCATGTAGCGCAGAATCTTTTCCGCGATGCCGGCAATCTGGAGAGCTTCGGAGCTGTTGACGGAGTAAAGGAAGGGGTAGTTGCGCAGGCCATGATCGCGGATCATGGAGAGGGGGGATTGAAAGCCGCTGACGCCGACGCTGTATGCATCGTCGAAAGCGGCGAGGAACTGATCGAGGCCGAAATAGACTTTGGTCTCCCCTTCCAAGTTTGAAGGGATGTGATCGCCGTGCGTCCAAAGGCCGGGGCGCTCGGGGTTGTATTTGCGTTTGAGGCAGATGAGGTCGTTGAGACGGACGAGTTGTTCCTGCGGGTGGATTCGCCAGATGCGCGCGGGCGTGGAAGCGGGTTCGATGTTCTCCAGCTTGGTGTTAAAAAGGAGATCGTGATCGAGATGGTTGCCCTTGCTCGGGCGCATGTGGTCGGTGAACCCGCCCTTGTCCTTCATGGCGTTGGTGAGCCCGGCGGTGATCCAATTGGAGAGTTCGAGACGCTCGGTGAGTTTGGGTTGGTTGGCCTTCTTCCTCGGGGGCATTTCTTTGAGTGCGACCTGCTCCCAGATGCGTTTCCACATGCTGGCATTGTCGGCGGAAACATCGGTGAGACTTTCCAAGGAAACGTTTCCCTTTTTGGTCTCCTCGTCATGGCAACTCAGGCAGTAGTCATCGAGAAAAGGCCGCACCTTTTGCAGGAAGGCATCCGATGCTCCGTGGGGAGTTTCCGCTGAGCTGCCGGGAGCCATGGAAAGGAGCGCGCACGCGACGACAACCACGCGCCATATCGCACCAAAGATGAGCATTTACGCCAGTAGCTCTTCGATGGGGCCCACCCTGCTGTGATGGAGATTCGCCATGTTTTTATCCATGTTGAAGCGGTCCACCGGCGCGCCAACTCCGTGAAGGAAGGTGGCGTAGAGATCGTTAATCGGGCGCTCTTTGATGTTGGTGTATTGGCCGGTCTTAAAGCGTCCGCCGGCATTTCCGAGCAGCACAAAAGGCCACGTCGCACCCTCGGAATGCTGCTTCTCTGCGTTATTGCTGGAATAGACGATCAAGGTGTTGTCCATCATGGAGCCCGAGCCTTCAGGCGTGGCCTCCAGCGCTTTCATGAGCTTGACCAGCATCTCGCAGTTATACTGGCGAATCTTTGTCCAAGTTAGATTGCCGGGTTGATCGACGTGCCCCAGCCCGTGGCCGGTTTCGTTGATGCCCAGTCCTTTCCAGGAGCCGAAATACTCACCGCAACCGGAGGCAATGGTCAGGACATTGGTCAAGTTTGCTTGGAGCGCCGCAATCCCGATTTCCAACAGAGCGTCATGCCAGTCGGTTTCAAATTTTGGATTGGTGTAACGTTCATCGAGTTTCGGGGCGAATTTTTTGAGCCGGTCCGAAATCCCGGATAGTTTTTCCGTCAATCCATTCAGTTCCCGAAATCCGCTGACATACCTTCCATAGCGTTCACCGTCGCTCACGGGTAATCCCTTGGTTTTGAGCTGGGCCGCACGCTCCACTTCCAGCATCACATTGGAACGAGCTTCGTAGTGCTGCTTGATCGCGCCTTCAGCGATGCTGCCGAAGAGCATCTGGTAGAGCATGGAGGGGTCGCAATGCATGAAGATGGGCTGATTCGGCCCCGATGCGGAAAGCGTGGCGAGAGTCGGGCGCGCTCTCATGCTGTCCAGAGATTCCATGCCGATGCATAGCGGCGGCATGATGGTCTGCGGGAGCGCCCGGCTCAGCACATAATCAATGGTCGCGGCGGAAGGAGGCACACCGGTTCCACCACGATAAGCGCCGAGAGCCCCGAAATACGCGCTGTGTCCCGGGTTCGTATGGCGGCCATGCAAACCGGTGATGATGTGCATCCTGTTTTTGTAAGGCTCCAAAGCCTGCATGGGCGTTTCAAGCGGCAAGCCGTCGAGAGCGCAGCTTTCCTTGTTGAGGTCCTTGGGGATGCAGGTCAGAGGGTCAAAGCCGTGGTTTTGCAAAAAGAAAATGACCCGCTTCGGACTGCCGGGCGTTTGGATGATTGGTTTATCCGCAGCGCGGGCGATGTCTGGAAACAAGCTGGTGCCAAGCAACGCACCGACACCGGTCGCCACTCCATGGAGCATTTGTTTGCGAGTAATCATATGTTTGTAAATGAATCGGGCTGGCTGGCTTGTCTCGGAGGACTGCGCGTGCGGATTGCTCGCGCAGGCAACGATCCATACCGAAGAGTGGCGAGAGACCGCAAACCATCTTTCCGAGTGTTTCCCGAGGCCCTGTCGCTGGCGTGTCCGATTGACCCATCGCTCATCGCTCCACACTGGAAAACCCGACGAGAAACGGGAAAACTTAGAATTCGGGAACTGCGGGTGCCTTCGGGGGAAGGCCGGCGACGGCCATCAGCAATGCGGCGCATGCATTCCAGTAAAGTTTCCGCTCACCGAGTAGAGCATCTTGTCCGGGCCGAGCACCAGACCATGCGCGCCATGCTCGCCCGAGCCGCCCTTCCAGTCGTGGAGAAACTCCACGTCGTCAAAACTGTCATCTTTCTTTGTATCCTTGCAGCGATACAGCGCGAAGCCGCGGCTGCCTTTACCGCTGATATAAACCACGTCGCCCACGAACAGCATCCCCATCGCCTCGCTCACCGGAATGTGCATTTCCTCCTTCGTTTTTAGCACAATTGCCGCGACCCCGCCGGAGCAGACGAAGACTCTTCTGTCGGCGGGCAGCGAAAGTAGTCCGCGACTTTAGTCGGTCAACCCGCGGGAATGAGAAGTCGCGAACTTCACCGGGAGACGACGCCTGCGAAATCTTACCCGCTCGCGCCCGTTGAGGTCGCGCCGACTAAAGTCGTGGACGACTTCCGCGCGCCGACGCCTGGGAGCGCGTGCGCTCTGGAGGGTGAGGCTATATCGTTGCGTCGGAGGCGGGTCCATCCACAGGATACAATAGAGCGCGGCGATTGATCGACCGCCATAAATAGCACGCACCCGCGGTTCGGATCTGGTTTTTTGACTGACCTCGACATTTGACAGGTTTCCACTTGACCCTTCGTGCCCGGCTGGTAATTTCGCCGCCCTTTCCGATAAGTCGGCGGCTGAGTTTCGTGCTCAACACCCGTTCCGGCTTCGACGTTTCGGGGTCTTAGCTCAGTTGGTAGAGCGCCTCAATGGCATTGAGGAGGTCAGGGGTTCGAACCCCCTAGGCTCCACCACTTCTTCATCGCGAGACGGTGTTTTGTCGGCCCAGCTCCGATTTTTTACCCTCAATGCATTTTCGTGAAAGTCCTCCGTTGCCAGCGGACGGTTTGGGAACGTATAGACGTTACTGTGAGTAACTGCTGTTCGTTTTACCGTTCATCCATTGGAAAAAAGACCGTTGTCGCCGTAACTGGCGCGATGCTGATTGGCTTCGTCGTCATGCATCTAATCGGGAATCTGCAATTCTTTGCAGGGCCGAAGGTGATTAATGAATACGGAACCAAGCTCCGCCACCTGCCATTCGGGCTGCTTTGGGTGATGAGGCTCGGTCTCCTGGGTGTGGTGATGGCGCACATCATCACCACGATTATTTTGATTAAAGAAAACCGCGCTGCCAAGGGGCCGGGCTACGCCAAGAAGAACAGCGTTCAGTCCAAACTGGCCACGCGAATCATGGCGCTGAGCGGAATCATTCTGCTCAGCTACATCGTCTTTCACCTGCTCCATTTCACCACGCACACGGTCTCACCCGAGTTTGCCGGCTGGAAGGACGGCGAAGACCACGATGTTTACCGGATGCTCGTCGCAGGGTTCAGCAATGTCTTGATTTCGGGGTTCTACATCCTCGCCATGGTCCTGCTCGCGATGCACCTGAGTCACGGAGCCGCCAGCCTTTTTCAGACACTTGGAATTCGGTCACGAAAAATGGCGTGCACTCTCGGCCTGTGCGCGCAGCTTTTTGCGTGGATCGTGTGCGCAGGCTACATCAGCATTCCGGTCGCGGTTCTGCTTGGAAAATACGACACGGCGCACATTGCCCGGGTCGGGAAATAACTGTTCGCCAAGCCCGGATTGGAACCCTGCCTTTCCGTGAATTGGCCGTTAGTTTTCCCTCAGGAAAACGCTGGGCGGTAATTATTTTGTGCAAGGCCTAAGAAAAGCGCGTCTGTGCTCGTTCCGCTGTTTGACACCCAGTCAACAATCATATCTATTTCGACAATGGACGCCATCATCGACCAGCCTCACGAATCCACCGCAGAGAGAATCCAGAAGAAACTCGCAGAGTCGCGTTTTTTCTTCATGTCTTTGACTATCCATGTCCTTCTTGTCGTTTTCGGCGGCACCATCGTTCTTTGGAGGATCAATCAGGAACCACCGGATTTCGTCGCCGAGGGTGGTGATGGGCTGATGGCCGCGCCGGATAACACTCCGCCGGCACCGGAGCAACCGGCCGATGCCATCCCGGTAGAATCATTTCAGAATCCTACCCCGACACTGAATTCACCCACGGTAGATATTCTTTCCACGACTTCGAATACTGCGAGTTTCAAGGTCGCTCCTGCGGCGGTGAAGGTGAACATCGCCGCCCCCGACACCGCTCAATTGACAAAAGCAACCGGTGCAGCAGCGAAGGGCCTCGCCGGCGGTCTCGGCTCACTTCCCGGAACGATGCGCGGTCGCGTGGGCGCGGGACGCGGTGCGGCCATGCGGGATAAAGGCGGAAAGCCTGCGAGCGAACTTGCTGTGCTCCGTGGACTCGAATGGCTCCGACAGAATCAGAACAGTGATGGATCTTGGGGCGATTCCAATAAGGGAGGTATGAGTGGTTTCGCGCTGCTTTGCTTTCTCGGCCATGGTGAGACTGGTGACTCCCCGCAGTATGGCGTGACGGTCAACAAGGCCGTGCAATGGATCATCGACACAGGGACCAAGTTTCAGGGCCGCCTGAGCATGGACGACAGCTTCACTCAGCCCGGTGTCTATGAACACGGAATCTGCACCTACGCCCTCGGCGAGTATTACACGATGACCAAAGACGAGCGCGTTCTCGAACTCTTTAAGCAGGCGATCGGATACATCATTCAGGGACAGGGGCCGGATGGCGGATGGATGTATGCTTACGATAAAACCCAGAGCGACACGTCGGTTTCGGGCTGGCAGATTCAGGCACTCAAAGCGGCGCATCTTTCGAAACTCGCGATTCCCGGCATCGATGAAACGCTGGACCGTGCGATGAAGAATCTCGAGCGAGTCAGAGGCAACAATGGTGGATTTGGCTACCGGGCTGCCGAAGACCGCTATTCTCTCACCGGTGTCGGGATTCTTTGCAGCCTCTTTTGGAAAGGTGACCGCGCTGAACTGCGCAAAGGGATGGAATGGATGCTGGACACGGCGGAGAAAGAAGGTGGCGTGAAATACAAAGGCGACAAAGCCGACCTCTACGCTTGGTATTACCACACTCAGGCCTGCCTGATGTTTGGCGGCAGTGCATGGCAGAAATGGAACCGTTGGTTTCAGGACGAGATTGTTCAGAACCAGAGCCCGGATGGAAGCTGGCCTCCACCCGGCGGCAAAGGTCACGGACCCATGAATGCAGCCTCCAAGTCGGGGCAGGTTTATCGGACGACGCTCTGCATTCTCATGTTGGAGGTATTCTACCGCTACATGCCTACGAACCGCGACGGCAATTGACACTTATTCGGTAAAGCGGTCAGGGTTTCAGACGGTGTGAATTTTTCGTAACCTTATCATCGCGGAATCTTCGCTTCCCACGTGGCCTTGAATTGGTAGGCTGATTGTCATCCAAGACCATGACATCCACAGCAGTGAATTCCGCGCCAGCGCCTATCTACAGGGCCCGACTGGCGGCAAATGCCGAAGACATCCGCGCCGCGCAGCGACTGCGGTTTGAGGTCTTCAATCTTGAACTCAACGAGGGCCTCGCGGAAAGCTGGCGCACGTATATGGACGTCGATCGGTACGATGAGGTTTGCGATCATCTCCTGGTGGAACACGCCGCCACCGGCACCGTAGTAGGGACCTACCGGTTGCAGACAGGCACGATGGCGGCGGCCAAGTACGGCTACTACAGCGAGCAGGAATTTGATTTTGCCCCTTATGAGGCCGTCCGGGCAGAGACAGTGGAACTCGGGCGCGCGTGCGTCCACATGTCCCATCGGAAGATGAACGTCCTGAATATGCTCTGGCGGGGAATTGCCGATTACGCGCTGAAGCGGAAGGCGCGGTATCTTATCGGGTGCAGTTCACTGACTTCGCAGGACCCCGCACTCGGGCACGGGATGTATCAAAAACTGGCGGATGAATTCCTTGTTCCAGAGGCGTTTCGGACGCTGCCGCTCCCGCAGTACCGGCTTCCGGATGGTCCTGCATTGGAGCCATGTCCGGAGCCGCCCAAGCTTCTTCGATCCTACCTCACGATCGGTGCGAGAATCTGCGGTCCGGCTGCGCTGGATAGCGAGTTTGGAACGATCGATTTCCTGACGTTGATCGACCTTCGGGACATGCCGGCGACGGTCAAAGGTCGCTTCATCGCGTAGGATGGCAGGGATTCCTGGAGCCGTTCGGGAGGCGGCACGGCTCGCTATTTTTCCGGCACTCGCGGTCGGGTGTTTCAGCGATTACTGGCTGAGCGGCGCATCGAAAAGTTTGCGTTCCCGCGTCGCGTGGATGCGTCGCTCCGCATTCCGCCATGCGAAATGGATTGGACTTGAGGTCCGCGTTTTTGGCTCTGTTCCGGAAGCCGGACTGATCGTTTCGAATCACGTCAGTTATCTAGATATCCTCGGTCTCAGCATGGCCACGGGATGCGCGTTCGTCGCGAAGAGCGATGTGGCTCGCTGGCCCGTTTTCGGAGCATACGCAGCGATGGGTGGAACGATCTTTGTCGATCGGGAGCGTCGCGGCGCAGTGGCGGATGTCGCCCAGTCTATGAAGGGTCACCTCGACGCACATTTGCCCGTCGCGCTTTTCCCCGAAGGTACGAGCACCGATGGCAGCGAAGTGCGACCATTTCGAACGTCACTTTTCGAGCCGGTGGTCCAGCTCGGATGCACCGTCGTGCCGTGTGGAATACGATACTCGGTCAACGATGGAAGCGTCGCCGACGAAGTCGCTTACTGGGGCGACATGAGCCTCGCGACGCATCTTCCACACCTGCTCTCCAAGAGTGGAGTCGTCCTGGAGATTCATTTTGGAACGCCTCGCAATGGACAAGACCGCAAAGAACTCGCCCGCACGCTTTACGCGGAAGTCTGTGCACTCGCCGATCTGAGCGCGTAGTCTTACTTTGTAAAATCGACGTCTTTCAAGACTGTCGAGATGACGTCGCTCGGGAGAACGAGGGTCTCGATACGTCCCGAGCGGGCGATGACGATCCCGACGACATTTCCGTCGAGGTCGGTGACCGGGCCGCCGCATTCGGCTGCATCAAGCGGGAAGTCCGTTTGGATCACGCTTGCGAAATCGCCCTTGCGCTTGCTCACCGTGCTGCCCATCGAGTTCATGCGGTCGGCGCGCTGCGAGCCGCGCCCGACTTCGTCGTTTCGGCTTCCGAGGTCCCCGAGCGAGACTTCCATGTCGATCAACGCCTCGCCGCGTTGCAGTTTGAGACGGACTTTTTCGCCCGCATTTTTGCTGGAAATGGATTTCGTAAACCCGAAAACGCTCTCGGGTTTTGCGCCGTCGAGCTCCACGATCCGGTCCTGCTCTTTGATGCCCGCGGCCTTTGCAGCTCCTTCGGAGAGGAGCCTGCCTACCTTCAATCCCTTGTCATCAGTCTCAATCTGGACGCCGAGAAAACCACGGCCTTTCGCCCGGATACTCCGCGCGGCGACGCTGACGACGCCAATTGCGACCGGTTCCCGGCCCGCCGGGCCTGCGGCCGTGATGAATGTGCCGACGCCGGGCGACGGTGCCGCGGCCCATTTTGCAGTCACGATGTCGGCGGCGTCTGCTTTGATCAGCGCAAGGTCGTGCTCTTCCCACGAGCGCACCACTTTTGCGTCCACCCATTCCTTGCGAATCTCCACCTGTAATTGCCCTGCGTTTTTCACCTCGCTGGCTTTCGTAATCAGCCATCCTGCGGCGTTGACTCCAGTGGCGAAAGCAATCGGCTTTCCCGCCTTCTTTCCGTCCCGGACTGAATAGGTCGCGGCGGATACGGCTTCGGCTCCGGGTTTGTGTCCTTCGAGGAGTTCGCGGTAGTGGCTGTTCAGCTTTGCATCCAGCTTCCGGTCGCCGCCGCCGAGCAGATTGTTGAGAAGGTCCTCGAGCAGTCTCCCGGATTCCGGTTCGCCGCGAGGAGTCTCGGATTTTTTCTCCGGAACAGGACGATCATCCGGGGCTTTTTTGATGGCTCCACTGGCGGCAAATACGCCGAGGCTCGCGATGAGAATGAAGAGTTTGTTCATGGTGTTATTTGCTTTGTTCGACTCCGAGACGTTTCAGCATTTCGGTTTGTGAAATCAGGGTGAGTTCCGCTTTCTGTTCAGCTTCGCCGCGTTTGAAAACGACTTCGATGGTGTCGCCCGGTTTGCGTTTGCCGAGCTTGCCGGTGAGCGCATCGGCAGTCCGGACTTCGTCGCCGCCAATCCTCACGATGACATCTCCCGCGACCAGCCCCGCAGCTTCGGCAGGGGACTTCGGATGGACAGTCTCCAGCTTCACCCCCGAGTCGCTCTTCTGGTCGAGTGTCGCGCCCATCACGGGCTTTTCCTTTGAACCGAGAAACTCGCTCATCGGTCCGCCGAGTTTGCCCCATTTTTCGCCGGAAAGCAGGCGCTCCCAATCGGCTTTCGCGCCATTCACCGGTGCGCAGCGATTGAAGCTCAGGCTCTCCGAAATCGACGAATGGATGCCGACGACCTTTCCATCGAGATTAAAGAGCGGGCCGCCCGAGTCGCCGCCCACGAGCGTGCAGTCGCTCACGAGGAAGCCGCCGAGATTCTTGGAACTAATCCTGCCAATGCGGACGGGCGGTGTGCGCCGAGCGTCGTACCCGCCAGGATGCCCGAGCGCGACGACGATGGTTGTGACTTCGAGCTTGTCCGAATCGCCGACTTCTACAAACGGATAGACGCCCGGTTCGATAATCTTCGCGAGGCTGATGTCCTTCGCGTAGTTCGCGCCGAGCACCGTGCACTTGCGCTGCTTCTGGTCGGGAAAAACCACGGTCATCGTCTTGTTGCCCTGCGTGACGTGCGCGGCGGTCATGATTAATCCGTCCGCCGAGATGACCACGCCGGAACCAGCCGCTGGCTTTGAGTCGCCCATGAGCGATACAACCGCCGGAGTCGTCTTGGCGACGAGCTGTTTCACCTGCGATTCGATTTCCTTCAGTTGCGGAACGGTCAGTGCGCGACTGAACGGCGTTGCGAGCAGGATCAGGACTGCGGCCAGTGTTTGCGATATACGGTTCATTGGAAGGTAAAGCGGATGCGTTCCCTGAATTTGTCTCACGTTTTTCCAGCCACGCGAGAGGAAAGGCGACGACCAACGCAAAAACAACAACATCGTCGGATCATCCATCTCTTACCTCATACTCTTGCTCTTGCTCGCTGCGACCCGCCAACGAGAGAACACGAGCATCAGCATGTGAACGAAATACGAAAGAGATGCGCCCGGTATTTCAACAGCCCTCAGCCCTGCGCCTGTTTACCGGGCTGGCTCCGCCCCATTGGCGGAGTCGCCAGCGGCGAACGTACGCCCATTCCTCCTTCCGGAACTTCGCCGAGCTGGTCGCGGAAGCGATCCATATCAGCCAGCCAGCGGTTGGTCTGAGCGAGGTGCTCAAACGTGGAGTCGATGCGGTCGCTTATATTTCCTGTGCTCCGCGCCGCGACGACGTCGGCGCGCGTGAGTTTGATTTGTTCGTCCAACCGGTCGAGTTCCGCGCTGGCGAGCTCGAGGTTCGACTGAGCTTCCTCTATTCGCTCCGCGCGCTGGCGCAACACGGCGAGCCTGCTCTTACGGCTCTCCAGTAGCCGCTCTTTCGCGTTGAGCGCAGATGAGTTCGCCGCTTTGAGCTCACCGACCTCATGTTCCAGAGCGGTCAGCTCGTCCGTGGCTTCACGGAGAAGCAGCGGCACGCTGTCGCGGCGTTCGCCTTCGAGAAAAACCTCCAGCGATTGTTCGATCGTCAGCAGCCGCAGATACGTCCACTGCATCTCCTCGACCCGTCTGGCCCGCGGATCCTGCCCCACGGCGACTTGCTGGCAGGTTTTGACAAAGGCGGCGTGTCGCTGCGTCCGGCTGCCGGCAAGCTGCGAGAGCATTGCGTCGCGCTGCACGGCGAATTCCCGGAGCTCCGCCTGCCGCTCCGCTTCCAGTTCGCCCGCCTGCTTACGTTCGCGCCAGCGCGCGAAAAGCGGCATGTCGGGAAGATACACCCAGCCGAGCACGTAGGTCACGAGACCTCCGATCGCTGCGAGCGGCACGGCCGTTGCGAGACAACCGAGCGCCACCAGGCCCAGTGTGGCGTGGTGTGGACTTGAAAGGAATGCTTTGCGCGGACTGTCAGACATCGTCGATTACATCCAGCCTCCACCACGCCGGCGGCGCGGACGCAAGCTGGAAAACGTTTGGAGCGTGTAAAACTGAGTGTGGCAGGGTGCTTCGCAGTTACTTGTTCCTCGCGATAAACGCTTCGATCTCCGCCTTCGGCACACTGCCGGTGAGCCATGAGACCTCCTTGCCATCTTTGAAGAGGACGAGGGTCGGATAGGCGGAAATCCCGAACCTTTCGGCGAGCCCCTTGTCTTCATCCACGTTCACCTTGGCGACTACGATGTCCGTGTTTTCGTTCGAGATTGACTGAAGATGCACATCAATCGTGTGGCACGCTCTGCACCATGGTGCGGCGAATTCGACGAGCACGGCCTTTTTGCTCTGCTCCACCTCCACGGCGAAATTCGCGCTGGTGACAACGACGCGCCCCTCGGCAGTGTGCTTCGGAAACGCATTCAGAAGGAATGCGCCCGCCGCCAGTGCCAGAATGACGTTTTTGGTCATGCGCATACGTTAGAGGCGGAAACTGCATCGGCAAGTGGTGTTTCGGCGGTTCTTCGCGCGGAAAATGAAATCTGCTGTTCATCACGCTTGCACTATCCGAACGAGCCGCTACGGTCCGCCCCCTTTTCTATGGCAAAAATCTACTCCGACAAAGACGCCGATCTAGGCGTGTTCAAAGGCAAAACCTGTGCGGTCCTCGGCTTCGGCTCGCAGGGGCATGCGCACGCTCTCAACCTCAAGGAATCCGGCGTCAAGGTCATCATCGGCCTTTATCCCGGCTCCAAGTCGATCCAGGTCGCGAAGGACAAGGGATTCGAGGTCTATGATTCCGCCGAGGCCGTCCGCCTCGCCGACGTGATTTTTGTCGCACTGCCTGACACGAAGCAGGCCGCAGCATACAAGAAGGACATCGAGCCGAATCTCAAGAAGGGCAAGACACTCCTCTTCAGCCACGGTTTCTCCATCCACTTTAAAACCATCGTCCCGCCGAAAAACGTCAACGTCATCCTCGTCGCGCCAAAAGGCCCCGGCCACATCGTGCGCCGTCAGTTCCTCGAAGGCAAAGGCGTTCCAGCGCTGATCGCAGTCTATCAAGGCGGCGCAGCAGCCAAGAAAATCGCGCTAGCATGGGCGAAGGGTGTGGGTGGAACCCGCGCCGGCGTCATCGAGACCGACTTCAAGGAAGAGACCGAGACCGATCTCTTCGGCGAGCAGACCGTGCTCTGCGGCGGCGCCTCTGCGCTCGTGCAGGCCGGATTTGAAGTGCTGGTGGAAGCCGGCTACTCGCCGGAGATGGCTTACTTCGAGTGCCTCCATGAGCTGAAGTTAATCGTCGATTTGATGAACGAAAGCGGCATCGCCGGAATGCGTTTCTCGATCTCCGAGACCGCAAAGTGGGGCGACGTTTCTGTCGGACCGAAAATCATCGACGCCTCAGTGAAGAAGCGCATGAAAGCAGCCCTCAAAGACATCCAGAGCGGCAAGTTCGCGAAGGAATGGATCAAGGAAGTCAACGGCGGCTATAAGAAATACAACGCGTTGATGAAAAAGGGCGAGCAGCATGGCATCGAGAAGACCGGGGCCAAGCTCCGCGCGCTGATGCCTTGGATTCAGAAAAAGAACCTCAAGGGCGCTCAGGCGGCCTACTAATTTGATGCCGCGCGGGAATGTCCCCGGCGGCAGATTCTCCAAGCAGCAGCCCGGCACCTGTGTCGGGCTGCTGTTTCGGCGTACGGATGATGCGCAACTCTGACCTCGAGTCATGGGGCTGCGGACGGCGGCACTTTCCAAACAAAGGCCTATTTCTTTTTCGGAGGCGTCTTGGCTTTGGGCTTTGCGGGCGCTGGTGCCGGAGGCTTTGGCGGGGTGGCGGGGCCTATTTTTATTTTGGAAATCTCGGCATCGTCCAGCATGCGGTTTCCGTTGTCGTCGTAAATGTAGAGCCAGCTTTTGGGATTCGTCGCGAGCATTGAGCGGAGTTTCATCGCCTCCGTACCGGTGAAGTGTCCGTCTTTGTTTTGGTCAGCCTGCCGCGCCTCGGCGAGCGCAAGGTCGCCGATGGATTTCTGTGGCTTCATCGGTGCTGCGGGCTTTTTCTGTTTGGCAGCGGCTTTCGCGGGCGGCTTCGGCGCCGGCTTCTTGGGCGGGGCTTCGGCGGCGGATGCCGTGACTGCGGCTGCGAGAAGGAAGGTGAGTAGTTTCATACGGCGTAGAATAGCGATTGGCGCGAAATGCGGGAACCTTCTAATCCCGGTCATCGGGTGGCCTGTGCAAGCGGGCGAACGAATTCAGCAACCTTGCGGACGAGGGCCGGGTCGGTTCCAAATTCCGCGATGCGCTTCACGATCGCGCTGCCGACGATTACGGCGTCGGCGACCGTGGAGATCGCTTCGACCTGTTCGGGGGTACCAACGCCGAAGCCGACTGCGATGGGAAGCGAAGTTGTGGCTTTAATCGCGGCGACCTGCTGCGCCATATCCGATGCGACGTCCGAGCGCTCGCCGGTGACACCGGTGCGGCTGACGTAATAAATGAAGCCACCTGCGTCCTTCGTGAGAAGCGCGATGCGGGCCGGAGGCGTGGTGGGCGCGATGAGGCGGATACGCTTCAGCGGGCCGTGCATGCGGAGCTCCGGCGAGGCTTCATCTTCGTCCGGCGGGAGGTCGAGAAAGAGCACGCCGTCTGCTCCGGCCGAATGAGAGTCGGCTAGGAAGGCGTCGAACCCGTGGCGGTAAACGGGGTTCATGTAAGTGTAGAGCACGATGGGGATCTGGCTTCTTGTGCGGATTTCGCGGATGCAATCGAGGACGCCGTTTAGCGTCGCTCCGGCTGTGAGAGCCCTGGCGGATGCCATCTGATTGACGACGCCATCTGCGAGCGGGTCACTAAAAGGAATGCCGATTTCGACGAGATCCACGCCTGCATCTTCGAGAGCCCAGACTAATTCGCGGGTTGCGCCGAGACTCGGGTCTCCACCGCAAATGTAAGCGATGAATCCGGCGCGGGATTCGGACCGGAGCTGTGCGAATTTTTGATCGATGCGATTTGTGGACATGGAGCGCGGAGAGTGGCGGGAATCACCGCCGCCGTGCAAGCACGGGAAACGAAGAATTGAAGAGCCGCGTTGACCAAGCCGCCGGACTCGCTCTAAATAAAAACATGTCCGAGCCGACCGATCCAAACCAGCCCGCCTCGCCGAAAAAACCACTCCGCGATCTTGTGGAGAAGACCGCCAGCGGAGTGCAGCAACGCCCCGTGAAGTCCGTAGTGTGGGCATTCTTTATCGGTATCTTCCTTACGATGTTTCCGCTGGGCCGGATCGTTGGAGCGGCGGTGAGCCTCGTGCTTGCATTGCTGCGTCCGGCCTTGCTTTTGCTCGGCGTGGTAAAGCTTTTCGAGGAAGTCGATCATCGCCGAAAATGAACCGCGATGAGGGGCTAAGGCAGTGCGCGGCCATTGCGGGTCGCGGTGTTCGAAGGTGGAAGGAATCCTGCAAGCGCAGCCCCGCGACGGCGCTTCTTTCCGCGATGGCGGCCGGATTTCTCGCGGGAATGGTCCTGCGGCTGTTTGAGCGGCGGAAATAGCTCGGGGCTCTGCGCCATCTGAGTGCTCGCGAAAGGCGCCGCCTTCAGAGGCTCACCAACTCTAAGGCAAGAGCTTGCGGATCACACTCCGTGTCCCGTCGGCAAAAGCGGCGAGGAACGTGACGTAGCCGTTGCCACTGCAAGCGCGGGTCTGGTCGGGCGATCCCGCGACCAAGCCGAGCGCGGTAAATGTTCGCACGATTCTGGGCGTCCCATTCACGGTAATGGTATCGGATTCGCGAACTACCAACCGCAGCGTTCCGGCGCTATCCGTCGCCCATAAGCCAACGTCGCTGGCAGAGGTCACTCCACCAAATCCCGTGGCCAATTTCGCTAGAAACACCGGGCCTCTACTTGCCGGCAAAGCGAGGGAGGTAAATGACTTCAAGCGTGCTCCCGCCGGAAGTCCGGGAGCAGTGTCGCCAAGCCGGGCGACAAGAGCCGGCGCGGAGCCTTCGGCTTTGAACATGATCGCCTTGTTGTTCGCGGCTGTCACCCCGCTGCCGGCGAGCGTGATGACTGAAGAGATGTCGTTGCGATCGTTGTAAACCGGAGCGTCGCTCGATCGGATCGTGAGCCCTGGCAGTGCGGTGTCGCCCACGCCATAGGCCCGGTCAAATCCGGCGGCCGTATCGCCGAACAACGCGGCCGGAAATGTGCTCCCGGCGAGGAAGCCCTGCACGGACACTCCGCGCGCGGAATTGAGAATGGGGCGGCCGTAATCGATGAGGGTAGCCCCGCCGCTCGAAGGCGCGATGTTACCCGTTTCGGTGGCGATTTCGGCGCGACCCTCGGTATCCAAAACGATCACCGCCGTCGAACCGCCGACAAACCTGACCCGAGCGGTTATCGTCCCGCCCCGGGCACTTCGGCCAAAGCCGGGTGAACCGGAAGTAGGGAGCAGGGTGTCTATGCGAGAGACGAAGCGGGCGCCGAATTGCTGGCCTTCGCGCATCAAGAGCCGCGGGCCTCCGGACGGTGTCCAGACGCAGAGCGAGTAAAAATGCACCTGCGGGCTCACCCGATGATTGCAAAGAAAGCACGTGAAAAAGAGCGCATCGTTTGTGAGGGCAAATTCGTGGACTCGCGTCAGCGTGAAGCCCGGGAGGCCCGGTGCCTGTTCTCCCAATCGAATGACCCTGAACAACTCACCGCCGAAGTTTGTGTATAGTCCCGCATTGTTGCTCCCATTCACCTTGCCTCCAAGGCGCGCGATGAATGCGACGTCGCCTGCGTCGTTTTGAGCGGGAACGGAAAAGGATGCGAATGTCGCACCCTCGAAATCCGGCACTGGATCGCCCTTGCTGGCGACGATTTGACTGTTTGCAAAGATGGCCTGTTTTCGCGCGAGGCCGGACTTTATATCTGCAAGGAACAAGACGTCGCCGTTGCTATTAATCGAAGGAATCCCGACTTTGGCAAAGGTCGCTCCGATTTCTCCGCCCGGCACTGCATCGCCGACTGAGAATGCCGGCCTCCGCGAGCGAATGGTCGCGGTGGCGGTACCATCGGCAATTGTCGAGCGCTCGGGTTCGGACAGTTCAAGCGAAAAGGTGAGATCCGGCAAAAAGTCGAGCGGCAGCAGGGGGACGGAAATCGTCCCGCTGGACTGGCTGGCGGGGATGGTGAGCGAGCCTGATCGAGCCGAGTAATGCGTCCCTGCGAGAGCAGAGCCATCGCGGGTCTCGTAGTTGAGTTGCACCGCCTCTCCGGCAGGTTCTGAAAGTGTGACTGTAAATACCGCCTCGAAATCACCCGCACCGGTTACATTTACGGTGGTGTTCGAGATCGATGCCGCCGGTTCCGGCTCGACCAACGAAGGCAACGGATCGGAGTCGTCGGCACTGCCGGGAACGGAAAGGCACAGAAACGACAGGAATCCGAGCGCCAGCCACTTCAACTTCATTGAGAGCCTCCGATTCCAGGCCGATTGTGAGGGTCGGTTACGACAGGTGCTGGCGTAACTACAGGCGGTGGAACCGCGACTGGTAATGGAGTTGCAGGTTTCGCTGCCGGGGCGGCAGGTGGAGTCACACGGATGCCGGCAACGATATCCATCGGGGCGGACGCTCCTCCTCCGACTGAGGTGGCCTTTTTCTTTTTCGAATCTGCCGCAGCCGCCTGTTTCGCGGAAGCTTTTTGGATGAGGCCGGCGCTCGGTAATGGACGGAAACCTTTTCCGCCGCGCTTATCGGAAGGCGGTACGATGAGCTTCGATGTGCGCATGACGGTCGCGATATCGACTTCGACCGGATTCGGCAGCGTCTTCGCTCCCGGATGCATGACGATCATTTCGCCGGGCTTCAATACGAGAGCCTCTCCAAATCGTTCTGGAATCGCGACCCTCATGTGCCCTTCCAGGACCATGAGTTTAAGGTTCTTGTCGGGCTGGTGCTCCATGAGAATCGTCGTGCCGGTGACCGATGCGGTCACGGAGCCACTGCGGATTCGAGCCCCGCCTTGGTCTTTGGGAACCTGGAGCAGCAACGTGCCGGCGTCGAGCCGGATTTCCCGCGTTGCCTGCTTGAAAGTGAAAAACGTCTCCGCGCCGAGTCTTGCGATTGTCTGATCCTGGAATAGAAGCTCGGCGCGCGAGCGGATTCCCGTGCGAACACCGTCCGTCGCAGTGATCTTCTCCAGTTCCTTCGCGGTCCGGCTGGCCCCGGCTTTCAGGTCCAGCACACGGACTTGATTGATGATTCGCTGGAGTGTCGCCTCCTGAAGAGGCTCGGCCGTAAACGCCGTGCTGGCTGCAAGAAATAGCAAAGTGGCGACTTTCATACGTAGTATTGCTTGTAGGCGCTGCATTTATTATGCCGCCGCGGAGTCGATGTTAGAATTGGGTTTGCAACCCGGCGCTCAGCCCGAGGTTTCCCGCGCGGTAGTCGAAGTCGCGGTCGGAGTCGTTGAATGAGTAAAAGCCGATCGCAGACACTGCGAGATTCGGGTTAATTTCGTAGCGAAGGTTCAAAGAAAGTGAGTTCCGAAAGTCGTGGCGAGCACCGTCTTCCCGATAGACGAAATAATTCAGGCGGTAGAGAAGGTCGGCCGTAAAGTCCCTCGCAATCCGAAGCTTGTAACCGGCATATACGTTGTAGTCGTCCCGCTGAACGTCGGTCGGGTCCGTCACGGCCCACTGCCCCGACACCCCGAGCGTGATTCCGTGCGCCCGGCTGAATGTGAAGCTTCGTTGAGCGCCTAGCGTTAAGGCGTGGTTGGTGTAAAACACGTCTCCGGAGCGATTCGCCATCAATTCCGTGAAGCTGTAGCGCGTGTAAAACGCCGTTCCAGGGAGGGCTTTCGGTGAGAGAGTCAGTCCACAATGGAAGTCGAGGTTCCGGAAATCGAGGATACCGAATTTGTCAAATCGGAAGAGACCGCCGCGAATGCCAGTGTCTGCCTCCCATTCCGATGAAATCGCATATCGCGCACTCAGACCGGCCGAGACGGCGAGGTAATTATCTGATTTCCTCCCGGATTTAGTGAAGAGGGCGTTGTCCGTGTAGAACCAGCTCCCGTCCGCCGAGGCACCGAGCGTGAGTTTCTGTGGTTCAGATGGCTCGCGAATGACTGTGTTACCAAAGTCGCCGCCGTTTGCACTGGTCACAGAAGCATGGGCGGGAACCGACAATCCGCCGCGGCGGATATCCTCGAAGTTGACCGCATTTTCAGTAACAGATTGCCCGCTCTGCGCGTGGAGTGAAATGTTCGGCGTCGCCAAGCAGCCGAATACTACGTAGGGAATGATGGTCTTCATGAAACAATTATGCCTTCTCTACATTTCCCGACTTTCCAGTTGGATGCAAGTGCACAGATCTGCGCGGACGCGGGTCCTGTTAGCATTTTTGCTTACTGCCGGGATTGTCGCCCTTGAGCGGATGCATTGGAAGCCGGTCATCGACGCTGATTCGGCCTTCCTCGATGCCTATGCGCGAAACAGTCCCGCGGTGCCAGCGGACGAGAGGCTGGCATTTGTGGCTGTGGACGACTCTTCCTTGAAACTGGAACCCATCGATATTCAGAATACTCCGAACATTCCTGCGGAGTCTCGCGAGGTCCTGGGAAAAATGATGATGCAATGGCCGTGGGATCGCAGTGTTTTTGCCCGCGTCATCGAACGAATCCTCAACGCTGGTGCGTTGCTCGTGGCGCTGGATATCGAATTCCCGGCCCCGGCTTCCGGCGATGATGAGCTCGCGGCCGTCATCGCTCGCTACCCAAATCGCATTTTGCTTGCCTCAGCGATGACGCTCAACGAACAGAACAAGAATATGAAGTCGGCGGAGTTTTGGGAGTTTCGAGTCCCGTCGGCCACTTTGCTGCCGGATCGCCGCGAGGGCGACCCGCGTGTGTCACTCGTCAACGTCTGGCCCGACGATGACGGAGTGGTGAGAAAGATTCGGTATCGCGTAAATATCGGCCAGTTGGCGGAATACCCTGCCGCTGTATGGGCCGATTTCCCGGATAATACCGCGCTTTCAGCACGATTGGCGGAAGCGCTAGGGGCCAATATACCCGCTGATTACGAGTCTTACCGGTTTCGGTATTCGCCGCACGCGTCAAAATTGGAATTCCGCCCGCGCCCAATTTACGATCTCTTCGTACCACACTCGTGGGCGGGCAATTTCGCGAATGGGGAATTCTTCCGCGGAAAAGTCGTCATTCTCGGCGCATCTGCGGAAAGCCAGAAAGACTTTCACTCGACGCCTCTGGGCGGTAGTATGCCCGGACCGGAGGTCCACCTCCAGGCAGCGAACGCGCTGCTCCATAATCTGTTCATCAAAGAACCGCATCTATCGGGGCGGATTACTTTGATTCTCTTCGCGGGGTTCATTGGCTGGCTGCCGAGGGCGGGTCTGCGGCGTCCTGTCTTTCAGATGCTCTTAGTCATTCTCATCGGGTTCGCTTGGTTCTACGCTGGCCAGCTTCTTTTTCACTATTCCGGCTTTGCGCTCCCGGTGACGCTCCCGGTTGCGGCGCTCGTGCTGGTCGGTCTTGACGGCATCGTTGGCACTTTTGCCTACGAGTTTGCCTACGAGTTGAAACTCTCTCAGCAAGTGCGGAGTGCCTTCGAGCGTTATGTTGGCGAGGATGTTGTGTCAGAACTTCTCAATCAGCCGACCGCTTACCTCAAGGCCCTCGGCGGAGTCACACGCGAAGTCACCATTCTCTTTTCCGACCTGCGCAATTTCACCCGCGCCACCGCGAGTCTGGACGCGCATACGCTCGTCACCCAGCTCAACGAATACTTCACAGAGATGGTCGATTGCGTCTTCCAGCACGGAGGCACACTCGACAAGTTCATGGGCGACGCCGTCATGGCCGTGTGGGGCAACGTCCGCAGCACGAGTGTCGGCGAAGACGCCCGCAACGCAGCCCGATGTGCTGTCGCCATGCGCGAAGCTGCCGCCAGTCTGAACGCCCGCTGGCGGGAGGAGGAGCGCGTTCAATTCGATGTCGGCATCGCCCTCAATCACGGCCCCGTCGTCGTGGGCAATATCGGTGCACCATCCCGCATGGATTTCACCGTCATCGGCGACGCCGTCAACAATGCGTGGCGGCTCCAGGAGCGCAGCAAGCTGCACCCCGGTGACATTCTCATCAGCAAGTCGGTCGCCGATCTAATCGTACCCGAACTGCAGACGGAGCACCTCGGAGAAATCGACCTTCCGGGCGGGGCTCTGGCCTATCACCGAATCGTGGTTTCCGCTCCCAAACTCGCAGCCGTCCCGACGTAAGCTTTGGTCCGGGTTTTGGCTAAAGCAGGTTCGCCTTGAGGAACTCGATCGCGCTGAGAAAAAGGAAATCTGCATTCGGCTTTTTCTGAAAGCCATGTCCTTCGTCCGCTGCTTCGAGATACCACACATTGCCGCCCGCTTTGCGGACGGCTTCTGCCATTTGGCGGGCTTCGGTGACCGGAACGCGCGGGTCGTTTTTTCCCTGCACGATGAAGAGCGGGTCTTTGATTTCGCCGGCGCGCGCAGTGGGTGAAATCTTCGCCAAATGTTCGGCCATCTGAGGCTCGCGCTCGTCTCCGTATTCCACGCGGCGCAGGTCGCGGCGGTAGTCCTGCGTGTTTTTGAGGAACGTCAAAAAGTTCGAGATACCGACGATGTCGATGCCGCAGCGGAGGTCGGCGCTGTGGTGGATGAGCGACGCGAGCGTCATGTAGCCGCCGTAGCTGCCGCCCATCACGCCGAAGCGTTCGCCGTCAAGGGCCGCGTCCTTTTTCAGCGCTGCGATGAACGCCCCGATGTCCTTTACGCTGTCCTCTCGCTTGAAGCCGTTATCCGCGGCGAGGAATGATTTTCCGTATCCCTCGCTGCCCCGGACGTTCGGGAAGAAAATCGCCACGCCGAGTTCGCGTGTGAGGTAGTTCCAGCGTCCGATGAAATCCGCGCGCGATTGTCCCTCGGGACCGCCGTGGATTTGGATGACGCATGGTCGCTTGCCGGGAAATTTCTTCGCGTCCGGCCGGTAGAGAAAGCCGCTCATCTTCATGCCATCGAACGATTCGATGCGGACGAGCTCCGCAGGCGGAGTGGATTTCAGATCGAGTCCGCCGGTTTCACTCTCTGTCCAGGCCATGAAAGCGCCATCCGGTCCCACGAAATATGCATCCGTGGGAATGCCGGCTGCGCTGAGCGAAAAGCCGAGCATGCCGCCGACCGGATGCCATTGGAGATGCCCGATGACTCCGGTCGGTAGTTTCGGGGTGGTGGTTTGATTTGTCGCGATTTCGAGCAGGCGGAGCTGGCTGGCGCCGTCCGCGTTCAGAACGTAGGCGAGCATCTTTCCGCCGGGGCTGAGCGCAAAGCTCTCCACGTCGTGCTGGGCCTCGCCGGGGATGATTTGTTCGATTTCACCCGATGGCACAGCGAGGCGCACGAGGCGGTGAAACTCGCTCTGTCGATCCGTTGTCGCGTAAAGAAACCGGCCGTCTGGCGAGAACTGCCCGCCGTTCCACGCGACCTTGCCTTCCTCCGGAGTGAGGCGTGCGAGCTTCGCCGTCGCGATGTCCAAAATGTGCAGGCGGCTTTCGTTGGCGCTGATGTATTCGCCGATCGCGAGCTGCTTCCCGTCGTGCGTCCAATCGAGCACCGACCATCCGCCGCCGCTGACTTCGAGCAGCAGTTTTGCGCTGTCCGGTGCGAATGGGTCCTGCACGTAAATGTCGTTGTCCTTCCCGTTGCGGCGGGTGGATGTGTAGGCGATGCGGTCTCCGTCGTGGGACCACGTGGCGCCGGAGTTGCGCGATTTCCCGTCGCTGAGCAGCGTCTCCGTTCCGTCGTTGTCCAGCCGGTAAAGCTGGTAAAACTCTCCGCCGCCGGAATCGCGGGAGAAAACGATGCAACGCCCGTGCTTCGGCTGCCACGAGCCGGATGACGTCGGCTCCGCGCTAAAGGTGATCTGCTTCCGCGCGCCGCCCGGCGATGCCACCGTATGGAGCTGCGACGTTTCGCCAAATCGCGTGCTGATGATCATGCGAAGCTCCGTCGGGTGCCAGCCGAGGAACTCCGCCTTGCGAAACTCCATGTAGCGCGCGGCGCTTTTGCGAAGCTCGGGCGAGAAAGCCGGGATGCCCTCGGCAGTGAGATTGGAGGGGACGGTTTGCGCCGCCGCCATCGCGACCGCGCCGAGCAGGATGAATAAACTACGCATGCTCGACAGCTTGGAGCAGGGGAGGGCGTTGTTGCACCTTTTTTCTGTGGAGCGGTGCGGTCATTCCCGGCGTGTTCGCCGCAACGATCGATCTTTGATCAAAGCTCGCACGGTTCCTGCGGTATCAGAATTGGGATTCGGTGCTTCGCCGTGCAGTGTCTCCCTCATACCACTTCACCAAACATGAGTTTAGCCAGACCCGAGACGGAGAGCAAAACACGAGCACGCACCGCGACCGCGAACAGCTCACCTGCGTCTCCGCGTGCTTCATTCCAATGGTCGGGCGTGGAGATTGGGGCTTACAAAATCGGACGCGAGATGGCGCGTGGCGGGATGGGAATCGTGTACGAGGCGCGCCACGGCCAACTGGAACGCATGGTCGCTCTGAAGCTCATGCGCGGCGGAGCCTTTGGCGACATCGCGCGATTCCGCGCAGAGACGGAGGCCGTCGCACGACTCGACCATCCGAACATTGTTCCGATCTATGAAGTCGGCGAATTCGGCGATCAGCCCTATTTCACGATGAAGCGGATCGACGGCGGCAGTCTCGCCGACCGGTTGCGCGGCGATCCGATTTCCGAGGAGGAGATCGCCAGGCTCATGGTGAAGGTCTGCCGTGCCGTGCATCACGCGCACGAACGCGGCGTTTTGCATCGCGACTTGAAGCCTGCAAACATCCTGCTCGACCCACCGCTGTCCGGCGAGACGATGGGCGAGCCGCATCTGACGGATTTTGGCCTGGCGAAGTTTGCCGGAGTGGAATCGGGATTCACATCTCCCGGCGAAGTCGTGGGCACGCCGGAGTATATCTCGCCTGAACAAATCACGGCGAACCCCGGCGAGCTGACCACAGCGAGCGATGTGTGGGCGCTCGGCGTCCTGCTGTACCAGATGCTCAGCGGTCGGATGCCATTCACTGCGTCTACGCCGCTGATGATTCTCGATGCGGTGAAAAACAGCGAGCCGCTCGCGCTGCGATGCAACCATGACCTGGCGACGATCGTCGCGCGTTGCATAGAGAAGCAGCCATCGCGCCGGATGCCGTCGGCGGCGTATCTTGCGGAAGAGCTTGAACGCTGGCTCCGCGGAGAACCCATCAGGTCGCGCCACGTCACGACGGCGGAAAAGGCCGTCAAATTCATCCGCCGTAATCCGTGGCGGGTTGCTGCTGCGGCGGTGTTGGTAATTTCGATCCTCACGGGCAGTATCGTCAGCTTCGTGCTATGGCAGGATGCGCGACGGGCAAACGAGAAGCTCTCACATTCACTGGTTCAATCCACTGCCGCGCGTCTTGCGAGCGAATCACGATTGCAATCCACTGGCGACCCGCAGCTCGGCCTTCTCCTCGCCGTGGAATCCACGGAGACGGCGCAAAGGGCCGGCATGGAAATGCTGCCGGAGTCCGTGGATGCGTTGATTAATGCGCTTCAATTGACGGGCGGGGTGGACACGAGCGCCGCAGAGGCGACCGCGGGAACTTATCACGTGTGCGAGGCTCTTCCGAGCCCTGATGGGAAAAGGCTGCTGAGCATCGTCCACCAGTCCGACCGAGTTCACGCCGCGCTCTTCGCCTGCGAGTCAGGTCGCGCAAATGTTCCGGTTGTGCGCTGGACATTGCAGCAGCGCCTACTGGAGCCGTTGCAGTGGAAGTGCCAGTGGATGCCAGATTCGCGCCGCGTGCTTGTTACAGATTTTTCGAAACCAGAACCCCTCATCCGCGTTTGGGAGCTTCCGGAGTTTTCCGGAGGAAGATTCGAGGCCTTACCCAGGGTGGGAACCGAGTACACAACGCAGGTGCCGGATGGTCTTGCTGTTCCTGATGTCCGTATAGTCTCCAACAGTGCCGGGACGCCCGTAGGCGAGATGCTCAGCGGAGAACTCGGACAGCGGCGTCTCGCCTATTTCCAACCTTTCGCTCTTGATGGCTCCGCGCCATTGCCGGCGACCGTGACCACCGTCGAGGGGGGTACCTCGCCGCTTCGGCGGTTGGCCGCGAGCAAAAGCGGGGAGTGGGCGGCGTTTTTCGATCCGTTCACCAGCGGCCCGCCCGCGATTTGCCGAATCTTGCCGAAGGAGCGTTCGTTCGCGCGCTATCTGGAGCCCGCAAGTTCGGACGTACGCTGTGCGGCAGTCAGCGACACCGGACGCTGGTGTGCATTCGGCACGTCGATGGGACCGGTGGAACTCTACGACCTCGCCGCCGGCGATTTCGAAGCAATCCAGAAATCGCATCAACGACTCGATCACCGCCATGAAACCGTCGTGAGTCTCGCAATATCTCCAGACGAAAAATGGCTGCTCGTGGTTGGAGATGGACAGACTGCCCAACTCTACTCGCTCGAAGGCGAACGGCGGCTGCGCCGAGAAATCCGTATTCCCACACGAAGGATTTCCACCGGCTGTTTCAGCAAGGACTCCGGATTTTTTGCCGTCGGTAGCGATGACAAAGTAGTCCGCGTATGGAAGACGTCCGCGTCGGAAGCGCAGGCGCCCATCGAGTTCCGCGGACTGCCCGCTCCGGTGTTGACCGTTCAGTTTTCAGCGGACACGAAATCGATCCATGCCACTTCGAGCGAAGGCTCGTCGCGGATGTGGAAGTTCGATCAGATCCACTCGGGCCGCATCCCGCTCTCGAGCGTCGGCAGCCTCGATCCGATTCACGATATCGCCATCTCCCCCGATGGCCGGTGGATCGCGGCCGCGACGGCGCGACGCAGTTTCTACGACCCAAACGAGAAGGAAGGCACCGTCCGCTTCTTCGACACCCGCGGCGGATTGAAGGAACACGCGGTCCCCGGACACCGAGCCGTGACGGGCGTCGCGTTCAGCCCCGATGGCAAATGGTTTGCGAGCACCGGGCGTGATTCGCTTGTGAAAGTCTGGAAACTGCCGGAACTCGCCGCCGCCCTCGACGCAGGCACCGCGCTACCGACGCCGCGGGTTCTTACCCCTGTTTTGGAAACCCGCGACATCACCGACCGTCGCATCGCATTTCACCCGCGTGGCGCAATCTACGCGACTTGCGGCGATGGAGTCCTCTTCGAGTGGGACCTCAATTCAGACAGCGGTAGCGGCGAAGCCTGGCGGGTTCACTCCATCAACTACATCCTCACCGAAGTCAAAGTGTCGCCGGATGGGAAATGGCTCATGCTCGGCCGACATGGAGGTGACACCGAGGCGGACATCATGCGCCGCGCTACCGCAATCGTCCGCACCTCGCTCGGCTCGCAGCTCGCAGAAGACTACCGCTTCCTCCGCCGACACTGGACTCAATACGGAGACATGGTGCTCGTTTTCGACTGCTCAAAACCCGGCGCGCTTCCCGCGCTGACCCATGTGCCTTCATCCATCAATTTTCACGGCGGACTCGCGATGAGCGATGACGGCCGCTGGATGGGCGGCGGCACCACCGGCGAAAAACCCTGCACAATTTGGGACGCCACAACCCCCTCAACCATCCCGCCGCCCCTCCAGTTTCCGAGTTCCGGAGCGCCCGTCCTGGCAGTCGCCTTCTCGCCGCAGGCCGGCGCCTCCAAATGGTTCGCCACAGCGACCGACGATGGTCGCGTCACGCTGTATGACTTCAAGCGCGGCGACGCATTCACGCGCCGCATCAGTACGGGCGACCCGATTTACAGCATGGGCTTTTTACCCGATGGCCGCCTCGCGACAGGCGGCGCGGACGGCCGCCTGCGAATCTGGGAAACCGACGCCGACAAGCTCATCGAACTCGCCCGCGAAACCGCAGGCCGCGAGCTCACGGAGACCGAGCGCAGCCGGTTTGCCCGCTGAGGGATTTTGCGTGCGAAGCTGACCATGGAATGGACTGTCGGACGATGGCGCCGGCGATGGAGGTTACTCGGAGAGTATGTTGGCATTTGGAAGTGCGGCCTGTAACGCCGCGATACTTTCCTTCGTGAGCCCGGTGCAACCGTAGAGCCGGACCACTTTCACTGTTGCGAGGCCCTTGAGCGCGTCCACGTTTGTCAGCCCCGTGCAGCCGCGGAAATCGACCGATTTTAGCGCAGGCAGGTTTTTTAGAGCGTCCGCATTGGTGAGCGCCGTGCAGCCGGTGAGCCCAATCACAGTCAACGTTGTGAGATTTTGGAGCGCGTCAACATTCGTAAGCCCTGTGCACCCGCCGAGATCGACCCTTTCCAGCGAGGCGAGGAATCGGAAGGCATTCATATTCCTCAGGGCGGTACAGTCGTGGAGAGCGATCGCTTTCAACGCAGTGAAGTTTTTGAGCGCCTCAACATCGGTAAGGTTCGCTCCTTCCCAGACGCTAAACCCGTCCAGACGGGTAAGGTAATTGAGTGCCGAGAGATCACGCAATGCTTGGGCGTCCCCGATTTCCAGCTTCTTGGGATTCAGTCGATACGTGATGTCGATGTGTTGCTGGAACTGTTCTCCGGTTGGGATGATTAGTTCTGTCACACCATCCGTCCATGTCGCTTTCTTGAATGCGACCTTCCAGTCCGCCCGAATCATTTCGAAGGGATCGGTGTAGCCCACCTGCCAATGCAGCGCCTCTGCCTGCTTGAGCGCGGAGTTGAATGCGTAGGTCCTCCATCCGCTGTAGCCCAGCATCGCCGCGACGAGGACGACAAACCACCGTGTAAGGTGCCATTTGCGGCGCGGCGGTGGCTCGGGTGTGTCGGCGGTCATAGTTCGTCGGCAAGCATTCCCCGCCTAGCTCATGGTGTCCAGCTTCCATGGGCGGCGGTGCTCACGACGCGGCGGTGTCATCTATTAAAAGTGGACCATCGTCGCGAGACTTGGACCAATGGAAGCCGAAGGCTCTGGACAGCGGTGAGCATAACCGCTCTTGAGGCGTCCTCGCTCAAAGCTCACGCATCCAGTTTAATCACGCCCGTCACTCGGTGATGACGTAGGCTTTCTTTGGTTCAAGCGGCTTGCAACGAACTCAACAAGACAAAGCCTACAAGGACTGGCGAAAGAACGGGGCGGTGCGTGGGCGATTCTTTACTTTTTGTTGAACCAATGGCCCGAATCGAGTGTCTCATCGTGATGTGCATTTTCGGCGTGATGTTTCTTTTCGCTGCGGGCTTCGCCAATGTGCAGGGTCTCTCCGAGCGGAAGGAATCGTTGGCTGCGCCACGGAGGCCCACCTTCCGCTTGCCCGTTCCGAAGGATACGCCGCCGAAGTTGCGAAACGACGACGCGGTGCGGATGAAGCTCGTGGGAGTGCCAGAGGATCTCACCGGGGAATTTAAATGTGAGATCGTGGTGGGCCATGGTTCGATCACCGTGCCGATGATCGGAAAAGTTCGCGCTGCGGGACATGCCCCATCACAGGTTGCCGCTGCTATTGAACGGGAGTTGATTGCGAAGAAACTCTTCACCGCGCCGAGGGTTTCGCTCGAGAGAATCGGGCGGGTTCCGGTTGTGACGATCCGCGGCGATGTGCGTGCGCCGGGGCGAATCGCGTGGATTCCCGGACTCACTCTGCTGGCTGCCTATGGTGCGAGCGGTGGTGCTTCCGGTTGGGATGACAATTTCACCATCACTCGTGCAGGAAAGGTGACGCTCTACTCGCGAAAGAGCATCAGGACTGACCCAAAGCTGGACCCAAAGCTCGAGCCCGGCGATCTCATTGAAGTTGCCGGGGAGTATTGAGCATGGAGGCGCGAGCAGGAGTCCACGAAACACACTAAAGACACGAAATGGAACGGCGTGCCGTGTAAAGTGAGACGATGCCGCCGGATAGCCGCTCACATTTTCCCGCGGTGAAACCGCAGCTCTCGAGAAGCGCGGTCATGGCATCGCCGCTTGGGAAGACTTCGATCGAGTCGGCGAGGTAGTCGTAAGCAGCCTTTTCGCCCGTGAGTAAAGCCGCGAGCCGCGGGAGAATGTTATGGAGGTAAAAGCGGTAGAGGCCTCGCAACGGCGGCGGAGGGACGGAGAAATCGAGCACGAGCAAGAGTCCGTCCGGACGAATAACGCGACCCATTTCGCGGATGGCACGCGGCCAGTCTTCCATATTGCGGAGGCCGAATGCCACTGTGAGCACGTCGAACTTGCCTTCGGGAAAAGGCAGTGCGAGGGCGTCAGCGAGCACGAGGTCCTTCAGTCCTTTCAACGCGGCCTGATCGAGCATGGGCTGGCAGAAGTCCGTGGCGGTGACCGCTGCGTTCGGGCAGGCCTTTTGCAAGGCGAGCGCGAGGTCGCCGCTCCCCGTGGCGACATCGAGGATTCGTTCGGGTTGCTCGTCCCTGACGATCCGCGCTGCCCGTCTGCGCCACAGGAAATCCATACCTCCGCTGAGCAGGTGATTCGCGAGATCGTAGCGACGGGCGATCGAGCTGAACAGACGTTGGACACCGGCACCTTTACCAGGTGTCGGTGTCGGGCTCGGCATTTCAGTCAAGTTTGGCATTTCAATCGGCATATCACTTGCTTTTCTCGCTTCTGTCGAACGCTACGTGTAGCATCTCGCTCAGCCCATGATTCAGCACAAATTGCCCCATTCAAAAATACTCATCATAGACGATGAGCCGTCGAACGTTCGCCTGCTGGAGCGTGTGCTGGAGCTGTTTGGAGGAGTGGAATGGCGTTGCACCACCGACCCGCGGGAGGCAATCCCGCTGTTCGCGGAGTTTCAGCCCGATTTGGTGCTCACGGATTTGCACATGCCTCATTTGGACGGGTACCAGGTGATTTCCCAAATCCGGCAGTTTATTGATGACGACAGCTTTCTTCCCATTGTCGTCCTTACGGCGGACATCTCGCCCGAGACGCGTAGGAAAGCGCTCAATTCCGGAGCCAGCGACTTCATCACGAAGCCGCTCGATACCACCGAGGTGCAGCTGCGAATCCGGAATCTGCTGGAGAATCGCTTTCTGAATCTGCGGCTTGACGAGACGGTCAAGCGGCGGACCGAGGAGTTGGAAAATGCCCTCGCTCAACTGCAGAATGCGCAGGAGCAGGTCGTGAAACAGGAACGCCTCCGCGCCTTGGGTATGATGGCGGGAGGAATCGCGCATGATTTCAACAACGCGTTGACGATGATTCTCGGTTACGGCGAATTGCTGCTGCCGTGGTTCCAAAAGAACGCGCCCGATTCGAAGGAGAGCGGATATGTGATGCATGTCGTGACGGCAGCGCAGGATGCGACGCACGTTGTAAGCCGGCTCAAAGAGTTTTACCGCCCCGCCGAGGCCGATGAAGTACGCGTCGTTCTGGACCCGAACCAACTTTGCGAACAGGCGATAGCGTTCACCGCGCCAAAATGGCGGGAGCGTGCGCAGGCTGCAGGGGTGACGATTTCTGTCACCCCTGACCTTCGCTCTACCAGCCGGATTTCGGGCTGCGGGCCGGAATTGCGCGAGGTGTTGACCAATCTCATTTTCAACGCCTGCGATGCCATGCCGAAGGGCGGTGCCATTGTGGTACGATCGCGGGAAGCAGACGGGAATGTTTATATCGAAGTGTCCGACACTGGCATCGGAATGACGCCGGAGGAGATCGATCGGTGCCTTGAGCCATTTTACACGACCAAAGGCGAACGCGGAACCGGGCTTGGCCTTGCTGTTGCCTACGGAATCATCCAGCGCCATAGCGGGAGTATTCAGATTCAGAGCACAAAAGGCGAAGGTACCACATTCGCGCTCATTTTTCCGACTACCACCGCGGAGATCGTCGTGAACGAGGAGACCGTCGGCGAGACGATTCGTCCTCTCCGGATTCTTGTGGTCGATGATCAGGAAATCATCTGCGAACTGCTGTCCGAGCATCTTCGTGCGGATGGTCATGACACGGCGGCGGCGTCGGATGGTAAATCTGCGCTGGCGGCATTCGACTTCGGGTCGTTTGACATCGTGATCACCGACCAGTCAATGCCGGGGATGAGCGGCGAGCAACTTGCGAAAGAAGTAAAGCAGCGGTATCCGGGCACGCTTGTGATCCTGCTGACAGGCTTCGGCGAGGAAATGAAGGCCACCGGCACCCTGCCTGAGGGAATAGAAATGATTGTGGGCAAGCCTGTGACGGGATCCGATTTACGAAAGGCAATCCATGAAGTCTCGGGGCACTTGCGGTGATTAATTCCCGGGGATGGCAGTCCATGCTGGAATAAGCGCCGGGATTGCATCAGCCTTTCCTCCAAATGACACAGCCCGCCGAAGAAAAGCTCCGCCAGTTCCGTGCAACCTTCTCGAACATCTCGAAGGAGATGGGCAAGCTCATCGCCGGGCAGGCCGAGATCATCGAGGGAGTGCTCGTCGCATTTTTTGCGGGTGGTCATGTGCTTCTCGAGGGCGTGCCGGGACTTGGGAAAACGATGCTCGTGCGGACTCTGGCCGGGGCCGTGAATCTGTCGTTTTCCCGGATTCAGTTTACTCCCGACCTGATGCCTGCGGATATCGTCGGCACGAACATCATCACCGAGGATGAGCAGGGGAGAAAGACGTTCCAATTCCGTCGCGGCCCCGTGTTTTCGAATATCGTCCTCGCAGATGAAATCAATCGTGCAACGCCGAAGACGCAGAGTGCGCTGCTGGAGGCCATGCAGGAGCAGCATGTCACGGTGGGCGGGCAGACGCATCTGCTGCCGCAACCATTTCTGGTCCTCGCGACTCAGAATCCGCTCGAAATGGAAGGCACTTATCCGCTTCCCGAGGCGCAGATGGACCGCTTCCTTTTCAAGCTGAAAGTTCGGTATCCGAGCGCGGAAGAACTCCACACTATTCTAGACCGGACCACGAGCGGAGACACTCCCCGAGTAGAGAAAGTGCTCGGCGAATCGACGGAATTGCTCGCCCTCCGCGAGCTCATCCGGCAGGTACCCATCGCCCGGGAAGTCCAGGATTTTGCAGTGCAGACAGTCCTGGCCACGCACCCGGACCAGCCCGCTGCGACGCCGATGGTAAAGAAGTTTGTCCGCTACGGGGCGAGTCCCCGCGGCGCGCAGGCACTCACGCTCGCCGGGAAGATTTACTCGATCCTTGATGGTCGTTTTCATGTGGCCAAAGCCGACATTATCAAGGCTGCTGCGGCGGCGCTCCGGCATCGTGTGATTTTGAATTTTGAGGGCGAAGCGGAAGGGGTGAGTAGTGACATGATTATCGCCGAGGTCTTGAAGGCGGGCGAATAAAAATGAAGCGCGGCAAACCGTCTGATGATTCGTTGATGGCTGAGGGACGGGAGAGGGTGTTTGCGTTTTGGGCGGGTGAACTTGGGCTCGCGCTGACCCGGTTGCTCACGCCCAACGTGGGCGTTCGCGTTTCGGTGAACCCGGAGGTCCCCGGTGTGCTGATTTTTTCCCGCGGACGCGATCTCCGGATTTGCGCATCCCGAGCCAGGGGAGAAGAAATCGGAAACAGAATATGTGATGCGGTCTGGGAGGATTTTTGTTCGCCGATATTCTGGAGAACTACATTCCCGGAGCTCTGCGAGTCCTGCGTCGGACCGGTGCTCCATTTTTATCGCGATGTCATTCCGAATGATTGGAGGACTCCGGTTTACGGACCTCATCTGGCTGTGAGGGAAATATCGGAGAACGATCTGGAGGCGATTACGGAATTCACCGCGACACTTTCGCCACTGGAAATTGAAGCCAGCGGTCTGGATGATCTCGAACGTCCCCTGTGGGGTGCTTTCACGCTCGGCGTGCTCGTGGCGATCGCCAGCTTTGATGACTGGCCGAACCGCTTCGCGCACATCGGCGTGGCGACCCGCCCGGACTATCGGGGACAGAAGTTTGCGCAGGCTGCAGTCAGGGGAGCGACGTGCGCCGCGGTGGCCCGGAAGCGCGTTGCGCAGATGCAGTGTCCCGCCGACAATGGGGCCGCGGTCGGGCTTGCGGACTCGCTGGGCTATGAATGTTTTGCAACGACGTTGCTAATCCATTCGCCGTCCTGTTTCGCCTGGTGATCGAATTGTGGAAACCACATCGGCAATCCTTCTTCGCAAGACCCGCTTCAGCGACACGAGTCTAATAGTGACATGGTTCACAAGTCTCCATGGTCGCGTGAAGACCGTGGTAAAAGGGGCTCTTCGCCCGAAAAGCAGGTTTGCCGGCACGCTCGACCTTTTCTTTGAATGTGAGATCGCGTTTGTTCGGAGTGCGAAGAGCGAGATTCACACGCTTCGCGAGGCCGTCCTTCGGGAACCGCGGGAATTCATGCGCACCGATTTTTCACGGGTTGCACTTGGGTCGTACTTTGTCGAATTGATGGAGCATGCGACGGAAGCCGAGCAGCCCGCGCCCGAACTGTTCGACTTGTTGCAGCGGGCTTTTGCGCATCTGGACCGCACGCCGGCCTCCCGTCGGGCTATGCTGCATTTCGAAAAGGAACTGGTCCGGTTGCTGGGAATTGAGCATCCGGAACTCTCCGCGATTGTGTCGCTCGGGCGGGCGATTCAGCGCATTCCGTCCACGCGTCCGGCGCTTCTGGCTTCTTTGAAAGAGGCGTGATCAGTTTCCGGTGACGATGACGCACCGGAAGCCGAACAGCGGGTCGCGCTCGGCGCGGTCCACGACGTCGCGATAGCCGAGTTGCAATTCGTTTTGCTGGGAAGTGCCCCAGGAACCGCCGCGAAGGACGCCCCAAGGCTTGCGGCCTTGGGTCCCGCGATAGCTGTCCTCCACCCATTGCCAGACGTTGCCCGTCATGTCGAAGAGACCATTGGGCATCGGCGCGAAGCTTCCCACGGGCGAGGTCTGAATCCAGCCATCGGAATAGCCTGAAATAGTCGGACCCTTTTTAATCGAGGAATCCGCAAAATTTCCGGAGCCGGATGGCGGCGGCCAGGCGGTTCCCCACAAATATTGCCGGTGTTTGCCGTCCCGCTGTTCCGGAGTGGTTCCGCCCTCGTCCGGGAGGCCCGCGGCGGCGCTCCATTCTGCGTCGGTGGGCAGGCGGTAGATTTGACTTTCGTCCAGCCGCTTTGCGCGTCGTTCGCTCGTAGTCAGCCATTCGCAGAAGGCGTGGGCGTCTTCCCAGTTCACGTTGATTACGGGGTGGTCCGGCGTCTGTGTAAAATCCGCCTCGACTGCGATCCTTCCTGTGGCTTCGCAGAATGCCTTGAAGTCGGCGACGCGCGTAGGCCACGCGCCAAAAAGTAGATCACCAACCGGGACAAACTTCATGCCGAGCCCGTTTTCCCAACGTTCGCCGAACCGCGGGCCGGGACGTTTCTCGAAGTCCACTTCGGCGAATTCCGTGGCACCGGGGCGGACGGTTTTGGAGACTGCACCATCCTTGTAGCGCTCTAGTTTCAAGACGAATGTCGCCTCGCCCGGATCGAGGTTGTCGATCTGGCACGGCGTCGTCCCAAGCCGGATGCCGCCTTTGAAAACGGCGGCCCCCTTCGGGCGGCTCGCGACTTTCACGCTGCCCGGCAGAAATGCGAACGCCTGCCCTTCAGGTTCGCCCGGCTCTACGTTGATTTCGCGCTCCTGCACGGGCCATGATTTGTACCGTGCGACGAGTTTGTGGATTCCCTCCGGCAAATCGACGACGCATGGTGCCATACCCACGGGGCGGTCGTCGCAGAGAATCTCCGCGCCGGATGGACGGCTGGAAATGGCATATTGCTTGGTCCCGAATACGATTTTCGCGGGCGGCGTGTCTTCTTTCTCCAGCTTCACGGGCAGCGTCTTTTTCCGCCCTTCATTGGTCATCGACAACACGTATTCGCCGACCGCCAGACTCTCGATTACGGCAGGTGCGTTGCCCGAGTGAATGAGGTCTTCTCCTGCAAAAAGTTCGAACGGGAGCGATGGCGGAACCGATTCAATCGTGAGCGTCCGCAACGCCGGCTGAAGGACGAATTTAGGAAGCCGCGTTTCACGGTCTGCACTGACCGTGATCTTGGATACGACGTTCTCGTAGCGTCCGTGATTGATGCGGAGCTCGTGCTCGCCAGCGGGCACGTCGTTAAGGTCCACCGGAGAACGGAGGATGTTACCTTGGAAGACGATCATCGCCTCTGTCGGCTCGACTTCAAAAAAGACGGTGCCTTTACCCACGGGTGTCATCGAATGTACGACGAATACGGCCGCCGAAATGAGGACCGCGAGCAACGCGGCAATGCCAAGCCAGCGGCGGCCTCTTGGACGGCCCACGAGCGGTCGCCCGTCGCGCGCACGGATCAAGTCCTCGTGCATTTCCCGGGCGGTTGCATAGCGCTCGGCTGATGAGTTTGCGCAGGCGCGAAGGAGGACTTCGTTGAGACGCAGGAGAAGTTCGCGGTCGGGGAAATCCGCAAGCCCCGTGTTCATTTCCGGAAACTGCATCCGGTCTTTGCCCATGGCGATCTCGTAGAGCACCTTGCCGAGGCTGTAGATATCGGACTGCTCGTTTCCAGGCCCTTCAGGGGGCACGTAGCCTTCGGTGCCGACGAACGAATTCTGGCCCATCGCGGAGACAAGTCCGATATCCGCGACCTTGGGTGCGCCACCACAGAAGATGATGTTTGCAGGCTTGATGTCCCGATGCACCAGTGCGTGACCGTGGAGCTCTGCGAGCGCATCGGTGAGAGAAAGTCCGAGCGCGATGGCTTGATCCGCCGTCATGCGTCCCACGCGTGCGAGTTCGCTCTTTAGCGTTTTTGGCTGGTAGGCCTCCGGGTCAAAAGGAGAACGCGGCACGACATCGTCGGCCAGTTCCATGACGTAGTAAAAGAACGCGTCATCATCGCTGCGACCGACGTGCAGAATATCCACGAACCCTTCGTGCTCGCGGGAAACCGGTTCGAAGCTCGCCATCCCCGCAAACTCACGCTCGAACGAGCGCTCGTCTTCAAAGCGTCGCCGGTCCACGATCTTGACCGCCCTCCACGCCCCTGTGAGCGAGCGCGCGAGCCAGATTTCACCGTAGCTGCCACGTCCGATCGGCCGCACCATTTTGTGGTGCGGGACCATTGGCGGTCTTGAAGCTGTGGCGGTTGAAGGCATCGGGGATATTTAGTGACACGAAACACCGCATTTTGAAAATGCGGAATCAGAGAAGTTTTCCGGCGGACGGACGAAGCCTTCCGCTACGAGCTCGCGCTCCCATATCGCTTCAGAGCGAAGAGCCACCAGACTCGTGTGCTTGCGAGAACGATCGCCGTGGCCGCGACCAGCGTGGCGAGGCCGGCCCACGGTGCTTCAAACGGGCGCGCCAGCAGCTTTGCAGGCACGTTTGAGACGAGGATGATGGGCATAATCCATGTGAAGATGAACTTGAAGACTCCGCGAAAAACCGCGTCAGGATAACGGCCAATGTGGAAGAGATTGAAGTATCCGTGAATGAGCGCCTGCCCGCGAATCATCCAGAAACTGATCGCCGCGAGCGAAAACATGACGGCGTAGTGGACAGCGACGCCGAGGATGACTGCAAAGCCAAAAAGCACGACGTGCCAGACTTCGGGGACGATGCCGAGCTTCGCCAGCGAGAGCACTACAATGCCGATCCCGACGAGAGTGTTGATAAAGCTGTCGTAGCTGACCTGTCGCGTGCTCACGGCAAACTGGGCGTCCACGGGGAGCGCGAGCATGATGTCGAGTCGGCCCGTGCGGATGAGTTCCGGGATGTTGGCGAGATTGATGTAAAAGAATCCCTGGAAAATCTGGGAGATGATCTGGTGCGTTCCGACGAGGCAGACGAGCTGCCATTTGCTCCATCCGCCGATGACCTCCACATGGCCGTAGAGCACTTCGATGAATGCCATCTGGCCGAGGAACCAGCACGCTTCGACGATCATCCAGAGGAGGAAGTTCGCCTTGAAATTCATCTCGCGAATCAGCGAATTTCGGAAGCAAAGGCGGAAGATGGCGAGGTATCGGCTCATCGTGTGGTCAGCCTCCAACGGCCTGGTATTTTCTAACGCCCTTCCGCCACAGCGTCACCGCAGCGAGCCACATAAAGACTGCCCATCCGGCTTGAATAGCGAGCCCTTCCATGAGCGCCTGTCCTTTTACCCGCTCCATGAAAATCTGGACGGGAAAGTAGAGTTCGTAGGTGAAGGGTGCCCATTTTACAAAGCCCGCGAGCCACGGTGGCAGAAGGTCGAGAGGGAAGATTCGACCGCTGAGAAAATACTCGAATGAGTAGGTGATGAAAATAATGGTCGAGATTTCAAGAATCCAAAACGCGAGCATCGCGATCGTGCAGGCGATGAAGAACTGGAGCAGTGCCGCGAGGACGGTGCTCACTCCGAACGCCATCCATGTCGCCGGGTCCGATGGCAACCGGATGTGATTGTGCAGCGCCAGAAAGACCACGAAGACTCCGGGCGCAAGGATCATCGAATACAGGAACCGGTAGCTGGCATAGAGCGAGAACCGGTAGGCGATGTAGTTCATCGGCTTTAGCAAAAGGGCGCTCAGCCTCCCGTCGCGAATCTCGCCCGCAATCTGCCATTCATCGTCGGTCGGTGTGACGAGATTTTCCATGAGCACCGTCATGGCAAAATACAGAATCATCGTGCTGTAATCGTAGCCGGCCACCGAGCCGCTCCCACCTGCAAAGACCGCCTGCCAAAGAAAGAGCGTGCCGATGAGCGGGACAATGCCGACGACCGAACGAAGGACAAACGCCCAGCGGTACACGAACGTGTTCTGCATCCCGATGGCGAACACCTTCCCGTATTTGGCGAGACGCAAGGTCATGGTCGCGAACTTAAAAAATTACCATCCAGCCGTGGCGTCGTGGTCGTTCTTACCACGATGAACTCAGCCTTCCGAGTGGGGTGCGTCTGTGTGAGTCGTCTGTTCCCCGATCACATCCATGGTGCGCACGCGCTTCGCCTCGCGGCATGCTTCCACGGATTTGCGAAGCTGGTCGCCGAGCCCGAGCGAAGCGGGGATGAAATTCATGAAGAGCTCCGATGTGGACGAGTCGTTTGTATAGACGTGGATGTTTTGGAGGCGAAGGATGCGGAGCAGGGGAGGCTGGACGATCTGCATATCGCGGACCCGGTAGAGTTCCATGGTATCGGTGACTTTCGTCAGCACGCCGTGGGTCGTGACCAGGCGCTCATTCGAGAGCTGAAACTTGGTGGTGCGAATGAGCAGCCAGTTCCAGAATGCCCAGACGGCAAGCAGGCCCGGGATGACAAAAATCCACATCCCGATGTGCGTCGGGGACCACATGCGCAGGGCTGCGCAGGCGGGGATGCTTGCGATCGCAATCGCGTAGGATTTGAAATTCTTCCAGTGAGAGGACGTTCCCTTCCAAATGATTTCTTCAGGCATACGTTCGTTATTAGCAGATGACGCGCAATTGGCGAGTGCCGTTTACAGCGAGGATTGTAAAACCCTTCAAATCTTGCAGCAGGCCGGATTGTCACGGCTTTCGGGGTGTCCATCGGACGGAAAATCGTCTATTTCGACAAAAGGGTGCGAGGATCCCGATGGCAGTGCCACTCGGGACTGCCTCAGCCTTCGTTGGCGGCGAGCTTTTCGAGGAAGACGAGATTCTTTGTGGCGAGGTTGCCGTACAGGAGCAGAGCGGGAATTAGCGCAAAAATAACGCCGAAAATTGGAATGATGAATCCGAGCGTAATGTTGGAGATTGCCGCGAAGAGCGCCCATATGCCAAGACCGACGGCCATGCTGCCCGATTCGAATTTGAGCGAGCAGTAAAGAGTGATTTCGCTAAGCAATCTGTCGTAAACAAGCCAGACCGGCAGTGAGAATACGACGAACACCGAGATGTAGAGGACTACGCCGAGCGATGATTCGAGGGAGCCGAGTGCAGTGCAGCCCAGCAGGGCGATGGCGATGCCGGCGATGGCCGTGTGGCGCGCCGGGATTAGTGCGGCGTCGGCTATCGTCTTCTTCATTTCGACGATCGTTCGGATGGGCAGGGAGGTGGTAAGAATCAGCGAGCCAAGGTTTCTTTCTTCGAGTTCTGCCCGGAACATTCGTGACGCTGCATATGCTCGTTCGATGAACATTCCGATGAGCCCGACAGTGTACACGCCGCCACCCATTGCCACTATGCTCCAGCGGTTGATGCGGCCAAAAGAATTGATGAATACGAATGCCGCGAGGATGGAGAGGATGATGTAGCCACGTTGTTTCCAACGTCGGAGCCGGTTGCCGCCATACAGGAAGTGAAAGTCTTTCCACTCAATGGCCATGCGTGGGACGGGGCGGGGCGCGTAGCGGCGGTCCCGCGCGGTGGAAGAGAATCGGCTGAGCCAGCCTGGGCCGCAGTCAGCGGTCGGAGAGCTGAAGCGCCCGAAGAGCAGACGTGCGGCAACGAAAGCGAGGGCCCCCACGATGAGACTGCTGGAAAACTGGTTGGAGAAAATGAGGCCGGCGAAGTTCAACGAAGTAGTTTCTCCGAGGCGGGCGAAGGGATCGAGGGAGTGCCAGTGCGCGGCAATGGTTTCCAGCCCCAGCAAGTCGAGCAGATTGTCGCCGATGAGCAGGGCGACGAGCATCGCGGCTGTCCCAAAGCCCGCTGCCGTGGTGCGTGTGGCGATGACGGATGCAAGGAGGGCGAGGTTGCCCGAGAGAACGAGGAAGCCGCCGAGGGCAATGTAAGAGGCGATGACTTGATCCCACATCACACCGCCGAGGGTGACGGCGAGTAGCGCGAAGGGGAGCTGGACGGCAAGAAGGAGGATGCCTTCGACGATGCGGGTGGTCGATTTCGCGAGGAGCAGTCCGGTCGGGCTGACGCCTGCGATGGTGAGCAGAGCAATCGTGCCTTCTTCTTTTTCCTCGGTGATGGACGATGCGAAGTAGCTGGTGGCGGCAAGGAGGATGAAGAGGACGTTTAGAAAGAGGATGCCGTAGAGAAACTGAAGTCCCGGCGCGACCGGCGATGTCCATGCCTGCAATACAAAGATCCAGATGACCATCGACGCAAAGGTGCCGCGCGCGACGGCGAGCATGCGGGAGCGGGCGTGCTCGCGAAGCGCACGGATAAAGATGGCGGCGAGGGCGCGCATGAGGGAGAGAGAGTTTTACAGAATCTTGCCGGTGAGGATGAGCGTCGCGGCGATAAAGTAGATGACGAGGCCGGTGACATCGACAAGCGTGGCGACGAATGGCGCGGAGGAAGTGGCGGGGTCGAGGCCGAGTCTCTTTAGTAAGAGCGGCAGCATGGCTCCGGCGATGGTACCCCAGAGGACAACACCCAGCACGGCCACTCCAAACGTGGCTCCGATGGCGACATAATAGATCCCGTATGGGTTGCCACCCCAGGCGGCTTGCAGGTTTTGCCAGCCGACGACGCGGAGGAAGCCGAGGATGGCGAGGATGCCTCCGAGAAGAACACCGGAGATGAGCTCTTTGCGCATAATGCGCATCCAATCGCGAGGCGTGATTTCGCCGAGCGACATCGCGCGGATGATGAGAGTGCTGGCTTGCGAACCGGCATTGCCGCCCGCCGATATAATGAGGGGCATAAAAATGGAGAGGACGACGGCTTTTTCCAGGCTGCCCTGAAAGTTGGTGATGACAGTCGCCGTGAGCATTCCGCCGATGAAGAGGACGATGAGCCAGATGACGCGCTTTTTGACGAGCTCCCAAATCGGCGCGTCCATGTAAGGATCTTCGAGCGCCTGGGTGCCGCCGAGTTTTTGGATGTCCTCTGTAGTCTCGGCTTCCTGGACGTCGAGCATGTCGTCAACAGTAACGATGCCGAGTAGTCGGCCTTCGCCGTTGGTGACGGGCAGGGTGTTGCGGTCGTATTTTTTGAAAACCTCGATGGCTTCCTCCGCAAGGTCGGTCGCTTTCAGGGCGACGTAGCTGGCATCGTGCAGGTCGCGAACGATGGTCTCCACGGGTGGGAGGAGGACTTCGCGAATTCGGATGTCGTCGATGAGCCTGCCGCGTTCATCGGTGACGTAGATGACGTTCAACGTCTCGGAGTCCTGGCCGAATTTGCGGATGTGCTCAAGGACTTGCTGTATGCTCCAGTCATCGCGTACGGAGACGAAATCAGGAGTCATGAGCCGCCCTACGCTGCCCTCCGGGTAGTTGAGGAGTTGCTGGGCGACCTTGCGTTCCTCCGGCGTGAGGAGGGCAAGGAGCTGGGCGACGGCGTTACCGGGAAGTTCTTCGAGAAGGGCGGTGCGATCGTCGGGGGACATCTCATTGAGCACGGCCGCGGCCTGCTCGCTGCTCATGGATTTTAGCAGTTCCTCCTGCGCCTCGGGCTCGCAGTATTCAAAGACATCCGCCGCCAGCGCCGACGGCAGGATGCGGAAGACCACGGCACGGTCGTCGTGCGGGAGTTCGACGATTAGCTCGGCCGCATCCACCGCAGGAAACTCCGCAAACGTCTCGCGCAGCCCCGCGAAATCGCGGCGAGCGATCATATCTTTGATTTCAGGTCCTAGCAGCGTTCCGAGCATTGCGTGGAGCGAATGAAGGATGCGGAGCCGCGTGGCAATGCGGAAGGCGGAGAGCGCCCGCTTTTTTTAATCGCTCTCTACGAAAAGAGCGCGCCCAAATCGACAGTCACGCCCGGCAGGGCCGCGCATTCGAGGACCGCAGGCGCAGCAAGGACCGTGACGCTTGCGTAACCCGCCGCGCCGGGCTGACGGTAGATCTCCACTTGTTTTTCCTCGGGGCAGACAATCCAGTATTCTTTCACCCCGGCCTCGGAGTAGGTGTGCGCTTTGATGCGATCGATTTCGAGGGAGGAGATGGCGGTCTCGATGACGAGTTCGGCGGTGGAAGGGTGCGCGGTCGCATAGTTGTCGGGGGATTTTCTGACTACGGCGGCGTCGGGTTCAGGCTCGGAATCGGCAAGCGTGAGCGGGTCTTCTTTCCAAACCTCGAAGTCAGGGTGGATTTGCGCCTCGAGTGCGCGGACGATGCGACGAGTGATGAGGCGGTGCAGAGGAGACTTGGGCATTTTCTTGATGAGGATTCCGTTCAGCAACTCCGCGTGGAGCCCTTCGCCAAGACGGTGAAAATCCGCTACCGTGAGGCGGACCGTATTTTGGCGGATCGATGGGATCTCGAGCGATGCAGTCATGCTGGGGAGCGTGCCATGGAGGCTGCAATCGTGCAAGCGACAAGGGGCGGGTGGAAAGTGCGGCGTTTTTTCCGTTGTCGGCGGGCTCTCGCGTCGCTCAACTGGCGTGGTGAGTTACACGGTCTTCGCCCGCAAATATCGCCCGCAGAAATTTGAAGATGTGCTCGGTCAGGAGCACATCACTCAAACGCTGCGCAATGCCATCGATCAAAACCGCATCGCCCATGCGTATATCTTTGTCGGTCCCCGCGGGACAGGGAAGACATCGACGGCGCGTATTTTCGCGATGGCGCTGAATGCCACGAATGGACCGAAGGCGGACTTCGACCCCGAAGACGACATCTGCAAAGAAATCGCGCAGGGTCGCTCGCTCGACGTGATCGAGATCGATGGTGCGAGCAATAATGGCGTGGAGCAGGTCCGCGAGTTGCGGGAAAATGTTCGCTTCGCCCCAGCGCGCGGGAAATTCAAAATCTACATCATCGACGAGGTCCACATGCTCACGACGGCTGCGTTTAACGCGCTGCTGAAGACTCTTGAGGAGCCGCCTGCGCACGCGAAGTTTTTGATGGCGACGACGGACGTGCAGAAAGTTCTGCCGACCATTTTGAGCCGCTGCCAGCGGTTCGATCTGCGCAGGATTCCGACAGCGACGATCGCCCGGCACCTGCTCTGGATCGCAGCGCAGGAAGGCTTCACGCTGGATATCGACGCAGCGGCAACAGTGGCGCGCGGTGCGGAGGGCGGATTGCGCGATGCGGAGTCGATGCTCGATCAACTTGTCGCTTTTTGCGGCAGCCATATCACGGAGGCGGATGTCCTGAGCGTCTTTGGATTCACGGCGGCGGAGGCTGTGTTTGGGCTCACCGATGCAATTCTCGATGGCGATGCATCGGGTGCGTTGCACGCTGTTCATGGCCACGCCGAAGCGGGCCGCGATCTCGGGCGATTGATGAGCGATTTGATCTCCCATATTCGCAACCTGCTCGTGCTGAAAGCGGACGCAGACGGACTCGGTGAAGAGGTGATGCCGGAGGCTATCGCCAAGCTGCAAGCGCAGGCAGACCGGGCAACGATGGACAAACTGCTCGACCTCATCGAAGGCTTCGCCGCAGCGGAAGGCCGGATGAAATGGGCTCCAAACAAGAAGATGCATTTTGAAGTCGCGGTCATTCGCGCCATTCAGACTTTGCAAAGTGCGACGCTCACCGAAGTGCTCGACACGCTCACGGCAATTCGAGGAGGCACACCTCCGCCACAAGCACCAAAGCCCGTCCCACGTCCTGCTCAGCGCGCCATAACGCAGCCCGCAACACCGCAGGTAAAGATTGCACCTGTCGAGAAACCAGCGGAGCCGCAGAAGCCCGTCGTTCCCGCGAAGCCCGCGGAAATTGCGAAGCCGGAGCCCGAGCCCGTGAAGACTCCTGTGGCCGCGCCCGTCGTCGAGGTCGTGGTACCGCCGCCTCCGGAAACGCCGGAGCCTGTTGTGAATTCGCCTGTTCCTGTTGCGCCGAAGGCCGAGCCTCCGGCACCCTCGCCGAAAGCGGTCCCGATTGCGAACTTCTGGCAGGCATTTTTGGACACGATCAAACGCGATCGCGCGCTCATCGTCGGGCTTGTTCGCGGCGGTGTTTTCATCGGAAACGAAGGTGGTATACTGACCATCGCATTTCCGCCGGAACAGTCGTTCGCAAAAGAGATGTTGGACACACATGTGAGTTTCATGGCGGAAGTCGCAAGCAAGCTCAACGGTGCGCCGACCAAGGTGCGGCTCGAAGTCCGCGAAGGCGTGGTCGCCACCCCCGTGGTCGTGGATAACCGCGATCCCATGGACATTTTCAAAGACGACCCGAAGATTCGCCGCGTTCTGGAGCTTTTTCAAGGCACGCTCCAGCCGGGCTAGTCGATTCATCGCGATCAGCTCGTTCAAATTTCAAACCCGTGTCGGGTATGCCACCGAAGCGATGTAACAATCACGTATTAGGAATACCATGAGAATCGAGGTGACGCCAGAGAGACTGCCAGCGGGAAGTGGACAACAAAAGGGCACGCAAAGTGAGCACGGTTTGAGCGCCCGAACGAGTCCACTGCATACCGCTGCCGCATAAGCGTTGTTTGACGAGTGTTTTGCAAGCAGCCTCCGTCACCCCGCTGCCGATGGGCAGTCCCATCGCGCTAAACACCGGGTAATCCATCCGCTCAATATTATGCTCAAAATACCCCGCTGCAGTCGTCAGCGGCTCCGCGGCGCTGCGCGTGCGGCTGCCCGCCGCCACCTGCGCGGCCTGTTCACCGCTCAAGCGCGCTGCGCCGCCGCCCTCGTGTTTGAGCGCGCTGCACGCCTCGGCCAGCCAGTATTCACGCTCCGCTTTCTTGCGGTGCATCCCGGGTGCGGCCCCGGCGAGGTAGCCGCTGGCGTGGTAAAAATCAAGGATTTGCCAAGTCGTGCGAGCTGCCAGCCAGGGCTCATAATCCCGCGCACCATCGCTGAGGCCTGCCCGTTTTGCCCCCGGCAACTGTGCACAAATCCGAGTCCACTCCGCATCAAGACGAGCGAGAAACTCCGCCTTGCCCAACTGCGGAGCCTGGCCCAAATTGATCGTCTCCAAGCGCCCGCCGCCCCTGTCGTAGAGCGCGATGGTGCCCACCATGCACTGCTTGAAACCCTCCTCGCAAAACAACGCACAAGTGCCATCGAACCCCAAAACCAGCGCCGCCACTTGCTCCGGCGGGCTGGTTGCGCCATGAGCCGTGCTCTCGACGAGCGGATCCCCCCGCAGCCTCAGCGACCGCCGCCGCCACATCCGCAACATAAGAAGGAGCCAAAGAACGCCCATGATTCTCCTCCAAATCGCGGCGATTAAAAGGGATATAGACTTGGAACAAGCTGTGATTTGAGAATGTCGAAGCGAGATGCACGAAACCTTTCACCGTCCCAGCTTGATGGGGTGTGATCGATAGCTGTCGCGCATTGGAAAAATTACAATCGGCGCGCAATCGCAGCCTTGCTGGAAGTTCACTACAATAGTGTCGGTCGCTGGGTGGCGTCCTTCCACATGGGCATCAAGCTCACGCGCGAGTCTGCGAGCAACGGGGACATCAGCGTGTATTTCGGCAAGGGCGTGACGCAGCAGGAGCAGGTGATCTTTGCGAACTACATCCACGCGCATCTCGAAGGCTCCTGCGAGAACGCGCTGCGGTTGCGCCATTACGTCTGTCCGCACTGCTTTGCGATGTGGCGCAGCGCCACAGGGCAAAGGCAATCCCGAGGCGGTGATTGAACGTCTGCCCTCTTTCGCCGCTATTTCTTCGGTTCGGCAATTTGCTCTGCCGGGTTCTTTGGCCCCTTCCAGTTGTTCCAAAGTTCATCGAATGAAGTCTGGGGCACTCCGGACAGTCGCCCTATTCCTGCTGATGTGAGTGCAGCGGCGACCGCTTTCACTTTGGATGCCGGGACGTTTTTCTCCGCTCGAAGCACCGTCACCAGTGGAAGATTCTTTTCCTTCGCAGCGGCAACCCTCGCTTTGACGAGTTCAATGGCTTGTTCGATTGTAACCGGCTTGCCGGCGAGAAGGATGGAGCCATCGTCCTGGATTTCGAGGAGAGCCGTTTCCGGTGAGCGCCGTTCATCGACCCGCTTTGCAATCTCTCCCCGGAGCTGTTTCTCGGTCATTCCCAAGATGTAGATTTTGCCAAACGATGGGTGCTCGACGGTTCCTGCCTCCGAAACCGTTAAGTTCAGTTCGGAAGGCGGTGTGCCGGGCTCCTTGTCGATGTCGGGGTTTGCGGCGAGCTTGGGAATCGTGACGCTGAATGTGTCGCCGGGCTTGAGTGTCAGTCCGGGAACTTTTGGCGGAACGACAATGACCATTCCCTCGATCATCTCGATATCAGCGCGTTTTCCAGAATCGATGTCGGCGAGGTCCACTATGACCGGCTCCGGATTCACACGCGCAGCAAAAACCTGGACTCGTGTCGTGTCGCCATTTTTTGTGAATCCACCACACGCCTTCATGACCGATCCCAGAGTGGGTCTCGGGTTAATCTGGATGCTAAAACCACCGGGGTTCACAAACTCGCCCGCGAGAAAGATGAGGTGGTCACGAATGCCGCTGCCTTCAAACGCAGACACATTCACTTCGATATTCTTGGCGGCCCCCGGCTCGGACTTCATGAGCGGTTCCTTAATGGCCTTGGTTGCCTCTTCCGCCGTCTTGCCAGCCACGACGATGCGACCGATGCCGGGCATGATAATGTAGCCCCCGCGACGCACGATGAAGCGCCCGCTGTATTCCCTGAGCGGCTCCACGAAGACTGCGAGATTGTCGCCCGGAAGGATCAGGTCGCCATTCTTTCTCAGATTGGATTCACGGGTAACCGAAACGGTGATTGGTTCGCGTAAATCCGGCACCGCTATTCCATACGACTCGCTCATCATTTTCCGGAATTTCGCGACGCTCTTGTCGACTGCTTCGATTCGACCGAGAGCGGAGAGTGTAACGAACTCTCCGTCGGTCACTGTGACCGACTCCATTGCCGGGGGATTGCCGGGGATGGAGACGTTCAACGTATCACCCGGCAGAATCTTTTCATCGTCGCGCAAGACTCGAGTGGCAGCGCCATTGGGTTTCGTCTCTTGCGGAGGCGCTGATTGACTTGGCGGGCTCGTTTCAGCGTTTGCTGGCTTCGCGACTTGCTCCTGCTTCCAATCTTCCCACAACGCGTTGAACGTGGCATCGCTCATCCCTTTTCCGAGCTTTCGCCGGAGCGCGATCCTTGCGAGCAGCTCTTTGCGAATGTCCTGAAGAGGTCTTCCAGTGACATCGACTTCGCCAAACGCCGGGTCGATAAGTTTGCCGTTCGGGTTGACGGTCAGCTTCATGCCGTCTTTTGGGAATGCGGGCGGCGGCTCGGCGGCATCGGTGTAATTCAGCGGTGGCGGGACGGTGAGCGTGAATGATTCGCCCGGCTTTAGCTTTCGTGTGTCCTCGATGGATGGAATCACGATGATCGCAGGCCCTGCCACAGGAACGTCCGGCTTTTTGCCACTGCGGACTTCAGTTAAGTCCACAGCGTTGGTCTGACCTTCCACCACCGGGCCGAATCGGACTCTATTCGCGTTGAGTGGGACACTCGATTCGCGAGTTTTTCCATTACGATCGATAAGTTGGCGGTTTTCCACGATGTTGTTCCCGGTAAAGGCCCTCCGAATTTCTACTGCGGAAAGATCACCATTCTTCGTTGGTCCGCCGGCCGCATCAATAATCGCGAGCGCAGTCCGAGGGACGGCTTCCGGCACGATAAAAACTCGCGGCTTTTCAAATTCACCATCAAGATACACGACGAAGTCTTTCGGACCTCCTGCGTAAGCGACGGTGATTTTCGTCAAAGCCCCAAACGGTGCGAGATTCTTCGCGGTGGCTTTCCGGAGGTATTCCCCCGATTCAGCGAGCGACATCCCGGCTACGGCGTGTGTCCCAAGAACGGGAATCTTCACTTTCCCATCCGCATCGATAGCGAACCGTCCATCAAGTCCACGCACGGGTTCGAAGCGAATAACCAAAAAGTCGCCGGGTTGAATCTTCGCATCTGCTGGTTTCAGGGCTCCTGTCTTGGGAGCTTCGGGCTGTTTTGATTCGGGCCGCGGTGCATTCAGCGCTTTCGTCAGTTCGGCGTAGATCGCCGCAGGAATCTTACTTTCTGCAACGGCAGCAAACTTCGTCTCTTTGACTTTCGATTGAACGTCGATGTCGAAACGACGGAGTGCGCCATCCTCGCTCAGCCACAGAATACCGGAGCCCTGCTCCCATGCGAATGCAGAATGGCTAACACCCCGTGCGAGTTCAATCGTGTATCCCTGCCGCATGGTAATTTCAGTCGGCCCGTCGATCCTCACCACATCGCCATTTTCGTCGCGGATGATCTTCGTCGTGGGGTCGAGAGGATTGTGCTGAGGCGAAAAACTAATTTCTGCGATGGGCCTCGCTGCTCCATAGACAGTTCGATTCCCGAGAATGAGCCTTACGTCGTCATCGAGTTTGTATCGGCCCGACACTACCGCGGTGCGGATCTCGGCCTCGTCTAGCTTTGCCGCCGCGAGCTTTTTGACAAGCGCGCCAAGCTTTTCCAAATCCGCCTTATCGCGCAGCGGCATGGTCTTATCGAGCTGTTCCGGGTCGCCTTGGTCGCGGAGAATGAACACGCGGCCTTTGGTATTGAGGTCGTATTCCTTGCCGGCGAGGACGAGCGTGCCGGGGGCGTCGGATGTGTATTTGAGGGCGACTTTTCGCTTGTCCACGTTTTGCCCGGCGGCCTTGGTTTTCTCGGCGTTCACGAGGTGGATGTTGCCTTCGATGCTCCATTTGCCGTTGTCGGCGGAACTCTCGCTGAGGCCGGTGGAAATGAAGCCTTCGTGGATGAGGACGAAGTTCACGTCCTTCTCGGTCTGGTAGGCGACGGCGGCGTATTTCTCGTTCCATTGCCGGGCCTGGATTGGGACGAGGTCTGCACGGATGTCGGGGAGCCTCGGCGCGACCACAGATCCGGTTTTCTCCGATGCCTGCGAGACCGTATCGGACGCGGTTCCTTGCGTTTCGAACACCTTCTTGAAAGCTCCGTTGATATCGGACGGAATCTGCTCAGCGTTCGCGGCGTCAAAGAGCGTGACCTTCACGGCGGACGAGAGACCGAAGCTGAAACTTCGTATGACGCCGTCTTCGCTGAGCCACAGAGTCCCCGAATCCAACTCCCAGGCGAAAGCCCAATTGCGAGCACCTTGCGCGCGGTCGATTTTGTAAGGCTGGCGAAGCGTCACCGTCTTCTCCCCGTCCACGCGGACGACCTTGCCCTTGTCGTTTTTGTATATCCTCGCGCCGGGCTCCGCGGGTGTTGGAATGGCGGGAAGTTCGATGGTCGCACTGTCGTGCGGCTTTCCGTTGATTGGCTGTCGTGTGAGGGAAAGCGTCACGTCTCCGCCGAGTTTATATCGCCCCGGTTTAGAGGCGGTTTGGGTCGAACTCGAAACGTTTTGACCGCCCTCCGTTTCGTTCGAATCAGTGCGTTTGGCGTTGGTGCTTTTTAGTTTCGAACGAGCCGCTAGAGCACTCGAATAATGATCGCGCAACGCTGCGAAGTGGGAAGCTTGGACTGCATCGGAACGCTCGCGCAACGCCGCGAAGTAAGACGCCTGGGCTTTATAGAAGACTTGTGATGGAATCGCCCCGGCTTGGAAAAGTCCCTTCATCGCTTCGTAATGCTCCTTTGCCTCGTTTACCTTGGTTTCCTTGAGGAATTGCGAAGTTGCATCAGGCAGTATAATTGAACTCGTTGAGCGGCTTTCGAGCTTGGCGACAAGCTCCTTGTCGAGCTCCACTGCGTGGTTGGAACGGTCATCGGGCGCGATGAGTGCGGTACTCGAAACGCTGGGCTTGCGCTCCGTAAGCTTTCGGTAATCCCACAGCGATTCCGCCCCGGCCCGTTTTGGCGCATCGCCATCGTTCCTTTCACTATCGGATGCGGTGGAAGCTTTCACGATCCGGAAGCCGTAGGTGTCATTGGACGCATCCGCCTTCGCGCCGTAACGGCAGGAGAGAAGCAGCGCCGGCTTTATTCCGCCATTGTACCATGATCCGCCGCGCAGGACTTTGCGTTCTTTGGATTCGTTGAAGTCGTCCATCACCCACTGCCAGACATTGCCGCCCATGTCGAAAAGGCCGAGGGCGTTTGGCTGGAAACTGCCCGCCGGTGACGTCCACAGGAAGTCGTCTCGATAGCCTTGGATTCGCACATCGGACTTCGTTTCCTCGCCCGCATAGTTGCCCGCACCTTTCGGCGGTGGCCAAGCTGTCCCCCACGGGAACAGGGCATCCACACCGAGATCACGTTCCTCCGGCGTGGCTCCTTTTTCCTCGGGCAATCCCGCCGCGATACTCCATTCGATGTCGGTCGGAAGTCGGTATGTCTCATCCGGCTTGAGCAAGCCTTTCTCGCGTTCGACCTTCGTGAGCCATTCGCAAAAAACGATCGCATTTTCCCACGTCACATTCACTATCGGATGATCAGGCGTTTGAGGAAAACCGGGATCTTGCAATTTCCCATCACCCGGATTCGCAGCGGCGAAAAGCTCGTAATCTTTCACGCGAACAAGATTGCGCGCGAAGTTCACCGAACCGGAGCGAACGAAGTCCATGCCGAGGGAATTCGTGAAGGTGACTGTCGGTTTCGGGTTCGGCACGACGGCGACGGCAGGGACGGAGGGCTTTGGTGGATTTGCCGTCGGCGGCGGCAGCACGCTCGGTCCGTTTGGCTGAGTGCAACGTAACACGAGCATCCGAATCTCTTTGGCGTCGGCGAGCCCTGGCAAAAGTAAGGCAATACTATCGCCGGACCGGATTCCGTGACTGCCGTATCCGCCTCCGGCATTCGGGATAAGCGGTTTATCCCACGCGATTGCCGGTGAGATGTGCGCGCCATCGGTCGAAGCGGAGACCGAGCCATGCTCGCCATCCGCAACAAATGGCGTTCGGTCTTTCGGTGTGAAACCATACGGGCTTTCTGGCTTGGCGATTTTGAACGGTTCGACACGCACCGGCATGAACTTTCCTTGCGCGCGAAATTGGGCCACCAGCTTTTCGACTTCGGCTTTGTCGAGCGACGAGATCGTCTCGCTCCAGACCCCTTTCGGTGGCGGATTTCCGCGCCGTTCCAAAGCAGATTCAAGCAACTCCGGAAATCCATCGTAGTCGAAAAGTGAACGGAACCATTTGTCGTCGGAGCGCGGCCACTTCAGCACCCAACCATCGGCTTCAAGGGGCGGACGATTGGCCGGTGGAGTCCATGAGGCGCGGGCTACCGGACGCGCGATGGCTGTGATATAGGCAACCAACGGCTCCGGAAAATGCTCGGGCGACGCGAGCGGAATGACCAGAGCATCATTAAGTCCCAGCGTGGCATCGACCGAAGCACTGATTTCTTTAGATGGCCCTTGCTCAGAACGGGCGCGGGATGCGTCAAACGCCGAAGCGTGCTTTGCCTCAGGAAACCGGAAAGAAACACTGCCAACAACCTTCACGCCGCCAGGAACAATCTTCGTAACCACGTCGAGCGTGGCCTCCGTGGGATGAAAGTGCGGACCATTACGTTTCGTGGAAACAACCATCGGCCGAGAGATCATTTTGCCCCCGCCGATGATGTCGAGCGCCGCAGGAAGCGGAACGGTTTTCGCCCGATCAAGCGCATCGCCTTTGAGAGCGTAGATGCGTTCGTCGAGATAGACTGCTGCGTTGGGGCTGGTTTGCGGGAATGTGGTCCCACTGTTCCCGCCGCTCTTTTCGCCCGGCGTTGCCAGCCGGATTCTTACCGGGGTTCGCACGTCGCCGGATACAACCTCCGCAAACGTCAGGGAAGCGTCCGCCTTGTCGAGAAAAGTGAACTTTCCTTTGGGCAACCATCCGTCAGGAAGGATCGGGAAAGAACTCTCCGGATGACCGTCGTTGATGAGTTTGATTTGATTCCACCACCTCCCGGCACGATCGTCGGCATCGCATCGGATGATGAGTTCTTCAGCGTCTGAGCGGTCTGCATGAACGACGATACGTTTGTCTTCTCCGCTGCCTATCTCGAACGCGATTGCCTTGCCCGCGACCGGCGAAACCACCGCGTTGATGTCGGTCGTCGCAATCGTCAACGCTCGGGCCTTCGGTGCTTCGACACTTTCCCGCACCTGCGGCGGAATCTCTGCGATCTGTTTTTTCAATCGCGCGGCAGCTTCGGCGTTTTCGACGACTTCGATTTTCTGATCGAGTTGGCGAATGCTCCCTTCGGCGTTGATGAGGAATAGGCGGCCTCTCTCGAGGTCATACTCGGTTTCGGCGAGGGTCAGTTTATTCGGCGCGGTGTGGTCGCGGTGAAATTCGATGTTCTTTTTTCCCGCCGGAGTTTCCAGCGTAAGAGTCGCGGCGTCGCGCCATGTGCGGGTCTTGGAGTTCGATGTGTGCTCGGACGAACTGCCGAATATTCCGTGGTATGCGATGATGTAGGCGGCGCTTTTCCCGTCGTGAACGCAGTAGGTCGTAAAGTCGTTCGTGCCGATGTTTGCAGCCTGCGGCGGGTTCCATTTATCATCCGCCGCGCGCAGCATGGCGACTGGTAGCGCGATGGCCGCACCGAGCAGGAGCGCGACGATCGCGAGTGCCCGGGTGACTCCGTTGCGGTTGAGCTTCTCGCTGAGCACAGCGAGCAGTCGGCCTTCCAGCGAGGATTTGCGGGCCATGGCGAGGCCACAGGCGCTCGTCCAGCGGGCGGGTGTGAGGCGCGTGGCGACATCGAGGAGATGCTCCGCGTAGGCTGACGGACGAACGCCGCTGGCCAAAACGAGGTCGTCGCAAGCACGCTCGCGCTCGGCGTGGAGACGCCATGCGGCAAGCCACGCGAGCGGGTTCCACCAATGCAGCGCGCAGGCGATTTGCGTGAGCCACTGCACGAGGGTGTCGCGGCGTTTGATGTGTCCGAGCTCGTGGAGAAGCACGGAGCAGAGCTGCTCGTCGCTCCACTCGCGGGCTTCCAGCGGGAGCATGAGTCGCGGACGGAAAACGCCCCAGACCACGGGAATCGTGCGCTTTCTATCGAGCAAAAGCGTGACGCGTTGGGTGATGTCGAGACGCGCGCAGGCATCGGCAAATGCGGCGGCAATTTTTTCATCCGGAGGCGCAGTGAGAGCCGGGCAATGCCGCGCCGCGCGGCGCAGCAGCAGGTGCGCAGCGAGCAGTCGCACGGTGAGCAACGCAAAGCCAGCGCACCACGCAAACGGAAGCCACTCGCTGGAAGTCCAGGGACGAGAGACGGAAGGGACGGAAGAGACGACAGGGTCCACGGGGGCGGAAGCGACAGCCCGCATCGGTGCGGGTGCCGGGAGCGGCGCTTCCGAAAACGGCTCAGCTTCGGCAATTGGCTGCCAGTCTTCCATCGACACCGGTGCAGTCGTCCTTTTAGTCGCTTCAGTCGCTTTTGTCCCTCGTTCCACCACCGCCCACTGCGGCAACACCCGCCACTGAGGAAGCGCCAGCGAAAGCAAGGGCACGACGAGCAATGCCACAATCGCCACGAGCCACACCAAATGCCGAGCTGCTGCGGATGCGCGCCACAGCGCGATCGCCACGAGCGCGGCAGTCGCCAGAAGCACCGCGCCTTTGAACGCCGAGTCGAAAACAAGCGGCATGAGCGCGCCAAACAGCGCCGCTGCAGGGAACAGATAGCGGTTCATTTTACCGCCCCTCCTTTTTCGCCTGGTCGATGAGCTTCACAAGGCGGGTGCGCTCCGCGGCGGAAACCTTGTCTTTCCGGCCCACGAGATGCGCGGCTAGCGCCTCCTCCAGAGAGCCGCCGAAGAACGTCTCCAGCACGCGCTGAAATGCACTTTTGCCCGCCTCGGACTTTGCTTCGGTGGGCGCATAGACGACCTCGCGGCCCGCTTCGCTCCGCTTAAGATGCCCTTTTTCTTCGAGGATGTGCATCATGCGGCGCACGGCCATCGTGGTGGGTGGATCGGGAAGGTTTGCGCAAATCTTGTTCACAGTTGCTTCGCCGTGGGCAAAGACGATGTCCATGATTTGGCGTTCGCGGCGGCTGAGGTTGGTTGGGTTCGGCATAATCTCTTTTTGAATGACGTTACGCTTTTAACGTTTCGGGTTTTGCGTTCAAGGAGAATCCGCTATATTCTTAGCGGCGTGGTTAGAAATCCGTCTTGTTGTGAATTCAGCACCGCGCTGCGCACACTCTAAAAGCAGCCTCTATCCCGTTTGATTTGCGGATCGCTCTTCCCGCGAAAAATCTACATTTCTCATTTGACATGCCGGTCTTGGCCGCTAGTTTGCCCGCCCTTTTTCCGGGCTCGAAAGCGTCCGGGGAAAGACACTAAATCAAACAATCGCAGGAGGGCATTTCTCTTTTCGTAATCGAGAAAAGTCCGCCAGCACTGCAAAACAAAATGGCTCAAAAACGCTCAAAACGCTACCGTACCGCCGCTGAAAAGCGCGACGGAGCAAAAGTATATCCGCTCACGGAAGCAGTCGCCGCTCTCAAGGCGATGCCCGCGACCAAGTTCGACCAGACCGTGACTCTCGCGTTCCGTCTGGGAGTGGACCCCAAGCAATCCGACCAGATGGTCCGCGGCACCTGCCCGCTTCCACATGGCTCGGGCAAGAAAGTCCGTGTTCTCGTGTTCGCCGAAGGTGCTGCCGCAGAGGCCGCCCGCGCCGCTGGTGCGGAATTCGTCGGATTCAAGGACATGATTGAGAAATGCACCGGAGGATTTCAGGATTTCGATATCGCAGTGGCGACGCCCGCTGCGATGGGTGAGGTTCGCAAGCTCGGCAAGGTTCTCGGACCTCGTGGCTTGATGCCGAACCCGAAGACCGGCACCGTGACGGACGACACCGCGAAAGCAGTGCGCGAAGTCAAGGCGGGCCGTGTCGAGTTCAAGCTCGATAAGAACGCGAACATCGCAGTTCCAGTCGGGAAGGTGAGCTTCACCGCAGAGCAACTGGTCGAGAACGGCACTGCCGTCATCGACGCCGTCATTAAAGCCCGTCCAGCCACTGCAAAGGGCCGGTTCGTGGACAACATCACGCTCGCAGCGACCATGACTCCCGGAGTCACGGTGGACGCCGGGCAATTCCTCAAGCTCGCTTAATTTAGAAAGGAACCGCAAATCATGCATCCTGCAAAAGCCACCATCGTCGCTGACCTCAATCAGAAGCTCAACGATTCACCATTCATCTTTGTCGCCGACTATGCCGGCCTCAACGTCATCCAATTCAGCGATCTCCGCACCCGCCTTCACGGCGCAGGCGCGCGCTGCATGGTCGTAAAGAACAGCTTTCTCCGCCTCGCGGTGAAGGAAGCGGGACTGCCCGACCTCGGCGAACTCTCCGGCCAGACCGCCGTCGTCATTGGCGACAAGGACGCCGCAGCCGCAGCCAAGGTCCTGAAGACCTTCGGCTCCGAGACCAAGAAGCTCGCCCTCAAAGGCGGCGTCGTGGATCGCCTCGCGGTTACGTCCGAACAAATTCAAAGCATCGCGGATCTCCCAAGCCGGGACGTCCTTCTCGCAACGCTCCTCGGAGTGCTGCAAGCGCCAGCGAGCAAGCTTGTCCGCCTCCTCAACGAGCCGGCCAGCCAGCTCGCCCGCGTCCTTCAAGCCAAGGCCGACCAGGGGAACGCCGCGTAGCAACCAATTTTCGCTGCTGCCATTCAGCGGAACGCGGCACCTCGTTAGGGGACGTCGCGCATTCAAAAACAAAACAAAACCAAATATGGTTCCTCGTCGGGACGGTGGCAGCCGACCTTAATTCGCCCGAAGCCTCGGGTGGCGACGATACCGACAAGAAAGACATAACATCATGGCAGATATCAACACACTCGTTGAAAGCCTCAGCGGACTCACCGTCCTGGAAGTCGCTGACCTCGTGAAACAGCTCGAAACCAAGTGGGGCGTCAGCGCCGCAGCTCCTGTGGCAGTCGCCGCAGCGGGTGGTGGCGGAGCCGCTGCACCAGCAGCAGCCGCTGAAGAGCAGACTGCATTCGACGTCATCCTCACGGAAGCCGGCGCAAGCAAGATCAACGTCATCAAGGAAGTCCGCGCAGCGGTCCCTGGACTCGGCCTCGCCGAAGCCAAGGCGCTCGTCGAAGGAGCCCCGAAGACGGTCAAGGAAGGCGCGACCAAAGCCGAAGCCGAAGAGATCAAGAAGAAGCTCGAAGCAGCTGGCGCGAAGGTCACGATCAAGTAACGAGACTCAATCGAGTTTATCGAATTCATCAAAACCGCGCGGGGGTAACTCCGCGCGGTTTTGCATTCGACGAAGCAGGAACCTCATGATTGAGTCACCGACTCAAATGAACGATCAAAGAACGCTTATTCAATGCCGGACGCCAAGGCACCTGAATACCCGGTCTTTCGCCGGGATGTCATCGCGACTTTCCGACGTTCACAGAATTCCCTCCGGAGATTTTCGAAATTACTAAGATGCCGTATATCGCTAAAGGTGCGTGGATTTGCCATACCGGCAAAGTAAGAAAGGTCAACGAAGACGCCTGCCTCTTTGGGGGCACTTTCAGCGGGGCGAGCACCACGGTCCCAACGGCTGCCTCGTGCAACGCTCCCGAGTGGGTTATCGCTCTGGCAGACGGAATCGGCGGTCATCGCGCGGGTGCATACGCCAGCCGCGAAGTGGTGGAGGGGCTTGCAAAATGGCAGCAGCTTTCGCCCGAGGGGATCGCAAAGCATCTCCAGGAGACGAACAACCGCCTTCATCAGGCCGGCGTCCAAAATCCCGATTTCTTGGGGACTGGAGCCGCAGTGGTCGGCATGTTCGCAGGGGAGGGGGGATTGTTCGCTTTTAACGTGGGGGACGCGAGGCTCTACCGCCAGGAAGGCGGGAGGTACACCCAGATTACGCGTGATGATTCGGTCGAGGCTCTCTTAGTCGCGGAGGGGTTGATGCGTGCCTCGGAAGGGATCCGACCGGCGACTATGCATGCCCTGACGCAATCGGTTGGCGGGTCCCGGGAAGTCATGAAGATTGAACCCCATTTTCACCCACTCCCGGTGAGGTCCAGCGGACGCTTTCTCCTCTGTACGGACGGATTGTCGGACATGCTGTCGCAAAAGGAGATTGAGCGACTCGCCGTTCCGCTCCTCCCAGCGGAGGCCGTCGTGCATGCGCTGTTCAATGGCGCGATGGAGGCGGGGGGCAGGGACAATATCACGATTGCTGTCGTCGATGTGGAGCAGTGGAGTTGATATCGGCACCGAATTCGCAAAAAATCACATCTTTGTGTCTTTTTCCTCGCGTAGCGCAGTCGCGACCGGCTATTCCATTAATCCGTAATGATTCGACGCGAATATCTTATCGTCGGTGCGGGTGCTGCCGGAATGGCCGCATGCGAGGCCATACGCGCGCTCGATAAAAAGAGCAGTATCATGCTTGTCAGCGCCGAGCCCCACTGCGGGGTCCGGCGACCCGAACTTCTCCCCGCGATGCTTGGGGCCAAGGTTCCACCCGTTGAGAAACTCTCGACTCACGACATGGCTTGGTTTGCCAAGCACAAGATCGACGTCCGACTGAATACGATGATCACCCAGTTCAGTCTGGAGCAACGTGCAGCGGTGTTGATTTCCGGGCAGGCGGTGACGTTTGAGAAAGCGCTCCTCGCCACTGGCAGTCGCGCCCGCAGACCGGAGGTCGCCGGCAACAAGCTCGGGAACATCTTTTTTCTTCGGAATACGCGCGACCTTCTCGGACTTCGCGAGGTCGTAGAGCTCGAGAAAAATTGCGTGGTCATCGGAGGAGGATTCGTAGCGGCCGAGACCGCCGCGCTTTTGCGCAAGCTGAAGATGAACGTGACTCTGATGTCCCGCGCAGCAAACATCTGGAGCCGATATCTGGACCCGGAGACTGCGGCCTGGCTCAGTAAGTATTACGCTGCGAATGGCGTGAAGATGCTGCTCGGCCAGCATTTAAACGGCTTCGAAGGGCGCACCTATCTTCAGCGGGTGCAAACGAAAAGTGGCGAGCGGATCGACACAAACCTCGCTATTTGCGCGATGGGCTCCGAGCCGAATCTCCAGCTCGTGGCGGCTTCGCCGCTGTGGTCTCAAAACGGTTGTCCGGTGACGGAGCGCCTGGAGAGCGATGAGATGGGCATATTTGCCGCGGGCGACATCGCGCTCTATCCAAACGCGCACATGGGCGGGATGCGGAGGGAGGAACACTGGGATGCGGCGCTCGCGATGGGGAAAGTTGCGGGACATAACATGGCCGCAAAGAAGATGATTAACTTCACCTACGTGCCATGGCATCAGAGCAAAGTGTTTGATTTACTCTTCGATTTCGTCGGCGACTTCTCACGCCCGCCGACCCGCGTGGAGATGGAAGGGGATCGTGACAAGAAGCGGAAATTTGTCCTCAAGTGCTACCAACTGAACCGGTTGACGGGCTATGTTTTCTGCAACGAAGATCAGAAGAAAGTTCAGAAGGTTCGCGCAGAGTTCCCGAAGATGAAATAAGGCGGGACTACGCCTGCGAGGAATCGCGAGGGGGGCGATTTGCTGGATTTGACGGCGCGCCGCCGCATTGATCGCATTCCCACGGCGAAATTTTTGCACCGAGTGTTCTCGCGATCCATGGGATCGTCCAAATGCCAAGTGTGAGTATCGTCAGCATGGCGTGGTAGCGATGGCGCACAAGCTTCCTGCGAAACTGCTGGTGATGACCGCAAGAGCGGCACCAAGCGATGCACGCATTGGGAGTCGTTTCAGGTGGGGGATCTTCGGAGTTCACAATCTACAGGGCGAAGGTGGATCGACGGCAGGGGAAACTCAGGCATTTTCGTCAACCGGTTCGATTTCTTTCGCCTCTTCGACGTCCGGCTTTCCGTTGTTGTTATCGTCGTCGTCAACGTTGTCAGCGAGCCCGTCGCCGTCCTGATCGATATCGTCTCCATTGAGCAAGGAGTCGCCGTCGATGTTGCCGTCTTGATCGTTCCGGAACGAATCACCATCAATATCGTTATCCGCGAGGTCGGAGCGTCCATCGCCATCGATGTCGTCTTCGTCGGTATCGTCATCCGCCAAACCATCGCCATCGATATCCATATCATCGTCGGAATCGTCGGCGAGACCGTCGCCGTCGATGTCGAGTTCGTCGTCGGAATCATCGTTCAGTCCGTCACCGTCGATATCGAGTTCGGCATTTGCATCGTCATTCAGTCCGTCGCCGTCGATGTCATCCTCATCCGCGGCATCATCCGCGAGGCCATCGCCGTCGATGTCGAGTTCATCGTGATCGTCATCCGCGAGGCCGTCTCCATCGATGTCGTCTTCGTTCCTGCCATTGTCGTAGCGTCCATCGCCGTCGATATCCCGTTCCGCAAAAGCGATATCCAGCCGACGGTCGCCATCGATGTCGAGTTCCAGTAATGAATCATCAGCATTCCCATCGCCGTCGATGTCGAGTTCAGCGAGTGAGTCATCAAGCAAACCGTCGCCATCAATGTCTTTTTCAGCGGCGCTGTCGTTGCTCAGCCTATCACCAACCCATCGTCCGCGCATCGGGCCGAATTTCGCGATACCGCCGTCCACATTGCGGTCGAGTGCATTCGGAATGCCATCGTTGTCCACATCCGGATCCACGATGTTCGGGATTCCGTCACCATCAATATCATCCAATGAAAAAACGACCGCCCACGCGGGCGCAACCATCCCCAGCATCATGAACATGACGCATGTCAGGACAAATCTGTTGGAACGTGAAACCATGGCCTACGTGAGAAATGTCTCAGTTTTTCCGCACGGGAGCAATTAACATTTGCGAAATATTTTACGGGATCGCGTTTGAAAGTTGAATAACGGCGCACGAACCGCTTCCACTGTGTCCGTGCTGGAACTCAAAGACATTTCCCTTTCAATCGAGCAAGGCGAGGACGATCACTTTCTTCTCGCCGATGTGACCGCCCGGATTCCAAGAGGGCACTTTGCAGCGATCATCGGTCCTTCCGGCTGCGGAAAGAGCACGCTGATGAAGGTTATCGCCGGCATCAAGGAACATACGACCGGAACGATCCACTGGGATGGCCGCGACCTTTCTGCGGATGGTGACATGGAGCCGCACGAAATCGGGTATGTCCCGCAGTTTAGCATCGCTCACGACCTGCTGACGGTTGACGAGTGCGTGGAGGGAGCGCTGCGCTTGCGGGTCGCCGGCCTCGGCGGTGAGGAACTGAATGGCAGGATCGACAAAGTCCTCAAAGATACGGGGCTCGACGAAATCGCCGATCGCCGTGTGGCGCTGCTGTCCGGCGGGCAGCGACGACGGCTGGCGATGGCGATGGAGATGGCGAGCCAGCCACATTTGTTACTGTGCGACGAGGTGACGAGCGGGCTCGACCCGAAGAGTGAAGACGAGATCGTAAAGCTGATGTATGACCTCTCGAGGACCGATGAACGCATCGTCCTGAGTGTGACGCACAGCCTCCAGCACGTATCGCTTTACGATAGCGTGATGGTCCTGTTCGAAGGCCATCTCGTTTACCACAGCTCGCCGGATTTCATCGTCCACTATTTCGGAATCAAGCGTCCCGAAGACCTGTATCCGCGGCTATCCGAGCGCAGCGCGGAAGACTGGAATCGCTCATGGTTAAAGCACGGGCCGACGTATTACGAACAGAGCGGGCTTCCTGCGCTTGCGCTGCAGTTATCCAGCGGCGATTCGGCAACCCCGAGCGGCGTTCAAGATGCGCCAGCGCAACACGACGAAGAGGCGGAAGATGAGGCCGAAATCGAGCGCCTGCGAAAAATCGTCGAGGGAAAGGGTGTGGACATCCCGGCGGCCCGCGAGGAGCGTCATGTTTCCGTGCCGGGCGCGTTTTCCCAGTTTGCAGTGCTGCTCGCGCGGCGGTGGAAGCTCTTTTTGCGCGATCGCGGGCAGCTTTTTCTGCAGCTTGCGTTGCTCGTCGGGTTTCCGTGTCTGGTCGTGATTTTTGCGATGGACGGGCTTCCGGATGTGAAAGGGCTGGGGGACTCGTCGAGCAGCATCGGGACGTTGTTTGATAAGGCGAGGCAGGAGGCATCAGCGATTAAAAGTATCTCGAAAGTCGGAAGTCTTGTGTCCGGTCTGATCATGTTTCAGGTCATCCTCCTGGCGCTGATGGGGGCGAACAACTCCTCGCGCGAAATCGCCGCGGAGAGAAACCTTTTCGAAAAGGAGAAGTTTGCCGGTCTCAGCCCGCTGGCGTATATCGCCAGCAAGGTTGCTTTTCTCGGAGCTCTCGTGCTTGCACAGAGTTTGTGGATGGCGCTTTTTGTGAATCTAATCGTGGGCTTTCAGGGGAGCTTTGCCGTTCAGGCGATCAGTCTTGTGCTCGTCAATGCGGCGGTCACTTCGGTGTGTCTGGGGATTTCGGCGTGGATGAAATCTGCCGAGCAGGCGTCGCTCATGGGGATCTATCTTGTCGGATTTCAGTTGCCGCTCAGCGGGGCGGTGCTCGCGTTGCCAAAAGCGATCGCGATGATCACTCAGATTTTCATCGCGAGCTACTGGGCGTGGAGCGGTTTTATCCGATCGATGGAAAACACCCGCTACTACGATGCGATGACGACAACCGGCGTGGTCCCGACCGAGCCGGCTGGGGGACTGCTATGCATATGGGTCCTCTTGGCCCATGTCGCGCTGGGACTTGTTCTTTCCTATACCGGCAGCCGCAATTCGCGATGGGAGTAGAATCGTGACAACTGCCGCCCTAGCCATCGCAGGTTATCTGCTCCTGATGTTCTCAAACCCGGTGAAGAAGAGCCTTCTCAACGGATGGCGGTGCATCCGGCGCTATCCGGCCATTTGGGTCACGCTCGGCTGGCTGGGCTGTGCCAATGCGCTTTTCCACCTCGTGGTCCAGCTCACTTTTCAGTGGCGGGGCGTCTCCGAGTTGCGCTGGTTCCGGGAATCAATGGAGGGAATCGGGGACGACCCGGTATTCTGGTACATGCCTCCGGGCGGTGTTGCGAAAAGCGTCACGGGGGCATGGATTCCAGCCTTGGAATCTATTGCGGGTCTTTTCAATAACGCCGTGACGACTTTTCCGATCGCGGTAATCGCGGCGATCGGCTTTTTGCTGAACCGGCACGGTCACTTCGGAACTTTGCGAGCAGCCTTGCGGCGTCGGTTTGGCCTTTGGCACTGGCTCATGCTCGGATGCGTCATCTTGTGTGCGGTCGCAGTCGTCGCCAAAGTATTCCTTTATTTAAAGCCCCCGGGATTACCGGATGATGCATGGTTCCGCTGGGCGCCCGTGGTGGTTCTGGCGGCGTCGCTTTGGGAGTATCTGTTTGGCGTCGCCGTCCAAGTTTACCTGATTTTGCATGCGTTCGCATGGGTAAGGGGAATTACGTTTGAGCCTGATGCGCTTCAGGATGTCAGCATCCGGCGGTTTGTCTCCGGGACAAAGTGGGCGGCGATCGTACTGGCGATCG
>JANMGP010000281.1:0-6417 GCA_031374705.1 Verrucomicrobiaceae bacterium | reverse complement strand
CCGACGATCACGTCCCGTTTTTCCGGCACCACAGAGCATAGAGCCACACGTGCGAAATTCCACCCGCGCAGCACCCGGCGCAACGATTCGGGCGTCAGTTCCGCGGTGCGAATCTTGCGAGCCGCACCCACTGTCTCGCGCGACGAAAGCGCGAACTTCGTGAACGAATTGCTGTTATCGATCAGCAGGAATTCCGCGGACGGCATGAATCCGTGCCGTTACTTCGCGGCCTTCGCGGCTTTTACTTCGAGCTTTCGGTAAAGCGTCGCCATGCTGATACCAAGCATCTTGGCCGCCTTCTCGCGATTGCCGCCATTGCGCTTTATGGTCTCGTCGATAAAGCGCTTTTCGATGTCGCGGATGAAGTCATCCAACTTGTTCCCCACCGGCATCGTTCCGCTGGAAGGCTCGACTGCGCCACCGACCTGCTTGACGACATTTGGAGGCAAATCCGAAACGCGGATGAGGTTATCGTCGCAAAGTGCGCAAGCGCGCTCGATAGCGTTTTCCAGCTCCCGGACATTACCCGGCCAGCGGTATCCTTGGAGGACTTCCAGTGCTTTCGGCTCTATCCTTTTCGCCTCCGTCCCGTTTTGACCGGTCTTTTTGAGGAAGTGCTGGACCAAAAGAGGGATGTCCTCCGTGCGCTCGCGCAACGGCGGAAGCTCGATCGGGATGACCGCGAGCCGGTAATACAAGTCCTCGCGAAACTTCCCATCCTTCACCTTTTCCAAAAGCGTTTCGTTCGTCGCGCCAAGCACCCGGACGTTAATTGCCACCGTCTTCGTATCGCCCACGCGGCGGAGTTGGCGCTCCTGCAAGACGCGCAGCAGCTTGGTCTGAAGTGGTAGCGCCATTGAGTTCACCTCATCGAGAAAAATCGTCCCCTTCTCCGCCTCTTCAAACAACCCGGCTTTATCGGACACAGCGCCGGTAAATGCGCCCTTCTTGTGGCCGAAGAGTTCCGACTCCAAAAGATTCTCCGGCAATGCCGAGCAGTTGATCGCCACAAACGGCTGATGCTGGCGCGAACTGTTATAGTGCAGCGCGCGGGCGACCAGCTCCTTGCCGGTGCCGCTCTCGCCGACGATGAGAATCGTCGAGTCCGTGTCCGCGACTTTGCGAAGCAGGTGATACACTTCGTCCATCTTCGCCGATGTCCCGATGATATTCTCCGGGTTCGTCGCGCGCTTCATTACTTTCTTCAGCGTATCGCGTTCTTTCGCCGTATCCGAAAACTCCACAGTGTGCTTCACGCGCGCCTGCATTTCGGAAATCTTGAACGGCTTGCGGATATAATATCGCGCACCATCACCGATGGCCTTCTCTGCGATCTCCTCGTTGCCGTAGCCCGTCATGAGAATGACCTCGCACGCGTCGAGCATGCTCCTCGCCTGTCTGAGAACCTCGAAGCCATCCACTTTGTCCATCTTGATATCGGAGATGATCAACTGCGGCGCAATCGACTCCAACTGGTCCAATGCCTTCTGAGGATTCACGAAGGGAAATGTCTCGTGACCGAGTTCTTTGCACGCTGTCACCACGAGTTCGACGATCTGCGGCTCGTCATCAATGATTACGATCTTTGCCATAAGTTTGGGCTGGGTTCTGCTTTCTCGGAAATGAGGTATTTGCAGCCGTGAGAAAAAGCCAGTCTTATTTCCGCGAATCGATTACACCCCTCGGGAGCGCTCCAGCGGACTAAATGACAGGCGTGAAACATTGATTTACAATCGCTCTCTCCCCGCAGACTAAATGCGCTGGTTTATGTCCAACCCGCAATCATCAAGTCGGTTTTCGCACTACTCGGCGGAGTTCGATTTCTCGCTCACGAATCCGCCGGTGAGTCCGAAGCAGTATTCTTATTTTGAGGATGTGCAGTTGCATCCGTTCGACGAAACGCCCTCGCTCCGGAATGCGTGGTGGCTCTCCGAGTGCGCGCTCGCGGCTTACTGTGAACCAGTCGATGCGAAGCTCGCCTTTGATCTGGCAGGGCTGACAATATCCGGAGGGAGCCCGGTGCGCGGCCCGGAAAACGGCGGGCAGTGTTACGTATTGTTCGACCATGTGAAAGTCATCGTCGCGTTTCGTGGAACGCAGGTAGTGATTCCGGAGGATTTGCGGTCGATCGTGGCTCTGAAGGAAAAGCTCGCGAACGTGAACAAGGATTTGAAGACGGATGGGGGCGTTTCGCTCGTCCCTTGGAACGGTCGCTCCGGCGGGCGGGTTCACTCGGGCATTCGGAATTCACTCGAAGAGATGTGGCCTGAAGTCGCGGAGCGCGTGGAGGCGATTCGCGAAGGGCGGTCGCTCTGGCTCTGCGGGCACAGTCTCGGCGGCGCGCTTGCGACTTTGGCAGCGGACCGGCTTACTGGAGTCACGGGAGTTTTCACGTTTGGCTCGCCAGCCGTGGGCGACGCCCACTTTGCCTCGCGTTGGAACGTGCCAGGCAAGCGTTTCCGAAATTTCACCGACATCGTCCCCTGGCTCCCAATGCTGAAATACCGCCATGTGAAAAGTGGAGTGTATTTCAACAGTGCGGGCGAACTGGTTCCCGAGCCAAACGATTTAAGGCTATTGCTCGATGCCATGGTGGGGGCACCGAAGGGATTCGCAGAGTCGGTTCGCGGTTTAATAAAGGGCCAGGCGATGGCTCTGGCTCCAAGCGTTTTGCGGGACCACGCCCCTTTGCTTTACGTAATGAAGACTTGGCGGGCATATGCTTACGAGTCCGGACAATCGGAATAGGATTCGCTTTATCCTCCAGAAAAGGCATCATTCCTCTAAGGTGCAAACTTACGAATGTCGGTCCGACACGGATCCTACTGGATGACCCCGGCTTCCCTCACATGCCATCCGTCGGAATGCGGCCGATTCTTACTTCACGAGATTTCCTGCTTCAGGCGTTGAGTGACGAAGGAAAATAATGCCTGCTATCCACCGACAACAGACCACTGCAATGCCCACCGACCCACCGCCGCGCCGCAAATGGCACCTCACCCGGTGGCTCACCGTCCTCATCGTGGCCATGTTTGGGTGGAGCGGGTGGCGGGCATACGCATTCCGCTCCGCGCTCTCGCAGGCAAAGGCGCTGGGGTGGAAGGTGTTTTACACCGACCCGGTCGAAGAGATTCGGGCAAACTGGAAGTCGGTGTTCAAAAAAGAGACGTGGCTGGATGGCGTTACATACGTGAAAATCCCGACGAGCGAATCGTTCGAGCCACACGTCGCCATCGTTCATCGGCTGAATCCGAAGGGGCTGCAAATCGTCAACGCCGCAACACTGCGCAACCTCTCCGCGCTCAAACCACTCGACCGACTGCAGAAGGTCTGGCTCCGCGACTGCACCGTGCTGACGAATGTGGACGCACTCAAGAACCTCTCCGCTTTGCAATACGTCACGCTCGGCGGTTGCACGGAGCTTACGAATATGGACGGGTTCAAGAACCTCTCCGCTCTGCAATGGGTTTCGCTCCACGACTGCACGGGACTCACGAATGTGGACGCGCTCAAGAACCTCTCCGCTCTGCGATGGGTCGAGCTCTACCGCTGCACGGGGCTGACGAAGGGGAGCGTCGCGGCACTGAAGGCGGCGCTTCCGAAGACGAGTATCTCCGGCCCATAACCAACCCATGACCACCGACCCACCACCGCGCCGCAACTGGCACCTCACCCGCTGGCTCATCGTCTTCATCATCGCCACGCTGGGCTGGAGCGGGTGGCGGGCTTACGCATTACGCTCCGCGCTCGCGGAGGCAAAGGCGCTGGGGTGGACGGTGGAATACACAGAGCCGTTCGAAACGATTCGGGCGGACTGGAAGGCGGCGTTCAAGAAAGAGACCTGGCTGGATGGCGTGACACAGGTGCTCATCCCCGCGAGCGAATCGTTTGAGCTCCACGCCGCCGTCGCCCATCGCCTGAACCCGCAGGAGCTGTTCATCCGAGACGCAGGCACCATGCACGCCCTGTCCGCGCTCACCCCGCTTACCCGGCTGCAAATGGTCTCGCTTTTGAACGCCACCGCGTTGACGAATGTGGACGCCCTCAAAAATCTAACGGCGCTCAAATGGGTCTCGCTCAACGAATGCACGGCGTTAACGAATGTAGACGCGCTCAAAAACCTCACCGCGCTGCGGCAACTCAACCTCCGCAACTGCACGGGGCTGACGAACGTGGACGGGCTCAAAAATCTAACGGCTCTGCAATCCATCACGCTCAGCGGCTGCACCGCACTGATTAACTTCGACGCGTTCAAGAACCTTACCGCTCTGGAACTGCTCGCGCTCGACGGGTGCAACCAGCTTCCAGACCTAGACATATTCAGGGATCTGACTGCACTTCTACTACTGCAGCTCAGCGACTGCCAAAAGCTGACAAACCTAGACGCGCTGAAGAATTTCACTGCGCTGCAAACAGTCCATCTCAAAAGATGCACCGGGCTCACGGACGTTGACGGACTGAAGAACCTTCCCGCGCTGCAAGTAGTCAGCTTTCAGGGCTGCACCGGGCTCACGAAGGAGAGCGTCGCGGCGTTGAAGGCGGCATTGCCGAAGGCGAACATCTACTCCGACTACCAATAGCCACAACTGCGCTCAGCCGAGGCGGCTCCGGGCTAGGGGACGCGGCATGGAGCGGCGAATTTATTCGCCGACCTGCACTGGGAGTGGCGGGCTTTGGCCGCCATTTGACTCCACAAGGCCGTAGGCCCACGATTTGCGCCTCCGGCGGGGGGAAGAATGTCGGCCACAGCCCGCCACTCCCAGCGGGGAACGCTCCTTTGTCCGCTTGAGCAGCATCCATGGACATGTTTTTTCAATGCAGTGTTGCCCGCAGATTTCGCAGATTTCGCAGATTGGTCTAATGAGGAATCTGCGAAATCTGCGTAATCTGCGGGCAGAAACAACTTTTTGTAGAATAACTATCTCTCACGACATAAATATGATGTTTTTTGCAACGAGCGTGATACAAATAGTCGTTGTATTCCACTCGGCTGGCTTGGTGTTTTGCTCGTAATGAATTGCAAAGTCTTGCTGTGGCATTGTCGATTGCTTCCTCAGCATTGTATGATGTGTTTTTATCTTTGTGCCGCACTTTTTCCTTGCGGCACACTATTATCCAGAATAAAAACCCAATTATGTTCGAATCGAAGTCTTCTGCCATCTCTTTTGCCAACAAGTTTCTCGCTCATTGGTCCTCTGTGGACAGTTTTATTGGGGCGGGGCCGGCGTTTTTTCTGCCGGTGAAGCCGGGGGTGATTCCTCCGAATTTCAATCGCTCGGGTCTGGTGGCTTTGCGCGATGTGCTGGAGTCTCAGCTCAATGCGGTGCAGGCTCAGCTCAATGTTTTGCAGACGAATTCGCGGGCGATTGTGCTGAAAAAGGAGGTTCTTATGAAGCGGATGCGCCTTTTTCTGGAAGTGGTCGATGGGTATTACGCAGGGACGGCTTTGTTTGGTTCGCGGCCCGATATGCCGAGCGTCAATGAGGGCGAGGAGAAGTTCCGCGAGCCGCTTCGCGATGCGAAGAATCTGTGGAATTCCATGAATGGGGCGCCTGCGCCGAGCGGGATTACGCTTCCGGTGACGATTAATGAGGGCACGGTGGATGCGCCGGCGGTGGTGACTCAGGCGCAGTTTGTGATTTCGATGAATGAGCTTCAGGGGCTCTACGAAGCGCGGGCTCAGGCGCGGCAGGATCTGAATACGGCGAGGGCGCGTCGGGATGAAACGATCCGGTTTATTTATGCGGCGCTGCTGAGTTATCGCACGGCGGTTTTGCCGAGGATTTCTACGAATCAGCCGCTCATCGATACGCTGCCGCGGCTGTCGCCGGAGGCCGGTCATACGCCGCAGGCGGTGACGGTGGAGGCTTCGCTGACTTCGCCGGATACGGCGACGGGCACGCACTCGGAATCGGCCGAGGCGACGTTCGCTGAATACGTGGTGCTGGCGGCTGCGGGCGAGGATGCGGACCTGGATGATGCGCTGGTGCTTTATACAAGGACGAGCCGGACGCCGGAGCCGTTCACGGTGACGCTGGGCCTGGCGGACCCAGGCGGGGCGGTGTGCATCTGGGTGCGCGTGGTGCTGGAGACGGGCAACGAGAAGACTTCGGAGCGCGTGGTGGTGTCGCGGCCGGATTAGGCGGTGGCCTGGTTTGCTGCTGAGTAATGCATTGCAAGGTTAAGACGTAGCGCGTTTTGCGGATCCACACTTTCTCGGGGTCTGACAGCTTTTTTCTGCCCGGCATTTTTATGCCAAAACGGAGTTGCTCATTCTGGCATAAACCGAGAAACGGCGATGGATGGCCCGCGAAAGGCGCGAAAAGGCGCGAAATCATACACTTACCAAAACACACCGACTCACCCGCAGGGTGATCGCCTGCATCTTCGGAGTTCTTCTATTTTCGCGCCTTTTCG
>JANMGP010000280.1:0-11556 GCA_031374705.1 Verrucomicrobiaceae bacterium | reverse complement strand
TGTAGAAAAAGTGGAGGCGAGGGGAGTTGAACCCCTGTCCTGGCTGCTATTCCCGCGAGCTTCTACATGCTTAGCCTCACCATCGCTTTAGCCCCTGCGATGCGGGTGGACGCGCTTCGCAGGGCCGATTGTCCACGGGTTCTCTCGTTCGCCGCGGCGGTCAATCCCGCTTCGAACCAGCCTCTGGTATTGGCTCCCGGCGTAGAGGCGTCTGCCGGAAACCACTGGTCCTATTAAGGACTCTCCCGCAGTTTAGGCTGCGAGGGCGTACTCACTCTCGAAAGAGTCAGTCGCATCGACAACATTGCTGTTGGCGTTTGATTTGTTTTGCCCAGCGGATTTTACGTGGCCAACCAGGCTTCCACGGCATGCGACCGGCGGTTCAAACAGTCAGTCGAAACCAGTACGCCCCCTTTATTTTTAGAGGAATCTTGATTGTACTATGGAAAGTTGGAGGGGCAAGCGCTTGTTTGCGTTTTTTGCCGCGCTTGTCCCAAGGCCACGAAGGCAGCGATCAGCGCACGAGAACCTGACTGATGGCCCTCGGCAAGTCGTCGTTAATCCCCGCCGGACTCCTTTTTTGCTCTCCCCGGGACGCCGCGAGAGTAGGACACGGCCGCTCGAAATGCAGGCAAATCCATCGTTGGAAAACACTGAGTCTTCACTTTTGGGAATGTCTCGAGAAAGTCGATAAACTCTGCGACCGGCAGACAGAGCAGAGTTCTTCTCAACACGGCGCGGTCAACGGCTGGTTCGCCGTCGTCGATCCAACGAGCGTTCCCGTCATCCGAAACATAAAAGTAGGCAGCGCCCTTCCCTAATTTTATCTCACAAATCATCACGGTATCGACTTCGGGAACTTTTCGGCGATCCAGCCCGGTCTTCATGTGCTTTTCAATGTGGCGAACGTTCTCCGAGATGTCGTGAAATCGGGAGATTCCATCACTGACGATGTAGTTGAATGCTTTCGGTCGCATTAAGTCAGACCCGGAAATTCTACCGGCATAGCGGGCTAGAAAATCACGATGCCAAATGGACACCTTTTCGACCAAGAAGAACGACTCACCGCCGAAAAGATTTCCAACAAAGAAAAGGAATACTGAAATCGTGCTCTTCATGAGCGGAGAATATTCTTTGGGACGCAAAAAGTCACGCCTTGAGAGTCGTGGTGCGCAGTCTGGCGGCACCGTCGCGGGAGGGTGAGATTGCGATGAGAATCAACGCCGTCCGGAGATGCGAAAAACGATCAGGCCGGCGAGCATCGTGGCGAGCCCGGCGATAGATTCGTGCGGGGTGCTGCGGAAGACATGCCAGAGCATCCAGCCGTTGACGGCGAGAAAAATGAGCGGGGTCACGGGATAGCCCCACGCTTTTACAGGGCGCGGAAGCGCGGGCTCGCGCCACCGTAGAACAAAGACGCCGAACACGGCGAGAAACGAACACAGCGTGATGGTGAACTGGACGTAGGTGAGAAGGCTCTCAAACGTGCCGGTGGCGAGGAGAAGCGCGACGAGTGTCGTCTGCGTGAGGGTTGCGATGGTCGGCATTCCGGTCGAGTTGCCGAGGGAGAACGGGCGCAGCACGCGATGGTCTTCTCCCATGGTCGCAAGCACCCGCGGCCCCACCCACTGCATCGCCCCGATGCTCGACAGCAGGCCGAGTGTGATGAGCAGTGCCGTGCAGCGCCCGCCGGTTTCGCCGAATGCGTGGCGTCCCGCAATCAACCCTGCTTCGATCTGCCCGCTCAATTCGCTTGCTGGTGCAACGCGGAGGAAAACGGCGTTCATTGCGACGTAAAGGATGGTGACGATCACTGTGCCGAGCGCCATAGAGAGCGGGACGTTGCGCCCCGGATTATGCACCTCGCCAGTCACGTAAGCGGAGGCGTTCCAGCCCGCATACGCATACATCACGAAGATGAGATTGTACGCGAACGCCGGGCTGAAAAGCTGCGCGCCATCGCCCGCCTGCGGTGCCAGTGAACTCCCGGATACCGGAGCAAATGCGCCAAATCCGATGAAGACGAGAAGGAGCAGGAGTTTCAAAGACGTCGCCGTATTTTGAAACCGCACGCGAAGCCTCGGATTCGCGATGATTGCCGCGGTGATAGCTGCAACCGCGGACGCGGCGACGGCACCCGCCGGAAGCGCCGGCCAGACTCCGTGGACGTATCGCCCTGCCGCCATGGCCGCAATCGCGACCGGCGCGGCGAATCCTGCTGCGACCGAGGCCCATCCGGCAAGAAAGCCGAAGGCAGGATGAAAGATGCGTGCGAGAAAATGGTATTCGCCCCCGGAGCGCGGAAGGGCTGCGGCAAGTTCCGCATAGGCCACGCTTCCACAAAAGGCGCATACGCCGCCGACCAGCCACAGAACGAGAATGACGAACGGCGGAAGGCCCGCCTTGAGTTGAAAGCCTACGCTCGTGAAGACGCCGGTGCCGACCATATTCGCCACCACGAGACAAGTCGCCGTGTAGAGCGACATCGAGCCGGTCGTGGGTTTTGACATCGCTGCGGTAACGCCCGCTTTAATACCACGTGCGGACCCGGACTTCGATTCCGAGGTCCGTGCCGACCTGCTGTTTCAACGCGACGAGGTCGGCGAACGTTCCGTCCTGATTTCTGTGGTGATATGGAAAAACAATCTTCGGACGGAATGCCCGTACGACGCTCGCGGCCGTCGAGACGTTCATCGTGAACGGGATGTTCATGCAGACAAATGCGACATCGATGTTCGGCAGCGCGCGCATTTCCGGAGAATCACCCGTATCGCCGCTGATGAAAATGCGCTTGTCGCCAATGGTCAGGACGTAGGCGTTGCATGTGCCGAGTGGGTGGTTGCTGTTGTAGGCGGGAACGCCCGCGATGTTGATTCCGATTGCGGTTTGAGGGGGGGTGTTGTTCGCCGGAAGCGATTGCCCGGTAAGCATGATAGTCGTGATCGCCTTCAGTGCCGCGGTCATGGAATTATACACAGCTTGCGGCGCGATGATGCGGGCACCGGTATTCGCCACTGCGGCAAGTGTGGTGTTACTGTAGTGGTCGGTGTGCGCGTGCGTGACTACGATGAGATCCGCCTTTGGGAATCCGCTATAGAGCGTGGTCGCACCCACCGGGTCGGAGTAAATCATTTTCCCGTTCCAGCTCATGACGAAGCTCGCGTGATTCACCGGGTGGATGATCACTTCGCCGGCGCTCGTCTGGAAATGATCGCCCGTGAGATGCCCGGTGCCCGAAAGCTCCGTGGTGCGGTAAAAGCGTTTTGTAAAATACGGCGCCGCGCTGTCCGTGTGCTGGAGCGTCGCGCCGCTCTGCAGCGTCATCATCGGCGTCCACTGCACGAAATCCTCGGTGGATTCGATGCGGTAAAACGATCCCGCGGTCGCAGGCATCGACAGCGCCGCTTCGCCATTGGCCTGCTTCGAAATGGAGAGTTGTGCTGCGATGACGACGCACAGGCTCCCGAGGAGAAAGGCGGGCAACGCAATGATCCGCAGGAATGCGCGCATCCAGCCGCAGCCCGAGCGCCGGGATGATCGGGCGTTCTTCATCGCTCTGCCGCTGATTCGTGGTTCACGGGACGGGTTTCGTTCGCAGAGATATTCATGCGCTCATTTGGTTCAGCGCAAACATGGTCGTTCGCGGCGCGTTGCCAAGCGGATTGTTCCGTTGCGGCCAACAGTAACGCACTCGATCCAACGCGGCACCATCGTGGTAGCCGGTGATCGCCCGGTTGCTTGCTTTTCGTTCCGCGGCCAGACCCGGGTTAGGGAGCGTGGATCAGAAATGGCGACCAGTAGTCGCGTGGCGCGATCAGTTTGAGCGCCTGAAAAGTGGCATCGCTCAATTCGATGTCGCCGCCGATTGTCGAGACGTAGAACGGATTGCCGAACAGATCGAAGCCGCCGCTTTCCGCGAGCTTCGTGCCGTCTTTGATGTGACGCTTTACGTCGTCCCACGTCACGGAATCGTTCTCGATTTTGCTGTTTTCAAGGGCGTAGTTTGCGACAGCGACGTCGATCATTCGCAAGTCCTGAAGAATCATCGTTGCTTGCGAGCGCTGGCGCGCCCGAAGGAAGTTCGGGACGGCGATGGAAGCCAGAAGTCCGATGATGGTGACAATGAGCAAAACCTCGACAAGCGTAAAGCCGGAGCGGCCTCGACGGAGTTTGGTGTTCATAGACTTGGTGGAGTTGTATTTTATATTAGTTCGTTTTATCGCCGATAAATCCGGCAATTCCCGCTTTGAGCACGTTTAGAGCCACTGTGCGTTACGTTTATGACTTGCGAGCTGTTCACGGACATCTGGCCATCTTCTTTCGCCGCACGAAAATGGAATCCGCGCCCGAGGATTGACCGCGGCACTCATGCTGCTTTGACTGCGAGACAGTGCCAGCCCAAACCATCTACGAAATCCTGTTCGCGACGTTCGCCTTCTTGCTGGGCGCATGCGTCGGCTCCTTCCTGAATGTGTGCATTTACCGACTGCCGCTGAACATGTCCGTCGATGAGCCGAAGCGGTCGTTTTGTCCGATTTGCAAATATCAAATCCCGTGGACGTCGAACCTGCCACTGATTACGTGGACGGTGCAGCGGGGGAAGTGCATGAACTGCAAGGCACCGATTCCGTTCCGCTATTTCGGCGTGGAATTACTGACGGCGGTGATGTTTCTCGCGGTGTGGTGGCGTCTGGCGTATCACGCGCCGGTGCCGTTTCCAGGGCATTGGATTTTGGTGTTCCCGATGTTTACTTTCGTGTCGCTGCTCATCGTGGCGACGTTCATCGACTGCGATCACCTCATCATTCCCGACGGCGTGACCATTGGCGGCACGATCGCCGGTCTGGTCTTCAGCGCGGGGCTGCCGTGGATGCACGGGGAGACGACTTTTGGCGTGCAGGAAAACATCCGCTCGCTCATGTGGTCGGCCATTGGTGCGGCGGGCGGGTTTGGTCTGCTGTGGCTGGTGTCCTGGCTGGGAAAAGCCGCTTTTGGTAAAAAGAAGCTGAGCTTTGAGAAGCCCGTGGACTTCACTTGGAAGCTGGAAGGCGAGCGCGCAAAGCTCGTCGCCGATGGCGAGGACTATTGGTGGGACGAGCTCTTCTCCAGCGAGAAAGACACGCTCGTCATGCAGTGCGAGAGCTTTGAGATCGAAGGAAAATCCGGCGGGCCGTGTGAGATTCGGAGCCTGTACGAGAAGCTCACTTTTAATGGTGCAGACTACGACCTCAACCACATCCAGGAGTTTACCGGCAAGCTCACGAAAATTGAGTTCCGGCGGACGGCGATGGGATTTGGCGACGTGAAATTCATCGCTTGCATTGGCGCATTCCTCGGATGGCAGGCGGTCCTTTTCACCGTGATGGCGGCATCCGTCATCGGAGCGGTGATCGGCGGCGTGCCAAAGCTCATCGGCAAGAAAGAATGGTCTCCAAAGATCCCGTTTGGCCCGTATCTCGCGGTCGCCGCGCTGATTTGGTTTTTCTCCGGTCGCGAGGTGCTCGATTGGTATTGGAATCTGTTCATCCAGCCGCCGGCTGGAATGTAGGGCGGGCCGGCGGATTTCACAGTCCCGCGTCAAAGAGCTTGAGTTTTCCAGGATGCCCGCGATTTTCGCGACCTCAATTTCCATGGCTAAAAAATCTATCCGCGACATCGAACTCACCGGCAAACGCTGCTTCATCCGTGTGGACTTCAATGTTCCGCTCGACGAAAAGGACGGCGCGATGGTCATCACCGATGACACCCGAATCAAAGAAACCCTGCCCACGCTGAAGGCCCTCATCGCCGCAGGTGCACGGCTCATCCTCGCCTCGCATCTGGGGCGTCCGAAAGGCCAGCGCGACCCGAAGCAATCGCTGCGTCCTGTCGCCACGAGGCTCTCTGAAATGCTGGGATGCCCAGTAGATTTCGCTGACGACTGCATCGGCGATGCCGCAAAAGCCAAGGCGCTCGCTCTTCAGAACGGCGGAGTCCTCCTGCTCGAAAACGTCCGCTTTCACGCGGGAGAAGAGCTCAACGATCCGGAGCTCGCGAAAGCAATGGCCGACCTCGCAGAAGTCTTCATCAACGACGCATTCGGCTCCGCGCATCGCGCACACAGTTCCACCGCCGGCGTCGCCGCGTATCTACCGGCCGTCAGCGGCCTTCTCATGGAGAAGGAACTTACTTATCTTCATGACGAACTGGAGAACCCCGAGCGTCCTTTTGTCGTCATCCTTGGCGGTGCGAAAGTGAACGACAAAATCGAAGTCATCAATCGGCTCATTGAAAAAGCCGACACGATCATCATCGGTGGTGGGATGGCTTACACATTTCGCAAGCTCGTGCAGGGCATCACGCTCGGAAAGAGCCTCTACAAACCCGAATGGGAACCCATCGCGCAGGCCGCTCTGGACAAGGCAAAGGCGCGGGGCGTGAAGATTCTCATCCCGGTGGATTCGCTCATCACCGACGCGTTTGATTTCGACGCCAAGACCGTCGGCAACACCCGCTATACGCAGCCCGGCGAGAACATCCCGGATGCGTGGGAAGGTGTGGATATTGGTCCGGAAAGCGTCGCGCTCTTCGCGGCTGAAATTGCAAAAGCGAAGACGGTCATCTGGAACGGCCCGATGGGTGTTTTCGAAGTGAAAGCGTGCGCGAAGGGAACGTTCGACATCGCCCATGCGATCGCTGCGAACGCCAGCGCGAAGACAATCATCGGCGGCGGCGACAGCGTCAAAGCCGTGAAGAAAGCAGGCGTCGGGGACAAGATGACATTCATCAGCACCGGCGGCGGCGCTTCGTTGGAATTGCTCGAGGGCAAGATCCTGCCTGGCGTGGCTGCGCTGGCGGACAAGTAGAGGGATTCGTTTTGCAAAAAACGGAGACGGACGACACGTTGGCCGTCCAACGGACTTGTCGGAGGTGGCTCGCGATTTTCGAGGCCGCGCCCGTTGCGCTTACTTCGTCGCGGGAGTCGCGGGAACTGCCGGCACCGCGCCCGGAAGCACTGGCGCTACTTTCGGCGGCGGACGCAGCTCGATCTCGATGTAATCACCGCCGCGTTTCATCGTGAACTTTTTCTCCGTCTTCATGTTGCCGAATTTCACCTCGATGATGTATTCGCCGAGGAAGCATTTCGCCTTCACGCGCCCTCGGTAGTCGGTCCAGTTCCGATAGTTCGTCCACCATTTCTTGAACACGAGATCGTACCAGACATTGGCGGCGGGCCGTGGCTTCCATTCCTTCGTCCAATATGCGGCATTCGGAATCCAATGGCGACCCTCCCAGAAGCCCCAGATGATGAACGCGTTCGTGGCGGGGTGGGCGAAACAGGCGGTCATGAAATCGCGCGTATAGTCGGCCCACGCTTCTTCGTCCCAGACGTTGATATCGTGCTCGGTGATTTGAATGGGAATGCCCAGGTCGGAAAAACGGTCGAGGATGTCCCATACCTTCGTCGGCGGCGTCAATTCGTCGTCGAAGTGTCCCTGCATGCCGATTCCTCCAATCGGAGCGCCCGCCGCGCGGAGCGTTTTTATGGTTTTGTAGTAGCCGTCCTGATGCTCGGTGTCTGCACCTCCGTGGGAAAGGATACCGTAATCATTGACGAACAGCCGCGCCTTGGGGTCGGCGTCGCGTGCAGCTTTGAATGCATCCACGAGGATGCCATCGCCGAGTATTTTTTGGACGTCGGTATTACTGTAGGGCTCGTTGAGGACATCCCATTCCGTCACTCTTCCCTTGAGCACTGTGGCCTGCTCGCGGATGTGATCGAGAATGCGCGATCTGAGCTTTGGCGGATCGCCGGCGAGGCCTTCGATGTCTTTGGGAAGATTCTTCCAACCCGGCCACAGAAGATTGTGGCCGCGGACCGAAATGTTCCGCTCGCTGAGCCACGTGAGAGCATCAAGCGCGGGCTGTTTGTTTGCCTCCCACTGCGGCCATTTGAGGTCGTTCTCCAGCGTTACTTTATTGAAGGACGATTCGACGATGGAGCGATATTTCTCGCCATCAGATCCTTCCGCAAACAATGCGGCTGCGTCAACGGCGCTGCCAAATCCGTAGGCGTGCGATATCTGCCTGATCCGCACCTCCGCGCCGCCGATGCTTTTTCCTTTCGCGCTGTGAACTCGAATCGACAGTGTGGCCTTGCGGTACTTCTCGATGCGCTCGTCGGCATCTTTCCGCCAGTCTGCCGTGTCCGCACGACCGCGGTAGGTCAGGGGCGTGTAAGGGAGTTCGCCGGACTTTACCGCGTTGCGGTAGTTGATCACTTTGAGGTCTGCGATTTGGATAATCTGCGGACTAAAGCCAGCCTGAAAACTCATTTGCGCCGAGCCGACCGGGTAGTCCTGCATTGCCTGAAACGGGACGTAGAACTTCCGCCATTCTTTCTCCACTTCGACCCGGAACGCGACGGACTTGCGGTACGGCTCCTTGGATTCCTCGACAACGAATATGCACTTCGCCTCGCCGTCCGGGATGAATTCGCCGCGCGCGGAGAACACCGCGAGTAATGTGTCGCCCTTGTTTACCGCAGTGTTGACCTTCGCAGTGGTCTGGATGAGCCACGGTTTTTCCAGGGACTTTTTCGTAGCGAGTCGAAGGATTGTTGTGGTCCGATCGTCCGGCCCGTCCTTGACTTCCTTCCACTCCGCAAACCCGAGAGGATTTCTTTTCCCCAACGCCCGAGCCATGCCCTCGAGCGCGCCGGCTCCGGTAACGGGCTCGCCGTCGGGGAGCTTGGCAAACCGGGCGTCCTGCTGCGTGATGTTGGCCCCGAGCGGAAGCGAGGATAGGGCAAGGAAAACGGCGGCGAGCTCGCGCGAGGTTCTCATCGTAAAACTATTGATACGCTGCGGCCCGTGACCTCACGCGCCGACCTCCGGAGCGGGTGCGGCTTCGCGTGCCAGGAATTCCTTGGCCAGCGCGCGGTAGGCTGCTGCACCGAGGCCGGATGACTCATACTGAACAATCGGCTGCCCGTGGCTCGGCGCTTCGGCGAGGCGGATCGTCCGTGGGATGACGGTTTTGAAAATCACATCACCGTAGTGCTTTTGAATCTCTGCGATAACCTGGTTTGCGTGGTTCGTGCGAAGATACATGGTCATGAGAATCCCGCACAGTTGCAGGTCTGGATTCGCCCCGGCCTCGCGGAGTTGCTCGCACACGCCGATGATTTTCGCGAGCCCTTCGAGGCTGTAATACTCGCACTGGAGCGGCACCAGAATCTCATCGGCGGCGCTCAAAGCGTTGGTCATTAGCACGCCGAGTGAAGGCGGGCAGTCGAGAATGACGTAGTCCACCGGAGCAGCCTGTCTCACCGGTTCAAATGCGCGCCTCAATCGTGTAAGATGATCGCCCGCGCGGATGAGCTCTACCTCCACTCCCGCGAGGTCGAGATTCGCCGGGACGATCCAGAGATTTTCATGCGCAGTAGGCAGGATGCAGTCGCCCAGCGCCATCTCGCCGAGCATCGGAAGGTAGGCGCTGACGCCGCTTTCGATGTCCACTCCGAGACCGCTGCTCGCATTGGCCTGCGGATCGAGATCCACAAGCAGTACTTTTTTTCCCAGCTCTGCAAGGCAGACGCTGAGATTCATTGAGGTCGTCGTCTTTCCGACTCCGCCCTTCTGGTTCGCCACGGCGATGATTTTCATTCGTTGCCACCATCAATAGAAACCCGAGGCCAATGCGGGAAGTAGGAAATCCAACTTTGCCCACATTCGATTCATCGGAAACCTCGAGCTTTCACTTTTTGTCTCCGACTTTCCGTAATGATTCCATCACAATGGGCGGTTTGTGAGACCCGCTCACCGCAATGAGCGCGTCCCTGCGGGATGTTTCACGACGAGGCTACGAAGGTGTCCGCTCATGGTGATGGTCCTGCCTTCTTTAGAGCCGGTTTCACGCGGGAATATAATTATTATAACAGGCATAGCTGCTGCTATAGTATCGTCATTGTTAATCAGGCCACATGTACCAAAATCGAACCAGCATCAAAACTCAGCCGCCGTGGCGTCCATTGCGACGCCGCTCGCCCGGACGAATCCTGCGCGGTCTTCACGCGTTTGGTGGGTTCACGATTCTTGAGGCGCTGGTGGCTTCAGTGGTGATCCTCGTGGCCTTGGGTGCCGTATTCCAAGTGAGCGCGCGGTGCATGGACATCATCCGAGCCTCCCGCAATGTTTCGCTGGCCTCGGCGATGCTGCACGAGAGAATGCAGCAATTGAAGTCCACGAACTGGGAAACGCTGACCGATAGTGAGTCTTACACGAGGCAAACTTGGGTGGACCCTGAAGACAATTCCACCGAGACGGTCGAGGGTCTCCTGGACGACTCACCGCGTTGCGGGTCGGAGTTACGTCAGTTGGGCTCTTTGGAAACGGTAAAGGTTTCGGCATATCGCCCGACTGCGAACGGTGCGCCGCTTCCCACTTCGATCACGGCGGTGAAAGACTCAACAGGGTCCAGAGTCACGTCTGCTGCGGCGGATCTCTCTGACGAAATGATGGTACGCGTTGATATACGGATTACTTGGAACGACGCTCGAAAGGGAACGGCTCGCTCCCTCGGGATATCCTCCATCGTCGCCCGCAAGTAACCCCGCCGAATGATGATTCCGATTCGATTCAAGGAAAACTCAGCGATGACATTGCCCGAGGTGGTCGTCGGCGCAGCAATTGGCGCGATCGTGATTGGAGCGTTGATGGTTGGCGCCGTGGCGTTACAGCGGGCATTTTCGGCGAATTCGCAGTTGGCTCGCTCGGATTCCGATCTTGTTAGAGTGGCCGACTACATGTCCAAGGACATTCGAAACGCCACGTCCGTAACCGCCGGAGCCACGACCAGTCCCGCTCCGGGGGAGACCGTCATTCTGAGAATTTCGACGGTGGACTACTACGATCGAAAGGGAACGCCGAACAATCCTGCCGACGACGTTGCGAATACACCTGTTCTTACCCGAACGGGAGTGAGCTACGGGACGCGGCCGGTCGCGATTCGGTATCTGAAATCCGGCAGCCGCATCGCGAGGGAAGTGACCCGGACCGACAACGGCGTGAACACCACGTCTGTGAGTTGGATTGCCGATGCGGTCAATGACCTCACGGTAACGTTCGACGCAAATCAAGTTGCGACAATTACCTCAGCCTCCGACATGCACTACCGAATCTCGTCCACGGGAAAACCGTTGCGATCGACGGCGTTCGTCATCACATCCCAATCGAAAAACCAAACTCCGTGAAACCGATGAAATCTCAGCGACTTAACAACAAGACCAAAGGTAGCGCACTGCTTATCTCGATCCTGACGGTCGCGGTGCTGGCCTCGATTTCAGCCGTCACGCTCAGCGCGATCAGCGCCAGACATCGCGCGAGCTACCAGGCCGCAGGCTGGCGCGATGCTCTCGTGGCTGCGGAATCAGGAGTCGAGCGGGCGATGGCCGAGTTGACTGCGTCGATCCTGGATCCGAAAAACGCGTGGACGGGATGGACTGTCGTGGATGCCGAGGGCAATCCCGCTTCGGATCAAAAAATCGACCGCGATGGCCGCTGGGCACCCGGCTAT
>JANMGP010000142.1:0-9649 GCA_031374705.1 Verrucomicrobiaceae bacterium | reverse complement strand
GGCTTGTCTCCGGCAGCCTTGATGACTGCATCGAGGTCGTCGTCCTTCACGAACACATCATACGGAAAGTTCCGCGCCGGCTGGACGTGGAGCTTGCCCGAGAGCGCACAATAGACGCCGCCCGCCTTGAGCCGCTGGATGAGGTTCGGCAGGTCTTCGTGCATCCCCGGCACGGCGAGAAAGGTCGGGTCGTTTTCCTTGGTCAGCGGGCTCGGCAACGGAATCCATTTCTCCGGCCCTCCGAGCTTCGGATGCGCGTTGTGGACGTTGCGCCAAATGCCGTTCGCGTGTGGCAGCAGCCCGCTGTAAATCGCTCCCTTGCTCGGCGAGCAAACACTCTGCCCGCAAAGCGCGCGGGTGAAATTCACGCTCTCCGCAGCGAGCTTGTCGAGGTTCGGCGTCTTGAGCCCGGTGATGCGCGTGTTCGGCTCCCGCGCCGCACGTTCGCTCGTGTAGTAGCCGAGGTCTTCGACGTAGATGAACAGGATATTCCTCGGCTCCGCAGCAGCGGCAGAAGCGAGGCCAAAGGCGAGAATGAGCAGCGTGCGAAAAATGGTGAGCATCAGGTGATGGGAGTTGTCATTCATTTCCCCTGATGTTGGAAGCCTTCAAACAGCTCCCTCAATCGGTTTTTTTCGATCAAAATGGGAACCGCGCGGTCGAAGTGTGTGTAAGTAGGGGACAGATGACATTAGACAACGACGAAATGAAGCTGATTGAGCAGGTTTGCGCAGGAAAGCGCGAATCGTTCCGGGTTCTCGTAGAGACCCATCAGCAGCAGGTCTTCCGGATCTGCTTTCATTTGCTAAAGAACACCGCCAATGCGGAAGATCTCGCGCAGGAAACCTTTACCACCGCATTCCGTAAGATTGCGCAGTTTGATCCTGACAAAGGCAAATTCTCCACCTGGCTAATCACCATCGCCAATCGGCTTTGCCTGAACTCCCTGAGAAAAATATTACCGATCTCGATGGAGGAACCACCGGACATGCCGGCACCAACTCGGGATTCACCCGACCACCTCGCCGAGCGCTCGGACACCTTTCACGCCCTCGATGCGGCGCTTGCGACCCTATCCGATGACCATCGCCGGGCCTTCGTTTTCGCCGAGATCGAGGAGCTGCCGTACGAGGAAATCGCCCGCATCGAAAACATCGCTCCCGGCACCGTCAAGTCCCGCGTCAGCAGGGCCAAGTTAGCACTGCAGGGCCAGCTCCGAACAACCTACGAAGAACTCACATGAAACAAGATCACTATCAGCAATGGCTCGCCGCAAAGCGCCAGGTGCAAGCACCGGCAGACTTTGTGGATTCAGTTATGACGGCTTCAATCACCCAGCTTCCGGCTTGGAAAACAGCCGCGTTTTGGGCGAAGGCCGCCATTTTCATCCTCGCCTTCTGCGGTGGAATCGGGCGCTACGCGATCGCCGCCTACTTTGTCTTCTTTGGCTAAAAAAACTCACATCATGAATACCACATCATTAAACAAAACAGCGCGCCGGAAACCTTGGGACGCACTCTCACTTAGCGCGGCCCTTCCGGGACTGGGCCAAATCTATTGCGGCGAATTTGTCGCCGGCATGCTTTGGATGGGCACGTCCATCTTCCTGCTCATTGCGGCCATCATCGCGCTCATGGTGGACTCCGGGAGGGGTGGACTGATGCTCGGTGCCGTCCTGATCGGAGTCGAGATCATCCTTTGGGCCGTCAACATGATTGCCACGTGGAGACGCGCGAAAAGCTCGCCCCCGGACTACCAACTGCGCGAGTTCAATCGCTGGTACATCTATGTGATATTTTTCCTAATCGCCGGCGTTGGCACGGCTGCGGGTGCGGCCTTTGTTTTGAGGGAACGCGTTGTTCAGGCCTTTGTCGTTCCGAACGCTTCGATGTCTCCAACGATCAATCCGGGAGATCGCCTGCTTGCCTTGAAAGAGGTGTTCTTTGACAGGGATCCTGAGCGCGGGGAGTTGGTCGTTTTTCGGAATCCGGAAAAACGCCGGATGTTTTATGTGGGGCGGATCATCGCCACAGCCGGCCAGACCGTCGAGTGGCGGGAAAATGGCGATGTGCTGGTGAATGACAAATTGCTGACACGCACACCAAACGGGGAGTCCGGCGAATTCACGGAAACAAACGAGGGCCGCCACTATAGCATCCGTCTCACTGCTCCGGAAAAGGCCAGCGGCCCATCAAAATCGGGGCGCATCGTCGTCCCGCCCTATCATGGATTCGTGCTCGGAGACAATCGATTCAATGCCAAGGACAGCCGCCACTATGGCCCGCTGCCCTATGCGAATTTGGACGCTAAACCGGTTGCCAAGATTTGGGGCAAGGGAATGCTGCGCTGAGGGGCTGCTCACTCCCTTTTCCACAAAGTCCGGATCGCGATTGAGGATTGAGGCGGTCGCAGGATGTCCTCTGGTTTATCGCCTGCCTCCGTTTTTCATCTCGCTTCACAGGCTGGTGTCGCGCTGGCGATGCTCGACATGGCGGTCGTTGGTTAATTGTTCGAGTCTTCGTCCTGCGCCTTGGCCGCCTTCTTCTTCTTTCTCCCGGCGTTCGGAGTCTTCGCCGCCTGCGCCTTGATGCTTGCGATTTCCGCTTCGCTCATCTGCCGGCCAGCCGCGCGTTCTTTTGTGAGGAGAAACGTGAGCGCCGCGTCGGCCACATCCTCGTTCGAGCCCGGACCCTTCGCTCCATCGGGGCGGAAAGGCGGCGCATACTCCGGCTCCGGCTCGCCCTCGCTCAGCCGCAGCCCCACGTCGGGCTGGGCGCTGAATTCCTTTTGCAAGGCGAGCAGTTCCGCGAGTTTCTCCGGCTGCCCGGTGGCGAGGTCGCGCGTCTCGGTGCGGTCGTTCGTGAGGTCGTAGAGCTGCCATGGCTGGCCGTACGACGTGGCGATTTTCCAGCCGCCGTGGATGAGTGCCAGGTTGTTGAAGAGCGAGAAATGCAGCGTCCGCGCGGGCAGCGTTTCCGCTTTCGTCAGTATCGGGAGAAAGGAGCGGCCCGGCAGCGGCGGATGCTGTTTTCCGCCAAAGTCCGCCGGATAAGTCCCTCCGGCGACCTCCAGCAAAGTCGGGATCAAATCAATGACGTGGCACGGCTGGTCCTCATACTTCTCGCGCGGCGCGAAGCCTGCGGGCCAGCTCGCGATACACGGCGTCGTGATGCCGCCGCTGTGCTGGCTGCGTTTGTAAAACTTGAACGGCGTGCTGGAGAGTTGAGCCCAGCCAAGGCCGACATTCCAGTTCGCGTGCGGCGTTCCAAAATCTCCTTTGCGGACCCGATCATTCGGGCTCGCCCCGTTGTCGTTCAGGAAAATCACGAGCGTGTCGTCACGCAGTTTCAGATCATCGAGCGTTTGCATCACTGCGCCCACGCCTTGGTCCACGCAGTCCACCATCGCCGCGTAGGTCGCCATTCGGAGGTCCTCGAAATCCTGGTTCTTCGCATCCAGCGAATCCCAGGCAGGCACGCTCGCAGGCCGCTCCGACGAATTCCAGCCCGGCCCGGCCAGCCCGAGTTTTTGCTGACGCTCAAAGCGCTCCCGCCGCAGCGTGTCCCAGCCTTTCAGATATTTCCCACGATACTTCGCGACGACCTCTGCGAGCGCCTGAATCGACGCGTGTGGCGCATTGTAGCCGAGATACAAAAAGAACGGCTGCTCCGGGTGCGCGCCTTTTTCCTCGCGGATAAAACGCACCGCCTGCTCCGTCAGCGCCGTGGTGGAATAGAAGTCCTTCTTCGGCACCGGCCACGGCTTACCATCGAGCGTGAACGATTTATCGCCGAGAAAAAAATCCGTCCCGCCGCCCATGAATCCAAAGTGCCGATCAAAGCCGCGCTCGAACGGATTCCCTGCGACGTGCCACTTGCCGACCATCATATTCCGATACCCCGCAGTGCGCAAAACCTCGCCAACATTCGGTGTATCTTTTCGCACCGCGACGTTTGGATTCTTCGTCCAAAACTGCTGCCCAGTGAGCAACGCCGCCCTGGTCGGCTCGCACTTCGCGCAGTTGTAGAACTGCGAAAACTTCACCCCGCCCGCCGCGAGCTTGTCGAGATTTGGCGTCGCGATTTCCCCGCCATACGGCCCGATGTCCGAGAAGCCCATGTCGTCGGTGAGGATGACTACAATATTGGGCCGCACCGCCGCCACAGCGACAGAGTGCAGCCCCAAACAAAATGCGATTGCGCCAAAAACGAGCCGCTTTAAACGAGCGATGGATTGGATCATGGAAAACAGAGTCACGATTGACGTAACAGCGCGGCACCGCGATTCCGGACAGGAAATGTCGCGCCCGCGAAAAGTAGCCCGCGCTACGAAGTCGCCTGAAAGGCAACCCCGTCGCGGCACTACACCACTCGCGAAGCGACAAAGCAATGAAAGTTCCGCTTCGCAGGAGGGGCGAGGGTCAGGCGAGAAAATGGAAAAACTTCGGACATTTATCGTGCGTGTATTTCGTTTTTCTCGCCTGACCCGCTTTTCCCCGCACCAACCTGCCGGTACCCGGTTGGGTAGGTGTCCCCTTGGCGTTCTTGCGCGAAAGCTTGGCGATGAGATCAGACCCCCTCACTCCCCGACGCCCGTCCCGGTTCTGACCGTTTCCGGTGCGGCGGGCGCGAAAGCAAATTCCTAGCAGCAAAACCGCTGCCAAGAAAATGCTGGGCACAGCGGAACGGATCACTATTCTCGCGAACGATGTTTGAACGGATGAAGCTCTTAGCACCCGCACCGTGCCTGGGGGAATTTCCTGTGCGGAGCAGCGTCACCACCGCGCTTCTTCCTTCTTCCGCCCATCGCTCCCCCCAGCCCCCCTCACTCCGCGACGCCCGACCCGGTTCTGACCGTTTCCGGTGCGGCGGGCGCGAAAGCAATTTCCTAGCAGAAAAGCAACGAAACCAAGCCTAGAGTTTTTGTATGAACGCCAAGCATCCTCAAATGCAGACACTCCTACTGGTGGTCGTTTTCACAATTCTCGGTGGCGCCGCCGGGTTCTATTTGGGCACTGGCCCCACGGCTCCATCCGCCCCAGTTTCCGTAGCCGCGGTGCAGGAAGGACGCGTGGAAGCCGTGGATTCACTGACCTCCGAGCCGTTGAACGTCGCATCACAATCGGAAGTTGCCGCCCGCCTGCTCGCTGCAACCACAGAAACCGACGCGCATAAAAGGCGGCACGACGTTTACGAAATCGTCGCCATGCTCGACAGTGATGGAATCGCCAACGCCCTTTCCGATTCCGAGAAATTTGGGGCGTATGCCCGCGATTTGGTCCGCGCCCAGTTACTCTCACGATGGGTCGGGCTCGATGCGAATGCCGCCTTTGAGTGGACGGACAAGCTCCCTCTCCAACAGCGCAACTACTTGATGCGCGAGTTTTTCGATTCTCTCGCACTGAAAAAGCCCGGTCAACTTGTAGCATTTCTCCAGCGGGAAAAAGAACGCCCGACCAGCGGCGAGGGTTTCGCCATGGAGGCTTTCAGCACCTGGGCGAGCCGCGCCCCGTCCGATGCTGTGGACGCGGCACTGCAAATCGACAAACTAGCTGGACGGAATGCACTCTACGGAGCCTTTAAACGATGGGGCCAAATCCGTCCACAGGATGCATTTTTGCGCCTCCAAACGCTCCCGGAAGCTGAACGCGCCAGCGTCACTGGCTTGGTCTTTTCCGCCTGGGCCGAGCGGGATGTGGCGGCGGCGATGGAGGCAGCGCAGAGTCTGACGGATGTCGGATTTCGTCGCGATGCGATCGGGAAGATCATCGCAAAAGTAGGCGAACGCGATCTCGTCGAAGGGGCAAGAATGCTGGATGGACTCCCGGTCGACGACCGTCTCCGCATCCTGGAAGTGGTCGCCTCGACCGGGTATTGGGACAACCCCCGTTTCGGCGCAATCGTTCTATCACGGCTTCCGGCATCAAAGGAAAGTTCCCGCGTGAGCCAGTTGGCGTATCAGCTCGCAAGAGCGAATCCCCAGGAGGCGATTGAATGGGCAGAAGGACTGCGTTCCGAAGAGGCACGAAAATCCGCCCGGCGGAGTGTCGTCATTCAGTGGGCGGAAGTGGATCCAAAGGCTGCGTTTGAATATGAACTCCAGAACCCAATCGACAATAACCCATACAGTAACTCGTCATTCTCAAGGTGGTCCGGGAAAGATCCAGAAGCTGCATGGCAGTGGCTGCAAAAGATGCCTGACTCGCAAGGGAAGGAAAATGCGATGAGTTCGATGATCGCCTCGTTCGCCCGAAAAAGCCCGGAACGCGCTCTGCAGGAAGCGGCGAAAATTCCGATCGAAAAGCGTGCAGCGACGATGCAAAGCATCGCCGGAGCGTGGGCGGCGAATGATCATGAAGCTGCTTTGAATTGGGCAGTCGGGTTACCCGAGAACGAACGGTATGGCTCGGTCGGAGCAGCCGTGAGAACACTGGCATACACCGATGTTAGCGCCGCGACTCGGTGGATTCAGAAGCAACCCGATGTCAAACTCAGGGATTTTGCCACCCGGGAATTCGCAACAGCGGTCGTAGAAGCCGATCCCGGAACGGCGCTCAAATGGGCCATGACAATAAGTGATCAGGCAGGTAGGGATTATGCACTCACGCACTGTGCGAGGCAATGGAGTCGAGACGATGCGGCGGCCTTTGCCGCGTGGCAGGCAAAAGGGAATGTTCTACCTGAAAATGTCCTCCTTCAAGTGAAGCGACAACGTTGATTCACCCCTCTTCCACCGTGGGCGAAAAAGCTAAGGCAGCGTTCCAGTGCCGCCGGCCGCCGGCTCATCGGGATAAGCCAGTTGCGTCACATGCGGTGCGCCTTTGCCGCAGTAGTATCCGGCGACAGGCTTGATGAGCAGACTGACGATGCCCATCAGGCTATCGAAGAAATCCACCACCCGCAGCTTGACGAACTGTCCGAAAAAACAAAGGGACACGAAACCACAAAGGGACAAACCCATTGTGCGCTCAAAGTCGTATGTGGATAGCCCCGGCTGATGCGGGTCGGAAAACTGTGCCGCAGCCAGCCGGGATGGCTGCCGGACCGTAGCCGGGGTTGAGCGAGAAACGAGCGATCCCCCGGATCGCGCGTCTAGCTTTCATTTCTCACAGTCGCGGCGTTTGGAGTTCCGGCTTTAGCCGGTCCGAAAGCGCAACAGGAAGGTCGTGCGCTACACCGCGTAAACGCGGAACTCCAAACGCCCTGCGGCCTTCGCTCCCATCGGTGAGAAATTCGGGCTATCGACTCGCGGATTGAATCACTTCGCGGCGGCTTTGAGTTCGGCGAACCGCGCGCGCATTTCCGACAGTCGTGCGGCGTGTTTTGGGTCGCGGGCGAGGTCGTTTTCCTCGCGCGGGTCGGCGGTGAGGTCGAAGAGTTGTTCAAAGTTTGCCTCGGGCCAGAACATGTATTTTGCGTCTTTGCGGACGAGGGCTTCGGAGGCGGGGATGCGGCCTTTGGCACCCACTGCATGTTCATAGAAAAACTCCGTGCGCCATGGTGGAGCGTCTTTCGCGAGATAGAGCGGTGCGAAATCGCGGCCCTGCATCCGTGTGGGTGCAGGCGTGCCGGTAGCGGCTAGGATAGTCGGTGCGAGGTCCGCGTTGAGCGTGAAGTCGTCGTTCGTCGTGCCGCGTTTCTCGGAGGCCATGCGAGGGTCGCGCACGATGAGCGGGACGCGGATACTCTCCTCGTGTGGATACCACTTATCCGCGAGGCCGTGTTCCCCGTGGAAGTAGCCGTTGTCCGTGGTGAAAATGACCATCGTGTTGTCGAGCAAGCCCTGCTTTTTCAATTCTGCCAGCACATGCCCGCAGGTCGTATCCACCTCGGTGGCGAGGCGGTAGTAGTTCTTCATCATCGTCTGGTATTTGTCCGGCGTGTCGAAGCGCCAGCCCCAGCGGTGGCGGCCCGTATTGCTCTTGTCAAAGAAGGGCGGCATCCGTTTCCACGACTCGTCCGTGGCGTTCGGCGGCACGGGAATGGTCACGTCTTTATACAGCTCCATGCTCTGCGGCTGCGGCAGATATTGCAGCGGATTGCTGTCCTCCGCGTGCGTGGCGATGAACGCGAGCGTGAGGCAAAACGGTTTGTCCACCGGGCGCGTGCGGAGGAATTCCAGCGCGTCGTTTTCATTCTTCTGCGTGACGTGAATCTTCGTGCCATCCGGCTCCTTCATCCAGTGGGCGCCGTGGTAGGAGCGACCGAAGTCGAACTCCTTCGCGGGGAATTTTCCGTTGTGCCACTTGCCGACGTGGCCTGTGAAATAGCCCTTCGCCCGCAGCAGCCCCGGATACGTCTCCGCCCAAGGAGTCTTGAATTGCTGCATCGCCGGATTGCCATGCCGCGACATCCATTGCCCGGTGAAAAGCGTCGCCCGGCTCACTCCGCAGATGGAAGTGGTGACGCAATTGCGCGTGAACCGCACCCCTTCACCCGCCAGCGCATCAAGGCTTGGCGTTTTCACCACCGGATTCCCCGCGCAGCCGAGCGTGTCGTGCCGCCAGTCGTCAGCGAAGAGCACGACGACATTGAGAGGCTTTTCCGCACGGAGCGGGGCGATGAGTAAAAGAATTCCGCAAACAGTGTGAAAAAATGTCTTCATGCGTGGGTTCGGTTACTTCCTTTTCGCTGCGCCGGGCTGTTTTCCGCCGGACATGATGTAGCCCATGAGGTCTTTGAGTTCCGCAGGGCTGAGGCTGTTGATGAGGCCGGGCGGCATTTGGGAAACGGGCGACGCAGCAATGGATTTCACGTCAGCGCGGGCGGTCGTCTGGCCTTCCGCTTTCGGGTCGGGTCCATAGATTTTCAAAGTCTTCTCACCTTCCGGAACGACGAGTCCCGTGACCACGCGACCGTCGTTGAGCGTGACGACGGAGGAGCCGTATTGGTCCGAGATGACCTTGCTCGGGTCGATGATCGATTCCAGCACATAGGCCGTGTCGAATTTGTTCGGCACGCTCGTGAGGTCCGGCCCCACGCCGCCGCCGAGGCCGTTGAACCGATGGCACGCACCGCAAGCGATGGAGTGGAAAAGGCTGCGGCCATTTTCCCAGTCGGCACTTTTGATCGCGCGCTTGTCAGTGCCCGCGACGGCTTCGGCCAAAGTCCACGCACGACCGGGACCCTTTGGTGGCGCGATGGGGAAGTTCGGCACAGGATTGAAATCCGCGCCCGTGAGATCTTTGAGCGCAATTCGATCCGCATCCGAGCAAAGCGTCAGCGCTTCGTCGCGAATGTTGATGAAATAGCCCGGATAGCTCGCGCCGCCGGAGCCTTTGCCCGCCTCGTTGAGAAAGGCGAAGTATTGGCGGCGCAATTCCATCGTCCATCCACTGCCGGCCGTGCGCAGCGTGTGGGCATAACGGATGCGCTGAGTGGGCGGCGGATTCTTTGCCATGCGCTCGAGATTCGCTCCGTAGCGGGCGTTCGCTTCTTTGAGCGTATCCCAACTTTGCGCTGCAGCGTCCTTCGTGTTCGCGATGAGCTGCATTCCTTTCGGCACGGCACTCGGCGCATTCAAATACACGAGCAGTCGTAGCACGTCGGCGTTCACGGTGGCATCAGCGCCGGGAAGCAAAGGGTCGAGCGCGGCTGTGACCTCGGCGCGCTCGGGTTCGGTGGGTTTTCCGAGCCGATCAAACGTCAGC
>JANMGP010000091.1:0-43882 GCA_031374705.1 Verrucomicrobiaceae bacterium | reverse complement strand
CTCCACGACGTGGCATCCACAATGGCACCGGCGATGGAGCGCGTTTCCAGCTTGGCGGGCTTTGGGCTGCGCCTTCGGCGCATACGGGGCTTAGGAAAGCCCCGCTCCTTCCATTTCGCCGCGCTTCACCGTGGAAACAGTATCACACCTTTTTCCAGCAGATTGGCTTCGCCTGTCTTGCGGCTCAGGGAGGCCAACAGATTTCCACCTGCAAAGAATCTGCGGCCCTCCCTGAATCTGCTGGAAAACTACATACGCGGAGGTGGGGCGCTTCTCAGAGTGTGAGAAATTCGGGTTAGCTGATCCCAAAATCGCTTTCCGGTTGTGCGGACTTTTTTGAGCTCACGCTTTGAAGTGCCGATGATGGTCCTGAAAAATCCGGAATGAGATTATGGATATTACGGTAAATCCATTTTGCAATAGTTTTCAGTATTTGCGGCCCGAGAGTTGCTTTTACGAGGGACGTGCAAACTCAATCTCATCTAAGTAAAGGCAGTGTCGGCACTTCGAACCGGCTCAAGTCGATCGTTGCATTCGGTGCGCAGGGAGGAACTTCCCTCATCGAGTGTTTGATTGCTGTCAGCATCCTCGGTCTGGGCCTGGGCGGCGTTATGACGTTCAACGCCCAGCAGTTGCGCACGGTTCGGTCAACGCACGAGGTCTCCTCGGCGAATCTCTCGTTGCAGGAGAGAATCGAGCAGATGCGGATCGGCAGTTGGAAGCAGATGACCGATGCGACCTATATCCGGGACACGTTTTTCGCGACCCGGCCAGCCTCTTCCTCCCCAATTTCGAGCATCGTGGAGGAAATGACGGTGACCGCTTACCCGGATGAAACTACCGCAACTCCGCTGCGTGTCCGCCGGAATGGCAATGGCACGATTCAGATTCTCTCGTCGGGCAACGGTCTTTCTACCAAGCGGTCTGCGAAGGCGCTTCTCGCCATGACATGGACGGGAAAAGACGGACGTATCCGCTCACTGGAAACGATTGCCGTGCTTTCCAATGGTGGTCTTTCCCGGATGACACTGCCGGCATTTGGACAAGTCGCGAGCGGGACTTCCACGACGACCACGACTTCACCGACGCCGACGCCGGCTCCTACTCCCACACCGACCCCGGTTCCAACACCCACACCGACTCCTCTTCCAACGCCCACGCCCGTGCCGACGCCGACGCCGACCCCGAATCCGACGGGCACGAATCCGACGCCCACACCAATGCCGACGCCTACGCCCACACCAAGGCCGACGCCTACACCCACACCTCTTCCAACGCCGACCCCAACGCCTCTTCCCACGCCTACACCGACTCCGAGGGGAAATGGAAATGGACGTGGAACGGTCGCCAGCCCGAACGGAAAAGCTTGATATGAAAAAACTTCACCAAATCAGCGGGGCAACCCTGTCGGAAACTCTCATTTCCATGTCGATCGCCGTTGTGTTGATTGGCATCGGCATCGTCGGATCGATTGCCATCCAGCGCAGCTTCGATGCGAGCATCCGCTACGCAAACAGCCAGTCCGAGCAGGTGCGGGTGCTGGATTACATGGCGATGGACTTGCGGCGCGCTCTGAGTGTCTCCGGTGGCGGCACGGCGTTGAGGCTTACGATTCCGGATTATTACGATGCGACGGGCAATCCCCGGACGCCCACGATCGTGAACGGCACTGCGACTTACGGCAATGCGGCGAGTGTTCCGGTTATCCGTTACTTCCTGGAAGGTTCGCAGTTTATGCGGGAGGTCAATGGAGCAAAGACGGTCATCGCAGAGAATGTGCAGGATTTCCGATTCGACTTTCAGGACTTTAACCAGGTGATCGAAATCGCCGTGACCTTTGTCCCCACCTTTCGCGTGAATGGCAACCGGGATGCCGCCCGAGATGGCACCCGCGCCGTCATCCGCACTCTTCTCCGTAACCGCCGCCAAGTATGAACCCATCGAATTTGACTCCTATGTCCCGTCTCCGTCGTCTAAAACACTCCCAAGGGGGAAGCGCCATTCTTCTCGCAATGGGGATACTGATGCTTCTCGCGGTCTTGAGCGGCGTCGTGATGAACGTGCTCGCGAAACGCCACCGCAATGCATACCAGATCGCGGCGTGGCATGATGCACTCCTTACGGCGGAAAGCGGCGTCGATATGGCCGTCGCCGAGCTTCGCCGTTCGCTGTCGGACCCGACCTCTGCGTTCAATACGTGGACGAGGGCGGACGGAACCAGCGGCGGACCCGATGCGGGGACTACGTTTCTCACCTCCAGCACCCTTTTGCGCCGTGGAGAAGGCGGGCAGCAGTCGTGGGCTCGCGTCGAGGTAGCCGCTCCCCCGGCTTTGAAGGATTCCCGTGGAACCCAGTGGTATCGCGTCCGCTCGACCGGCTATGCGGAGGTTCCGGGCGGACGTGTTCTGGGTGGCGAGTCGCTGGATGTTGCACTGAGGACGATTGATTTCCGGAAGGATCATCGTACGGGGCAGGCAATCACGAAGCCACAGGCTTCCCGGCTTGTGGAAGTCATCGTGAAGCCTGTCGGTGCATTCCGGCTGGCGTTGCTGTCGGAGAACCGCATCGATATGAACAACCACAACATCGTGGTGGACAGCTACGACTCGAGGGACGCGACGAAATCCACGGCTGGCTTCTACGATCCGGCAAAGCGGCAGCCCAATGGCGATATCGCATCGAACGGAACAGTCATTGATGCGGGAAATGCCCACATTTACGGCGATGCGTCCACAAACGGAGGCACTGTGCTGAATTCCACCAACGTCACCGGTGAAATCCGGGATGACTTCTATCAGGAACTGTTCCCCGTCACCGTTCCCACGATGGTGCGGACGATTGGAACGCCGACGACGGTCACAGCGAGTGAAACGGTGGTCGCATCGGCAACCAGCCCGACGATGGTGATTCTCTCGGAGATTCGGTTGAGCGGACCCAAAACGTTTCGCATTCAAGGTGCTGCCGATGGGAGCCCGACTTACGCGCAGGTATTGGTGACCGGCAATGTGAGCCTCAGCGGTCAGGCCGGCATCGTCCTCGACCCTGGCGTCAACGTCCGCATGTTCGTAGTGGGTGATGCCGATTTTACCGGGCAGGGCGTTGCAAATCCGAACAGTCCATTGAACTTCCAGCTTTACGGAGTCGAGCGCCCGGTCGGTGACATCGGGGCTTTTAAAATCGCCGGTAACGGTGGCTTTCGCGGAGCGGTTTATGCCCCGAACTACAGGATCAATATGGTCGGCGGTGGAAGTTCTGACAGTATTTTCGGCGCATTTGTCGGCTACAATGTGAACATGACAGGCGTTCAGTCAGTCCACTACGACGAAGCGATGGGTGAAGGTGGCCTTATTGCGGATTACCGAGTAGTAAACTGGTTCGAAGACGAGCGATGAAGGAACGGGATTAAGGTAAGCGAGGAACGGTGTCCGAGAATAACTGTGATAATATCAAGTGATATTTATAACAGAGAAGTCGGGTTGCTCATAAAACGAGGAAGTTTGTCGATAATGCGAGTAGTGTTTTTGATAATTCGACAAAGTTACATAAGAAAGTAGAACCCGTCGCATATAAAGGCATGAGTGTCGTTAATGAAAGAAGTCATGTCGATGATAACGGAATGACTGTCATTAATAACGCAATCACTGTCGGGAATTACGCGAGTCATGTCGGTAATTACGCGAGTCATGTCGTTAATTACGCGAGTCATGTCGCTAATTGTGCGGGGCATGTCGTTAATTGTGCGAGTCCTGTCGTTGAGAACGCGAATCTTGTTCCTCATAGAGCAAGTCAATTGGCTTGTGATGACGTTTGCGTTTAATCCGAACATAAACAGTTGGAGCCACGCAATCCACTGGAGTTCAAGGAGATGCCAGACGTCCCGACGGGACACACTTTTGTTCTCGGGCAAACCAATACATTCCGAGAATCCGAGCCTTCACCCGTTGGATGAAGGGGTCATTTTCTCACAAATGCGACTTCCCGTATCCTTCCGTGGATATCCGCCACGGTTTTCAGGCTACTTTGCGTCCACGATGCCGAACATCATCTCGGCTTCGCTCACGACGTCGCCATTCACGAGACAACGGCCTTTGGCTTTCGCGATGCCGCGGCGGCGGGAGGTCATTTCCACTTCGATGAAGAGCGTGTCGCCGGGGACGACGGGCTTGCGGAATTTGATCGCGTCGGCGCTCATGAAGTAGCCGATTTTCCCCGCGTTGCCGGGGGTGCGAAGGAGGAGGATGCTGCCGACCTGCGCCATCGCCTCGACCTGGAGCACGCCGGGCATGACGGGATGGCCGGGGAAGTGGCCCTGGAAGTAGGGCTCGTTGATGGTGACGGATTTTACGCCGGTGCAGCGCTCGTCGTTTACGCTCACGACGCGATCGACCATGAGGAATGGGTAGCGGTGGGGGAGGAGGCGCATGACGTCGTTTACATCGAGCACTTCGCCGCCCTTTGGCGTGACGGACGGCGGGACGAGCGCCATTTGCCGCGCGTATTGACGGGCGATGGCTTTGGCGAGGTCGGTATTCGGTCCGTGGCCGGGCTTGACTGCGATGATGTGGCCTTTGATGGCGCGGCCGAAAAGCGCGAGGTCGCCGACGATATCGAGGATCTTGTGGCGGGCGAATTCCTCTTTAAAGCGGAGCGGTTCTTTGCTGAGGACTTGTTCGCCGCGGATGACGACGGCATTTTCCAGCGAGCCGCCTTTGATGAGGCCTTTGTCCATGAGGGGCTTCACGTCTTCAAAATAAACGAAGGTGCGCGCGGGGGCGATTTCCTTTTCGTAAATGGCGGGCGTGATTTCGGTGGAGTAGAATTGGGTGAAGCGGCCATCCGGGCCGACATTGGTGCAGGAGATCCGGTAGGCGGAATCCGGGACGATGATCATGATGGAGCCGGATTTTGTCTCTATGTGAATGGGCTCGGTGACTTCGTAAACGGCACGCGGCACGGCCTGGTCCACGATGCCGCCTTTTTTAATCAACTCGACGTAAGGCTGCGCGGAACCGTCGCCGATGGGCGGCTCGTTGGCGGTCATCTCGACGAGGCAATTATCCACGCCCATGCCGGTGAGTGCGCTGAGGACGTGTTCGACGGTGTGGAGTTTCACCGCGCCTTCGGCGATGGTCGTGGAGCGCTCGACGGTCTTCACAAAGTCGATGCGTGCCTCGATGACGGGCTGGTCGGGCAGGTCGTTGCGCTTGAATTTGTGCCCGTGGCCCGGAGGCGCCGGGTGCATGGTGAGAGTGACTTTTTCGCCGGTATGAAGGGAGGAACCTTCTACGGATACGCTGTTGGCGAGTGTCTGTTGATTTTGAGTCATGATTGGCTGGAAAAAAGGCCGCGCTTTATGCGCCTGCAATACGGATGCGGCAAGCCTCGCGTTTCACGACTCCTGATTTGCGCTCCGTCGCGGAGCTCAATTCGTCTCCACGACCGGCGGCTCGATCGGCGCGGGTTTGCTGGCGGCCTTCGGCTCCGATTTCTTCTGCGCGGCCCGGGACTCGACGACGGGCGGGAGTTGTGTGCCGACGGCCTTGCGGTAGTTCTCCACGGCCTGAAGCACGGATGTCGCGAGGGTCTGGCGGTAAACCGGCGTGGCGATCATTTTTGCGTCGTAGGGATTGCTCAGGAACCCGCCCTCAATGAGCACGCCGGGGATGTCGATGTCGCGAATGACGACGAAGCGGGCGCGCTTCAGGCCGCGGTCCGCCATCCTGGTCCGCATCACGAGGGCAGCGTGGGAAGCCGTGGCGAGGGCCATGTTTTCCTGATCGCGGGCGTTGCCTTTGCAATCCACGTAGTCCGAGACGGACGGACCATCGGCCATCATGCTCGGGACTCCGCGGGGCGCGAGCGTGTAGGCTTCCACGCCGGTGCCCATGCCGCCGTGATTGAAGTGAATGGAGATGAAAATGGCGGATTTGTAGCGGTTCGCGATCGCCGTGCGGTCGTCGAGCGGGACGAAGTAATCGCCGGTGCGGGTGAGGACGACTTTGTAGCCCGCCGCCTGCAAGAGCTCTTTGGCGCGGAACACCGTGTCGAGCGTGTACGTCTTCTCCGCGCCGTAGATGGATGTCGCCCCGGAGTCGTGGCCGCCATGGCCGGCATCAAGGACCACCGTGTCGATGCGGACCGGGTTTTTGATGCGGCTCGGCCGCATCACAGGCTCCACGAGTTTTACCAAATCCATCCGCGAAATGCAGAGTTCCCCGTCATGCTCGACGACGGGATAGCTGAGGATGAACTTGAGATTGTTGATGAAGAATTCCGCCGAACCCTGAACGGCGCGAAGGCTGCGGGAATTGCTGGTGAGGATGGTCTCGCTCCCGGATTTCTGCACGTTGTTCAAGCCGTAGAAATCCGCAAGATTGCGCATGGAAACGTAGTCGCGACCACCGATCGAGTACAGGACCCAATCCGAGGCCTGAGATACGGCGAGCAATGCGAAATACGCTATGAGTGACAGGAGCAACCTTCCCATGGAAAGAGGGCGAATATGCCGTTTTCTAAGCGCAATCCAAGTTATTTCCCCGTGACGAGGCTGTGAGTAAAGGATGTGCCCCCCATTCAATCAAGAAGCAGTTGGGTCCGCGGACGGGCGCGGAAAGCGATAGATTCCGAAAAGCCGGGGCTCGTTCCATTGAACGCCTCTTGATGACCGATGTCTCATAAAACATTCCGTGCGACAAAATCCCGCTCGGAGAGTTTTAGACCCATGTCATTCCCGCTTCGCATTTCATCACGTTCACTCTTCCGGCAACTTCTGTTGACCTCGCGAGAAAGGGCGACTACATCCCGACGCGTGTTGCGTACATCCATTCTTTCCACAATAATTTGCACTTCGGTCGCGTTCGCCCAGGCTCCAATCCCGGCACCGACCCCGCCGCCGCAGGTAAATCCGCAGCCCCCAAGCGGCGCTACGGTGCCAGCCGTTCCGCCAGCGCCCGCTCCGCCCGTTCCGAATAATCCGGCGGGAGTCCCTGGCGCACAGGAGATGGTGCCGATTCAGTTCATCGGCTCGGAAGTCCGGGAAGTGATCACGTATCTTGAGAAACTGATCCCCGGCCGCCGCTATATCATGGGCAACCAACCGCTCGGAGCCGTGACGATTTTTGTTAGCGGCCTTGTGGAGAAGAGCGAGGCGATCAAGCTCATTGAGATGCATCTTCTGATGAACAACGTCGTGCTCGCACCGAGTGAAGATGAGCACATTTGGAAAGTCACGGGTGGCGGAATCAACCCAAAGAGCGCGGGGATTCCGTTTATTGATCGGGAAGAATTGCTCCCGCCGACCGAGCAGGTGGTAAGCTATCTGTTCAAGCTGGAATGGGCCGATCCTACGGAGCTTTCGCAACTCATCCTGGGGCAAATTCTAGTGCCAAGTCAGGCGCAGTTTACCAGCGTCGTCCCGCTTCCCAAGGCGAATGCGCTGTTGGTGACGGAGAACACCGCGCTCATCCGCACTCTCATTCGAATCGTCAAGGCCATCGACGTGCGGCCCGCGGAGGTGGTGAGCGAATTCATCACACTCGAGCACGCGAAAGCCGAGGATGTCGTGACGTCGCTGGAGAAGCTTTTTGAAAAGACCACGCAGCAGGCCACGCCCAACAACCCGGCCGCTCCACGAGTGCAGCGCACCGTGCGGGGCCCGGACGGCAGTCCGCTGCCAGGTGGTGTGCCGCCCTCCAATGGGGGAGGCGGAGAGAACAATGTGTCGATTGAAATAAGCGGCGGCAGTTTCGGCTCGAACGAAGATGATATCGTCGCTGGCAAGGTAAAGATCACCGCGGACAAGCGGACCAATCGCATTCACGTGATTGCGCGTCCTATCGCGATGAAGGTCATCAAGCCGCTCATCAAGGAATATGATGTTGATGTGAAGCTGAACGAACCCGGCATCCGCCCGCTGAAATTCCGTCCCGTGGAGGAAGTGATGGAAGCCGTCGTGGCGGCCATCAAAGACCCCGGTGAACGCGAAGGCGGAGGAACCACCGGCGGAGCGACCGGCACAACGAACCGGCCCGGCCAAACGCAGCAGCAAAACAACCTCAATCAAAACACCGGCAACAACCGCTTTGGAACCAATTCGAGCTTTGGCTCCGGCGGTGCCAGCGATATCGGTGAATCGCTCTCCACCGGGGATCGTGAGAGCACGCCGCTGGTGACGGAGCTCAAGAACGGAACCATCATCGGTGACCGCCTCACGAACAGCATCGTTGTGATCGGTGCCGCCGACATTAAAGAAAAAGTGTTCGCCCTTCTCGATCAACTCGACACGCGGCCGCAGCAGGTGATGATTTACACGATTATCGGTGAGCTGAAGCTGACCGACGACGAACAATATGGGATGGAGTACATCCTTAGAAACGGTGGCCTGCTTAACAGCACTGCGACTGGGACGGGCACAGGCACGGGCACCGGCACCGGCACAACGGCGGGCACAGGCGTTGTGGGATTCAATGACAGCGGGTCAGCGATCATGAATCTGAACAATCTGATTTCGCAGAAGAATGTCACAAGAATGCTGACTGGCGGCACAAGCGGCCTTGGCGGATTCGTGATGGCGGGAAATTCGGTCGATGCGGTCCTGAAGGCTCTGGAAACGACAAACCGTTTCCGCGTCATCACCCGCCCGAGCGTTTTCACGAAGAATAACAAGAAGGCGACCATCACGAGCGGTGAGGAAGTGCCAGTGCCGACGAGTATCAATGCGCAGCTCGGCACGACCGGGGTGGTCGGAGGATCTTCGCAGACCCAAGTTCAGTTCAAACCCATTCAGCTAAAGCTGGAAGTCGTTCCGCTCATCAACAAAGACGGCGAGGTCTCGATGGAAATCGTTCAGAACATCTCCGAGCGCTCCGGCACTACGCGGATCGACAACAACGATATTCCGAATATCTCACAACGCGCCATCAAGACGAACGTCTCGGTTCCGAACAATTCGACGCTCGTACTTGGCGGTCTCATCAAAGAGTCGAACTCGAATGATTCCGGCGGTATTAACAAGCTCCACAATCTGCCGTTGATCGGGCCTTTGTTCGGCAAAAAATCGAAGAACAAAACGCGGACCGAACTCGTCGTGATGATTCGGCCCGTGGTCACAGACGGCCCGCTGCAGGCTGTCCAACTCCGCGAGAAACATCTGGAGCCAATGAATGTTCCGCCGGACTTGGAGAGCGCAATTTATAACGCGAACATGCGCGAGAAGATTCCGAAGGCGAAAGTCCTGCGCGCGGCCCCGACCGTGCGGCCCGGCAATCTGGATCTCCGCCGCTAACCGTCCATGAGCCAGCTCCGTTCTTTGCTCGAAGCCCTGCTCGCTACAGGCTGCGACGATGCTACCGCCGCCGAACTTCTCGCCATCAAGCCGCCGCCGGGCAGCACGTGGACGATTGAGGCGCTGAATTCCGGGAAGGTGGACGAGGGGAAGCTCACCACTGAACTCGGGCGCATCTTTCGCACGCCGGTCGAGCAGATTGACGGCGCGAAGGTGGATCGGCAGTCGCTGCAACTGATTCCCGGCCGCATCGTCTTCAAGCACCACATCCTGCCCATCGCGCAGGATGAGGCGGGCGTCGTCACGCTCGCGACTTACGACGTCTTCAATCAAACCGCCCGCAAGCTGGTCACGCAGCAACTCAACGGGAAAAAAGTCCGCTGGCAGCTCACGCCACGAACGCAACTGCTGCGGGCGCTCCGGACAGCTTACGGCGTCGGCGCGGATGTCTTCGAGGAAATCCTCAAAAACAACCGGGCATACGACGCCATCGAGCAGGATTCCGGGCACGACATCACGAGTGATGATCCCGAGGCGAGCGTCGTGAAGTTCGTGAACCAGGTCATCCGCGAAGCCATCACGGAACGCGCGACCGATATTCACGTCGAGCCGCTGGAAAACGATCTTCGTATCCGCTACCGCATCGACGGCATCCTTCACCCCATCGCCGTGCCGCCGCAGCTCCGCGTCCTCCAAAGCGCGATCATTTCGCGTCTGAAAGTGATGGCCCACATGGACATCGCGGAGCGCCGCCTTCCGCAGGACGGACGCATCAACCTCACGACGCAGGCGGGTGCGATCGACGTCCGTGTTTCGACGATTCCGACCGTAAACGGCGAGTCCATCTCGCTCCGCTTGCTCTCCCGTACGGAGACGCTCACATTTGGTCTGGAGCGGCTCGACATGGGCGAGTTTCAGATGAACCAGATGCGGCAGATGCTCTTGCAGCCGAACGGAATCATCCTCGTCACCGGCCCGACCGGCTCGGGAAAATCCACGTCGCTTTACTCGTTCCTTTCCAGCATCAACCAGCCCACGCGCCGCATTATCACGGTCGAGGAACCAGTCGAATACCGACTGCCGGGTATCTCGCAGATTGACGTAAAACCGGACATCGGCCTGACGTTCGCGAACGGTCTGCGTGCCATTCTGCGACAGGATCCAAACGTCGTCATGGTCGGCGAAATTCGTGACTTCGAGACGGCGGAAATCGCCATTCGTGCTGCGATGACGGGACACTTGGTGTTCTCCACGCTGCACACAAACGACGCCGTCAGCGGCATCACGCGTCTCCTCGACATGGGCATCGAGCCGTTCCTGCTCGCCAGCGTTGTGCGTTGCTTCCAGGCGCAACGCCTTGTCCGCACCATCTGCACCGAGTGCAGAAAAGAGACGAGCTACGATGCGGACTACATCAAGAGCATCGGGTTTGAAGTGCCGCCCGGCGGAAAAATGTACAAGGGCACGGGCTGCGACACCTGCCGCCAGACCGGTTACCGGGGTCGTCTCGCGATTTTCGAGGTGTGCGTGGTGAACGAAAACCTCCGTCGAATGGTCATCCGCAAGGAGACCGGCAACGCGCTGAAAATCCGCGCCATTCAAGACGGCATGGAAACCCTCCGGACCGACGGATGGCGCCGCGTCCTCAAGGGCCAGACTACAGTCGAGGAAATCGTTCGCGTCACGCAGTCCGACGACGACATGGCGGAGACCGATTAGGGCGGGAGCAGGAATCTTCTGGTCCGCGCGCACGGGCTTGCGGACAATAGAGGTCGCGCATGTTCCGTTTCATTCACACTGCCGACTGGCATCTGGGCCAATCGTTTCACGGCTACGATCGTGACTACGAGCACGGCCGGTTTTTCGACTGGCTGCTAGCGACCGTCGTTGAAAGGAGGCCGGATGCGCTGATCGTGGCGGGCGACGTTTTTGATACGGTGAATCCCGCCGCCTCGGCGCAGCGGCGGTTCTATGATTTTCTCGCCAGCATCCACGCTGCAGCGCCGGCGGTGCAGGTGGTTCTGACGGCTGGAAACCACGACGCGGCGGCACGATTGGAGGCACCGGCGGCGCTTTTCGAAAGCTTGAATATCACCGCTATCGGGACGGTGGCGCGGGATGCGGATGGTGCGCTCGATTGTCGGAAATTCCTCGTCCCGCTGAAAGGCGCGAGCGGAAAAATCGAGGCGATTGCGATCGCCGTGCCGTTCCTCAGGCCGAGCGATGTTCCCGAAATGCCGGACGCGGCGGACCCGTATCTCGACGGGATTCGCGAGTTGTACGGTCGTGCGGCGGATGCAGCACGAACGCTCCGCGACAGTCAATATCCGCGAGCCGTGTTGGTCGCGCTGGGCCACTGTCATTTGCAGGATGGCGAGGAGTCGAGGGATTCGGAGCGGCGGCTCGTCGTGGGTGGTGCCGAGGCGTTGAAGGCGGAGGTTTTCCCTGCGGACTTCGCATATGTGGCGCTGGGACATTTGCACAAACCGCAGGAGTTTCAGGGCGGGCGCATCCAGTATTCGGGTAGTCCCATTCCGCTTTCGTTTTCGGAGAAAGATTACCCGCATCGGGTTGTCGAGGTGGAGGCCGATTCTACGGGGCTTCGATGCACGACTCTGCCGGTCCCAAAAACGGCATCGCTGATTTGCCTTCCGGAGGATGGCGCAAAGCCGATCGACGATGTCCTTCAAAACATTGATGCCACATGCTTTGACGCGGGCGTGGCGGATGATGAGCGGCCGTTTTTGGAAGTGCGCGTGCTTGACGACGGCCCCGACCCGACGCGTCGGAGCAGGATTGAGCGGGCGTTACAGGGCAAGGCGGTGCGGCTCGCCACCATCAAACTGGAATCGCCACGTCGGGACGGCGGTGCCGATACCTCGGATGAGACGGAAGCCGCGCTGGCCGATCTTTCAACCATCGACCCCGCGGACCTTCTCCGCGCCGCGCACCTCGAAAAATACGGAGCGGAGCCTGATGCGGAGTTGGTGGACGCGCTTCGTGAGATCCTTGCGACGGAAACCGTTGCCTCGAACGCATGAAGATTCTCCGCATCTCGCTCCACAATATCGCTTCGCTTGCGGGGACGCACACGGTCGATTTTACCCGCGAGCCATTGCGCACGGCTGGTCTGTTTTCCATCAGCGGGCCGACGGGCTCCGGGAAGAGCACTCTCCTCGATGCGCTCTGCCTCGCGCTTTACGAGCGAACGCCACGGCTCCACGGCGTGCGGGGGGCTGTGAAATTCTCCGATCGCGGCGGCGAGATCACGCAGCAGGATCCGGGGAATCTACTTCGGCGCGGAACGGGGAGGGGATTTGCGGAAGTCGCATTTGTCGGAGTGGACGGCGGCACATATACTGCCCGATGGATGGTGCGACGCTCGCGGAACCAGCCCGACGGCTCGTTGCAGGCGACCGAGATGGCGTTGCTGCGCGGCGACGTCCAGCCTGACCAGCAGGGCGTTGCCGAGATTGCAGGGCGCAAGACGGAGGTTCTCCAGGCGATCGAGGAGCGGCTCGGGCTGAGCTTCAAGCAATTCACCCGAGCGGTCCTGCTGGCGCAAAATGACTTCGCAACTTTCCTGAAAGCGGAAGATAAGGAGCGCGCGGAAATCCTCCAGGCCCTCACAGGCACGGAGCGGTTCGAGGCCATCTCGAAGGCGGTATTTGTACGTTGCACCGACGCACTGAAAATAGTGGCCGAAGCAGAGGGCCGCCTCACGGGAAATGCGCCGCTTTCTGCGGAGGCGCGTGCAGAGGCGGAGACTGAGTTTGCGAATGCGGATGCGGCGCTGAAGGTCGCGGCAGACCGGGTAAAGGCGCGGCAGGCTCATGCCGATTGGTTTGCAAAGCTCGCAGAGCTCGCAGATGCCGTGGTGAAAGCCGAGGCGGCATTGCAGGACGCGATCGCGCTGCGCGATGCCGCGCATCCACGAAGGATCGAGCTCGAGCAAACGGAGGAGATCTCACGCGATGCGCGCCCTCTGCGTGATGCGGAACGTCGCGCGACGGATGAGTCAACATCGGCCGCAAAAGCCTGGGAAGCTGCAGCGAAAGCGGATGCGGAATCGCAAACGGAATTGGGGCTGAAGCGCGCGGCACACGAGGCCGCTGCAAAGGCTCTCGCTGATGCGAGCGCCGACTTCGAAGCGGCAAAGCCGAAGTTCGTCCAGGCGCGGGCACTCGACATCCGGCTGCCCGAGACTGCCGCGCGGCTGGCGGGTGCTACGCAGGAACGCGAGGCGGCTGCCTTGCTGGAAAACCAGACGGGATTGAAATGCGATGCGCACCGGAAAGATGGGCAGTCGGCACTGGATGAGACGGAAACAATTTTGAAAAAGCGCGCGGCGCTGACGGACATTGCACCTTTCGCTCCCGATGCTGGAACGTGGCTGGAACGGCTCGACCGGGCCGCGGAATCCGGCGCGCGCTTCGTGGCAGCGGTCAAGGAGCAGAAGCGCCACGAGAAAGACACGGAAAGCAGAAAGGCTGCGCTGGAGGAAGTACGGGCGAAGGCGGTTGCGCTCAATAATGATGCGAGCGTCGCGGCGGCGGAGTTGGAGAAGCTCGAGGTCGCGATGCGAGCACACGATGCCGGCGAAATATCTGAAAAACGCCGTCGCGCGAGCGACGCGATGGTTGCACTTCAAGCGTGTCAGGCGCACCTGCGCGAACTGGCGGAGGCGGTTTCGCAGGAAGCAACAATGCGTGCGGAACTCGCGACGCTTGCAGCGGATCAAGAGGCTGCGGGCAAGAATCTCGCTGATTTGCGGGCGACACGTATCCCCGCTGCGGAGGTCGCGTATGAGGCGGCGCGGAGTTCTTTCGAGCTGGCGGAGGCCGCTGTGGCGGATGCGACCGTGGCGCTCCGGGAAAAGCTCATCGATGGGCACGCATGTCCGGTCTGCGGTGGAACGGAGCACCCGTATTCCAGACATGCGCCGGGTGTCGAGGCGACCGCATTGCGGGAGCTCCGCGCGATTCGCGATAAGGCGCGTAAAACTCGCGACGCACTTAGCAATGATGCCGCCGCACGCGAGGCGGTATGCCGGAATCGCGAAGCCGAGATGACAGCAAAAAAGTCTGGGATTACCGGTATTATTTCGCGATTGGAGCGACTGCGGGATTATCGTTTGGAGCACCCGGTATGGGCGGAGATTGTGGCGCTCGCGGAAGGGGGGCGTTTGCAAAGTGTCGGGGTAAAACTCGGTGCGGAAGCTCTGAAACTGAAGGCGGCCGACGAAGCGGAAGTTGCGCGGCAGTCCGCTGAGAAGCGTCGCGATGAAGCGCGGGTGATTCGCGATCATGCAGTGAATGCCGCGAACGAATGCGGGAAAGGGTTCGCTGAAGTGGAGGCCGCATTCGCGCGTTCGACTGCCACGCTTGAAGCGGCGATTGCGACTGCGAAATCAGCGGAAGATTTGAACGGGGGAGCCATGCGTGGAGTGGCGTCCCTATTCGATGCGATCGCGGGTTCCCGTGCGGATTGGGAGCGGAACCCGGCTGCATTTCGGGCCGCTTTTGCCGGGCGGGCTGCGGAGTGGATTGCGCTCGAGAAGCGTGAGCGGGAGTTGGCGGATATCATCGGCAGAGCTGCTGCGGCGCTTGGGCCCGTTGAAGAAACACTCGGCAGAATCCGCGGGGAACTCCGCGTGAAAGTGGTCGCGGAAGCGACGGCGCGCACCTCGCACGACTCACTCAAGATCGAGCGGGCCGCGCTCTTTGAGGGCCGTGCGATTGATTCCGTGGAAGACAGTTTTTTGAATCGCGTGAAGTCATCGCAGGAGCGACGCGACAGCCTCGCTGCTGAAGTTGCGACCGCGGAAAAGTCGCGGGCGACTTGTAAGGAAGCCCTCCGAGGTGCCGCGAAAACACAGGAGGAACGTGAATCGGTGCGCGTGGTTGCGACGGGCGTCCTCGATCGCTGGCTGGCCGGATTTGCGGAGCGGAGCGGACGGGCGATCGATCGCGCTGCATTGGACGCGCTTCTGCTACGGAACGAGGTGTGGTTCCGCGCCGAGCGGGCGGCGCTGGACGCACTGGAGCGTTCCATTCAGACGATTGACGGAGCGATCGCCGTTCATCGCAAATCTCTCGAATCGCACCTCGCAGCGCGCCCCACGCCGGATGAGGAATCCACGGTGCGCGCCGAGCTTCCGGGACTTGTCGAAGCGGCGCGGTCTGCGGACGCTATCCGCGATCAACTGCGCGCCGTAGTCGTGGCGGACGATCAGCGCCGGACGGCAAACGTTGCACTGGCTGCGGAGCTTGAAGTGCGCAGGATTGCTGCGCGTCGGTGGGAACGGCTGAACGACCTGATTGGCTCCGCCGATGGGGCGAAATTCCGCGGCATCGCGCAGCGGCGCACGCTCGATATTTTGCTCGGCTATGCGAACGCGCAATTGGCGCAGCTCGCGCCGCGCTATCGTCTGGAGCGTATCCCGGAGTCGCTCAATCTGATCGTGCTCGATCGCGACATGGGCGACGAGCTGCGGTCCGTGCATTCGCTCTCGGGCGGCGAGTCCTTTCTCGTCGCCCTCGCCCTCGCCCTCGGACTCGCGGCGCTCACTTCAAGCTGGTTGCGCATTGAGTCGCTGTTCATCGATGAGGGATTCGGGAATCTCGATGTCGAGACGCTCAATGTCGCAATGGGCGCGCTCATGCGGCTCGAATCGCAAGGGCGAAAAGTCGGCGTGATCTCGCACGTCTCGGAAATGGCCGATGCGATCCCGGTGCAAATCCGCGTGGCAAAAGGACGCGGCGGCGCATCGAGACTGATTGTACCCGGTGCAGCCGAACCCGAATTGCCTGAAACCCTACCGCCGGAGAGTTTGCCCGCTGCAGCATCAGAACTCGCCGACGCGATGCTCGTGATTTTACGACGTGAAAGGGCAGGCGGCATCGCGCGCACATCCGTGCGGGCGCTTCGCGAGGAGCTGGGATGCGATGCACGACAATTCGCAGCCGCAAGGGAATCGCTCGGGACCAGGGTGCGCGCGGAGGGCCGGAGTATCGTGCTGGCGGACGACGTGGTTTTTCAAACGCCTGCGCCTTCCGTCGCCAGTTCGTAAAGCCGCGTTCACGAAACGGTGCTGTCCGGGGAGGCCGAGGCTCGATTTCAACCTCGCGCAGTTCATCGAAGTACGGCTTCGCCGGTTGGGTAATCCGGACGAGGCATCCGGGTCACGGCCACGAGCGGGGCGCTTGTGCCACACCGCGCTGACGCGGCACGACCGTGTTCCGCTTTTGATTATACCGGAACCACTACTTCAGCGAGTTCCCAGCTTGCCTCCTCCCGTCGTCGAATCCATACTGTCCCCGAAATGACAAGTAGCATTCTGATGGATCGCCGCACATGCCTGAAAGGGATTGGAGCCTCACTCGCCCTTCCGCTTTTGGAAACGATGGGCTGGGCGGAGCCGGGGAAGCGCGATGCCGTCAAACCGCCGGTGCGCCTCGGCTTCATGTATATGCCGCACGGGGTGATCATGGATCAGTTCTGGCCCGCAACGCCGGAGACTTTCCTGTCGGCACCGCCGCCGGCTTTGGAATCGCTGCGTCCCGTGCTCGAACACTGTCTGCTGGTGAAGGGAATCTCGGGGGTTCCGATCGCTCCGTTTAATGGTGCGCCTCACGCGCTGGAGCTGTCCACCTGGCTCACTGCGATGCTGCCCGATGCGGCCAAGCGCAATCAAATCCACATCGGGATTTCTGCGGACCAAATCGCAGCGAACTATCTCGGCGTCGCGACTTCGTTGCCGTCGCTGGAGCTGGCCACGATGCCGCAGACGCACAAAGAAAACCAAGAAGGACTGAACGAGGGTTACTATTCACATTGCAGCTTTCGCTCGGCCACGCAGGCCGTTCCCGCCGAGATCGATCCGCGCAGCGTGCTGAAGCGTCTCTTTGGAAAATCGGACAAAGCGGGACTCGTCAGCAAGGCGGACCCGCTGGATCGCAAGATGTTGGATTTGGTCATCGGCGGCGCGAAAGACCTGCGCAGGAAGTTGCCGCAGGACGACCAGCACAAACTCGATGAATACCTCGACAGTGTGCGTTCGGTGGAGCGCCGTATCGCCGCAATCGAGCACCGCCAAAAAGAGGCGGCGCTGGAGGCTGCCGGAGTGAGCGTGAGCAAGCGCAATGCGTCCGATTCTCCGCCCATCGAAATCAAGATTCCCGAAGGCGACAAACGCAGCGAATACATGCAGGTGATGTGCGACTTGAACGTGCTCGCATTTCAGACCGACACGACGCGCGTGAGCACCTACATCGGCTCCACGCCGAACGGCGTTTCGTATCCCGAACTCGGATTCAAGGACGAGCATCACTCGCAGACGCACCACAACAACAAGCCCGAGCAAGTCGGGAAAGTCGCCGCGATCACCGCGTTCAACATCGCGCAGTTTGCCTACATGGTGAAAAAGATGCACAGCCTCCGCGAAGGCGACGGCACGCTGCTCGACAACTGCATCATGATGTGGGGCTCCGGCCTCGAAGACGGAAACAAACACGCCCGCGAAAACCTGCCGTTCATCATCGCCGGAAAAGGCGGCGGCTCCATCAACACCGGCCGCTTCCTCGCCGACACGAAAGGCAATCAAGGCGACCTGCTCACCACGCTGCTTGCGTGTGCCGGTGTTCCGCTGGACCGCCCCGTCGGCATCGCGACGAAACAGATCAAAGAGATGATGACCGCGGTCTGAGCGGGGAGTGATTCGATGCCGGGCTGCTCTTCGCGTTGCAGCCCGCAACTCACTTGACCAGAAATGTGAACAGCGTGGTCTCTCGCAATGGCGCGTCCGGACGGACCACGATGGAGGGAAAATTCTGGTGATGAATTGCGTCGGGGTAATGCTGCGTTTCCAGGCAGACTGCGGTGTGATTCAGGTGATTCGCCGTGTAGAGCTGCACTGCGGGCTGGGTCGTTCGCACTTCCATCGTCCGTCCGCTCTTGGGCTCTGTGAGACGGGCGGCCAGCTTCATCCCGTTTCCTTCGCCGAGGACGTAGTTGAAGTCGTATCCGCCGAGTTTGGGATTGAGTTGCGCGATGCGATCGCCGATGCGCGTGGGCTCGTTAAAGTTCATCGGCGTGCCTTCGAGCGGCAGGATTTCGCCGGTAGAAATCAGCTCGGCGTCTTGCGGAGTGTAGCTCGTCGAGGGGATAACAAGGACGTTGTCCAGACAGCTCCCGCCGCCCGCGAGATTCCAGTAGGCGTGGTTGGTCAGATTCGCGATGGTCGCCTTGTCCGTCCCGGCTTCGTAGTCAATCCGCAGTTCGTTGTTGTCGGTTAAGGCGTAGGTCACGGACGTCTTCAAGTTGCCGGGGAATCCTTCTTCCCCATCCTTGCTCAAATACACGAGCGTCACCGCCGACTCGTTCTCCTTAATCGCCGTGCTTTCGACCGTCCACACAGATTGAGCGAAACCTTTTCGCCCGCCGTGAATCGTGTTCTTCCCGTTGTTCACCGTCAGTTTGTAAGACGCTCCATCCAGCTCAAACTGCGCGCCGCCAATCCGGTTGACCACTCGCCCGATGATCGCGGCGGCTCCGTTGAACCCGCTCTCGAATTTCGCCAGCGTGTCCGCGGTGAGCACGACGTTTGTGAACTTCCCCTGCCGGTCCGGCGCCTGAAGATCTTTGATGATCGCGCCATACGTGATGATCTGTGCGCTCATGCCCTTGGCGTTCCGAAGGGTGACGAGCTTCACCTCCACGCCGTCCTTCGTTTTCCCAAACTCCGCCTGCTCCACCCGTTTCCAGACCTCCGGCGACTGGACCACTTGAAGAATCACCACTGCATTGCTGCAACCCCACGAGTATCGCGGACCCTCTGGCGTCGGCTCCGGCCAGCGGCACCACGAAAGATTATCCGCGGCCCGGCGAGCCTTCCAAGCGGCGGCAGCGTTTTTCTGCAACCACGGCTCGAACGTCGCCTGCTCTCCACGGTCTTTCATAAACCGCGCAATCCACCGCACGCCGATTCCGTTGAACCCGCCGCCGTCGCCCTTCTCACCGCCCGCCGGGAGATACCCGTCGCGGCACAGTGTATTCATGGTGAAGTAAGCGGCCAGTCGCGCCTCATCGTGAAAGCCGAGCAGATGGGCCGCGCCGACGAATGTGCCCTGATTATACGTCAGTGCAAAGCGAGCCACGCGACCGTTGAGATTGATGCTGTCGGCCACGCGCCCCGTCGCCGCGTCAAACAACGTGGCCCGCTCCCAAAGGAAAATGTCCTTCGCTTTGGCAAGGTATCCCGCTTCGCCCGTCGCCTTCCCCAACAAAAACGCCGCGATGGCGCCCGGACCATTCACGCACGCATTCTTCGATTTGTTATCCACCTTCCACCAAAGCCCGCCCCCGAGGTCCGGCGATGCCGCCCGCGCATAGCAAAGGTCGAAGTTCGCCCGAGCCACATCACGAAACTCCGCATCGCCCGTGAGGAGATGCGCACGCGCACAGGCGATGACCATCCACATGATGTCGTCGTTAAACTCGTTCCGCTCCCACGTCCTCCCGTGGTCCGCGAGGAACCCGCGAAACAGCTTCGTGAACATCGCCATGTGCTGCGGATTTTTCGTCCGCTCAAACACATCAAGGACCATCTCCATCAACTCCGCCCGATTCCAAAAATCCGCCTTCTTCCCATCGGCAGCCTTCGTGTGCCAAGCGAGCGCCGCGTCCTCGCGGTAAAACGCCTTCGTATGCGCCTCAAAAGCCGCATCCGCCACCGTCTCCGCCCGGCACACCACGACAAAAAACAACGCACACAAAATGGATACGACTTTCATACAGCCAACTGTCTATGGCACCGACTGCTGGCAGGCAAATGAAACGAGTCCTTTCCGCGAGGAGTTCGCCTTCCACTGGTTGTTTCGAATGGGTGCCCGTAGCATTGGACGAGAAGCTGCATCTTGACGGAATATCCCACGAGTAGGACTGTCTCGGCATGATCGTTACCGTGGATTCAAAGCGCCGTATTACTCTCCCAAGCGCACTGATGGCCGCAAAGCCGGGAGATGCTTTCGATGCGCAGTTTGATTCGGATGAAGGGGCGCTGAATTTCCGGCGAGTGCCAGAAAAACCCGACTGGCTTGATGTTTTGGGCGGAGTGCCCTGTGTCCATGGACGACATCCCGCCCCGGCGCATGAAGCGCCAGTGAGCGCCAGACGTCTATGAAAACACGCGCGTTTTTCGCACTACTTTGGCTGCTTCGCTTTCGTTTGTTCTCCCGGCTATTTGGATATCGGGCGTTGCTTTGGCTGCTCGATTTTGTGGGCGCAAACTATCGTCTGCACATCCCGGTGATCATTGGGGCACTCATCACCTCACGGAGTGCCGATTACACGCGGCTGATGCTGAGGGTTCTGGCTGCTCTTCCCGAGAACGAGCGGGAGTCTCACGAGCACTTGCGCGGGCTGTTCATCTCGGAATCGCTGCATTCGACCTCGGTTACTGAGGGGCTGGCGGTTTGCCGCTCTGCGGTCACGTTGTGTTTTCTCGCGTGAGCCGTTGTTTGTGGCACTTCCGGCGGGGCGCCGGGGGGACTTTCACTGGCGGGTCGCCAGTGCCACTACACTCCCGCCAAAAGTCGTGGAAACGGACTGCGCATCGGACTCGCAACACAGCGGTCTTTTGAATCGTTAAATGCGGTCTCTCGCACTATCGAGCTGGCATGAATCCGACTTCTCTCGATAGCTACGCCCACAACCGTGCGGCGTGGAATGCATACGTCGCGCGCGGCAATCAATGGACGCTTCCCGCAAGCGCGGAGGTGATCGCGGCGGCGCGCAGGGGAGAGTGGAGCGTGGTGCTCACGCCGGAAAAAGCGGTGCCTCGCGCGTGGTTCGGTACGGCGGATGGGCTGCTTCACGGCAAGTGCATCCTTGGTCTAGCCAGCGGCGGCGGGCAGCAGTGCCCGATTTTTGCGGCAGCGGGCGCGGAGGTTTCGCTGCTCGATGCGAGCGATGCGCAGCTCGCTCAAGACCGCGCGGTGGCAGAGCGCGAAGGGCTGCGAATCGAGACACTTCAAGGCAACATGAAAGACTTGAGCGCATTTGAGAGTGGGAGTTTCGACTTGGTGTTTAATCCGTGCAGCGTGTGTTTTGTGGATGACGTGAAGCCGGTCTGGCGGGAAGTCGCGCGCGTCCTCAAGCCGGGCGGTGCGCTTCTCACGGGCATCATTCATCCGTGGTTCTTTTTGTTCGATTCGCAGGCGATGGATGAGGGACGGCTGGAGGTGAAAAATCGCCTACCTTATCGCGATCAAGATTCCCCGGAGATGATGGCACGACTCGGCGAACAAGCGGTCGAATTCAGCCACAGTTTCGATGATCTGCTCGGCGGGCAAATGAGCGCTGGGCTAGTGCTGACGGACCTGTTCGAGGATAATTGGAAGCAGTGGCCGCTCATCAGTCAATACGCCAAAGGCTTTCTCGCTACGCGAGCACTAAAGCTGCCACTGGCGAATTGAGCTGCCGCACGATGGCGCGTGCGATGTCTTTTTCCGGCAGTTCGCGGAGAGCGCCGTCGGGGCGCGGAATACGTAGGCTGCGCTGCCATCGGGGAAACAAATGAAGCAATGAGACCGTCCACGCTGTGCCCTTCCATAACTACAGGTGGTGGTTCCCGCAGCGGCTTTAGCAGTGGTGCTCTGCGGCGCGGCGACGGCTAAAATCACTGACTACTTTTTGTGGTGCTGATGTTTCGTGTTTTGTTTTTGGCGGATCGTCGGCACGGTGGCTTTCCATGCACCGATACTTTTTTACTCTCTCGTTCTTGGCGCTTTTTGGTGGCGCGAATCTTTTGGCTGCGGACCTCGAAGCGTATCGCAAGCACGCGTTGACTCGCGAGGGGGATGTCGCTCGGGGGGCGCGGCTATTTAATGATGCGCGGTTGCTTTGCTCGAACTGCCATTCGGTCGATGGCAAGGCGGGGAAGGCTGGGCCGGACTTATTCGCGGTGGGCGACGCGTTTGGGCGGCGCGATATTGTGGCTGCGATTTTGTCGCCTTCTGCGACGATTGCGCCGGGCTACGGAACGGTTGTCGTGGAAACGAAAGCCGGAGCGAGTTTCGTGGGCGTCCTGAAGGGCTCCAATGCCGACGGCGTGCAGCTCATGGGCGTGGACGGGAAGCTGGTTTCCGTCGCCAAGTCCGACATCAAAGAGCAAACGGGCAACACCGTTTCGCTCATGCCGGAGGGACTTTTCGCCACCGTTTCGCGCGAGGAATTTACCGACCTCATCGAATACCTGACTTCGCTGAAACAAGCTGAGTCCACGCTCGCGAGCGACCGCGCGATGCCGCGAGAGATTCTTGAACTTGCGAAGGCGGCGACTGTTCGGCCATTTTTCGCAGGCGCATTTACGGTTCCGCGCGGCAAGGTGGAGGCGGGCCTGACTTCGCTGCGGCAAATCCCCGGCACCCCGGATGCGTTCCTCGTGCTGCATCAAAAGGGTGTGATTTGGCGAGTGGAGAAAACGGCGACTGGTGAAGTGCGGACGACATTTGCGGAGTTCCCCGCCGAGGTGTTCAGCGAGCGTGGGCCGAACGGGATGCTCGACGTGACGTTTCATCCGAAGTTCCGCGAGAACCGCAAATACTACCTTTTTTACCAAGTTTTCGAGGACGGGAAAGTGACTTCCATCATCGTCGAAAAGCAGTTCTCCGAGGATTTCAAAAGCGACACCGGCAAGCCGCCGCGCCGCATTTTGAAAATCGCCAGCGTCGCCGAGGACCACAGTGGCGGATGCCTGCAATTCGGGCCGGACGGCTTTCTTTATATCGTCATGGGCGACACCGGGCCGCACAACGACCCGAACGGCCACGCGCAGAATCTCGACCTTCTGCTGGGGAAAGTCCTGCGCATTGATGTGGAGCATGAGGACGCCGGGATGGCCTACGCGATTCCTGCGGATAATCCGTTCCGCGGGCAACCCGGCGTGCGACCCGAAATCTGGGCATACGGCTTCCGCAATCCGTGGCGCTTCTGCTTCGACCGGCTCACTGGCGACCTCTGGCTGGCCGATGTCGGGCAGGACCGCGTGGAGGAGGTGGACCTCGTGCGTCGCGGCGAAAATTACGGCTGGAACGTCTTTGAGGGCTTCGAGCCTTTCTCCAATCAGTTCCGAAAAGAAGGCCGCGCTTTTACCAAGCCCGTCTTCGCCTACCGGCGGAAATATGGCAACTCCATCACTGGCGGGCACGTCTATCGCGGCGATAAAACGTCCACGTTTTACGGCGTGTATATCTTCGCTGATTACACCTCGAAGCGCATCTTTGGGCTCTCGCAAGAAGGCGGCGTTTTCAAAACCGTCCGCCAAATCGGCACCATGCCGCAGCGGATCGTTTCATTCAGCGAGGACGAAGCGGGCAACCTGTACGGCGTTGGCTTTGAGGGAATGATCTACAAGATTGACCTCGCTGACGGCCGCTTCGAGTAATGTCGGGCTCGGTACTCGGCAGGCACCTTTCAAGCGCATTTGCACGACATAGACACTCTTACTCGCGGTGATGAACCATCGCTGACGATCTTTGAGGGAGAAGGTCACATTGCCCGTCCAAGCTTCGGAAATCGGGATGTTCATCAGTTTCTTTCCGGCCTTGTCGAACACGGTCACTCCACGTCCTGTGAGATATACTTTCCCTCCGCATCGACGGTCATCCCATCCGACTCCATCTCGCAAAAGAGCGCCTTGTTTTCCAGAATGGATGAATGACATTTTCATCGCTGCCGGGATTGCTCTGGAATTCGAGCTTCTCGTTTTGGCGGGCTGCGGTTTACGCTCTCTGCACACTCATGACACTCCGTATCCCACCTGTTGACATTTTCTGTGCGCGCGTTCTTCTCGAAGGACCAGTGCAGCCGCGAGAAGATCTATCCGTCCTTGGTGCGAAATGAACGCGGTCTGCATCCATTGCGGCAAAGCCAAGTCCGGCGCGCTGACGGTGTGCGGTGCCTGTGGTCGCGAGCCGGCGGACAGCCTCGACATGGCGCAGAGCGTCCTGCTTTCCGACCATAATCTCCTCGTCGAGGATCTCGGAGTTCTCGCCCGGCGAATCGCTTCCGGCGAAGGTGTGCAATTCCGAGCCGAGGATGTCGAGCGCATCGCGGGAAATATCGATAGAACCCGCGCGGGCCGTCCGTGGAAAATCGAGTGGCTCGTGATATTCGTCGGCGCATTGTTCCTTGTCGCGGCGATCATGGCCGTCATCATCCGCGTCACCCACCGATGATACTCTCTGCAAAACGCATCACGAAAACGTTTCCCGGCGTCACCGCGCTGAAGGACGTTTCGTTTGACCTCGATTCCGGCGAAATCCACGCGCTGTGCGGGGAGAACGGCGCTGGAAAGAGCACGCTGATCAAGCTTCTCAGCGGGATCCATCCGCTCGGCAGTTACGAAGGCTCGCTGGAAGTGAACGGCAAAGCGGCGCGCTTCCACAGCATTGCGGACTCCGGAGATGCGGGCATCGCCGTCATTTATCAGGAACTCGCGCTCGTGGAGGAGATGACGGTTGCGGAGAATATCTTCCTCGGCTGCGAACCCCGCCGGTTCGGCTTTGTGGACAGTGTGCGCATGCACCGCGAGGCGGCGGCATTGCTGAAAAAGTTTCAGATTGAAATGGACCCCGGCACGCAGGTCTCGCAGCTCGGCATCGGCCAAAAACAGCTCGTGGAAATTGTGAAGGCACTCGGCAAACATTCGCGAATCCTCATTCTCGACGAACCCACCGCTGCTCTCGCCGAACACGAAGCGCGCATCCTGATGAACACGCTTCGGGATTTGCGCGGTCGCGGCATCGCTTGCATCTACATTTCCCACCGGCTCGACGAAGTTTTCGCGCTGGCCGACCGAATCACCGTGCTCCGGGATGGTGAAACGGTTTTTTCCAGCCGTTCAAATGCCACGAACAAGGGAGACATCATCCGGCACATGGTGGGCCGCGAGCTCACAGAACTCTTCCCGCGCACCGTTCGCATGTACGCGGAAAAGAAGACGCCCGCGCTCGAAGTCACATGCCTTTCGGTGGTCGATCCCCTTAACGGGCGCGAGCGGCTGCACGACATCTCATTCAGCGTCGCGCCGGGCGAAGTTCTCGGTATCGGCGGGCTGATGGGTGCAGGCCGGACGGAGTTGCTCATGCACCTTTTCGGAGCGTGGGGCGAGCGCACGGCGGGCGGCGTCACGCTTGGAGGGAAGCGCCTTTCCGCGGGTTCGCCGGCGGACATTCTCCGCAAAGGGATGGCGCTTGTGAGCGAGGAGCGCCGCCGATACGGACTCGTGCTGGAGCAGTCGATCGGGTTCAATCTATCGCTCTCGTCGCTGCGCAAAATGTCCACGCTCGGCCTCATCGGCGAGGCTCGGGAACACGAGCGGACCAATGCTTTTTTCCGTCGCTTCCGCGTGAAAGCGCCGGGTCTGGAAACTCGCGCGGGCAACCTGTCGGGCGGCAATCAACAGAAAGTCGTTCTCGGCAAAGCGCTCATGACGGACCCGCAGGTGATCCTGCTCGATGAACCGACGCGTGGAATCGACGTGGGCGCGAAATCGGAGATCTACGAGCTCATCAGCGACCTCACTGCGGCAGGCAAGGCTGTCGTGCTTGTTTCGAGCGAACTGCCGGAACTCATCGGCATGAGCGACCGTATTATCATGCTCCACGAAGGTCGCATCTCCGGGGAATTTTCCCTCGGTGCGAAGCAGGAGCAACTCCTCGCCGCAGCGATGGGTAATCCGGTCGTTCCTTTACAGACGCCACCGGCACCGGTCGCTCAAAAACCCGCCTCATACATAGTTCCGTCTTCTTTTTTCCTGCCCCTGCAATGACCAGTCTCCGCCACCAATGAGCAACCGTTTTTCACTCCGCGACCTCTCGCTGCTTTTCGCGCTTCTAGCGATCGCCGCCTTCTTCACATATTCGCTTCGCGACGCTTCGCAGACGATGTTTTACGAGGGGAATCCGTTCCTCTCGTCACGGACTCTCAGCCAGCTTGTTGTCGAAGTTTCCATCACTGCGATGCTCGCGGTGGGGATGCTGCTGGTCATTCTCCCCGGTCACATTGACCTCGCAGCGGGCAGCGGCGTGGGCCTGCTCGGCGGGCTTGCGACCGTGTTGATTCAGGGCACCGGCTGGGTGACCGAATACCTCTACGTATTCCACAATTTCATCGGACGCACATTCGGTCCCGAAGCAGCAGCATGGTGCCCGCCGCCGCCATGGCCCGATCCGGTGGCAATGGCGTTTTCCATCGTGGTGGCGAGCATTTTTTGGGGGCTGATGGGCGCTCTCATCGTTCGCGGACGCATTCAGGCCTTCATCGTTACGCTCGGCGGGATGCTTATTTTCAAAGGCCTCTTTTGGAAGGTCATCGCGAGCCACACAATCGCGGTCACTGGAGCGACGCAGGGGAAAACTTGGGAGGTTGCGGTGGGGGCCGAGACCGTTCAGATCCCACAGGATTGGATGCGCCGCCTCACTACGGAATACGTGGATCCAAAGCTCGGCCTCATCGCCGCGGGAGTGATCGTCACGCTGATGCTGCTTGCCAGGCTGCGCGCATGGTCGCGGCGGCGACGGCTGTCGATTGATGGGGACGATTTCGAACTCACGTTTGTGAAATGGGTTATCGCAGCGCAATTGATCTTCATTTTCGTGCTCGTCGCGAATCAGTATAAGGGCGTTCCGCTTCCTGCCGTCATCTTCGCAGTCGTCGCATTTTTTATCCACACGTTGACGCGCCATACGCGATTTGGTCGCCACCTTTATGCCATTGGAGGCAACGAGGAAGCGGCGGTGATTTCCGGGATTCGCGTTCAGCGGGTCACGATATGGGCGTTTATCCTGATGGGAATCGTCGTGGCGATCACGGGCTTCATGCAGACGGCGTACACCGGTTCGACGACGACATCGATTGGCGACCTTATGGAACTTGATGCCGTGGCCGCGGGCGTCATCGGCGGTGTTTCGCTGAAAGGCGGACGCGGAACCGTGATGGGTGTCTTTCTCGGAGCGCTGATCATGGCCACGCTCGCGAAAGGAATGTCACTTATGGGCACAGGGCTCGAGGACAAATACTTGATCCGCGGCAGCGTGCTGGTGCTCGCCGTCTGGATGGATACGCGGCTGAATCGGCGGCGGTAGGGTGGGGAGGGGGAATGACGAACCGGGTCTTGTGAGCAGTCACGGCCGCCCAGCGACTGGCTGAGCGCTAACCCGCCCTTCTCAGACCTTTTTCCAGCGGATTCAGGGAGGTCAACAGATTTCCACCTGCAAAGAATTTGCGGGCCTCCCTGAATCTGCTGGAAAACTACATACGCGGTGGTGGGGCGCTTCTCAGAGTGTGAGAAATTCGGGCTAATAAAACTCGGCGTCGTCCGGGAGACCGGAGTCGTGGCGGATGCTGTCGAGACTCTTCTTTGCTCCGCGCTCGGTATCCGGTCCGGCGATGATATCAGAAAGCGCATCTACAATGGCGGGGAGTGCCAGCAGTGCGCCGATGCCGAGCAGCGTAAACGCCGTCGTCTTCTGGGCCTGACGGCTCATTTTTCCACCCAGCAACAATCCGAGCCCGCAGCCTACAGCGGTTTGGGTGACTGCGAGGAGCGATGTGTTCAATACGTCTGGCTGCTTTTTGGGTTCCATGTGACTCATGTCAGAAGATGCGGAAATTTCAGGAATAGTAAAGCACGCAACGGGCCGTATCTCGTCAAACCGCCCCGGGGGCACCGAAAATGCTAATTTGGGTCACGATGCGTTCAATGTCGCCAACCGCAAGTTTTTCTCTAGTCGAGTTGCTCGTGAGCATGCTACTCGCAGTCACGCTCTATGCTGTTCTGGTCGGTCCGTCCGCCGCACAGATCCGGAAAAAGCACCTGGCCGATTGCGCCGAGAACCTCCGGAAGATCCATTTCACGCTGGGAATCTACGCGAATGATCACAATGGAGTGTATCCTTCCGGTGCCGGAGCCACGAACTCCGAGCAGGCCCTGAGCGTCCTTGTTCCGAAGAGCACGTCGGACACGCGTTTCTTCATCTGCCCTGCGACCGGGCGAGACCCTCTGCCGCAAGGCCGGCCTTTTGCAGAACGCCGAATTTCATACGCTTACGCAGCGGGACTGAGCCGCTCCGACGCACCTGCGGTGCCTCTTTTATCAGATGCGCACAAAGGCACGGCTCCGGGAAAGCGCCGCGTCTTTTCGACGGACGGCAAAGGAGCGGGAAACAATCACGGAGAGCACGGGGGCAACGTGCTCTTCAATGATGGTCACATAGAACAAATCGCTGCCCAAAGTGAAATCGACCTCACCCTGCCGGCCCAAGCGGTCTGGCTCAACCCGAAGCCCTGATGGAAACGCCCGTACTCAAACTCGAAAACCCGGCCGCAGCAAAAAAGAAGCACTTCATGCTGCTCAGGATCCTTATCGTGATGACGTTTGTCGGCGCGATCGGAGCGACTGTCTGGTGGTGGTTTTGGGGGACTAAACCGCGCGTGGTTCTGACCGTGCCCATCGCAGCATCTGCGAGCGGTCATGTAGCGTGCTGGCCCGCCGGAGACGGCACAATCGCCGTGCTTGGCGGCGGAAAACTAACGCTCGTCGATCTCGAGAAGCGCACGGAGCTATGGCAGACTGGCCTCCCGCTGCCCGTGGAGATCGATCCGGAGTGGCAGGACTCGCTCTCAAAGCGGTTCCTGAAGCTCCAGCATTGGTCCGAAGACCTCGGCAAAAAGCGCGTGAATCTGAAAGGCGACGCTGCGACGAAGGCGTTCAATGCTGAAGCTGCAAAATACGCCGCGGATCTCGCCGCAACCCGCGCTGATGCGGCGCGTGGTTCGGCTGTAAAGCCGGTCCAAAAGGCATCGGGGGCTGTTCCGCAAAAATATACGTTTGGAGGAGACCGCTCGCCAGTGGACAAGCTCAAGACCATCCAGAAGGAGGGTGACGTGATTCTTAAAGCACGGATTGCAAAGCGAACTGCACAAATTACTCAATTGGAGGCGGCGATCGCCGCATTGCGCCTCGCCGCAACCACGCCGATCAAAATGCAGCAACTCCGCGACAACGAATCGCGGCTGCAATTGCTATCGCAGGAACAGAAAGCGGATGAAGCCGCGCGCTCCCAACCGGCCGCGCCAGCCGCTCCCGTAGTTGCGGAAGTGGAGCCCGAATTTGGTGATTCCTTCGGCGATGGAGAAGGTGAAGTGCCGAAATTTGCCGCGCTGGGTGACATCTGCTGGCTCGCGGAGGGATCCCGCGTCATCGGCTTCAACAAATCCGGCGGAGGCGTGAAAACTGTAGTCCCGATGCCGGGCGCTGTGATGCAAATGATTGAGAGTTCCGGAGCGCTTTTTATTGTCGCGCATGCGGGGAACTCGGTCCGCTACGTTGCAAAAATCGAACCCAATGGTGCCGCGCGAGGACACTATGTCGGGGTGACGGAAGAAAAGATCGTCAGTGAAGCCGACGACAGCCGTCATGCGCCAGTGTTGAGCGCGACGCGTACCGAATTCATGGGAGGTGGATCGTTCGGAGTTGCAGAGATTCGACTTGCGAACAAAAAAGTCGATGAGCGGCAGGCCATCAAACCCGGCGCGGAAAAGGCGGCGGAAGAAGCCGTTCAAACGACAGCCGGCGGCGGTCTTTCGGAGGCTTTGGCGATTATGAAAGTCGTCGAGCACGACAAGATTCTTGCGGATACGGGCGGTGTGGAGCGCATCGACGCAAGCACGTATCAAGTTTCTGTGCGCCGCCCATTCATGCCCGCGGCACCTGTGTGGACCGGCGAATTCACGGGTCGCGTCCAGTGTTTTTCGACGCCCTCTTTGAGCCTCATCACCGGCGGAACGAAACTGGTCGCGCTCGACGCCAATAATGCAAAACTGTGGGAGTCCACGCTTGGTGCGCCGGCCGTGATCGGCAGCGAATCCCAATGGGAGCGCGCGCCGGCACAGCCGTGCATCGAAAGTGGCGGGATGCTCTATTTCTTCGACCGCGCGGTGCTCACCGCGTTCGATATTGCAACGGGCGAAGTGCGCTGGCGTCTGCCGAGTATCGGGATCCGAAAGGTCGTCTTTGACGGCGAAGGATTCCTCTACGTTCACTCTGCGAACATGCCTGCGGAGAGCCTCACCTACCTTTCCGAGATGAAGTCCGGCAGCCAGCAGGCGTTGATGAAAGTCAGTCCGAAAGACGGCACCATCCTGTGGTCCGCACCGAAGTTTGAAGACGTCTGGGCGTCTGGAAAGGATGTTTACTCCATGCGTATCGGACGCCACGGCTCCGATATCGAGAAAGCGGTCTTTGAACCCGGTTCGCAGGCCAGCGCTCGCGTGAAGATATACAAGCTGAGCAGCGGGAGCGGTAAGCCACGATGGGAATGGTTCCAGGCGCGGCACCCTAGCGATGTCGTGGCGAATGGTAAGACGGTTGCGATTCTCTTCGGCGACGAATTGCAGGTCATTCACAGCATTGCGCTGTAGCGGCCTTGCGTGATGCGGATTTGGCGATACGCTGCCGCCGTGTATCGGAAACGCATCTCAGCCCTGTTCAGCGTCGCGCTCTGCGCGACCATCCATGCGGGTGAGCGTCCGCTCATGCGGGATTTCATCGGGCTGAATGTCCACACGGTCCAATTCAAGCCCGAACTCTACGCGCCGGTGACGAAAGTCCTTCGCAACTATCATCCGCTCAGATGGGATGTCGGCGAAGACACGTCTGCCTCGCTCGATTTTCCCTTCGCGAAGAATCGGGTGAATTGGGCCACGCTCTACGGGGGCTGGCAGAAAGCAGGCTATAAGACGCACGCGACCATCCTTTTCGACGACATCGATCAGAAACAGTGGAAGGATGTGGAGGCGGATGCGCGGAAATACGGCGAGGCTTTTGCGAAGAGTTTTGGCGATCTCCTCGATGGCGCGGAAATTGGAAACGAGCCGGGAAAATACGACGACGAAACGTACCGCCGCCTTTTCTCCGCCATGGCCCGCGGAATTCGTGCAGGAAAGCCGGGACTCCGCATCGCCACATGCGCAGCGAATCTCGGAAAAAGCGGACGGTATTCGAAAAGCATGGATCTTTTTACCGGACTCGAACCGCTGTGGGACATCATCAGCATGCACAACTACGCCGAAGCGGAGCCATGGCCGACATGGCGCAGGAGCTATCCCGAGGACCCCGCGACAAAATGGATCGAGAACATCGGTCATGTCGTGAAATGGCGCGACGAGCATGCGCGGGACAAGGAGATATGGCTGACAGAATTCGGATACGACGCCGGCACAAAACCGCCGCCGCCGAGCGGCGACTTTTCGAAGTGGAAAAGCAGCACAGAAGAAGAGCAGGCCATTTGGACCGTGCGCTCGTTTCTGCTGCTGCCAAGGCTCGGCATCGATCGCGCGCACCTTTACTTTTTCAACGATTCGGATGAGGCGAAGCTGCACGGAAGCAGCGGCATCACCCGCAACTTTCAGCCCAAACCGGTCTTCCACGCGCTGGCCTGGTTGCAGCGTTCGCTCGGGGATTATCGCTTCTCGCGCGTTGACCGGGAAGCGCCGCCAGGCGAGTGCTACTGCTACGAATTTACCAATGGCACCAACCCGAAGAAACGGGCGCTGGCCGCGTGGCTGCCGTCGGGCGAGAAAAAGAAAGTCCGGCTTTTCACGGACAATGCGAAGGCGGTCCGCGCGGAGAGAATGCCGCTCGTCTCCGGCGATCCCGCGCCCGTCGTGATCACCCACGAAATCGAGGGCTACATCGCTTTGGAAATCGACACATTCCCTGTTGTTCTCTGGTTGGAGTGACGGGAAAAACAATTTGCACATGCTCAGAGCCGGACGCGGGGAGCAAGAGAATGAGTAAGAGACGAGAGTGAGGTGCGTTTTTCTGAAGACAGTCAGACTGCGCAGAAAAAAGATATACGTAGTTTTCCCCACTTCCCTTCCGGGGAAAATCATGAAACCATTGTCACATGGCCAGGCGATCCATTCGCGCGTTTTGTCCGCGCTGCCGCCACCAGCAACCGTTCGTTCGCGCGAAACTCCGCTGGAAGCTCCACCTTGCCCTGACTGTTGCCACGCTTGGTCTATGGCTTATCAGCGCACTTGCGGCCGTTGTCCGCCGGATGATCTGGCCGTTTCGGTGCGAACACTGTGGATGGCATCAGCCGGATTTCCGCTCACATGAAGCCCGCCAGGCTGAAAAAGCGGCGGAGGCTGCGAAAGCGGGTTAGTTTGTGCTTTCCGCGGCGGGAAGCGGGCTGGTAAGAATGCTCCTGCATGAAACTCGCATACTTTCTTCCTCTCATCGCCATCGTCGCACCCGCATTTGCAGGTGAAAATGAACTCACTGCTGACGAAAAAGCCGCCGGTTGGAAGCTGCTTTTTGACGGCAAGGATGCCGCCGCAAATTTTCGCGGATACAAAAAGGACAAGCTCCCCGATGGCTGGGTGGTGAAAGACGGTGCGATCGTCCGCGAGAAAGGCGGCGGGGACATCATTACCAAGGAGCAGTACGAGAGCTTTGAATTGAGCGTGGATTGGAAAATCAGCCCCGGCGGTAACAGCGGTATCATGTTTAAAGTGCAGGAGACCGACGGACCCAGCTACCAGACCGGCCCCGAATGCCAGGTCCAGGACAACAAAGGAGGCCATGATCCGCAAAAAGCCGGCTGGATGTACGCCCTCTACCCGGCGACGGTCGATACGACAAAGCCAGTGGGCGAATGGAATCGCTTTGTTTTAAAGTGTCAGAAAACTCCAACCGGCACGTTTAAGTGCGAACACACAATGAACGGTACTAAGTATGTCGCTTACGAGATCGGTTCGGACGACTGGAAGGAGAAAGTCGCCAAGTCAAAATTTGGAAAGATGGAAGGCTTCGGAAAGGCGGATAAAGGCCATATCTGCCTTCAGGATCACGGGAACGAGGTCGCTTTCACGAACATCAAGATTCGCGTCCTCGAGACCGCTAAGTAATCAGCGGCACGCGCGAATCAGCACTGGCACATGCTCCTGAGCGGCTGACTCGGGAAACTGCACCAGCACGGGGTGGCGGTCGCTTTTCAGCGCGGTCATGACCGTCAGCAGATCCTCGTGGCGAAGTACGGTGCATCCCGCCGTGCCGTCACGCTCGCCCACCCATTCGTGAAGATAAATGCACGAGCCCGCGCCGCGTTTACGCTGCGGATTGTGCGCGACCCAAATGCCGAGGCCGTAATGCGGCATGCCGTGAAGTTTCTCCGATGTTTTCCAGTCGGGTTTCGCCACGGTGCGGCGATCGACGAGCCGGTTGTAGTAGCGGGAATCCGGGTCATCCACACCCTCGTGCGATGGCTCGATCGTCACACACGGCACACCGAGTTGCATCGGCGTTTGCGAAAATGCGCTCCCAAAATCGAAGACTCCCGCCGGAGCCCGTCCATCGCCTTCCACTTTTTGCGGGCTCGCCGCGTTCATCCGGTGCAGGCCTAGCCCCCAAGCCATGCCGTTTCGTCCCGTGAGTGCGGTCATTGCTGCACCGTCCTGCACCCATCCTTGCTTCGTGCGGGATAGAATCCGCACCGTTGCCTTCGATGATTCCCATCCCGGCGAAGTCACCAAAACCACCTGCCGGGAGGTCGCGGGAATCGCCACACCGGCGATTCCTGACGCAGCCATTGTGAAGAAAAATGCGAAGTGCGAGAGCATGCCCGACAGAGTGTTGCGAAAAAAAGTCGTGTCGAACTCGAAAACACACTTGCGTCCATTCGGGCGCGTGATATTCACACCGCCCCGCCGGAAAATTGCTCGGGTGGTGAAATGGCAGACACGTACGTTTGAGGGGCGTATGCCGCAAGGCATGGGGGTTCAAGTCCCCCCCCGAGCACCACTCCCAAAAACTCCGCAGGGAGTCCTCCTGTCTTGACCTCGGGCCGTCCCCGGCGCACGGAGAGACATGACCTTTAAAACCCGCCAGTGGATTGCGGTGATACTCATCATCATCACGCTCGTCTTGCTTTACCCCGGGCTCACCCAAAACGCGCTCACCATTCGTGGTGTTCTCGATTCCGGCGGCGTCGCGTCACTCGTCGAACGCACCGTCGCAGCGCAGATGCCCAAGGACCAACTTGGCCAAATCCGGCCATATCTGAACGTGAACCGGTTTGGCACGATGAACGACGAGCAACTCAGCCAGACCATCGGGCTCGTGCTGGGTGCCATTACAAAAGCAAAGATCTCCGGCGCGGCGGAGGTGATCGGGACGACGACCGTTTATGAGCAAAAACAGACCATCGCAGTCACGGTCCGCTTCCTTTTTGAAAACAAGAACTACCTCGCCGGGGCGCTCATTTTCCTTTTCAGCGTCTGCATTCCCATCGGAAAGGCGCTGCTCTTTTTCATGGCGCTCTTTCTCTCGCCACGCATCGCCGGGCCGATTCTGAATTTCATCAACGGGATTGGGAAATGGTCGATGGCCGATGTATTCCTCGTCGCAATCTACACCGCCTACCTCGCCGCCCGTTCATCGGAGGGAGTCGGACAGGCCATCCATTTCGAAACGGAATACGGCCCGGGATTCTACTGGTTTGCCGGGTACTGCGTGTTCTCCCTTGCAGCGCAGCAATTCGCGACCGCTCTGCTGAGGGCAAAAGCTGCGGCGGTTTAACTTTCCGGCAGCACGTGCAGGATCAAGCGATCCACGCCATCCTTCGCAAAATCACTCGCGGGATACAGCTTTTGCGCTTTTAGATAATGTGAAAGGCTGGAGCCAAATTGGTTCTTCTTTTCCAGCTCCTCAGCGGTGCGGATAGTCTTTACGAAGTCGCTTGCCCGCGTGGTCATGTCCGCGCGGCGCTGGTTCAAGGTCGCGTCATCAGGATACTTCGCCCATGTCTTCTCGAGGCTCTCCCAGGCGCCGGCGTGATTGCCCTGACGCGCCATTTCATCGGCTGTCAGGACAGAGCGCTCGATGGCCTCCATATCGCCCATGATTTTTTCGAGCGTCGTCTTGCGCTCGGGATTGATTGCGACCGCCGCGATGAAACGGATCTTGTCGTTCCAAATCTGCCGATGGTTCCGCTGACTCACGAGCTGGTCAAACTCAAGCAGCGTCTTCTGCATCAAATCCCCCTGCTTGTTGAGTAGCGCGAAAACCTCTTTGTACTCGGGGTTCCCGGGCCAAATCATTGCGGCTTCGGTGAGGTTTTTTTCGAGCGCGGGCTGATCGTTATTGAGCGCCGCTTTTTTGGCGAGCGCGAGTTTTCCGGATGCTTCAATTTTTGCTCCTTCGATGCGGGCGGTCGGCTTTGAGTCATCGAAGTCGCTCGCGAGTTCCTTCATCTCTTTCACCAGTCTTTCAGCGCGCTCGTAGTCACGAACGTCGATGGCCGAGATGAGCTGGAAGCCTTTCTGCGAAAAACTCAGGCACTTTCGTTTTTGCTCCCGCGGGATGAGCCGGATTTCCGGCATATACTCGCCCATCACGAACGACTCCTGAAGACGGTTCGTCGCACTGTAGAGCTCGCCCTTTTCCAGCAGAAAAGCGAACGCCTTTGTGCCTTCGCGCACGTCCCGCATCGCTTCGTTGGCCATCGAGTCCATGATGCTCACCGTCGGCGGTGTGCCGGTGCTTTTTTGGAAAAGGTCCATCGCATCCTTGCCGAGATTCAGCTTTGTATCGCCGTCCGAAAACAGCGCCCGGTAAAAGCGCGAGGCCATCAGCACATGCTGAAATCTACGCTGGAGGAAATACTGCACCATGAGTCCCTGGAACTCCACCTTGGCCTGAAGCTCGGAGAGTTCACGCTTCACCTGGTTCGCTTTCGTCACGACCTCACCTTCCACGATCCGCTTGGTGATGGATGTCATACGGACATCGGAGTCCGTGACACCGGCTGAATTCGTCTGCTTTGGTTGATTCCCCCCCTTGCCGCCGGTTGTCTTCGGCTGCCTCTCGAGTTCCTTGTCCTTCGCGGCCATCTGGAGGTTCCACTCGTTTCGCTTCCGCTCGGCTTCCAGCGTTTCGTTCGCCATCATCAGTCGCGATTGATTGCGCTGCGCCTGCCACACCGAATACACTGCGTCCGCAAGCGAGGAGCAAAGCCGCGCATCGATGTCGTAACGGGAAGCGTAGGGGAGAAGCTTGAATGCAGCGTCCACATTTTGCGGCGTCGCAGCACCCGGCTGGAGTAATGTGAGCACGCGGTCGATGTACGCGCGGTATTCCACATCCTCCTTGGAAGTTGCCTCGGGAGCGTTTAGGAATTTTTCGAAGCGCGCCTGAAAAATACGGTTGTTGGCGACGTTCCAGTTCTTCCCGTTAAACGTCATCACTTCCGAGCCCGGGTCGAGCACCGGCACTTCCTGTCCGAAGGGCGACTGCGCAGGCTTTGCCCCGGTGCCGGCAGGTGCGCTCTGGCCAATCGGCGCTGATTGGCCGATCGGCGAAGACGGTGCCGGCGCGGCCGCGGGTGCGGGAGAATCCGGCACTTGGGCGTGGACAAAACCAGCCGCAAGAACCGCGGCGAGAATTCGTTTGGCGTGTGTGTTCATGGGTTCGATTGGTTGCTAGACTTTCTTTGCGTCGAGAGCCTTGAGGATGCCTTTGTCGCCGACCTCTACTTTGAAAAGGAAGCGCTGGCCTTTCTGAATATTGATGTCCCGCAGTTCGGTGGGCACCAGCAAACTCACCGGTTCGCCGTTTATCTCCACCGTGAAAAGCCGTGCGCTGTTTACAAACCGGAGCTGATCGCCGACCACGGCCTCCAGTTTGTAGCTGTTGCCGCGCAGCGAATTGGAGTTCTGCATATAGTCCGCCACGGGGAAGACCGTCAGCGTCCGGTATGGGTCGCTCACGGTTCCTTTCAGCATAAATCCGCCCGCGATCGCACCTGCCGCGATCACTGCGACTACGATAAACCAAATTGGATTTGTGGAAGAACTGGCGCGTCTAGCCATAATCCCACGCTATGAGCGCATCCCGTGCTTGGCAAAAGATTTTCCCGTTATTCCCGCGCGCTAGGGCCCGCTCTCTGGAGATTGCATCTCAAACCGCGGGATCCGCACGACCACCGGCTGGCCTTCCCCGGTGATTCCGATGAACGCCCCCTCGGCCACGCTGTCCGCGGAAATCACATGGTAACTGTTGTAGGAAAAACTCTCGCCGGGCTCGAGTCGCGGGCTTTTCCCGACAACTCCGTCGCCCTCGACGACGATCGTCTCGCCGGCCACGTCCTTCACCACCCATTTTCGCCCGCGAATTGTGACGGTCTCCTGCGAATTGTTGTGAATGGTGATGAAATACGCGAAGGGGAACGGCTTGTCCGGCGGCGCTTCAAGGTGCGGCATGAACGCAACCCGGTCCACGGTCACCGCCAGTCCTTTTAGTTCACTATACGTTGCAGCCATGGCGAGCAGTCTATGCGACACAGAATTCACGCTGGCAAGGATGCGGTTGATCAAAAAGCCCCCGCTATCCACGGGGCAGGTCACTTTGCGCTTTGCTCCGCCGCCGCCTTCCGGCATGGGTCACGCATGAACCTACCAGTCGTCATGACCATCGCCGGCTCCGATAACAGCGCAGGAGCGGGAGCCCAGGCTGACTTGAAAACGATGAGCTCCCTCGGTGTTTACGGCGTCACGGCCATCACGTGTGTGGTCGCCGAGATCCCCGGAAAAGTGAGCGCTATTCAGGCCATGGAGCCGGGGATCGTGGCCGAACAGGTGCGCCTGCTCTTTGAAGCGTATCCGGTTGCGGCGATAAAAACGGGGATGCTCTACTCGCGGGAAATCATGGAGCGTGTGGTGGGCGAACTGCGAGCACTTCCATCCCGCCCATTGCTGGTGGTCGATCCGGTGATGGTCGCGACGAGCGGAGATTCACTGCTCGAAGGCGACGCCGTGTCTTACTACAAGGAAGCTCTCTTTCCGCTCGCGACCCTCGTGACTCCGAATCTCGATGAAGTGCGCCTGCTCATCGGACGCGCCATTCATTCCGTGGGCGAAATGCGCACCGCCGGTTTGGAACTCGTCCGGCAGTGCGGGTGCGCGTTCCTCATGAAAGGAGGGCATCTTCGCGAACCGGTCGCCCGCGATTTGCTCGTGCAGGCGGACGGGACCGTGACGGAATTCAGCGCGCCGTTTATTCCCGGAGTTAGCACCCACGGCACAGGCTGCACTTACAGCGCAGCGGTTGCGGCGGGCCTGGGACTCGGGCTCGGGCTCGTGGACGCCGTTGCCGCGGCGAAGACGTTTGTCTCCAAAGCGATCACGAACTTCCTGCGATGGGAGCGCCCGGATGGCGGCACGACGGACGCGCTGCACCATTTCGCCCGGCCTTCGTAGCTACTGTTTAAGCGCTTCGAAGTGCAGCCGCGCGACCTCGACCATGTAGCCGGATCCGCCGCCGGCGCGGGCCTTTTCTCCGAGCTCCACTGCTTTGCCCAGATGTTCCTTGGCGGCTGCAGCGTTGCCGAGCAACTGCTCGTTCCAGCCGACATAGTAGTGGGCGAAAAACATGACCACGGCATCGTCTTTCCTGCCTTTCTTTTCCATCTCCGCAAACACTTCTGCACCGGTCTTTTTTCCCGCGAGCATCTCGTATACGGCAGGGAACGGCTCGCGGTCGAAGCGGTTGTATTCCAGCATTTCCTTGCGCGCTTTTTCGATTCCATCGACCCGCGCCTGCGCAAAAAACTTCCACACGCCATTCTCCCGATCATGATCGTCGTAGGCGTGGTATTTCTCAAACTGCTTCGCCGATTTCGCGAAATCACCCGCGAAGTAATACGCGATGCCCAGCCGCCAGTGGGGCGCGTCCTGCGAAGGGTCGAGCGCGATCATCTTCTCGAAATCCGCCACGGCTTCCTTCGGTTTGCCGAGAAACAAGTAGGCGTCGCCACGCCGTGAATACGCGGGAATCGAGGTCGCGCCCGGCTCTTTTTCGATCACGACCGCGGCTTCCTTCACGGTTTGCTTAAAGGAATCCATCTGCTTTGCGCGCCCGTCGGCATCAGGAGATTCGGCGGCTATGACGGCGGCGCTGACGATGGAGAGAATAAGGATGGTTCTTTTCATTTTGGAAATCGGAAGAAGCGGTTTGCAGCATCCTCGGTCTCCGCCGCGAATTGCTCCAGCGAAATCCCGCGCAATCCTGCGATGAACTCCGCCGTATGCCGCACGAACGCCGGCTCGCAAGGTTTCCCCCGGTGAGGAATCGGCGCGAGATAAGGGCTGTCGGTTTCCACAAACGTGGTGCCCGCCGGAATCTCCCGCGCAGCCGCCTGGGCCTCGGCGGCATTCTTGAACGTCACGATGCCTGTAAAGCTCACCGTGTGTCCGAGCGCGAGGAGCTGCCGCGCGTGCTCCGATGATTTCCCGAAGCAGTGGAAGACCGCCCGCACCCGACCGGTGTATTCGCGGAGGATGGCGAGCGTATCGTCCCAAGAGTCGCGCTCGTGAATGACGACCGGCATGGCGAGTTCCGCGGCCAGGTCGAGCTGCGTCCGGAACGCGACGGCCTGCGCGCTTTTCTCGGCGGCATCATCGGCTGCGGCTCCTCCGCGAGTGCCCGGCAGATAATGGTAATCGAGGCCCATTTCGCCAAGCGCTACGACTCGAGGGCTGGCGGCAAGTTCCCGGATGACGGCCGCGTAGCCGGCCGGTTCCTCCGAAACATTGTTCGGGTGAACACCGACGGCGCAAAATACCTGTGGATACTGATTCGCCAGCGCGAGCGACCGGCGGCTTCCCGCCGCGGTCGTGCCGATGGTGATGATCCGTTTTACGCCCGCTGCATCCGCCCGCTGGAGGATTCCTGCGAGGTCGGCCTGGAGCTTTGGGAAGTCCAGGTGAGCGTGCGTATCGGTGAGCATTCGTTACGCTTCCTGAATCTGCCCCGGGAGCGACTTCTTCACGTACTCCTGGAGCGAATTCAGCAGCGTGCTCGCGTAGAAGCCGATCGAGCCAACCATCAACAACACGTCTTCCTTCGCAAGCGTCACCGTTGCGCCAAGCGGGAAGCGGCGGTCCGTGCGTCCGAGCTTCGCGGTCGGCTGCGATTTGCCGTCGCCCTTTTCCACAACGAGCGTTGCAAATCCGAGCACCCATTCACCACTGCCGCCGAGCATTTCCTTCGGCACCTTGCCGGCATGCTGGGCGAGAATCGTATTGAGCTGAAACAGCCCGGGCAGAAGGCCTTCGACATACGAGAAAACACTGTATTGATCGCGCAGATGCTTGAGCCTCTCGCCAAACGGAGTCTTCAACGACTCCTCGCGCTGCGCCCCGAGAATATTGCGCGGTGCCTCCGTGTTGGACTCGTCCTTCGCCTTCCACTCGGCCAGCGCGGCCACACTGCGGACATCTTCGAGAAGCGGGGTGAGCATGTTCAGAGCTTCGCTCAAAAGATTGCGCACCAGCCATTGCTCCGCCAGCGGACGAATCTGATCGTGGGTCGAATGGGAGCGTCCATCCGGATAAAAGCCGGCCGTTTTTCCAAAGTCCTGGTAATCCTTTTCCGTCTGCACACGCAACGCACCGACCGTGCATGAAGCGATGTCGAACAGTCGCTGCACGCCGGAATTATAGCGGGCGCTGATTTCAGTGAGGTTGATATTGATGGCTTGTGGCTGTGCGGGTGTGCTCATGGTGAAAGTGTTTGTTTAAGAGGCGCGGAATAAGGCGCGGGTTCGGCAGTTGGTCAACCCCGATGTCTGCTTTGTCGGCTGACCGGCGGGAAATCGACCCGCCGCCCTAACCGGCGGCCAGCATCGAAAGAATCGCCTTCTGCGCATGCAAGCGGTTCTCGGCCTGCGTGAAGATCGAATCTGCGTGCGCTTCGAAAATAGAATCCGTGATTTCCAGTCCGCGATACGCCGGAAGGCAGTGCAGGATCAAAACACCCGGCTTTGCGATGTCGGCGAAGTGCGCATTAATCTGATACCGCGCAAGCTGCGCCTTCCGGTATTCGGACTCCTTTTCCTTGCCCATGCTCACCCATACATCGGTGTAGAGCACATCTGCCCCACGGCATGCAGCCTCGATATCCTCGGTGATCACCAGTCGCCCGGCACCTGCATTTTCATGTGTGCCCTGGCCTCCATTCCCCGTCGGGAACGCCCTCCGGATGACGGCCGGATCGGGCTGATACTGGTGCGGTGCGGCAATGCGCAACTCGAAGTCCAGCTTGCTCGCCGCCCAAACCCAGGAGAGCGGCACATTGCACGCGCCGTCGCCGATGAAAGTGATGACCTTGCCGGAAAATCCGCCCCGCGCTTCGACGACCGTCTGAAGGTCCGCGAGGATCTGGCACGGATGTTCCCCGTCCGTCAGCGCGTTCACCGTGGGGATTCCGCTGAAGCGCGCGAAGTCCTCGACGTCAGACTGGGCGAAAGTGCGGATCACCGCTCCCTGGCACATCCGACCGAGCACCCGCGCCGTATCGGCGATTGGCTCGCCTCGACCGAGTTGAATGTCATCCGCAGCGAGGAAAAACACATCACCGCCGAGTTCGCGAATTCCGACCTCGAACGACACACGGGTCCGCGTTGAGGACTTCGAAAACATGAGCGCCCAGCACTGGTGCCGCAGCGGATGTTTCTCGTGCCGGCCTCGCGTCGTCTTCATCACGCGGGCAAGGTCCAGAATGGCGAGGATTTCATCCCGCGAGAGCGACTCAATGGAAAGGAGGTGCTTCATATCAATTTTTGGCTGCTGAAAAAAGAGGCGGAAGATGAGCCCATCACGCCCGCTTGCAAGCTGCTTTTTCGGGTCATTCAGTTCCCAGGCTTCTCAACTGCCAAATGCCGACTCATCCCAAGCGCGGTTCTGGTATCATGACACATTTTTGACGTTCCGTGCATCAGCGTCTGACACGTGTCCCGAAGTTCCCCGATATTTTGGCGGGGATGAAAACGCTCATTATTACCACATTCGCCCTCGTCACATACGCCCAATCCGCAGAGCCCGCCGCGAATCCGCTGGTGGACTATAACGGATTCCGAAAGGTCGCCGCCCAAGTGCAGACCGTTCGACCGCAGAGGCGGGTTTCGGAGGAAAAGTTCATGGCGCTCGCTGCTGATGCAGGCACTGTGATTCTCGATGCTCGCAGCGCCGATAAGTTCGCGCTCCGGCATATCAAGGGCGCGGTGAGTCTTCCGTTCACCGACTTCACGGAGGAGTCGCTGGCAAAGGTCATTCCGCGCAAGGACACCCGCGTGCTTATATACTGCAACAACAACTTCCGCGGCGCACCGGTGTCGCTCGCATCGAAGGCCGCGCCTGCATCGCTGAATATCTCCACCTACATCGCCCTCGCGACTTACGGCTACACGAACATCTATGAACTCGCGCCTTTGCTCGATGTGAAGACGACGAAGCTGCCGTTCGTGGGAAGCGAAGTCGGTCGCGAATAATACCATCTCGAAGAATCGAAGAGACCCATGCCAGGCGAACGACGAGTGGCGGGTAGGGTGGGCATCCTGCCCGCCGCGCTACGCATCCTGCGTAGTGCGCCGTGGAGTAATCGGGGGCGACTCGCTCAATCGCCGCGCTTTTCCGACGCTGAAAGGTTCAGGCGGGACGCCCGAACCGGCACCCATCGCACGACTCCGCTGAATGTCTCATTGATTTTCCTGCATAAAATCGTGCGATTTTCTAACAAAGCCCGAAGGTGCCCGTCTGACCCTATGAACGATGTCTGCCGACTCTCACAAATACCGCTGGCACATTTGGTAAAAATCCGATGATTCCGCCGCCCAGAAAACGATGGCCGTGAAAACACCGGACGAACCAAGCGCGCCGTCTCCGCAATGGGAGACGATTGAGGAGGTATTTGCTGCCTTGGAGTCGCCGTTGCTGGCTTATGCCCGGCGGTTACTCGGGGATTTCAGCACGGCGGAGGATGTCGTTCAGGAGGCGTTTATGAAACTTCACATACAATTTGGCGATGTCCGACAGCCGCAACCGTGGCTCTACCGCACGGTGCACAATCTCGTCGTGGACCATCAGCGCCGCTCGAACAAGCTGGTGCTCTCCGGCGACCACACGAAAGACGACGACGCGCCGCAGGATGAAGCAGCGGATTCCCAGCCGATGCCCGATGAACAAATCGCCCGCGGTGAAAGAATCGGGCTCGTGCGGCTGGTCCTGGAAACGCTGGATGCGCGGAGTAAAGAGATCATCCGTCTGCGATTTGACGACGATTTATCCTACTCGGAGATCGCGGAAAAGACGGGGCTGAAAGTCGGTCACGTCGGCTATCTCCTCCATCACGCGCTGAAGGCGATGGCCGTGGAACTCGCCAACACGGAGGTGGCACGATGAGCGGGCGGCATTTCAAATCCAAGACAACGCACGTCGCCGCGTCCGCAGCACGTCCGAAAACGTTGGCGACACGTGTCGGCGGCAAAAACGAACGTCCCACGGAGACAAATACACGTGTCGGCAGCAATGATGGACGCCCCGTGGAACCAAACACACGTGTCGGCTGCAATAACGGACGTCCCGTGGAGTCAAACGCACGTGTATTTGAACCTGTTGGAGGTCCAAAATGAACAAAAACAGACACATCAAAGGTATCTGGTCACTTTTAGTCACTCCGGAGCGGGGCTTTCATAG
>JANMGP010000083.1:0-5252 GCA_031374705.1 Verrucomicrobiaceae bacterium | reverse complement strand
CATCCAGCGGCTCAAGGCGGGCGGCGTCTATTGTGCGCTCTCGGGCAAGCTCCACGTCCAGCCGGCGCGGAACTTTCCGTATGATGTGTTCGTGAAGGACGACGACCTCGATGCAGTCATCAAGGCTGCCGGAGACAAGCCTTGGTTCTTTTGGTGCAATCCCGGCGACACCCACGCGCCGTGGTGGAAGCATGTGCAGAGCAAACTCACCGATCCGAAAAACCGCAACTCTGCGCCGAACGATGTGGACTCCGCCGCGCTCACGATGCCGCCGTGGTTGCCCGACACGCCTGCTGCACGCGTGGACCTCGCGCAGTATTACTCGTGCGTGCGGAACATGGATGAATTCGTCGGCGCGATGCTGAAGAAGCTCGAAGCGTCGGGACAAGCGGAGCGCACCATTGTCGTCTTCACGGGCGACCACGGCATCGGCTATGCACGCGGCAAGACGAGCGTCTATCCCGCCGGCACGCAGGTCCCGCTTTTCATCAAAGGCCCCGGCATCAAGTCGGGCCGCGTCATCGGCGCTCCGGTCTCGCAGATGGATTTCAATCCGACGTTTCTCGAAGCCTTCGGCCTCGCGCCCATCGAGAATACGCACGCCACTTCGCTGTGGCCGATTCTTTCAGGCAAAGCCGACGCGCTCGCCGACCGCCGCACGGTGATGACCGAAACGAACAACAGCCTCATGTCGCAAGTCGGCATCCGGGGCGATGGCACGATGGCGCGCGCCGTGTGCGACGGCCGCTTTTACTACATCGACAATGTCATCCAGACCAAGACCACGCTGCCCGAGGAAAAGGCCATCAACATCGGCACCGGCGATGGCGAATACGGCGACCCCGGCCCGCAATACTCCATCGACCTCCACGACGAAACCGTGCGCCAACGCGTCGCGCAACCGCTCCCCTACGAACTCCTCCGCCAGCTCTGCATGGGCGATGCGCCCAAGGAGGAACTCTATGATCTCGAAACGGATCCTTGGGCCGTGAAGAACCTCATCGCCGACCCCGCCCAAACAGAAACTCTGGCTCGCCTCCGAAAGGAAATGGCCGACTGGCGCAAAGCCACGAACGACCGCGACGTGCATCCGAAAACCATCCTGCGCCGGACTACGGAAAAATGAAGTTCCAAGCTCGCCTCAGCGCCTAAATCGAGCACACAACGTTAGACCCGTCACACCACACCATTCCATTCATGAAAATACTCATCGTCGCACTGCTCGCTCTTCTCTCGGGGAAACTCGCCGCCGCTGAAAAGCCGAACATTCTCTTCATCGTCGCCGACGACCTCGGGTTTTCGGACGTCGGGTGCTACGGCGGTGAAATCAAAACGCCGAATCTCGACCGCCTTGCTGCGGATGGCCTTCGCTTCACGCAGTCCTACAACACCGCCCGCTGCTGGTCGTCACGAGCCGCCATCCTCACTGGCTATTACCCGCAGGCCGTGCGCCGCGACAAGATTTCGGACATGAAGTTGCCGCCGGGAGTCGGTGTCGCCGGAACTGGCGGAGTGCGTCCGCGCTGGGCGCAGTTGCTGCCCGCGTATTTGAAACCGCTCGGCTATCGCTCGTATCATTCCGGAAAATGGCACGTGGACGGCAGGCCGCTCGACAACGGCTTTGACCATTCCTACGAGAGCGGAAACGGGCAGGGATTTTTCTCCGCAAAGGGCCATTCGGAGGACAACGTCGCGCTACCCGCCGGTCCGGTGGATGGCACCTACTACTCCACCGTCGCCATCGCCGACTACGCCATCAAGCACCTCAAAGAGCACGCCGAGAAGCACGCCGCGCAGCCCTTCTTTGAATACCTCGCCTTCCACAGCCCGCACTTCCCCATTCATGCTTTGCCGGAGGACATCGCGATTTACAAAGACGTGTATCAACCCGGCTGGGACGCGATTCGCGCGGAGCGGCTGGCGCGTTTGAAAAAGCTCGGCGTCTTCCAAGGCGAGCTGTCCCCGCTCGACCCCGTCACCGAGCCGGGTTGGAACCTCTCCGAAGAAGCGCTGCACAAACGCGTGGGCGAAAACGAAGTCGCTCACGCCGTCCCGTGGGCCACGCTCACGCCCGGCCAGAAAGAATTCCAAGCCGCCAAAATGTCCGTCCACGCCGCGATGATTCACCGCATGGACATCGAGATCGGCCGCGTGCTAGCGCAGATCAAAACGATGGGCGCGCTCGAAAACACCATCGTCGTCTTTGTGTCCGACAACGGCGCGTCCGCCGAGCAAATGATTCGCGGACTTGGTCACGACCCCGCCGCACCGATGGGCTCCGCATACACCTACCTCGGCATCGGCCCCGGATGGTCCAGCGCGGCCAACACGCCATTCCGCCTGCACAAATCGTGGACCCACGAAGGCGGTATCTCCACGCCGCTCATCGTCTCGTGGCCGGCAGGAATCCAAGCGCGCGGCGAACTCCGCGCCGACCCGTGCCATTTGATAGATCTCACACCCACCATCATGGAACTCACCGGCGGCACCGTGCCAAAGACCGTGGCCGAGCTCGCTGTGCCGCCGCTCCACGGCAGAAGCCTTGTCCCAGACTTCACCCGCGACGGCGCGGTGAAGCGCGACTACCTATGGTGGAATCACGAAGTCCACCGCGCCATCCGCATCGGCGACTGGAAACTCGTCGCCAACCGGTCCACGCCGTGGGAGCTGTACGACATGAGCAAGGATCGCTCAGAGATACACAACCTCGCCGCCGACCAGCCCGAAAAAGTCAAAGAGCTGGAAAACGAATGGAACAAACACGCCGCCGAGTTCCACGAACTCGCTTCCCAAGACCCGCCAAAGGCGCAGAAGAAGCGGAACCAGGAAGCGCCGGAGTAAATGCGCGCCGTGCGCGTAAAGTAGTCAGCGGCTTTAGCCGTAGCGGTGTGTCGGTCCGTATAATCGCACGAATGTCACAGACGGGACGGCAGTAATCGCGTTAGCAAATCGACATCCCGGACAATAAGGAATGACCGCTTTCACTTTCCAATGATGACCATTTTTCCCGCGCGCTGCTTTAGTATGCGTTGCACAATTCTCGCGCTCGTCGTCGTGTTGTGCTGCCGCGCTTTTGCGGCGCAGCCAAATCTTATCATCATCCTCGCCGATGATATGGGCTACAGCGACCCGGGATGCTTCGGCGGCGAGATCGCCACGCCGACGCTCGACCGGCTCGCGAAGGAAGGCGTGCGGCTTGCGCGGTTTCAAAATGGCGGGATGTGTGTGGTGTCGCGGGCTTCGATGCTCACAGGGAAATGGTGGCCGCGGGCGCTGCCGGAGTTTGCGAAAACGCGGCTGCTTTCCGAGCAACTCCACGATGCAGGCTACCGCACGGGGCTCGTCGGAAAGTGGCATCTCGACGGGCATCCAATGGACCGCGGGTTCGATTCGTTCTTCGGTTTTCTCGCTGGATTCGCCGACCACTTTACCGGCGCGCCGAGCTATCGCGATGGGCGGGAAACTTTCACGAAATTCGGCGCGGACTACTACAGCACCGATGCCTTCACGGACCGCGCGATTTCATTCCTGAAGGGCGACACGACGAAGCCGTTTTTCCTCTATCTCAGCTATCAGGCTCCGCACAATCCGCTGCAAGCGCCCGCCGCCGACATCGCGAAGTATCGCGGTAAATACTTGAGCGGATGGCAGACCGTACGCGAGGCGCGGTTCCGGCGGCTGAAGGAATTGGGCATCTTGGCCGCCGATACTACGCTGCCAGAGGTTCCGAAAAATCTTCCCGCGTGGGATTCGCTTACCGACGCGCAGCGCGACCTCGAAGACCTGCGCATGGCGGTGTATGCGGCGATGGTGGAGCGGATGGATGCGGGCATTGGCAGACTCGTCGAGGCGCTGAAGCAAAGTGGCAAGGCGGAAAACACGCTCATCCTTTTCATGAGCGACAACGGGCCGGATTCTTTTTCGATGGTCGATGCGGCGATGCTGCAAAAGGGAATCCTGCCCGGCGACCGCGGCTCGAACTGGCAACTCGGAACCGGCTGGGCCTACGCCAACGCGACGCCGTGGCGGCTTTACAAAATCAGCCAGCACGCGGGCGGAATCACGAGTGGCGGAATTGCGTGGTGGCCGGGCGCGGCGGGAAGTGCAGGGCGCATCGAGAACAGCCGCGTTCATATGGTCGATGTGCTCCCGACGTTTCTCGAAGCCGCGGGCATCGCGCCACACGGTGCGCAAGCGGGCGAGTCGTTTCTCCCGCTCGTAAAAGGCGACGCATGGAAGCGCAAATCGCCGCTCTTTTTTCAATACATGGACAACCGCGCAATCCGCACGGATGAGTGGACTCTGGCCGAAGTCGATGGCGCAGACTGGGAGCTTTTCCGCGCAGACGCCGACCCGCTCGAAACTACAAACGTCGCGGCGAAGAATCCCGATGTCGTCGCGACACTCGATGCGCAATGGCTCGCTTGGTGGCGCAGCGAGAGCGGCAAACGCGACTACACGCCGGAATCCACGAAAGGCAGCCCGCACTACAAACCCCAGGGAGATCGCGGCTCGGGGGCCATTTATGTTCCAAGTTCGATGCCCTCCGCGCTATCAAACCGGTATCCCATTTCCAAATCACCATGAACATCATCCGACTGTTTCTATCATTGCTGCTCCTGGCCTGCGCCACGGCCCACGCTGCTGACGCCGCAAAGCCGAACATCATCCTCATCATTTCCGACGATCACGGGTTCCCCGATTACGGATTCATGGGGAGCAAGGATGTAGCGACCCCGAACATCGACCGCATGGCGTCGCAGAGTCTGCTCTACACGCGCGGCTACGTCATGCCGGTGTGCTCGCCGTCGCTCGCGTGCCTGCTTACCGGCAAGCTCCCGCATCAGCACGGCATCACAGGAAATGATTTGGTAAAAGGGAAGGCTCCTGCCGATAAAAAGCGCGACCCGCTCGCGCATCAGCTTTTGAGCAATTCGCTCACGCTCCCGAAAGCGCTCACCGAAGCGGGCTACCTCACGTTTCAAAGCGGCAAGCTCTGGAACGTCACATACAGCGAAGTCGGCTTCACACACGGAATGACCGACACCGCCGGACGCCACGGCGACGCAGGACTCGAGATCGGGCGCAAGGGCATGAAGCCGGTTTTTGACTTCATCGACCACGCGCAGGCTGAGAAAAAGCCGTTCTTCGTCTGGTACGCACCGATGATGCCGCATCAGCCGCATACCCCTCCTGCGGAACTGCTCGCAAAATATAAAGGCAAAGGCTTCACGCCCGCAGCCGAGAAATAC
>JANMGP010000075.1:0-27711 GCA_031374705.1 Verrucomicrobiaceae bacterium | reverse complement strand
AGTTCTTCTATTTTCGCGCCTTTTCGCGCTTTTCGCGGGCTCCAATCACGCATTTAGGGTAATCCAGACTCCAGCCGGGATGATTTCGCTTCAGCGATCTGGATGATGGATGATGACCGGGCGCTCACGGAGCGGTCGCTTTGAGCCGTACAAAAACCGCGCCTGAGGAACCATTGCTCCGCGGGATTGTTACCATAATCGTATCCGGCGCGGTGTCATTCTCGGATACCGACACACTGACGCCGTTCGCATCGGGACCTGAACTGCCTGCGCCGATCGGAACATCGCTCCAGCCGCCGAGTGTGCCGCTCCATTGAGCCACGAGCGTCGTGTTGGATTCGCTGTCATCCGAGCGGGTAAATGTAAGCGTGAGGTTGGTCGAATCGCCGCCGAGCTGCGGCGTCCGGCTTGCGCTGTCGGCGAGGGGGTTTCCGCCGAGGATCCATTCAAGGCCGTTTGGGATGCCGTCTTTCTCCGGGTCCGCGTCGAAGGCGGATTCCTTGCCGGGAGAATTGTCGAGGCCGTTGGCGACCGCCCACGCCGCGAACGGGGGCAGGGAACCGCCGGTGACATTCAGAATGCCGGTGCCCGTTATAAAGGCTGTCTTTTGTTGCGCGCTGGAAGTGAGGCTCCCCCATGTGCCTTGCATTTGCGGCACGCCGTTGAATCGCAATTCATCGATGGTGTCGGATCCGAGAAAATTGAGATTCAATGCAGCAGTTGTCGTGAGGTTCACGTCTGCGGTATTTGCGAGGCCGGCGGCGTCCAAGCTGAGAGTGCCTGCCGCGACCACGGTGTCGCCCGTGTACGTGTTTGCTTCCGTGAGCGTGAGCGTTCCGCCGCCAAGCTTGAGCAAGCTTTGGTTGCCAGAGATCGCAGCGGTGTGAGCGAGCGAATTGCCCGCCGAAACGTCGATTCCGAGCCGAGCACCCGCATGGAAGACTGCGTTGGCGACGAGGCTGCCGAGACTGTCGGTGGTCCATTCTCCGGCACTCCCGCCACGGATAGTGAATGTGGCACCGGCTTGAACTGTGATTCTCCCCGCGACTTCCTCGCCGGAGATCGCGGCGGCATTGGTGACAAGCAGAGTGCCTGCGCTGACGGTCGTCGTACTGCCTCCGCTCGTGCGGTCGTCGATGCCATTGACGATTTGGGTGCCCGTGCCGACCTTGGTGATGTCGATTCGGTTCGCGCCAGTGGTGGAAAATGCGCCGTCCCATTGCGCTGTGCCTGCCATCCCGCCGCTCGTGGTGTCGTTCACTCCGAACGCAAGCGCCACTGTGCCTGCGGTGGCGTTGTTCTGAAGCAACGTTCCCGCTCCGGTGAGGCCATCAATGCTCACGGTGCTGCCGACATTGCTGGATAAATCTGCATTCACTCCACTGTTCACATGGAGACGGTACTTTGTGCCGGCCTGAGCGCCAAGTCGCCCGTCGCCAGCGCACTCGATCGTGCCGGTGAACGCGCTGTGAAACACGCTGCCTGCAAAATAAGTGTTTGCGCCGACGGCCTTGAGGCGAAGCGTCCCAGTCCCGGTAAGATTGATGGTCGCATCGGCCGTGTCAGTGGCGTTTCGAGCGAACAGCGCGTTATTTGTGGTGCCCTTGTTCATCTCAAGCGTCGCCCCCGTTTCAATCTGAATGGTGCTGGAAGTGCCGCCATTAACGAGCACTTTTGAGCCATTGCTTTGGACGGTTCCCGTACCGGAAATGACCAGCGTTTCACCTGCATCCAGTCCTCCGACAAACTGAGTCGCCGTTCCGACGGTTAAGGTTTTGCCGGCGGTGACGGTCCAGGTCTGCGAAGCGCCGATGTCGGGCCGGAGCGATAGCAAAGCCGATTCGTTTGCGATGATTCCGTCGTTGAGAATGCCGAGCGCTTCCGTCGCAGATGGAGCGACGATGTAGCTGCCGCTGCCCGCCGGGTTGAATACAACCCCGTTGGCCAACAGGTTCGAGCCAGTGATCGTCACGGTTCCCGCCGCGCCGCTGCCCGAACCGAAGGCGACCAGATCGCCGTTCACGAACGGCGTATTCGCGCCATTCCGGATCCACTTGGTGTTCGCGATGTCCCAAACTCCAGCACCGTCCTGCGCTCCCGCCGAGCTCGTGTTCGCGTCCCAAACCACAACGGAGCCATCCACGATCGTGAGCGTGAACGAGCTCGTGCCCAGCGCGGCTCCAGTGGGCGTATCCAGCGTGACGACAACCGTCTCACTCGCCTCGGAAATCCCGTCTTTGATAATCGCAATCGGAATCGCCTTCACCGTCTCCCCCGGAGCAAACGTGAGCGTTCCCGGAGTGAGCGAGTAATCCACCCAGCCGCCCATCGCAGTCCCGCCCGTCGCGGCATAATGCACGGTGACCGGTGTGGCCTTGGCAGAACTGAGTGAGACAAGAACCATCGCAGGCGAGATGTTCTCACTTGTCGCGGAAGCTGCGGCGGAAAACCCGACGGTAACCGGCGGCGGGACGTCGTTGTCAGTGATGGACACCGTCGCGGCGTTTGGCGTCCCGACGGATGCCGCCGACGCACTGGTGAGCGTAAGCGTCACCGATTCGGTGGGTTCGGGTGTCGAGTCGTCCACTGGAGTTATCAGTACATCGACAAAGCTCTGGCCGGCGGGAATCACGACGGTATTTCCAATTGGTGCAAAATCGCTTGGACTGCTAGCCGTGCCTGTTACCTGAAACCCCACGCTCAGGTCGGCGGTCGATCCACCAGAACGGGAAATGTGAAAGGTTCCGGTGCCTTGTCCACTCTCGCTTGCACTACCACCGATTGCAGTGACCGTGACAGTCCCTCCAGCTCCATCGTCGTCGAGAATCGTAAATGTATGAGTCGCAATGGAGTCCAACTGCGCGTTCGATGGATTGCCGAGTGAGACGACCACGGTTCGATTGGGCTGGACTGTTTCATTGTCATTAATGGCGATAATCGTCACGTTTTGGCTCACGAGCCCGGCTGGAAAATAAAGGTTCCTCGGCAGGTCCGTTCCGAAATCCACCCCGTTCACTGCTGTCCCGCCAGTGATAGAGCAAGTCACAAAGACCGGGACTGACGCTGCCGCACTGAGCGATACACTGACGTCAATAATGAACGCACTTTCGGAAGCGCTCGAGGTTGCTGTGACAAAGCCAACTCCGACTTGGGCTGCACCGTCGTTGTCCGCGATCGTGACTGTCCGCGGGGTCGTCGTAGTCATCGAGTAAGTCCCGATAGGACTTGGTTGCAGCGTCACGACAACCGTCTCCGCGCTTTCCTTAATCGTATCGTCGAGCGGTGTAATCGTCAGCACGGTGCTGGCGGCACCGGACGGAATGACGATGCTGCCGCTGATCGTCGCGTAATCCACTCCGTTTCGAGCCGTGCCGGAGACACTGTAGTAAACGGTCAGCGGTTCGGATGTCCCCCCTGTCCGGACGAATGTGAAAGCCCCGGTATTTGATCCCGGCTCCGCGGCTGAATTGTCCGATGCTGTCAGCGTCACACCCGGAGTGTCGTCATCCAAAATGAGTAGCGTTGCCGAGCCAGGGTGTCCGATGTTGTAAGCGGGATCGCTCGTGAGAGTTGCGATCACAGTTTCCGTGCCTTCCACGGAATTGTCATTGAGCGGCGTGACAGGGAAACTTACGCTGGATTGACCCACGGGAATGATCACCGTGCCGGGAAGTGACGCAAAATCGCTTCCATTCGATGCCAACCCGCTCAGAGAATAATGAACCGGCAGACTTGCAACCAGACTTCCAACCCTCATCACAGTGAATATTCCCGCGTCCGAGCTGTTTTCTGTCGCGGTTCCATCGGTTGCCGTGATCGTCACTTTGATTGGGTCGTCATCTGCGATCTTGATGGTTCCGTTCGATGATGTCCCAACGATGTATCCGCTGTCCGGGGAAATTGTGGCAGTAATGGTTTCGTCCCCCTCCACGTCGCCATCGTCAATGGCTGCGATTGGGACCAAAATAGACGAAGAACCGGCTGGGATGATCGCTGTGCCGCTCAGCGTGGAATAATCGACGCCATTGGTTGCGGTGCCCGATACTTGGTAATGGACGGTCAAGCTTCCGGCAGTGCTCCCAACCCGCTCAAAGACAAACTCCCCGGCATCCGATGCGGATTCCGGTGCCAAATCATCCGTCACAGAAAGCGTCACGGCAGGCAGGCTGGTTGGCTGCCCGTCGGCAATCGTTACGGAAGCTTCAGCCATCGAGGCAAGCGTGTAAGCGGGATCGTCGAGAATGGTCCATATGACAGTCTCAGATCCCTCGGCGGCGGAGTCGGTCAGCGGTGTGAGAACAATATCAATCGAAGCCGCTCCTGAAGGAATTGTATACTGGAACGTAGGGCTGAGCGTCGGCGAAGGAGTCAGGGAGTAGTCGGACGCATAGGTGGCATTGCCGGAAAGGTCAAATCGAACAGTCAAAGGAGACGCGAGACTCCCTGAGCGGATCAAAGTGAACATCCCGGTGTTCCCCGCCACCTCCGAAGCTGCCGGATCGGCGGCGATGCCCCGCACGGATGGGTTCGCAATGGCGAGCCAGTTCTGCGAGACCGCACTCGGGCCCACGTTGACCGGATTGCTCCACCCCGCACGATTCAGAACGAAGCCGTATTTAGCCGCACGAAGGCTATAGCTCCCTGTCGGAAGGCCCGCCAAAGTGTAGTATCCGTCACTGTCGGTGTAAGCGCCGCGATAGCTCGATCCACTGAGTCCGTTATCAATCCGCACTCCTTCGATGGGTTGATTGCTGGAATCCATAACGCGACCACCGACTTGGAAAGTGCCTGGCGTTCCAATGGTGATGGTTAGATTTCGGCTGGCAACCCCGCCCTTCATGTCGCTCACCGTGCACCGGACGGCGTATTCTCCCGCAGTACTCCAGCGTTTCGTCGCTGTAGAGGCGTTTGTGCCAAAAGTCAGATCGCCGAAATCCCAGTAATACGCCAGCGCATCGCCGTCCGCGTCCACAGCGCTGGCGGTGAAGTGGACGTCGGTATTCGCACTCACACTCGACTGGTCCGCTGCGATGTCCAGTGTTGGTGGGACATTGCTCGAAAAATCGCCTATATTCACCTGAACATCGATCCAAGTCTCTGAGCCCGCACTTCCCTTGGCGATCGGAGTGATGTGGACACCGGCGGCAATGTCCGAAAAAGTTCTCCCAATCACCAATGGCGAGTCATCCTTGCCGCCGTTCCCGGAAGGCGTCCCGGGAGTCGTATCGAGCAACGTCGTTCCTCCCAAGCTGTTGCCCGCATAGTTGTTCCAAGGGCTCCAATTCAGGATAATGCCGTTTTGGCTCCACGGGTTTGCCGTGAATTTCTGGCGAAACTCCGCCCAGTAGCTCCGCGAGTAATCCTTTTGAATCCTGATGGCGTATTTTTGTCCCCCGATCAGATTCGGGACGTCAAACGCGTTAATTCGGTAAAGCCCGCTAGTGGCAACGGTATGAACGGATGTCGTCGGCAGCCAGTTCAGTTTGTTTTTGAAGCACGCGTTAAACGCATAAAGACCCGGATTTGAGTTTCGGGCACCCATCGTGTCGAACGAATTGCCGTATTCCACGGTGCTTCCGGGCCCGATGACACTGTCACCTGCTGCCGACCAAAAATTCGCATGCCACAATCCATAGTTGTGACCCAGTTCATGAGTTACCACATCGAGACTCGGAATCTGCAAAACCAGCCCCTTACCTCCTACGCTCCCGAACCCTGCAAAATTGAAGTTTGGTGCGCCCAAAATCTGGTTGCACACAATGTCCAGTTCGTAGTTTGCCGTATCGAAGCCGACTGCGAGAGCTGCACTCCGGGCATCATCTTGCAGGGCCCAAACGCTTTGTCCGGCGTAGAAAGCCTTTGACTGCGGGAGGATGAGCAGCGGGGTCACATCGGAGACGATGGACGTCGAGTTGTAGGATTGCTCCGTAAACCACTGGTTGACCTGCGTCATCAGCAGATTGGCGGCAGATTGGGTGATTGGTGCCGCAGGATCATCTGAAAACCCGACAGGCATGAAGAGTAATGTCTTGGTGCCTTGCGTGAAGCTGCTTGCAGCAGTCGCTCCGTATCCGCTGCCGCCGCCCTCATCGCCAGCCCACGGCCCGTTCAGTCTCGCCGGGCTTTGCGCTACCGGGATTTCTGATTCCGAAATGTCGAGTAGCGCGAGCGATTGGTCGATCGCGATGCCTTCAATGCGGACATTTCGCCGCGAACCCTCATGAGCCCGTTTCCCGTACACGAAGGCAGCGTAAGTCGAACCGGCAATGCTCACCTCCCGTCTCACCTCACTGGCACGCCGTTCGAAATCGTCCGCAATTGCCACCCGGAAATCGCCGTGTCCGCTGACCGGCTTTTCCAAGTGCTGGCTGATAACCTCCGGCAATTCGTTGCGAACGCCATCCGGAGTCGAATAAGTGAAGGCACGTCCCGGATCGGATTCAATGAGCGCCTTCAAAACAGAACGTCGTGCGATAGCGAGTCGCACTCCGTTTTCGATCACCGTCCTTGATGTCTTTTCGAGGGGATTTGAATCGATAAAGCTCTGAGCCCAATTGGCGAATTCGCTCAAGACCGTCGCGTTAGCAGACCGCGAATGTGTTGATGGCCGTTCCGATGTACTCAATTCAGCTTCGCCGGGGACTTCGGATTGAAACCGGACAACGCGCGGTCTCGGCAGGAACGGTGTCTGAGTGCAGCCACTGTAGCCGTCATAGATAGCAGTCTGCGTGTGATGGAAGATTGGCCGCGGGCGTCGTTCTGAGAGAAATCCGAGCCCCAAAGCCAGCGACAGAACTAAAACTGTCGCTCTTTGCTTTAGACGGTTCTTGTTCATGGAGAGTTACATGCTCATTATTTGGCTTTTGAGATTAAGGATTCAAAGGGGCTCCCGAGATGAATAAACAGGCTTCGTGAGAAAATACAAAGGGCCAATTTTCATTGGCCCTTTGTATTTTCAAGTAATCACGTTGCGAGGTGAATATTACGCAAACTTGCGCCTGAGCAGCGCCATTCCGCTCATCGCCATGCCTACGAGCATGATGGTGGAGCCGCCATCAGGGATACGCTGGAAACCACCGCCTTGATAGATGAGCTGGTCCTGCCTGCCGTAGCGGGGTGCGTCGCCGAGGTTGAGAGCCGACACACCGAAATCCGAGGCGTACACCAATCCATAATGAACGGACATGGCAAATGGATCGGTCTTTGCGTTCGCGACGGCGGTAAACTCAGACTCGAGAAGTTTTGTGAACATCCCGGCGCCGTAGCCACTGGATAAATGCTCGCCCTCGAGAAACCAAAGCGCTTCCTGTAGATTGGCTACGTTCGAATTGCTGGTGTAACTGAAGGCTTCGCCAACAGCCGCTTGGGCATCGTCCAGCAGCCCCCTCGCAAAAAGCCCATAAAGAAACCCGGTCCCTGGGGAGATTGGATCGCCTGTTAAAGTGCTTCCAAGCAGTGCCTTGTCAGAGATTCCATAATTGTAGATGCCTCCCGGTGAAAAGTGTTCGTTGTATTCCATGCAAAACGTTAGAAATCCGAGTCCAGTTACTCCGGGGCCGCTCCCTTTCGTCGCTTCCGAGGCGTAGTTTGCTGCGGTATTTGCAGCAAACGTGCTTGCCGAAGTAGCGGAGAAGGCACCGCCGTACGCCCCATTCCCTGAACTTCCGCTATTGCGATACGTCCCCAGGCTCAATTTGATGGTGTCTGCTTGCGCCCCTGAGATGAGCAAAGTTCCGATGAGTGCAAGAGCAAGATTTCCGTGTGTCGTTTTCAATTTCATGATGTTTTCGTAAAGATTGTCGATGTTTCAGTTTTGTTTCAGTTTCGATCGCATCGAGGATTATAGCAATTATAGCGCCATGAAATCTGTTTCTCTTGATAATTAATTGTAAAACACTGTTGGAAAGGTATATAAGAAAATATGAAAAGTTTATATTGATTGGCGAATGTCCTGTGATGGGAGCGTGAATGTAAAGAAATCCGTCATATTGAGGATGGAAGCAGTGCGTTTTCTTCCGCGCGAGCTCACTTCAACTGGCTGTTGAGGCATAGGATTTCCACATTGAACGAACAAGAAAGTGACACAGGCTTTCCAGCCTGTGAAGACTCTCTCACAGGCTGGAATGGCCTGTGTCACTTTCTATTCATGCTCGCTCACCTTAGAAATCGTATCACTTCACCACGCGCACACGGCCATATTGGCTGATGCCACCCGACACGGGCGTGCTTGACCGCCATGTCTCGGTCACGCTGCCGTCGATATTTTGCGTAATGGTCTCGAGCACGCCACTTTCCGTCCAAAGTATGAGGTCGTCGCTAAACTGGACGGTAAGGGCAATGTCCTCGGCTCCACGCTGGCGGCGCAAGGTCAGCGTGAGATAGTTGTTCGTGATCCCGCCTACTGTGAATGGCTGGACAGCAGGGGATGGCAGATCGTTGGTGCCGGGTTGGGCTGGATTGCCGGCGAGCGCGTATTCGAGGATATTGGGGAGTCCGTCGAGATCGAAATCATCAAGGTCGGCACCGCTCGCACCGTTCGCAGCAAGCCACGATACAAAGTGGAGACGATCATCGCCATTCGGGCTGCCTCCCGGTAAACGGCTCAGCCGCCAGTTTGATGGAAGTGCATGATTGGGAAACGAATCGGGGTTTACCAGCACGAGACTCAACCCCGAGCCGGCAGGGGGATTCGGCCATGGAGCGCTGTTGTTGTAGGTGAAGTCGAAAATCGGCGCGCCGTATGCATCGAGCAGCAGGAGACGCTCGCCGCCGTTTGAGAGGCCGGACCCGTTGGAAAACTCGCCGATAATCGGCAGTCCGGCCCCGTAACGAAATGCGGACGCGGCGGCATTTCGCACAAGAAGGGCGCGTCCTCCGGGAGCAATGGAATGGATGGTGCCTGCGTCAAAATCGAACTCGACGCCGAGCACAAACTCAAGTCGGGCGAATTCGACGACCGAGTTGGTGGGATTGTACAGCTCGATGTATTCAAAGTCAGAACCGCTGCCGAATCCCGCGGCGATTTCAGCGGCGCTCGGGTCGGCGGGTTTGTAGTTGAACTCACTCAGAACGAGATTCGTTGCGGATGCCGGGACGCCGACGATGTAGTCCGCCTCCGTCAACGCAGACCAGGTTCCCGCCGTTAAGACGCGAGCTTTCACCGTTCCGGTCTGCGAAAGCGTGATCGGCGAGACGTATGGGAGGGCGGTAGGCGATGGCCCTTCGACATTCATACCTGTCGTGATGAGCAACTCCGCGGAGAGCAGGAAATTGGCGCTCGTGGAAGTGCTGTTCAAGCCCTGGATGCAGAGGTAGTTCGTGCCGACTACGAGGCGGGCCTTCTGCGCCGTCCAGTCGATGTTCGCAAAGACCTGCGCATCCGGCAGAAGGCGTGTGGCGGTCGCCGCGCTGTTATAAGCCAGCGTTGCAGGAGCGCTGAGACTGTCGATCACCGGGCTGCCGTTGAGGTAGGTGGCGCAGCCGTCGTCGTATTTGACGCGCAGAGTCATTCCGGTGATCGAGTCCAGTTGCGCCTGACTGGCGATGGTGAAGGGAATACGGACATAGATCGTGGCGTTCACGCCGGTCATTGAACTCACGTCCGTCTTGAAATGTGGCTTGTAGGTCGTCGCCTGATCGTAGCCGAGCGCCGCGGTTCCGGCGCTCCAGAGAGCGATGTTTGCGGGATCGGCGGTGTTTTTCCATGATTCGCCGAGTGTGGAAGTCGTGGGAACCCACCATTTCGATGGCGAGTTTCCATCGATGAGCTTCGTCTGGAGTGGACCTGCGAGTTGGTAGGGGTCGGTTCCATCGGTGGTGTAATAAACGGTGCCGCCGCCCGCATTCAGGTTTGTCATCGTCAGTTGCGCGCCTGCCGGCAGAAGCCCCCCGAACGGACTCAAAATCGGAGCAGTGACAGTTGGAAAAAGGCCGCGTGCCGTAAACTGTCCGAGCACGATTGCATTTCTTTGTGTGAGGAATGTATTCGCCAGCCAGTCCATCTCATTCGTCCAGTGCTCGTCGCGTGTGAAAGCGACACCGTTGACATCGCCCCAGCGCGCGCTTTCGAGGACCATCGGCAGAGAAAGAGTCGCCCTCAGCGCTGCAAGTCGGGCCTGATTGTTCGCAACGGTCATCGGGCCGTTATTAAAGAAATTCTTCTGAAGGCGGTCGCCGAAACGACGGCGAAAGTCTGCATTTGAGCGAAGTGCATTGTAAATCTCCGCTGGCGCGCCCATTGGTTCATCAAGGTAGGGTTCACCGACGCGGGTGTGGTCAAAATCCACAATATTATGGCCGGCATTCGCAGAATAGAACTGCGTTCCCATCGAGATTTCTGCGTCCCACACACTGAAGAAAAAGGAAGTCTCAAATGGGCCGCGACTCAGGCGCCCGGCATTCCAGTTCTTGTTAAGAGAAGAAGTCGCATCCTCTATTCCTCGATACACAGGCCCCATCCAGTCGTTATTCCCAGCCCAGATTTGCGTTATCATGTGGTCGATAAAATCATCCACATCGAGATATCGTTGGATCTGATCGTAAATAAGAGGGCCGGAAGGACGAGTGGACGGCCGGCACATAGAGAGGAGCGTATCCAGTGCATCGCCATTTCCGTCCACTACATCGTAACCAGGGTTCCCGAGTTGTTCGACGACGTCCCAATTGAGGGCGGTGCCACCTCGGTAGCTTTTGAAAAATTGATCGCTGGGAACCTCGTGCAAGTTGTAGTGGCCCCAATAAAGTCCATTGATGAACAGATGCACAAACCGTCCATGAGGGGATAGGCGTCCCTGCGCAAGTTCGGTCTGTCGAAGGAACTGGTCCCGGATATATGTAGCATGCCATGCGAGGTCGTTTGGCGTCCCGCCAAACGGAACCGCCCAGCCATCATGACCGCCAGGCCGAAGTTGCAGGCTGTCGAAGCTTGTGACGGGTGAGTTCAGATACAACGGAAAGTTCAGCTTACCCACGCCATATTCCTTGCGAAAATAGATCCGGAACGGCTTCTTTGGATGGTCTATCAACGCGTTACCACCGTGAGTTCGAAGACCGCAGCGAATCTGAAAACCTTCGCCTGAATCGGGCCCGAAAAATTCTACGGACGAAGGAATTTCCGTTCCACTGAGTCGACCATCACTATAGATCCCGAGTCTACCAAAAATTTCGGAAGTGTTGCCCACCAGTGAAAGCACCGGCAGCGTAGTTTCCAGCGCAGGCAAGACGGTGCCTGCGTAGGCGGGCGAATTTACGATACCCGGATTCATCTGGTAATCTGCCGCTACGGGCGGATCCTCAAACGTGTTTGAAAGCGAATGATATGTGTGTCCCCATGTCGTTGGAAAGCCCAACGGAGCGGCGGGTTGATCCTTTACCTGCGCTGCGAATACGTAGGTTTGCGTGTCCACGTTGGAAGGCTGCCAGTTTGATTTGAACGCCGCCGCCCGAATTACTGTCGTCGTTGAGATGCCGATCGGTCCCGTGTAGACCATACCTGTTGTTGCCGTCGGTTCACTCCCATCGGTCGTGTACCGGATTTCTGCATCTGGAGTGCTCGTTGTCATTGAGGTTGTGAAAGGACTTTGGAACATCCCGCGGTGCACGGAAAACTGTGTATCCTTGACGAAACCCTGGACAGGGGTGCCGTTCAAAGTGCCAGGCGTTGAAACGGGAAAATAGCCGGTCACGAGCGGCAAATTGTTCTCGTTCGCAGTCACAATCAACTCCGGCAGAATGAGAAAATCGGGACTGATCGTAGATTGGTTTAGGCCGTGAATGGCGAGCACATTCGTACCATCTACCAATGTTGCCCGGAATGCGCTGATATCGAAGTTCTGGTACATGATCGCTTCATCGTCCAGTCGAGCAATGCTCGATTTTGAATTGAAAGCAGGCGCGGTATCCGGCTGGTTCACTTGCGCAACCAGCGTGCCATTGAGATACGCAATGAAGCCGTCATCAAATTTCATCTTTAGCAGGAGCGAGCGAACGGCCGCGGCGCTTGTAATGGCGAATGGAATCCGGATGTAGCAAGTCGTGCGCTTGTTATACATAGCCGTTTCCACGTTTCCGGTCGGGGAAATCAGCGATGTATAATTGATTGCGTCGGTAGGGCTGCGTTCATAGCCGATGCCGGTCGCGCCGACGGGCCAAGTGGTATCAGAAAAAGTTCGGGCATTCCAGTTCGCGATGCTGGCTGTGGGTACTCTCAGTCGGCACGTTGCACCCGGCGCGATCAAAGTGCTCTGCGCGATCGGCACTGAATTCCCATACGAACGGTCTTCTTCCTGGAGCGGATAGGTCGGCGAGAACGCCGTCAGTAACGTCCCGTCAGGCGAGGCGAAGGCGAGATACTCGCCGGATTTCTCCAGCGAGAAATTCGTGTGCAGCGTCGCCGATGGGTTGGTGCGGTTTTTTCCGGAAGCGAATACGACGATGTGCCCGCCGCTCGGTAGCGAAACACTCGGGAAAACCCATTTAGCGGGCAGAAGCGGATCATCGGTCAGTGTGTATCCCGCGAGATTTACGGCCACCGCATCCGGGTTGTAGATTTCAACCCAGTCGGAGAACGCACCGTCCTCATCGGCGAGCGTCTCCTTGTTCTCCGCCATGAATTCCGAGATTCGGGGCGTCGCAGATGCGATGCCCGTCATGCCGATGAAGCCTGCTGCTATGCAAAGAAGAAATCGAATGCACATAAAAAGTGTTCTTAGGAGTTTTTGCTGCGTGGGCGATCGAAGCGATTTGAGGGTCATTCCAAGACTGCTAATTGTCAACTTGGAAAAAGCAGTTGGTTCCACGGAAAACACGGAAGCTCACGGAAGCCAATATATTCTGGGAAAGTGAGGGATCACGGTACACGCACCGCGCACTCAATCGGTGTGCGATAATTGGCGGGCGTTTCTGGTCGAGGCTTGAGGCCCGCGAAATGCACGAAAGTCACGAAATCAAACACTTGCGAAGGATTCAGGATGTCCACGATTAACTTTTTTTGAGTTTTGGAAACGCAATATTTTTGCGTCTTTTCGCGAATTTCGCGGGCTCCTATCCCGACCCTCGGAGGCCTACTGGTTCAGCTCTGCAAGAATCCTTGTTGCCTCCGCTGCAAATGGAGCGTTTGGACTCAATTTCAGGGCTTGTTCGAGGGAGCGCTTGCTTTCGTCTTTCACTTTCTGCTGGTAGTGCGTCATGCCGATAAAGAAGAGGATTTCTCCATCCTCCGGGCGTTTTTTGCCGCTCTCCAGAAGGAGCCGGATGGCCAGCGGATAGTCGGATTGGTGATAGGCGATTTTTCCGAGGATCTTCGTCAGTTCCGGGTCCTCCCCAAGCGCTTCCCTGGCTTTGTTCGCGTGCTCCAGCGCTTTCTTCTGATCTCCAAGCTGATCGGTGTAGAGTCCGGCCAGTTGTTTCCGCGCAGGAGCAAACTTGGGATTCCCAGTCAGAATGGTCTCCAATGCCTGTTTCGCTTCCTGAAAACGGCCCCGTTGTTCGTGAATCAGGCTCGAAACGAACAGGGCAGGCAGGCAGGCAGGATTCTCTTTGAGGACCTGTTGGACCTGAGCTTCGGCTTCCAATTGTTTTCCGGGAGCCTTCGCAAGCGCCATCATGTCGAGAAAGGACTGTGCTTCCTGAGCCTGTTGGGCGTTTAAGGCGATTCCGGGTGTCTTGGTTTCAGTGGCATCCGATGGGGCGGGAGCACCCATTGCCCGCGTCATGGTTTCTTCGGCATCTTTCACCCGTCCGATGGCATAAAAGGACTGGGCCATATATAGTAGAACTTCACGATTTTCCGGCTGTTTGCGGGCACTCTCCTGAAGGAGATCGGAGGCCCACTGATGATCCCCGTTTTTTTCTACGAGAACACCAAGAAGGAAAGCCACTTCGGCATCTTCTGGAGCGAGCTTCCTCGCCTCTTTGGCGAGTACGAGCGCTTTTTCGGGGCTTTTCAGGCTGGAGGAGAAAAGCCGGACAAGGCCGGAGACGGCTGGCAGGCTGTTTGGATTGAGCTTGCGCACGTCTTCGTAGATTTTCTGCGCCTTTTCGGGCTCGCTGGTTTGTTCGTAGATCCGGCCCAGACGAAGGAGGGTCGGCAAATCATCGGGCTGTTCCTTGACAGAGGCTTCGAGCATGCTGATCATACTCTTGTCGGCGGGATCCGCCTTCAAATCGAGCATCGCCAGTCGCTTTTGAACTTCCGCGCGCTCCGCGAATTCCTCCGTGCTCGTCAACGCACGCTTGAAAGCATCCCGTGCCGGGGCTTCCTGTCCTGCCATGTAATATGCCATCCCGACATGGAATTGAACGGTTGGGTTGTCGGGAAGTTTCCCTGCGCTTTCCTCCAGCACGCTCAGCGCGCGGGGGTAGTCACGCTTGCGAAAGGTGACCCAGCCCAGAGTGTCGGCAATCGCCGGTTCAAGCGGTGCAAGTTCGCTGGCCTTGCGAGCCAGCACGAGCGCTTCGTCGAGTTTGCCAAGCTTCTCGGACAGGAGGATCGCGAGATTATTCAGCGCAGGAACGAAGTCGGGAGAGATCTTGAGTAAATCTTCGTACGTCGCAACAGCCCTGGCGATATCGCCCTGCTTCTCGAGAAGGAGCGCCTTCTGCATTGCGATCTGCAGGTTCTTCGGGTTCTTTTTCAGGATTTCGTCCATGCTGGCGAGAGCTTCAGGCACCCGGTTTCCGACGACATAGATCTGTGTGAGGAGGTTGTATGCCGATGTGGAGTTTGGCTCCCATTCGATCGCGGTTTTTAACGCAGCCTCCGCCTCCAGTGTATTCTTCTGGGCCAGGTAAATGCGGGCCTCGAGGAACTTGGCTCCTCCCGATTTGGGTTTCGCGGTGAGGATGCTTTTGACACGCTCCGTGGCCGCTGGATAATTCCTCTCGATGAGATCCAGCTCCACCAACTGATAGCTGATCATCAAGTCATTGGGCGAAAGTGCTGCAGCGCGGTCGAACGCTTTCCGCGCTTCGGTACTTCCGTTTGGCTGCCTGCGGTGAGTCATGCCGATGAGGAAAGGGACGTCCGGGACCTTCGGGAATTTCTCCTCCATGGCCTTATAAACGCCCAGCGCGTCCTCAAACCGCCCTTGTGCGGTATAAGCCCCTCCGAGGAGTAATTGGGCGCGCGTAATCTCCGGGTGCTTTTCCACCAGCACCCGGAGCAAGGGGAGCGCATTGGCCGAGTCTCCTTTGCTGGCAAGGAGTTCGGCTTTGAGGAGCGATGCTTGAGGGAATTCGCGGCTGATTTCGAGCGCCTCGTCAACGTTGATGGTGGCCTTGTCGGGCTCCCGATTGCGGGCGTAGGTCCTCGCCAGTTCGAGAAGCACTTCGGGCGACTTGGGGAAGGCACGCTTGAGATCCTCGGCTTCCTTCACGGCATCGGCCGGCTTGCCTTGGATGCGTGTCAGACCGGCATGAAGCAGCCGAGCCTGATAGTTCTCTTTGTCATTGGCAAGAATCTGATCGACGATTTTCGCGCATTCGGGAAGTTTCTGCTCTTCGAAGTCCAGTCTGGCGAGGGCGAGCAAGACCGGCGCAGCATCGGGGACTTTTGACGTGAACTGCTCCAAAATGTCCCTGCCTTCCTTTGGCTGTCCTGTGCGAAGTTTGAATTCCGCCAGTCGAAGGCAGACCACGGGATCGAGCGGCGACAATTCGGCGGCGGTCTGGAAGGCTTGTCCGGCATTTGGAATATCCTTCTGGAGCAGGTAAAACATGGCCCACGCGAGTTGGACCCGGCTGGATTTTGGTTCCGCAGTGCGAGCCTTTTTCAGCGCCTCTTCTGCGGCCGGATAATCAGCCTCTCGAAGTGAGAGATTGGCTATGGCCATGTGCCAGGAGGCACGTTCAGCCGCCTGGTCTTTCAGTTTATCGAGTCTTGCGCGGGTGTCGGCGATGTCTTCGGCGGAAGCCACGGTGTCGGAAAGAAGGGCGATGGCGTCGTCATTCTTCGGGTCACGATCGAGCACGTAAATCGCCTCTTTTCGTGCATCCTCCAGTTTTCGGGCAGCGAGGAATAATTGGGCGAGTTTGATTCGGGCACCAAGGTCATCCTTGTCCAGTTCCTTTACGCCGACGAGGTAAGGGATCGCCTGCTGGATTTTGCCCTGATCGTAATAAAGGTTCGCGAGACGCTTCACCGCCGAGACGTTGGTTCGATCCGCTTTTACGACATTCAGGTATTCGATTTCTGCCTTCGCAAACTCCTTGGCGGCGAAATACGCGTCCGCCCGTTTCAGGTGATCTTCCACCTTCGATTTTTTCGAGCACCCTGGGACCAGGGTCAGAATGCAGAGGGTGAGAAAAATCAGGTGTAAAAGTTTGATCATAAGTGAGTAGCGCATGGTCTTGACGAATTGATTGGCAGAATTCCAGTGCCGGTTTGCTGTTCCGAGGTTTTCAACGACTTTGGAACACCTTGGCAGCGTGATTGGCCAAAGAATATCTTCTCTAACCGCAAGGCTCGTGCCAATCACTGGAAGTGACTGTTCGTGACTCGTGTCTCAATACGGCATTTGTTCGTCCAGGTGATGTCTTCGGGGTTACCCTCAGCGTACACGCAAACCGGGCAAAGGATTTCTCCTCTGCCCGGTAAAAGCAACTCAGAATTGGAGCACTTAAGCGAGTGCCAGTTTCCGGCGGAGAACTGCTCCCACCATGAGCACTGAACCAAGGAGCGCTAAGGTTGAACCGCCATCAGGAGTAGCATTAACTTGCAAGTATGCGGCGTCGAAAACGAAGTTTCCCGAAGTGCGATTGACAGTGTATGTCACGTTGCCAGTAGCATTAAGCGCGGTAATAATATTGACTGATGCGCCTTGGCTGATGGACAGGTAGGTTGAAAACGAAGTTTCGGTTCGTGAAATTCCCGGAAGAGAAATTGTAAATGACTCGTTAGCGCCATCAATATCGCGGAAGAAAAACTTCACAAATCCGTTAAGTATTGTAATCGGGCCGTTTGGAACAAACCCGAGAGTGGAGCTGTACGTCGTTGTTGGGGGTTGATCCAAGTAAACGCTTCCGAGGATTGTAAAGTTGGCGGTGCCATCAAGCGTCAAAGGAACGATGTCGAACGTGCCTGAGACGGAGTTTTTCGTGGTTGCAGTATTTACTGCGCTCATCTTCTGGCCTTTTGGAGTGTTATTGACATTTTTGCCACCGAAGTAATCGGCATCCGCGAAGGTGTAAGAAGTCGCATGCGCAGAAACCGCAAGCGCGAGCGAGAATAGAGTGAGTAGTGATTTTTTCATTGGAACTTTTAGTTGTTGAGTTGTTTTCGTGTTGAACTGACAGAAATACATATAGCAAAGGGCGTGCCACGCTGGGTGCGTAAATCTTAAGTGTCTCTTCATCAGTGATATAAAAAGCCTCGTGTCAAAAATGCCCGAGTGATCAAGTTGTGGAACGTAAGGTTTTCCGACAGGTTGGCCCGATTTTCGACGTTTCCATTGAATCGATTACTGATGCTTCGGATCGCTAACGCGCTCTTAATCCCGGCCGGACGAAAAACCATCGGTCCCCGGCCAGAGACCGAACCAATCAGCGATACCCCTGAAGCGCGAATTTGGTGTTGAAGTGCATAAACGATCATTTCCCTTGGATTTCGGCGATCACGCGCTTCGCTTCCGCGGAAAGTGGCTCATCAAGACCCGCAGCCAATGCGCTTTGCAAGGATGCCACGCTTGCGGCCTTGTCTTTCAGTTGCCAGTGCGACATGCCCGTGTAGAAAAGGTCCTTGGCTCCGGCCGGTCTCGCCTTGGCGCTTTCTTGGAAGAGTTGAAGCGCATAAGTGAAATCTTTCCGTTTGTACGAAATCTCCGCGAGATCTCGTGCAAGTTCCGGGTCATTCGGTAGGGTCTTCCGGGCTTTAATTGCAAATTCATACGCCTTTCCAAGCTGCTCAGGATTATCAAGATAGACACCAGCCAGACCTTTCTGTGCAGGGGCGAAATCGGGGAGTTTTGCAAGAACGCCCAGATATGCTGTACAGGCGGCCTGAAGGTCGCCTTTTTGTCCCTGAATCGCAGCGAGTGCCATCACCGCAGGCACATAATTGGGATCGGTGCTCAGCAGTTTCTGAACTTCCGGTTCAAGTGGCGCTAAATCCTTTGAATGGGGCTCGATAGCCGTCATGGCGAGGAACGATTTTGCGTCGGCGGTCTCAACGGCATCGGGATGCTCCGCCAGTAGGCGCTGCACGGCCTGCTGGGCTTCGCCGACCTTGCCCAGACTATAAGCCGCCCATGCGAAATCATGGAGGGCACGGGCACCCGCCGATGGCGTCTTGGCGCTCGTCTGGAGAAGACTGTAAGCCCAGTTGTAGTCGCCGCTCTGGTACGCCAAACTGCCCACGATGGCTGTGGCTTGCGAGTCGTTTGGTGCCAACTCGCGGGCTTTCTTCGCCAGCGACATCGCTTTCTCTTTGTCCTGCAACGGCCCGGCGTAGAGCTGTGCGAGCTTCAGGTGCGCCGATGGTAATTTGGAATTCAGTTTGAGAGCCTCTTCGTAGGTGGCGGCTGCCTTGCCAAACTCCTTGAGCTTTTCGTAAGACTCTCCGAGACGCATTCTTGCCACAACATCTTCGGGATGCTGTGTGAGCACATTCAATAATGCTTCAGGGGAATCGTCTGTCGAGGCGGGCCCTGCTTGTCCGAGGAGTGCGAGTCGGCGTTGAATTTCGTCTTTGATCTCGGGACCTAATGGCGCTGCGGCGGCTGCGGTGAGTGCAGTGAGGGCCGCATCGGTCCGACCCATCATGTAGCTGGCCATTCCGAGGTGAAACTGGAGTTCGGGGTCGCTGGGGCGCTTTGCGACGCTTTCCTGAATGAGCGCCAGCGCAGGCTGGAACTCGCCGCGTCGATATAGTATCCAGCCGAGCGTATCAGCCACTTTTGGGTCTTCCGACCGTAATGCCCTCGCCTTTTTTGCGAGGTCATGCGCCTTGTCCAATTGATTCAGCCGTTCTGCATACAGGACTGCCAGATTGTTCATGGCAGGAACGAATTCCGGAGTTGTTCCAATGAGCTTCTCGTACGCCGCTGCTGCTTTCGCGAGGTCTTTTTGGTTTTCGTGAATCATTCCGGACATCATGAGCGCGCGCGGACTGTTCGGATTCTTGGCCAGGACTCCTTCTAATTGGCCGAGGGCAGGGCTCAGTTTATTGGCGGACACATAGGTGGAAATCAAGAGGTCGTACGCAATCGAAAAATTGGGGTCGAGGTCGAGTGTCTTGAGAAGTGCAGCCTCTGCCTTGATCCATTCTTCCTGAGCGGCGTAGATTCTGGCCTCCATGAACTGGACGGGTGCCGATCCTGGTTTCTTGGCGAGTTGTCCGCGAACGAGTAGCAATGCTGCATCATACCGTTTGCTCCGAAGTTCCAGATCGACAATTTGGGAAACAATGCGCAAATCGTCAGGAGTCAGCTCTAGAGCGCGGTCAAACTCTTTCCGTGCTTCTTCGAGTTTATTCTGCTGCCGCAAAATTAGGCCCAACAGAAGGTGGGAGAGGGAGCTGTCAGGCGAATTCTTAAGGCCCTCCCCGACGACCGCAGCGGCATCGTCCAGTCGCCCCATTAGACGGTAGGTCTCTGCAAGCAACAGTCTGGCGCGTGTGTTCTCCGGCCGTTTCTGCAGTAGCGCTTGAATCGCAGATGCGACTGGCTGCACGTCGCCTTTGCTGAGGTTCAACTCACCGAGAAGTAGAATCGCATCCACGAATTCAGGATTCGCGGCGATGGCCAGCTCAAGTGAGGCGATGGCTTGATCCGCCGCGTTGTTTTGCAAATGAGCAAGCGCAAGTTGGTATTTCACAGATGGTGTTTTCGGGTAGGTCTTATCCAGTTTTTCCAACGCTTCTAAAGCCTTCTTCGACTCCCCGGTGGTAATAAGGATTTGAGCCTCAAGGCTCCGTGCATCGTAGTCACTTGGGTCGCGCGAGAAAATGTTCGCGAGGTACCCGAGGGAAGCGGGATATTGCTTTTCGGAAAATGCAATCATGGCGAGGGCTCGCCAGGCGGGTAGATAATCGGGCGCATGATCGGTGATATCTTTGAGCAAAACCTTTGCTTCATCGGTCGAGCCATTTTGAACCGTGAAATCTACGAACTTCATTCGCTCGCTGGAACGGTACGGGGCCAATTCGGCCGCGGCTTTGAGTTCCTTAATCGCTTCGGCCTTCTTTTTCTGGAACGAGTAAAGCATCGCCATTGCCGAATGCGCGGTCGCGGATTTTGGATCTACGGTGAGCGCACTTTGGACCGCTACCACGGCCGATGGCAGGTCATTTTTCCGAACAAATAGACTACCCTTCGCGAGATGGACACCTGCGGTGTTTTGCTCCGGAAGCTTCTGGAGGTATTCGTCTGCTTCGTCGATTTCCACTTTGGTGCGGGAAGTATCGGAAAGTAGTAGCAGGGCCCCCGGCTGGGAAGGGGATTGCTGAAGAATAGCGAGTGCTTCTTTTCGTGCCTCTACCGGCATTCCGAGTGACATGAAAGTCATCGCAAGTTTGTTACGCGCGTCCAGATCACCCGGAGCCAGTTCGCGCACCTCAATCAGATACGGCAGCGCCCGGAGGGGGGCACCCTGATCGTGCCAGATGCTCCCCAACCGCCGGTTAGCTGTTACATTTTTTGGGTCCGTTTTGATGATGTTTAGGAACTCGATCTTCGCCTTGTCATACTCTCCGTCGGCGAAGTAGCGCTCAGCCCTCTTGAGGAGGCTGGCTTTTTTCGATTCCGCCGAGCAGCCGATGAGACAAACGAGAGACAGAAGTGCGGCGAGGACCCTGTGGAGGATTATTTGTGAGTTTTTCATTTTCAAAAGGATGCAGGTCGATTGTAGCTTTGGAAGTTGATTTGAGTAGAGAAAGATTTTGAGGAATGGAGCCGATGTTGTCCCCGAGTCACTCGTTCGCGATGCCGAGGTTTTCCATCAAGTCGTAAAGCGTGGGACGGCTGACTCCCAACTCCGTGGCTGCCGCTGTGATCTTGCCGGAGTTTCTCTTCAGCGCCTGGATGATGACTTCCCGCTCGACGCTTTCCCGCGCTTCTTTCAGGGTGCACGCTGGGAGCGGGTCTGCCGCGCTTTCCAGTTCCATGTCCGCGACGGTGATTCGCTTGCCGTCGGACATGATGACTGCGCGTTGGATGCGGTTTTGCAACTCGCGGATATTTCCCGGCCATGGATGGCGGTTGATTGCGTTGATCGTGTCCGGACCGAAGCTCAGGCCTCTTTTGCCGTTTTGAGCGGCGAACCGTTGGAGAAACTCTTTCGCCAGCAGCACAAGGTCGTCCCCGCGGTCCCGGAGCGGGGGCAGGACAATGGCGACGACCGACAAGCGGAAGAATAGGTCCTCCCGGAACTTCCCTTCGGCAATAAGTTTCTGCAAATCCGCATTGGTTGCGGCCACTACGCGGGTGTCGATTTTGATTTCCTGCCGCCCGCCGACGCGCTGGAATGTCCGCTCCTGAAGAAATCGGAGCATTTTGACCTGAATCGGGAGCGGCAGTTCGCCAATCTCGTCCAAAAACAGGGTGCCTCCCTCCGCTGAATCGACGTGTCCTTTGCGCTGCGAATGCGCACCTGTGAAGGAGCCTTTTTCGTGGCCGAAAAGTTCGCTCTCGATCAGGTTTTCCGGGATGGCGTTGCAATTGATGGCCACGAATGGTTCGTCTTTTCGCTTGCTCAGCCGGTGGATCGCCCGGGCGGCGAGTTCCTTGCCGGTCCCGCTCTCGCCTAGAATCAGCACCGGAGCCATGGTCGGGCCCACTTTCCGCAGCAATCCGAAGACGCCGCGCATTTCCGCACTGCCGCCCAGCATTCCTTCGAAGGGCTCGCTCTGTTGGGAGTTTTGCAATTCGGCATACTCTCGCTCGAGTTCGGCGACGTAAAAGCAGCGCCTAAGGATAAGCTTCAGATCGTCGAGCTCAACCGGCTTGCAGTGGAAGTCGTACGCGCCGGCACCCACCGCCGCCATGGCGTTCTTTTTGTCGCCCTGGCCGGAGATGATGATGACCTTTGCCTTCTTGTTCAACGCGAGGATGGTTGAGAGGACGGCAAACCCCTCTTCCGTGGAGTTCGGATTCGGCGGCAATCCGAGATCGAGGGTGACCACGGACGGTTGGTGAGCTTCGAACGCCGTCAGCGCCGTGGCGCGATCCTCTGCCAGGACGATGTCATAGGTCTGGGCGAGCGCCCATTTCATCTGGGTCCGAATCTCGGGGTCGTCGTCAACGATCAGTAATTTGGGTTTCATGAAGTTTTCAACTGGATGGGGAGAATCACCCGGAAGGTCGTTCCTTTGCCCGGCTCGCTTTCGACCTGGACGATGCCCCGATGGGCCTCGGTAATCATTTTGGACTGGAACATGCCGATGCCGAGGCCTTTTTGCTTCGTAGTCTGGAACGGTCGGAACAGGGAATTCTTCATAAATGCCGCGCTCATTCCGCATCCGTTGTCGGAAACGGACAGAATGGCAAGGTGGTCGCGCTGGCTTGTGTTTACCGTGATCGTGCCGGTCGCGCCGACAGCGTCGAGGGCGTTCAGGAGTAAATTGGTCACTACACTTTTCATCAGTTCCTGATCAACGAAGACATTCGGGATTGGTTGGAGATCTTTCACGAATTGAATGCCTTGGACGCCATTCAAGCATTTCATCGATTCCCCGACCAGTTGATTCAGATCCGATTCGACGGGTTTAAGCTCCAGCTTGTGACGCAAGGCGCCCAGACGCTCGATCAGATGATTGATCCGTCCGACTGTCCCGGCCATGCCGCGCAGGGCGTCTTCGCGGAATTCGGGATCGTTAAAATGCACCGGGAGATTCTGCAACATCAGCCCGAGGCTGGATGCGGCATTTTTCAGGTCGTGAACGAAGAACGTGGACATCGTCTGAAACGCTTCCAGTTCCTTACCAATCATCAGATCTTCGGTGAGCTTGAGATTGAGCAGCGCTGCGGTGATTTGGTCTCCGATGCATTTGAGGAGGTCCATTTCCTCCACGGTGTAAGGCAGGCCATTCACCCGGTCTGCAAGGATCGCAAACCCCAGGCACCGATCGCCATTGAGGAGCGGCACGCCGATTCGATGTCCGCCCTTGCGGAACTGAACCAGGTTGACCTCCCGTAATGACTCGCCCCAAGGCTCCTTGATTGTCTCCAGATCGAACGGCTCTCCGCGCTTTCGCAAGCCGTCGAGGATTGTGCCCGAAGTGGCAAGTTCCTTTTCGGAAGCCGATGCTTCGTGCTCCAAAAGCGAAGTCGATGCACCGAGGACGAGCCGGTCATTGCGGTCATCCACGAGCCATATCGTCACGGAGAGCACGTCGAATGTGTCCGAGATCAGCTTTGCTGCGGACAGCGAGAGCGCAGACGGGTTCATTGAATTGGACACTCGCTGCGTAAAGAGCGTCCAGACCTTGCGGAAATCGTGCTGCGGTCTTTGGAGATGGCGGCTGACAAATCGCTGGATGTTTTGCCGAAGCCGATCCGAGAGAAGCAGCATCGCCAGGACGGCAGTTCCAAGAAGCACCAGCAGCGCTTTTGTTTGGAAATCCTCGACACCGCCTAGGAACGAAATGACCTGGGCCGCAACCCCGACGGCGAAAAGGTATCCTCCGGCCAGCAGCACGGTCAGAGAGGTCCGCAAGACTGCGTGCGACGGGTACACGTCGATGTCCGTAACGCCGCTTCTCAGATAACCGACCGCGATCAATGCGCATCCGATGATGAGCGCGCCGGCATCAATGGTCGTCAGTGCAAGTTGGTGACCGGAAAACAGCAGCGTCTGGCTTTGAGTGTAGATCCTCGCGCCAAAAATCACGGCCAGACCGAGAATCGGAAACTTGATCCGCCAGCGCATCGTCCCGACCGAAGAACGAAAAGTCGCTTCAAAATTCATCAAGACCACCACGGTCGCGATCAACAGGAAGGTATTCAGTAGTTTTGCCGGCGCGCCAAAGCGGACCCACAATCCATGGTCGGGGTTTTGGTTTTGAACGACCTGGAGCAATTCATCCCGGAATCCGATGGAGACGATGAGCGGCAGGGCGATCGCGGCCGCCAGCACGAATCGCCATCGATACAGAAACTCCCGGTAATTTCCGCGGGAGTAGGTGAGGCTGAAGCACAGCCATATCCCGGGCAGCAGGGATTTCGCGACTAATGCGCCTGTCAACCAATAAGCGACGTCTTCGGGCCGCGTAGCCTCCACGGCCATCCCGTTCATCGCGCTCTCCACCGCCCTCAATTCCATGGCGAAAAAGAAACACCAGCGGGCAATGGAGCGCTTTCCAAGAAACAGAGCCGCCAATGCCATGGCACCACTGAAGAGAGCGGCGGAGAAAGCCAGTGAGGAATTAGACATCATTTTTTGCAGCCCAAGGAACGGAGCCCCAGTTCAGCGATTATGTGTGCGGGAGTCAAGGAGTCAGGAGTCAGGAGTCAGGAGTCAGGAGTCAGGCGCGGCATGGCTGGTGCTATAAGAATTGCTATGAGTTATAAATTCCATACCTTCATTCTGCGCTGCTTGGGACGCTTGATGGGCATCCTTTTGATTTGTGCGTGGAGTCTTTCTTCCGTTTTTGCGGCGGACAGTGTGTCGTTGGCTTGGGATGCAAACTCGGAGCCTGATCTCGCGGGATACCGCGTGCACTACGGCACCACGAGCGGGATCTACACCGGGACGATAGACGTTGGGAATCACATTGAAGCGACCGTTCCGAATCTCACCGTCGGAACGACCTACTTTTTTGCGGTCACTGCGTATGACACTGCGGAACTCGAGAGCGAACCGTCCAACGAAGTGTCGGTCACCATCGCGCCGCCCCCGCCACCCATGCCGCCCGTGAATCTCTCGACGCTTGGTGCGGCGGGAAATGTCTCGCTCGCTTGGGCTGCCAACTCGGAATCCAACCTTGCCGGATACCGGGTTCGCTACGGCACGGTCAGCGGAACCTACACTGAGACAGTCGATGCCGGAACTCTCACCGGAGCGACGATTCCAAATCTCACGGTCGGATCCACTTACTTCTTCGCAGTCACGGCCTACGACAGCGCAGAACTTGAAAGCGAGCCATCGGATGAGGTGTCGGTCACCGTCACTCCGCCGCCGCCAATCACCTTTGGTGGCACTTACAGTGGTGCGCTCGTCGCGGCCGAGGATGGAACCAGTGCATTTGCAGAACTCAGCGTCACCAAGACGAGGCAGTTCACCGGTCGCATCATTGTCGGAAACTATTCTACGCCGGTTACCGGCACTTTTAACGCGAAGGGGAAGGGGATTGTGAAGCTGCCTGCCCCTCTCCCGGCATGGACGTTTACTTTTCAATTGAATCCGGGCAGTGGTTCGATGGACGTGAAATTGGAAAAGGGAATCCTGAGCGTCCCGCTGAAACTTACCTCGACTCCGTATTCGGCTGTCCAGCTTGCGCCTCAGGCCGGAAGCTATACGGTTCGACTCGGCGCGCTCGCAACAGCAGTCGTCTCTGACGTCGGGACGCCGGGAGAGGGGGGCTTTGCTGTCGTAACGATCAAGCCAGCAGGCCGTGTCCGAACCGCCGGACGCCTTTCGGATGGAAGCGCATTTACGTCGAGTTGCTATCTCGGTGCAAATGGGCAGTTCGTGGTCCATTCGCCGCTCTACCGGAATCCAAAAGGACTTCTGGCTGGTGGACTCTCCATCCGTGAGACAGTCGGTGTGAGCGATGGCGACGGTTCGCTGCAATGGAGGAAGCCGGCGCTGCCCGCCACACGTTTTTACAAGCAGGGATTTGATGGCACGGTTTCCGTGCTCATATCCCGGTTCCAAAAGATTACGTCCTTACAGACTCCCACTGTTGCACGAATAGCGCCTGCGAGTGCAATCCTCACAGGAGGCGACCTGCCGGGGCCATCCGCCATTGAGAGGGAACTCGCGTTCCTGAGCGGCAACTCTGTAACGGTCGTCAATTCAGGGAACGAGCGGCTCCGTCTGCAAATCCGTGTAGGCAGCGGTCTCATCGGCGGCTCATTCGTCCACCCGACGGATGGCAAGCTCCGCTCCATCGCGGGAGTGCTTTTCCAGAAGCAAGGTGAGGGAATCGGATACTTCCCGGGAGTGCTGACGACCGGACTTGTGGAACTGACCGGCATCGGTGCAGCCCCAGTGCAGTAAACCAAAATGCGCGACTGAAGCCCGCGAAAAGCGCGAAAAGCCGCGAAACTAAACCTGGAAAAAGCATTTGGATCCACGGAATTCACGGAAGTTCACGGAAACCAATACACTCCGAGAATCCGAATCTTCACCCGGATGGCGAGTCGCGTTCGTTCCGCAAGTGTTTCTTTCCGTGGATATTCCATCGCCAGATTTAGGCTGAAAGGTTTCAGAGAATAAACGCGTTCACCCGATGGGTGAGTCTGCTCTTCTTTCCAAATGTACGATTTCGCGCGGTTTTGCGTATTTCGCGGGGCCTCCTTTCCGTTTCCAGAGTAAAGGCGCGCATGAGACTCAAGTAGAGGGGCCGTCCCGGCCCCTTATTTTGTCAGCCCACACAGACGAACAGTCTGCGAATTGCGGCGGGCAGTGAAAGTAGTCAGCGACTTTAGTCGGGCAATCCGTGGGAAAGTGATGCGGGGACAGCTTCCCGGGGCGACGTTTGGAATTCCTGCCCGTACACACCCTACGGCGTCGCTCCGACTAAAGTCGCTGACTACTTTCGCGCCTCGACGCTCGGGAGCGCGTTCGCTTTCGGGCGGGGAATTTCGATGATGTGCTGACTCGCAGAAAAAACTGCGTCTCAGCGAAAAAACTGATTGATGGCGGCATTAATGTGGCGTATCGGACCGCCGCTCACCCCCCGCACTTAATGTTCTATACTCCATCATTCAAATTACAGTCCGTCGCACACTGGTCAGGGAGACGGTCGTCGCACCGATTTGCGCGTGTTGCCCGGTTGGTTATGGCCTTCCTACTCGCCGCCATTTCACTCGCATCCGCGGTGGAGAGCGTCACGCTGGCATGGGACGCCAATGTGGAGCCGGACATCGCTGGATATCGGCTATACTACGGTCAGACCAGTGGCGCTAACACCGAGATGATGGACGTCGGAAACGTCACGGAAGCCACGGTCCAAAACCTGACTGTCGGACTGACGTATTTCTTTGTAGTGACCGCCTATGACAGCTCCGGCGTCGAGAGCCTGCCGTCAAACGAGGCATCGATCACCGTGGAGCCGGCGACGCCGAAAAAGCTTCCGGTGACGATCAGCGCCATGCAGAGGCTTTCGGATGGTAGCTTTCAGTTCACTCTCACGCCCGAAGCAGGGATCGCGGGATTCTTGAACGGGTTTGATATTGAAGTTTCGAGCGACCTGACGACTTGGACGGTGCTGACACATTTGGTTGGTCTGCCGCAATCTTTGCTTTTCATCGACCCTGATGCGGCGTTTGCGGACCGCAGGTTTTATCGAGTGTCTGCGAATTGAGAGTATTTCGAGAGAAGAAGTTTCAGCCGCCTGACTCTGGCAAACATGGAGCGTAAAGGAACGGCTGCATCCTGGGCTCGCCGTGGACGCACGAAGCGCCCGCTCGTATTATCCTGGAAACGGGAATGAAGGGCCCGCGAAATGCGCAAAACCGCGCGAAAACATACACTTGGAAAGAAGCGCAGACTCACCCATTGGGTGAACGCGTGAACTCTCTGAAACCTTTTAGTTTCGCGGCTCTTCGCGCTTTT
>JANMGP010000069.1:0-18994 GCA_031374705.1 Verrucomicrobiaceae bacterium | reverse complement strand
CCAGACGGGTGCTTCCGAGCTCCGGCGTGTCCTGGTAAATGTAATCACGCGCAACGGTGCGGCGCGCTCCCCATCCGCGCTCGATATCCGGACCAAACTGCGGATCCCTGACCTGCTGCGTGTGGCAGTAGAAGCAACCGTTTTCGACGTAGATGCGCTCGCCGTGACGGTGTCCGAGGCTGTGTTCGATTTTCACTGGATAGACATCGCTCGGAGAGTTCTGGCCCTCTTCCCAGACGACCTGCGGCTGGAGTCCGCTGAGTTGGCTGTGAGGCAGCAAAACCATCGCGCCTGTCGAGACGATGAACGCTCCAAAAATGCCGGTAAAAAGTGTGCTCGGTTTATCCATTAGTGTGCCTCCCCCGGGTTGACCAGAAGCGTAGGTTCACCAGCCGGCTGGCCGATGCGCAGACGCATGAAAATGAAGTGAATCGCGAATATGATCTGCGCAATTCCGAAGAACGTGTATCCGATGTAGGTCTTCACCGCCTGATATGCTGCGGCGTCCTGTGGAACGTTTGCGAATGTGAATTCGCGTGCACCGTCCACCGCGGAGTTTTGAAGCGTGAATCCAGAAGCGATACCGCCGATAAGAAACAGCGCGATAATTGTTCCGCCGCCGTATGCTGTACCGAGGAAATGGAGTTTAATGAACGTGCGGCTAAGCCACTCGCATCCCACAAGGCGCGGCGTGATGTAGTAAATCGCACCAAACATCACCATGCTGAAGAAGCCCATCAGGAGCGTGTGCTTTACACCGTAATCCCAAGTGGTGAAGTGCGTGAAGCTGTCCACCGAGCGGAGCGCGCCGATGACTCCGAGTCCCGCCGCAATTGCGAAGAACACCGTTCCGACATACGTGAAACGCAGGGTCGGCGACGATGCCATCATCGAGGTATGACCTTTCATCGTGCGGCCAAAATTCACCGCGAGGCAGGCAATCGGGATGATCGTGAGGATGCTGGCAGCAACACTGATGGTCACGAGGTAGGCGGGAACCGGGCCGCCGCTGAGTTTCGTCATCGCGGTGAGACCGCCAAGGAAAACCCAGCCCCAAAACCCGATTTTCGCCAGATTGTAGCTGTATATCGGCTGGTTGATCACTTTCGGGATGAAGTAATACGCCGAGGCAAGGCCGAGACATCCGAACCAGAGGTTAAACAAACCGCCTTGATACCATGCATTGACAACATTCTTCATGACGCCCGGCATCTGCGAACTTGTCAGCAAATCCGCAGCCCCGAAAAACCACGGGAAGAGGAAGAAACCTGCAACGAGATACGAGACGGAGATATATGGGGCAACCGTGCGCTTGTAGCGGAAAAGGATCAGTCCCCAGATTCCGATGAACACGTATCCGATGAAGATGCAAAGGCGTGCGGCGCGATGGATTTCGAAGTATTCGAGCCCGGAATTATACCCGGCGAGAATCATCACGACTCCAATCGCGACACCCGCATTCCAGAACCACGCGCCGAATTGGAGGACGCTCGGCGATTGAATGGAAACACGGCAGAGGCGCCCGATGAGCCAGGTGGCAACTCCCATTCCAGCGAGCGAACACCATCCATAGATCAGCACCGTGTTGTAGGCAGGCCACACGCGGCCGTAAGTGAAATTGTGATCGAAAATCGACCGGATGATTCCGTCAACACCCACCATGCGGTAAAGCCACTCGGGGCCGAGAACGAAATCAGGCGAGTGGAGTTTCTTCGATGCGATGTAGCCAAGGATTGTCGAAACGAGCAGCCAGAAAATCGCCGTGCTGAAGAATGTCAGGACAGGACCGCGGGCGGATTGATCGATCAGCGAACGCTCAATCGCCTCATTGTTACGCTGCGACGCGGCGTCAGTTTTCGCCACGCTCTTTGCAGGCGCAGCCGCTGCGGTGGCGGTGGCTGACTTGTTCGGCGCCGCACTAAGCGGAGCAGCCGGGCCGGCTGCGGGCAATGTGGCAAGCAGGATGGTTTGGGAATCGGTCATTTCGAGTCAGACCAGTTAAGAAGCGGAGGACGGTTAGGTGCAGGGACTGCGGCGAGAGCCGGTGCCGGTGCGGAGATTGAAGCCTGCGGCTTTTCAGCCGGCGGCGCGGCGGGAGCTGGAGCAGGTGTTGGCTCGGGCGCTGGCGCAGGAGTCGGTGGCGGCGTGGCCGGAGGCGTTGGGACTGGAGCCGGCGATGGTGGTACGGGCTGAGTTGGTGCCGGGGCAGCGGGTGCGGGCGTCGGGGCTGGCGCTGGTGCAGGAGCAAGCGGAACCTCGGGCGCAGCGGCTGGGACGGCTGCTTTCGGAATCGGAAAGGTCACGGTGTATGCCCCGCCACCCTGCAAGTTCGGCATGACCGGCGGGCCTTTCTCCGGTGGAGGATTCAAATCGACCTTCGCAGCACTGGCGACAGGCTTTTTCGCTGCGATTTCTTGCACAACTTCTGCGATCGCGGCCTGTAGAACGGTTTTTCCTTCCACCGTTGATTTGGCACTGAGAATCGCCGCTGATTCATCGCGGGATTTCTGTGCTTCGCGATATCGAACCACACCTCGGAGATCATCAATGTTGTTCAGATTGAGAGCTTTCCCGCCATTGTACTTATTCGACGCGTCGGCCAGAAGATTGTCAATGACCTGCTTTTTGTCTTTTTCCTTGTCTGGATCTTTCACAACGAAACCGAGCGCCGTCTTTTGCGGCTCCAGTTCGTTGGTTGCGGCGGGCTCTTTCACCCACCAATAGACGCCGACGGCCACCGCGCAGAACGCGACGATTCCGCCAAGTCCTACAAAAAATCCGCCGGGAGTGGTTACGTTATGGCGCATGTTAGTTCGTGAGTTTCAGTGATTCAGCGAGACGGGGATCCTTTGTTGGGAAGGTGTATCCCTGCGCGACGTGACGAAGGAAGCCTACGCCGAGGATTCCGACGACCGCGAATAGAGTGAATCCGCACGCAACGAATCCGCTGAAAGAGAATCCACCGGGCGCATATTCGGGGATGATGATCAGGAATAGGTCGAGACACTGCATAAGGATGACCCACGCTGCGCAGAAAATGATTCCTTTTCCTTTCTTCAGGCCCTGGAAAAGAAGCGGGACGAACATCGCGAAGAAGCGGCCAAAAACCAGAAAGTGGCTCAGATAACTCCACGATTCCGTGTTCCGAAGCCGGAAGTAAACCGTCTCCTCTTCAATGTTCGCATACGTGATGAGCATATACTGACTGTAGCCGATGTATCCCCAGAACACCGTGAATGCGAAGAGGAACTTACCCATCGTGTGGAAGTGCTCTTTTGTAACCGGCTTAAGATAGCCGTGGCTTTGCATCCATTTGCACACGAGGATGATAATCGCCATCGAACTTCCCGCCGCACCGGCAAAGAGATACACGCCCCACATGGTCGAATACCAGTGGTGGTTCAAGGATTTCAGCCAGTCGATACCACCGAAAGTGACCGCGAGCGCCATCACTGGAATTCCCGCAATGGATGCGCTTCGCATCGAGAACGTGTGCTTGGCAGCGCCATCCGTATCCTGAGCCATGCTCCGATTCCGAAGCGTCCGCGAAAGAACGCAAAGCAGTCCGAAGATACCGATCGCGCGGACCCAGAACCATCCGATTTTCAAGTATAGTCCCTTTGTGCCGTGCATGAGCGAATCGTTCTCTGTCAACTTTTGATCAATCCACGAATACAGCAGGCTCGAATTCGTAAGCAGAATCACCGCAATCGGGATAAAAAGTGCGGCAACGATTTTTAGGAGCGCACCCACATTCTCCATTTGTCGGCGAATAACGACGGACCATTCTGAATCGGTCGCGTGATGCAAGCAGTTCCAGAAGAAGCACCCGAGACATATGGTGAATCCAAAGAAAAAGGCGAACAGCCAGCTAAAGGCGAACAGCTTGGGACTGACGAAGCAGATGATTCCTGCTCCGAGCAAACCTGCGACAGCCATCACCTGAAAGATTATCTTCAGCATGGCACCCTTTTTCGGGTCGAACTTCTCCGAGTTCGGTATGGCGATATGATGGCTCATTTCTTTTCGACGACGTTCAGTTTTCCCTCGGATACCTTCTGCAATGCGCGAAGGTAGGACACGATGGCCCACCGGTCTTCCACGGTGATGATGGGACCGAGGGCGCCCATAGTGCTTTTTCCGTGGGTGATGGTGTTAAAAATCTGCCCATCTGGCTGCTTGCGCATCGGCTCTGAAGTGAGGTCGGCGATGGTCATAAGACCAAACGCTTTCACCGGTCCGTTTCCTTTTGCTGCGAGACCGTGGCAATGGGAGCAATTGATCGCGTAGCGCTCCTGTCCACGCTGGAGGAGTGCTTCTCCTCGAGCGGCGAGGTTTTCCGGAATTCCGTCGCCATAGACATCGCCCATGCGTCCGGTGTTGAAGTAGTCCGGTTGATTGGCGAAGCCGCCCGTTCCGCTGCCGAGGTTGTCACCTTCCGACTGATAGTAAACACCGGGGACCGTGTATCCAATAGGGACCGTTCCCGCGACAGGCTGGCGCTCGGTGCGTCCGTCGGCAAAGAAGTCGCTCCGGACCTGCGCATCGAAGCGAGGCTGATGCGCCATGTCGTTAAACCATTCGATGTGAGTCTGCTCGCCTTTTTGATCACGGAAACCCGCGATTCCCAAGGCTGCCAGGACTACGATTATAAATGCTCCAAATCCGATTTTTAGCATGGCTTACTCCTGGGCGTAAACGGGTGTGATATGAGCACCGCCGACCGTCTCGAGCAGTGCCTTGGTTTTCGTCTCCGAAAACTGCGGGTCGCGGCTCTCGATGATGAGGAAGAATTTGTCGTCCGTGACTTTTGCAAACCGGCTCCAATTAAAGAGCGGGTGATGCAAACGCGGGAGCCCGTTACGGATGATCATGCCGATCACCGCTCCGAAAGCGCTGAACAGGATGGTTAATTCGTACATGACCGGGAAGAAGAACTGAAGCGCGCGGAGACCGTGCTCCCAATCGTTCGGCTTTCCGTTTACGATCGTCGGATAAAGGCCGAAGCTCGTGATGGTGACGAGACCCAGACCTGTCAGGAAACCAGTCACACCGCAGAGGAAGACAAATGCGCTGAGCCATGATTTTTTCATCCCCATCGCGTTGTCCATCCCGTGGACGGGAAACGGAGTGTGGCAATCCCAGACGGTGTAGCCGGCGTCACGGACTTTTTCCGCGGCATTGTAAATATCCGCCGCGCTGTTGAATTCAGCGCCCAGAGCGAAGATGCGTTTGATTTCGGCCATGTTAGTGAGCAGCCGCCCCCTTCGGCGTTGCAGTTGCGTGGCTGTCGTGGGAGTGATCGCCGTCCGGATGGAAATGCGGGTCCGCCTCCGGTTTCACTGCTTTTACTTCGAAGATCGTAATCATCGGCAGGAAACGCATGAACAACAGGAACAATGAGATGAACATTCCGAAGGTTCCGATGAATGTGAATACCTCGACCCAGGAAGGTGTGTAATGTCCCCATGAGGACGGCAGGAAGTCCTGCGCCAGCGTCGTTCCAATAATGACGAATCGCTCAAACCACATGCCCGCATTGACGAACTGGCAGATGATGAAGACCACGATGTAATTGTGGCGCATTCTCTTGAACCAGAAGATCTGCGGCGAGATGACGTTGCAGAACATCATCGCGTAATAGTGCCAGTGATACCAGCCGGTCGCGCGGTTGAGGAATGCGTTCGATTCGTAGAAGTTGCCCGAATAAACCAATCCCACGAACAACTCCATCAGGTAGGCGTAACCGACGATCGTACCGGTGAGCAGGATGATCTTCGCCATCTTGTCCACGTGATTCCGGGTAATCATATCGTCGAGCTGAGGATAGAACAACCGCGCCGGAAGCATGAGCGTGAGAACCATCGCGAAGCCGCCGAAGATCGCGCCTGCGACGAAGTAAGGCGGGAAGATGGTCGTGTGCCATCCGGGGACAATCGACGTCGCGAAGTCGAACGACACGATCGAGTGAACCGACAGAACGAGCGGAGTCGAGAGACCGGCCAGAATGAGGTAAGCCATCTCATAGTGCTGCCAATGACGGTTGCCACCGCGCCATCCAAGGGCACCAATGCCGTATGCAAATTGCTTAATCTTGGACTTCGCACGGTCGCGGAGGGTGGCGAGGTCGGGGATCAATCCGACATACCAGAAGAGTACGGAAACGGTAAAGTAGGTCGAGACCGCGAATACGTCCCATAGGAGAGGTGAACGATAGTTTTGCCAGAGGGCGTTCCAGTTTGGAATCGGGAACAGGTACCAAGCCTTCCAAAAGCGACCGACGTGGAAGCCGGGGTAAAGTCCGGCGCACATCACCGCGAATAGCGTCATTGCTTCCGCGGCACGGTTAATCGAAGTGCGCCACTTTTGCCGGGTCAGGAACAGAATCGCTGAAATGAGCGTTCCCGCGTGACCGATACCGATCCAGAACACGAAGTTCGTGATGTCCCACGCCCATCCAAACGGCTGGTTTTCACCCCATACTCCGACACCGTTGCCGACCTGGTAGGCGAGCAAAGTTGGAACGAACAGGGCGATCGGTGAGAACAGGAAGAATGCGATCCACCAATAACGACGAGTCTTTTCTTCGCAGATGGAAGCGACGTTCTCCGTGATCCAATTCAGAGAGCGGTTGTGATTGACGAGCGGAATCTTGGCGAGTTCCGGCGGGCAGTGCAGGACGACAATTCCGTCCTCGGAAGTATTGTGTGCAGCGGAAGCCATTAGTGCTTACCTCCCTCTGCGTTCGCGAGTTGCTGCTTCTTCCATTTTTCCCTCTGTCCGTCGTTGTTGTCATTGCCCTGTGTAGGGACATGCTTCGGCGCGTCAGGCATATTCGGGTTCGGGTTCGTGACTCGGGCGAGATAGCTGACCCGCGGTTTGATTCCAAGATAGTCGAACACCCGGTAATCGCGTTCGCTCTTCTTGACTTTCACAATCGCGCTGTCCGGGTCGTTCAGATTTCCAAACACGATGGCCTCGGAAGGACAAACCTGCTGGCAGGCAACCTTGAAGGCATCCGTTGGAACTTTGACATTCGAGCTGTCTTTCGCCTTCACTTTTGCGGCGATCTTGGCCTCTTGCACCCGCTGAACGCAGAATGTGCACTTCTCCATGACGCCACGCATACGCACGGTGACGTTTGGATTCTTGGAGAGCTTCAGCGTTTCCGCCATGCCCTTTTCGTTGATCAAGTTTTGGCGGAAGTATTTGTCCTTCTGGCGCTCATTGAAGTCGAAGAAGTTGAAGCGCCGCACCTTGAATGGGCAGTTGTTCGCGCAATATCGGGTGCCGATGCAACGGTTGTAGGCCATCACGTTGATGCCGTCGTCGCTGTGAACCGTGGCATTCACCGGGCATACCGTTTCGCAAGGGGCGTTTTCGCAGTGCTGGCAGGGCATCGGCTGCATGACCATGCGCGCCTCGTTGATATCAATCCGCTTTTCGCGTGAATTGAAATCGTCCGTCGTCAGCTTGTCTGAATTCTCGTCGTCCCGGACCTCTGACTGATAGCTCGTGAAATAACGATCCATCCGGATCCAGTGGAGCTCGCGCCCTTCGATCACCTGCTCTTTGCCGACAACCGGGATATTGTTTTCGCTCTGGCAGGCAATCATGCAGGCCGAGCAGCCAGTGCACATGCTGAGGTCGATTGCCATTCCCCACTGATGATTCGCATCATTCAGCGTAGGGTGCGTGTATGCACTGCGCGAGACGGGATATTTCTGTTTGTCACGCTCCTCGGCATACTCATCCATGCCTTCGACAAATTTAGCGAAATCGGGGACGCGATCGAAAAGCTCCTTCGTTCCCTGCCGAAGCACATCCGGTCCGCGACCTTCGAGCGCACCGTGCTCCTGTGTGACCGCAAGCTGGTATGCGGCGCGGTTGGATTTCTTTACTGATGCGGTGGCAAAATAGTGATTTGCAGCCGTCCGGAGCGGGTAAACATTGAAGCCGACCTGCCCTTTCACTGCGAAGAGACCGCCGTGCGACATGTAGTTTCCTTCGCGACCACCGACGCGACCTTCGTGCGTGCGACCATAGCCAACGGCGATTGTGATGCTGTCGTCCGCCGTGCCGGGGATGATCGCGACCGGGATTTCCAATTGCGCGCCGTTGGCTTCAATCGCGAGCCATGCTCCGTTTTCAAAATCAAACAGGCCGTCCTCTTTCTTCGCGCCGAGGCCGAGCTTTTGCGCGGTCGCCGGACTGATGATTGCCGCGTTGTCCCACGTAATTTTCGTAATTGGATCAGGCAACTCCTGAATCCAGGCATTGTTCGAAAACCGTCCATCATCCACCTTTGCACAAGGGGCGAAAACGACTTCCATGCCCTCGGCTGGAGCAACGTATTTTGCAGCGATTTCCTTCGCCGTTACTGGATTGAATGCAATTGGCTCTCTCGGTGCGGCAGCCGGCAGGAACCCGTCGTGCAGGAACTTCGCCCAAGATACCGCATCGATTCCGCGCGCGACTTCCTTGAATGTCTCCTGAACCAGTTCCAGTCCTTCTGATTTTTTTCCCGTCAGAATGAAGTCGAGCAACTGAATCTCGGACCATCCTCCAAATAGCGGAAGAATCATCGGCTGCTGCGAAACGTGGCTTCCGTCGCTCGCCGTCCCATCGCCCCAAGCTTCGAGGTAGTGGGCCGCGGGAACATGCCACTTCACAAAAATGCGCTTCGTGACCTTGCCGTCCTTATCGGTCTCGACCGAATATGTCGTCTCGTCTTCGTAGGAACCATGCCGGACAACGTCAGTACCCGCGAGAAGCTCGCCGAACTTTAACTCGGCAGGCGCGTTGTAGGCGGGGTTTCCACCCAGAATAAAGAGTGTCTTGATCGAGCTATCACCGTGGGCAGCGATCGGCAATTCGGGCTCGTGCTTGGACTTGCGAACCGCATTCTCGGCAGTCAGTTTCTCAACCCGCGCTTTTTTCTGCTCCGCGTTCTCCAAGCCCAGCGCCACGGCGAGTTCCTTCAGAGAATTGCCGCCGCCATGTCCGTGCGTCTTGCGCCCGATGACTGTCTCTCCGATCGCGCCGAGCGCTGCATTCATCGCGTGACCAAGTGCCTGCACGGCCGCCGGTTGACGATAGCCGACGAGCACGAGCGCCTTGCCTTTTTGAGCAACCAAATCCTTCGTCGCTTCATCGATCCACTTCGCCGACTTCTCCGGGCTCGACACCTTTGGAAAACTATCGACCACCGACTGAAGTCCGGCATCGCCCGTCGCGGCGGCGATCTTTTCTGCGAATGCGCGGGCCACTGCGCCGATCTTGCCGGCTTGCGAACGCAGGCGATGATCGGCCATGCCGCCCGTCGTCGTGTAGCGATTCTCCACCACGTAGAGGCGGTTCATCTTTTGCTCGGGCTTGCGGCGGGCCGAAAAAGCACGAATGCCCTCAAGACGACCTTCATCAAATCCAACGAAGTCGCAATCGAGCGACAAAATCACATCCGCCTTGTCGAGCTGGGGAACGGTGCGGAAATCAGCACCGAATGCGGCCGCATGAGCATCCGAAGCCTCGGAACCGCCGAGCGGCTCATAAGTCACCCACATCGCCTTCGGCAACTTCGCCGCGACCGCCTTCTTCAGGCGGGCATAAGTCGGCGAAGTGAAATGTTCCGTAAGAAACGCAACCCCCTGCCCGTCCCCTGCCTTCTCCAACGCTCCGGCGAGCCATTTTGTAAATTCAGCCTCGCTTGATTCCTTGCCAGCGAGTTGGAAGCGGCGCGAACGGTCTGGATCATAGACGTCCAGCAACGATGCCTGGCTCTGCGTGTCCGTCGCCCCCTTGTTCGTGGGGTGACCGGGATTTCCATCCACCTTGGTCGGACGCCCGTCATGGGTCGTCGCCACGAGCGGAATTGCGCCACGGCGATGAGGACGCGAAGTTGCGTAAAAAATCGGCTTTCCGGGCACGCTCCATTCCACGCTCTGAGCAAACGGCACCAGCGTCTTTTCCTCACGACGGCAGGCACTCAGCGACAGTCCAGCCAGCGCCGCGCTCGCAGCCATGTATTTCATGAAGCCACGACGGCCCACTTCCGGATTCAACTCGGAGGCGCCGGTCTGGAATTCACGCGCCTGCCATTCCTTGAATTCAGGCGTCTGGGCAAGCTGCCCAAAGCTGCGCCAATACTGCGGTCCATTGACCTCTTCCTGCGGATGTTCGAAAACTCGTTTGCTCATTGGTCAGGGTCGGTTAGCGGTGGCAGCCAGCACAATTGCTGTCCGGCGGATGCACCCCGCGCAGATCTCTGAAGTGTTCACCCATGATCTTTTGGGCATTTGCAGGCGACACCTTATCGCCAGGCTTGAGATTCAATTCGCCCGTTTTCGAGCCGAGTTGCTTGCCCACAAGGGATGCAAGTTCGAGCGGATCGGTCGGAGCCGTCCAGCCCAACTGCGCCACCTTATCGAGCGGACGCAACTGCGTTTCAGGATTGCGGTGGCAATCGAGGCAAAACTCCATAGTCAGCGATTTCGCCTGATAAACAACGTCCATCTGGTCCACACGACCATGGCAGGTCACGCAAGACACGCCGCGGTTCAAATGAACCGAGTGGTTAAAGTAAACGTGGTCCGGCGTTTTGTGGATTTGCACCCATGGCACACCCTTCCCGCTGGCCCAAGCCTGACGCAGCGGCTCCAGCTTCGGATTGTCCTTTTGAACCTGCGAATGGCAGCTCATGCAAACTTGCGACGACGGCAAGTTTGAGTGCGCCGCGGTTTCCGCAAAGCTGTGGCAAAAACGGCAGTCAATGCCGATCTGGCCGGCATGCAGTTTGTGCGAAAACGGAATCGGCTGCGAAGGCTGGTAACCAATCTTCGTGTATTTCGGTGTGAAATAATACCACACCGCTCCCATAGCGCCCGTGGCAAAAGCCCCGAGAACTAGAAGGATTTTAAGCGGGACGAGGTTCGCCCCGCGTTGGAAAATCTGCGGCATCGGTCAGTAGTTAAGGTGGAAAAAGCTGGTCACTTTCTTTCGAAACGGAGGCCACTTTGAAAAAAACGACGGACTGATGCAAGGACTTTGTGAAAAATTTCACAAGCCGCGCTCGCCGTCTCTGGACAGGGGCGAAACAACGAGCCGCGAAATGGCAACTACGCCCGAAATTCGCGAGCGGATTCTGCAGATTCGTTGATTCGCGCTTTTGCGCTGAGACAGGCACGAAAAACAGCGGGTGTTTTCTTCGTCCGTCCGTTTGACAGACTCACTCTGCCTTTGCCTCGTCTTCTTCATCTGCCTCTAAAGATGTTGGCGCACAAACGTAGCTCGACATTCCGATGTCGAGTAATGGCCAATGGAAAGCTGGGCGTTCTCTCTGATGAGAACGTCGAAACTCGACTTTGGAAAGTCGAGCTACGCCTTCTTCGCTTCCAGCCGTGTGATACGCAGCTTGCTGTCGTGGTGCGTGGTCGCGATTTGCATTCCGTCGGAGTGCATGCTCATTCCCTTCGCAGTGTTCGGCAGCGCAAATGTGTGAAATGGCTTCTCCTCGCCTTCATTCCAGAAAATCAACATCCCCTTTTGCCCGCCAATCACTGCCACCAGGAACCCCTGCGGATGATAGTGCATCGCCCAGATTCGCTCGTTTGGCGTCCCTTCCGTGATGTGCTGCCGGACCATTTTCGAAGACTCCCACTCGAAGCGCAGCGCGAGCGGTTCCTGCACATTTCCGAGGGGATTCGTCCCTTTGTATAGCCCGCCGCCGACCAGCCACTTTGTGTCCGCGCTGATCGCGAGTGCCCGCACGCCGCCGTAATGAACCTGCTGCCCGCCCTCGTAAACGTGGAGCGCCGCCGCATCAAACGTGCGAACGAGCGCCCCGTCGGCGATGTTCCACTGGTGAATCTTCCCGTCGAGATCCCCCGCGAGCAGCCACTGTCCGCCGGGATGAAAAATGATGCTGTAAATATCGCGCCCGGCCCCCGTAAATTCCCGCACCTTCGCTCCGTCGGCGACGTTCCAGAGGCGCACCACACGGTCATTTCCACCGCTCGCGAGCAGTTTTCCATCGGGACTCATCGCGAGAGCGCGAATCCATCCGTCATGGGCACGCACGGTGCGGATCGGAGCCGGAGTGTCCGCAGCGGCGGGCCACCAAATCAGTTGATCGTCGCCGCCCGCGGTAATGAGCGTCTGGCCGTCCGGCGTGGCCGCGAGGTCGAATACCCACGAATCATGCGCAGCAAAGGCGATGCGTTTTTTTGTGTCAGCCAGGTCCCAGCGGTAGATGCTCCGGTTCTCCGAAGTGGCGAAGACGAACTTGCCCGTCGGATCAAAGCGGCACGCCATGAGCGGCGCATCCGCCGCGAGCTCCGCGGAGACATGGGCGAGTTTTGGGTCAGCGGCCATTACGAGAGCAGTTCGTCGATTGCCTCCGCCGCCGGGTCCGCCATCGGAATCTTCTGCCCGGCGACGTCGAATTGGCCGGAACTTTTCACACCGAGCGCCCTGAGATACGTGTGGAAAAGATGCCCGCCGTCCACCTGCCGGTCGGTAACTTCGGTGCCGTTGGCGTTTGTTTTCCCCACCACCGCGCCCCGCTGAATGCCGCCTCCGCCGAGGCAGACGCTCCACGCCTTGCTCCAGTGGTCTCGCCCGTAAAGAGGGTTAATGTTCGGCGTCCGGCCAAACTCCGAAAGCACGACAATCAGCGTGTGGTCGAGCAAGCCGCGGTCATGAAGGTCGGTGACGAGCGTGGAAAAAGGACCGTCAAATTCGCCCACTTGCTCGAAGTGAAAATTGAAGTTCTCGCAGTGAGTGTCGTAGTTCGAATGCGAGACACGGACGTACGTGATCCCGCTTTCCACAAGCCGGCGTGCGAGCAGACAATGGCGTCCAAAGTCGTGCGTGCCGTAGCGCTCCTTATCCTTCTGCGATTCTTTCGTGATGTCGAAAATCTCGCGCTGCCGCATGAGCTCCAACCCTTGCTCGTAGCTCTGCGCGTAAGCATCCGTCTGAGCGGTGCGACGACGGAGGGCAAAGCGATCGTTCACTTTCCTGCGGAGATCGTTCGCGCAAATTGAAGCATCCTCCGCCAGACTCGCCGGCCGCTCCGAATACTGCGGCGGCTTGCCTCCACCGAGTGTCACGCTGCCGTATTTTGGTCCGAGATACGCGGAGTCGGCGTTGCGTCCGCCACCGCCGCCGGGCGAAATCACGATATGCCCCGGCAGCGCGCCGCCGCTGTTTGCATCGAGCGCCCGCGCCACCACCGCGCCGAGCACGGGATAATCCTGCGCGGGAGTTTTGCGGCGACCCGTGTCCATGATGTACGCTCCTTTTCCGTGATCGTCTTCGTGCGTATTGATGCCTCGAATGACCGCGAGGTGATGCATGATTTTCGCGGTCTTCGGTAGCAGTTCGGAAATATGCAGCCCCGGTACCGAAGTCGGAATGGCGCGGAACGGTCCACCGGTCGGAGTCCCCGGTTTTGGGTCCCAGCTTTCAAGCTGCGACAGCCCGCCCGCCATATTGATTACAATCATCCGGCGCTGAGTTTTCGCAAGTTCCGCAGCCATCGCAGGCGATGTAAACGGCCCGAACGGAGCCAGCGCCGCGCCCGCGCCGATGCGCCCGAGTGTGGAAAGAAAATTCCGGCGGTTCACGAGATGTTCCGCAGTCTGGCAGGAGTAGTGGCAGGTGTTCATGGTGTGTTCAGTGTGAAAAGCGAAACTCCGTAGATGTGACGAGCGCCCAGGTGTAATTGGTCAGTGCCTCGTTTTTCTTATCCGCAGGGCGCGCAGCGATCGTCGCCGTCAACTCGGCGATTTCCGAAGCAGTCGGCATCCGCGTGAAAAGGCTGAGGTACAGTTCCTCGGCGGAAGCCTTCGCATCCGGCAGACCGGCGGCACGTCCGGCGAGAACTCCGGCCCAACCGCGGACGGTTCCGTCGTTTTCAAAATAGAGCGCCTGTTCCGGCGTGGCAAAAAAATCCGTCTGCGGCTGGCCCGCCGCCCCGCCAAATGCTCGGGCAAAGTGAGCCTCGTGCGGACGCAATTGATCGCGGACTGCTTTCTCGATCGCAGCAAGACGGGCGGCGACCTTTGCGGGGTCGGCCTTATCGGCATCGGTCAGCGGCGTTTTTTTGTCGAACTCCTTCGTCGCGCCGTCGCGAATGATATCGAGCATCCCGGTCGAGCGCATGAGCGACCAGCAGAGTTGCTCGGGCGAAAGAGGCAGCAAATCCGTCGATGCAAACGACCGGCCCCATGCAGCAGCCAGCGCGTTTTGCGCGGGAACGATAGCGGCGAGCGCCTCGTCTGCCTTTACACGGGCCGCTTTCGCGGAAGCCTCCAGCGGCGCAAGTTGCGATTGCTTCGCGACGATGTCGGCTTTCGCTTTTTCCGTCGCGGCTTTTGCTTCGGCAAGTGCCTGTGCCGAAACATCGGCTTTTGCCTGCGCTTCGCCGACGCTTTTCTGGATGGCCGCGACCTCTGCCGCCGCCCCATCGGCCTTGGCTTTCACGGCTGCCGCGGCGTTTTTCACTTCTGCGTCCGCAGGCAGTTTTGCCGCGGCCTCCGCTGCTTTCGCCGCAGCCTCGGCAAGTGCGGCGGCTGCCGGCCCTTTCGCCGTCATGCCCTCCTTCGCTTTGGTAAGATCCGCCATCGCGAGATTCACGGCGGACTCCAAACCAGCAAGCTTTGCAGGCGCTGCGGCGACCTCGGCGTTCACTTGATCCACCGCCTGTTTCGCCGCCGCAAAATCGGCTTCCGCCTTCGCGGCGGCGTCCAGAGCCGGCCTGCCTGCGGTAGATGCCGCCACCCAGTCCAGCGCCGCCTTCGCCTGCACGGCAAGTGCGGCGGCGTTTTTCGCGCGGATGCGCTCCGCGGATTTCTTTGCCGCGGCGGCTTCGAATGCCGCTTGCTCCGCTGCGATTCCTTTTTCAGCCTCATCCGCTTTCGCTTTCGCGACCTCAGCCACCGGTCCCGCGGCCGCCAGCGCAACACTGCGCGCGCTGGCCGCATCCTTCTTGGAAGACGCGTCTTTTTCCGCGGCAGGAATGTCCTTCGCGGTGGTCTCCGCCTTTGTCTGAAAAGTCTTCGCTGCCGCTGTCAGTTCGGGCGATTCACCGGCCTTGGCGACAGCCTCGCCAACCTTTGTCGCGGCCTCTGCAAGAAGCCGCTGCACATCGCGCTTTGCTGCGAGATTATCGTCGGATTTCTTTTGTTCCGCCGCTGCGGCGTCCACCGCCTTTTTCGCCTCGGCGACCGCGGCATCCTGCTTCTGCCGCTCCGCCTGGATCGGCTGAGCCGCACGCCGCGCTTCGATCATCGCCTTGTCCGCTTTATCCGCATCGCTCTCGAGCGCGGCGACCGCGGAAGCCAGCGTCGCAGCTTCCTGCTGAATCGCGGTCAGTTTCTCAGCCGCAGCCTTTGCAACCTCCGGCGGCAACTCCGGCAAATCGAACGAACGCTGAAATGCCCTCGTTAACGCGAGTTCGCGCATGAACGCCCGCATATCGAATTTCATCGCCGCGATCTGCGCGCCCAGCATGTCGAGGAGTTCGGGGTTCGATGGCGGGTTCGCGGAATGTTGCACGTCCAGCGGCTCCACGAGTCCCCGGCCAAAAACGATCGCCCAGAGTCGGTTTGCGATGTTCCTCCGAAAAGCCGGGTCCGCGGGCAGTGCGTCTGCAAGCAACCCGCGACGGCTGACTTTTGGAATCGGCCGGACGTTCTTGTCCTTTGGATCGGGTGCCACAGCCCATTCGCCGGGCGCAGTCTCCGCGAGTTCCGCACCGCCGGGCAGTCGAGGCTTTGTCTCTCCGCCGACCTTTGTAAACACGGACATGTAAGCGACATCTCCCGCGGCCTGCTCCCCGACAACGCCGGGCTTGTTCGTATCCGGACGGAAGAAAGACGTGCGGCTGAAAAACGCCTGCAATCCTGCATAGTCGCGCTGCCTGTAGTCATCGATGCGCGGGTGATCGTGGCATTGGGCGCAGGAAATATCCCGCCCGAGAAACAGCCTCGCAGCATCCTTCGTGAGCGCGTTCGGGTCGCAATCCCGCTCCAGCATCCAGCGTCCGGTGTGCCGCGTTTTTTCATCCGCGCCGTCGGCGACGAGCAGTTCCTTCACGAGCACATCCCACGGTTTGTTTGCAGCGACTGATTGTTCGAGCCACTCCCGCCAGGGAAGGGCCTTCGTATGGGTTTCTCCGCGCCGCTCCATGAGCATCACGTCGAGCCGCACCGCGAGCCATTTTGCAAACTGCGGGTCCGCGATGAGCCCGTCCACGACCTTTGCGCGCTTGTCCGCAGCGGTATCGGCGAAAAAAGCGCGCGCCTCGGCGGCGGTAGGAATCATCCCGTGCAAGGCCAGATGCGCGCGCCGGAGAAATTCGCCGTCGTTTGCGAGCGCCGCCTGTCCGGCGGGATGCGAGGCTTCGAGCATCGCGTCGATTTTCACATTCAGCGGCTCGTCCGCGCGCGTGGTTGCACAGAGGGTCGCAAATGCAACCAAGGCTAAATGGAATCCTTGTTTTATTCCGACCACGCGAGAAATGGCCGGGCTGCTGAGTGTAGGTGACGTCATTGGCAGTGGCTGCGATCCAGAGCGGACCACGCCATGACGAGCCACTCCGGCCAAAATGTTTAGAGCGAAAGTTCCGTCTGCGTGCCGAGAACGTTTGGGTTCACCGACCCGGCGCTACTTCACTTCCAGGTCCCCGACTTCCAGACCGAACGGGGTAAAAGTGCCTTTCGCAGCGGCATTCAACGGATCGTAAATCATGAGAAAGGCCTTGTATTTTCCAGCGGCGATATTCGGGCGCTGCACAGTCCACGTCTCGGTGAACTGACCCGATTCCACACCGGGGAGGACTGCGCCTTTGAGGATGAAATGACTGTCGCCATTTGCCGCCCGGAGCCAGAGTTTCACCCACGGGAAAAATGTGCGCCCGGCACCAAATTCCCACGTGAGTTTCCATGTGAGAAGGTCGCCCTCCGCGGGCGGCACGGGGACGACGGAAACAAGCCCCGTCTTGTCGTCCAACCGCCGGGGCGTTGTCGTCGGGACGTTTCCGCGCACCGGCTCGACGCGCGCGAAATGCACGCAGGAATTCCGCGCCGTGACGGGCCAAAGCGCGGAGTCTTTCAGCCAGCGGTGCATGAGTTCATCCGAAGACGGAATGATCTCACTGGTGACCGTGTTCATCATCGGATGAAAGGAACCGGCCACCGTGCTGAACGTGAACTCATCCGAATAATCCACCAAAACATGGTCCGTCGGCAGCGGCGTATAGCGGCTGCCACCCAGCGTCTTGAGGCCCATCGAAACGAGCTGGAGCGACTGAAGCTGCTCGCGTTTTGCAACATGCGACAGGAAGCCGAGGCTCGCCGTCACGCGCCCGTCGGCAGGCACTTCGGAGAGCAGCCTCGCGTTGACTCTGCTCGAACGCCACTTGGAGCCGGCATCGGCAATCGTGCGGCCAATCGCGCAAACCGGGCCGAACCAAAATTGCACGATGACGCACGCCGTGATGAGATACGTCGCCACTGCATCGCGCCAGAAAAGCCGCGCCGATGCCTCCGCCGCCGCGAACCACATGAGCGGGAGGAGCGGTGCTCCGTAGTGCCAGTCGATCTGCCATTCGGAGGGCCGCCACGAGAGCAAATGCTGGAGGAAAAGCGGTGCGGCAATGATGATCCAGCGGGGCCGGAGAAGCGGTAAAAAGAGGAGCGGTAGAAGCAGCCCCCAGACGAGATCGCCTTTCGTGCATCCCCGCCAGAGCGAGCCAAAGGCCATGCCGGGATGGACAAAAAAGTTCTTCACGATTTCCGGGCCGCTGCTCCCCAGGTGGGAATAAAGACCCGCGTAATCGACACGCCCGCCGTTCCATTTTGGCGCGAGCCAGAGGCCGTATGCGAGCACCCATGAGAGCGCGATCAGCCCCGGCACGACATTCATCCCGACCTGCCACTCACGCCCGCGTCTCTTTTCCAGCATGAAGTGAACGGCGCAAAGCCACGCAAGCATGAGTGCAACGTTCTCCTTGCACATCAAAGCGAGGAGAAACCACACGAAATGCGCGCCGCTCATGCGCTTCATGCGGGCCTCAAGCATCAGCAAAATGAACGGCGCGGCGAGTGTCTCCGGATGAAACTCATGCAGCCCGCCAAATCCCGCCGCAGGTGCCAGCAGGGCCGCCAGCGCAAGGCCGACACAAGCACGCGTGCTGAATTCCATCGCGGTGGCGATTCGAAATGCGGTGAACGGCATCGTCGCGAGGAGGACGGCCTGGATGCCGACGAGCATCATCGGGTGTTTCCAAATCCAGAAAAACGGAAGGAGCAAAAAGACAATCGGCTCCGCGTGATTGCCCATGATCGACATGTCGAGCAGCGAGACATTCGCCTGGCCGCGGAGCGCCTGCCAGAGCCCCTGAACATAAAATGCGATGTCGAATGTCTGGAACTGAAAGGTCTTCCAGCGAAACCACGAATCGGTAACGATTGCGATGCAGAATAATAGTGCCGCCCACCAAATGGTGCGCGGCGTGCGTTGGGTCGGCTCAAACATGTCGGGGGAGTTTTTACGAGGCACGCGAAGGAATGCCAGCCAAGACCGAGAAAACGTCAGGCGTTTCGGCTTCGAGAATCATGAGAATCGTGATCCACCGCGCGTATTTCGTGGACAACGCGGCGGTGTTTTATGGATGAGTGTCGCGTGCCTTTGATCGCATCAGCAGCCGACATGCATGTCGTCCCGGAACGTTACACGCCATACCTTTACGGAATGGTGTTCATCGCCATGTTTGCGGGGTGCCTCGTCTATTACCGGGCGCTCACGCGGCTTGGCACTGGCGGCGGACGGGTTCGGATTGATTTGTTCGGGATCGCCGACATGCCGGTGGTTGCGACCATCTTGATCGTTCTTGGACTGTCGGCCGTTTCATCGTGGATGGTGGAAGGGCCGAAAGCGGCGGAGGCGGCTGCAAAATTCAAGCCTGAGCTCATTCTGCCCGGGGCTTTGC
>JANMGP010000068.1:0-44892 GCA_031374705.1 Verrucomicrobiaceae bacterium | reverse complement strand
CTGCTGGACTTGAAGGACGGCCACAACACCGTGTCGATTTCCGAAGCAAACGCTCTTTGGCAGTTGATCGAATCATTCAGAGTGATCGCCGGTAGCGGAGACGATACGGTGGAATTCAACGGCAAGTCCGCTTCACTTGGTGGACTGGACGTTAACCTCGGAAACGGGGCGAATTCATTCAAGTGCGGTTTTGACGACATACGGGATATCGGCCCCTTGAAACTGAACAGCGGAACCGGAGCTGATGTTTTTGAGATCACGGCCGCGAATAATCTCACGCTTCGCAAGGGCCTCACGGCGAACCTTGGAGCCGGACCGGGCGATTTCCAACTCGCGGCGGGCGGGAATCTCAGCGTGCGCGGAGCCACCACCGTCAATTTTGGAGATGCGGTCGACGGACAGACGGACGCCAGTTCCGCGCGAATCGGCTGCAAGAATGTAAACCTCGGCCCGCTCGGATTCAGTTTTGGCGCAAGCAATGCTGGCGACTTGGTGCTCGCCGGCTATGACTTAGCGACTGGCGTGACTGCGGATAATCCGGCCCGGAACATCACACTGGGTTCGCTGAAAGTGCTGGGAGCATCCTCGACGATCATGAACGCGACTGACACCATCACGGTGCGCAGTTCTGCAAACGTCTACTCAAATAATCTAGGCGGAGGACTTCTGGGTGTCGTCTCGCTCACGGCTGCGTCCTTGGACATCGGGAAAGATCTGCTCTTCACAGATGGCGCGGGCGACACTGAGTTCACGCTGGCGGCTGACAGCATCAGCATCGGGGGAAGGCTCGTGCTCAATCTTGGCGACACGGCGACGCACGAAATCGGCCACAGGCTGGCAGAAACGGGGTCGCACCAAATTGTGAACCTCGGACTACCCGGTGGTTCGCTCATGGCGGGTAGCGTCCTGCTCGCTTCGAAAAACGAAGTGGCCATCGAGACGCTGGAAATTGTCGCATCAGGCCGAATCGAGACGACGGGAGCGTTTTCCATCATTGATGGCGGAGGAAGCGCCAGCGTGCAGCTCGTGGACGCGGACCTCGACATCGGCAAGTCATTCACGCTCGCGCTCGGAGCGGGAAATTCGACGGTGGCGATGGAGGGTGGTTTGTTTCGGGCGGGCTCCGTTTCAATGGCGAGCGCGGCGATTGCACCGGACTGGGAGATGGTTTCGTTGGGGTTTGAGCATGTTTCGTGGGATTTCCTGGGGGTTGTGGGCGGCGCCGCCGCGAGCAGCTTCACACTCGATGCGGATTCGGGCCGTATCGGCAGCGCACTCATCAATCTCGGCACTGGTGCGAATATTGCAGAAATACACTCCGGCGTCGGCCTGAAGGTGGGCAAGCTCGGCTATCTGAGCAGTTCCGGGGCAGCCGCAGTGGTGGACAAACTCACGCTCGACGGCATTGCATCGAAGGAGCTGAAGCTCGTAATGGGAGATGCGGCGTCGCGCGTTGCGATCATCAATTCCCGCTTTGGTTCGCTGTTCGCAACCACACGCGGAGGCGCGGATTTCATGACGGTGGACGACACGTTCGTGTTTGGTCAGACGTTCATCGACACGGGAATCGAGGTGGAAAACGACGAGACGCATATTGAGTCGGACACGTCTGCGGGCGGCACGAGCCTCTTTGGCGGGAAGTTCACGCTGAAGCTCGGCAAGGGAGACGATATTTTTTCGGTCGCGACGGCCGCAACTCAAACGCGGGCGAGGTTCTTTGGCGCGGTGGAAGTGGATGGCGGGGACGGTGCCGACACATTCACACCGCACGCCACGAATGCCGTTTTCGCGACGGCTCCGGTCTTGATCAATGTTCCCTAACTCTAACTGCACCTCATGAAAACGTTCATTCAAATCATCACGTTCTTCGCGCTCTCGATTCTCGCATTGGGAATCCCTGCGGACTTTAATGCACTGCCGCGCTACGGCACAACGATGGATGCAAAAACGGGGGATGTGAGCATCGAATCCATGGAACTTTTCGCGGAGACCACCGAGCCGGATGGTCGCAAGCGATTGGAGTTCAACGGGACGCTTCGCAACAATGACATCGGCTACTTTGAATCGGTCCACCTGGGCTTCGAAGCGCCGGGCCCGGATTGGAATGTGGAGATCGTATCGGACTTCTTCGCGATGCCGGATCTCGTACCAAACGGGGCTAGTACGACGCCGCAGCGGCTTGTTCTGCTGGCTCCTGCGGCTGATGCGGAAGCTGTGAAAACGCAGATCCTCGCGAAGCAGCGCTTGAGAATCGGCGCATTCGAGCTTTATCAATTTCGCCTGCCTGCCGTCGCAATCGATGCTGCAACCGAGGCGAACTACAGCGGTGACGGTGTGAGACTGGACGGAAAGGCGGAACTCAGGTTTAGCGCAACCACGGCGGTGCTTGGCTCGCTCGCACCCGGCAAGCTGTTGATGGAGAATCCAACCCAGTTCACGGTGGAACGAGGCAATGGTCCCACGCTGTCGGATCTGGCGCTGCACATTTCATCGGATGTCCTCGTGAAGGATTGGCAAAACGGAAAGATCCGAACGACCCGAATGTTTGAAGTGACGGAGATTTCCACGGATCCCATGACGGGCGTTGTGACCGTTGTGGGGATTCAATTTGGAGGACAGCCGGATCCCTTCCCTCCGTTTCGAAACGCCGAAAAATACCGGGGCCTTGTGGACAATCTTCGCACGGGCACTTTGTTCACCGAGGCCAACTCTGCGTTCGACAATAGCGGCACCGCCGCAGACAGCCGCCACCCGTATCAGCCGCCGCTGGGAAATAGCGCGTTCAGCGGGTTGGAGGATGCTGCACGGGAAGCGCGAAAGGCATTGGTGCCGATCCTTTACGGACCCCGCTACGGGGAACTTCGGGAGCTCAATGGGCTGTTTGCTTTGCATTTTCCATTTAATGAAGTGCAGCTCGCAAAGGGGATCACGCTGGATGGGCAATGCACGCTGGGCGGGATCGATGTTGCGCTCGGTGCACGGTATAAAAATGGCGTCATCTCCCGCTTTACCGCCAGGCTGTCCACGAAGGCGGAGATGGATCTGCGGCTGACGGCGGACGTTGGAGTCTCTCTGTTTGACCAGGAGAAGATCATCGTGAGTGCCCCGTTGCCGAAGCTCATCTTCAATCTCGGTGGTGTGCCGGTGGAGATTGCCCCGATCTTCAGCTTGAAGGTCGGGGCGTCCGTGAACACGACGGGACGTATCGTCCTCCCGGTGATGAGTTCCATCGAATCCGGAGTTGTCATGCAGTGGGATAGTACGAAGCCTGATGGACAGAGAACGACCTACGAACCGTTCACCAATGTGGTGCCGCTATCCACGAGTCCTCCACGTATTGCGGAGGCGATTGGCGCGACGGCGTCAGCCTTTGTGGAGGCGGGGCTGGAAGTCCTGGTGGATGACATCGTAGGCCCTTACATCGGGGTCCGCGCGACTGCGGATTTGGCAATCACACCGCTTGTGAATCCGTGGTGGAACATCGACACGCATTTCGATATCACTGGAGGATTCCGACTGCGCCTTCTTGGTTTGGAGATTCCAGAAGGGGATGCGACGGGCATAATTATTCCCGTTCATTCGCTGCCGCCTCGCAATCCGGGCACGGCCACACCTTCGGGGTCGGGTCGGAGGGGAGATCCCGCGGAGGGCGCGCATGTGCGATGGGGCCGCAGCGCATTTTGGAACGGGGGAGCGAGCCCGGAGCGGGCGCTTTGTGCCCGCGTCGCGGGAACGCCTGAGGATGTTTTTGTCGCGCTCCCGTCGCCCATCTCGCTCTACAGCCCGATTCTTCGCATTGGTCCGAAGGGCGATATTGTGTGGTCGATCAACTCAGTCGCTGCGTTGCCCAAAGCGATTTCATCAGTGCCGGATGGGGGCTTCGTTCTCGCGGGCAATTCCTTCATCTCCCGGCACGACGGCGCAGGGAATGTGATCTGGCAGCGCGACTTTGATCTGGTGGGGGATGCGAACAGTTTTCAAGGCGAGTTCGTGAAGAGTGTCGTGGTGCGCGAAGCTTCCCCCGGCAATTACGAGTTCTTCGTGTGCGGATTTCGCGACAACAATCTGAACGTCCTCGATAGCGATGCGTTCATGATCAAATACGACAACGCTGGCACGCGCATATTTGCGAAGGCGTTTCGCTCGGCTTCCTCGGAGTACGTGGAGCAAGCGATTCTGCTTCGCGACGGAAACATCCTTTTCTGTGGCAGCGCAAATCAAAGCCCGGATGGAGTGATCATTCCAGGCCCCGGAGCGACTGTCGGAGCATGGCTCATGAAGGTCGCGCCCGATGGCAGCGTGGTGTGGGCCGTGCGCAGTGATGCGGGTCTCGGGCTGGGATGGAGCAGCGTGACGGAAAGCTCCGATGGAACCATCTTCACGGCAGGGAACGAAGGGCAGACGGTTCTTGCAGATTTCCCAGCGCTACTCGTCGGCAGATACACGGCGGCGGGGGCTTTGGAGCAACTGGTCACGGTCGGGGAGGCGATGCGCACCGACAAGGCGAACATTCCCGGTGCTACGAGTGGCGGGGCGAACTTCAGCGACTGGCTGCCGAATGCGGGAATCACGCCTTACGACAAGGCGACCAAAATCGTGTGGACCCCGTCTGGCATTCTCGTGAGCGGTGTTTCTGCGCTGGCGAATCAGACAGCGCCGCTGATGATGAACCTCAACGAAGACCTCGCGCTGCGGTGGTACACGACACACGAGGGTGTGAACGCAGATACGATCAGCGATTTCACTATCACAAACGATGGGATTTTCGTTTCGGGCTTCACGAATTCTTTCGCTGTGCCGGGTACTTCGCAGGAGGGTGCGTACTTTTTGAAGCTCCCGATGGAGGGAAAGCTCGAGCTCGACGGCAGCACGGGCGGGCTCACGAAATATCTCCAGCCGAGCGTTTATAATCTCAAGGACTCCGGCTTCATTGCAGGCATTCCGAGCCCCTCGTTTGCGTACACCGGCACTCACTTTGTGACTCTCACACCGGCGACGCAGGGTCTCGTCGCCGCGCAGTTTCCTCCTGGTGCCTATTCGCCATACAGCCTTACTTCATGGACGCCTCTTGAGCAGAACTCAGTATTCGAGGAACCGTCGATCAGCACGCTCGGCGCGGATGTCGTCCACACGCAGGCGGTGATTCACGGCGAGGTCAACCCGGTCCGCCGCGCCGCCACCGTGCGGTTCGAGTGGGGCGAGTCGATTGCGTCGCTCACGAACTCAACGCCCGCAGTGAATCCTGGTCGTGGAGCGGTCGCGACACCATTCAGCGCGACGCTCACCGGTCTCGTCGATGGCCGCACTTATTACTACCGGGCCCGGCTCGACTACGCCGGCGAAACTGTCTTCGGCGGGACGGTCAGTTTCGTCGTGCAAAACCACACGCCCGTCGCGGAGGCGGACACGGGGATCATCGTTCCCGGCCCCGGCGCGGTGACGATGATGCCGCTCGCAAACGACACCGATCCCGATGGCGATTCCCTGACGATTACAGCTGTGGGCGCCGCTGATTTTGGGAGCGTGAGTATCAGCGCCGGCGGAGGCAGTGTCATCTACACGCCGGTTGCGGGGTTCAGCGGGGAAGATGCTTTCAGCTACACCGTCAGTGATGGTTTTGGCGGCACGGATACCGGTATTGTTCGATTCGAAGTTGGAAACGTGCGCCCATCGTCCACCGTGTTTTCTGTTGTCGCTGCGAGCGGCGACGCGGTACCGCCGCTGGCGTCCGGAACAGCGTTTTCAAACAGCGCCATCACCTCGTTCGGCCAACCTGCGATCAGCGACAGTCGCGCGCTCGCTGCGATGATGCGTTTTCGCATCGGTCGCGTGACGGGCTCCGGGATCTACGTGCAGCGCCCCGATGGCGTGCGGGCAACTCTCGCGATCTCCGGAGGATCCGTGACGGGAATGCCGGGCGTGCGGTTCCGGCAGTTTGCGGACCCTGTCATCAGCCCGGGCGGCACGGTGGCGTTTGGCGCGAAGGTCGTCGGTCGCGGCATCACCCCGTCGAATGACGACGGGGTTTGGAGCAATTGGACCGGCTCGCTCAGCCGCGTGATTGGAGAAGGAACCACGCTGCCGTTTCTCGCCGCGGGCGTGAATGTGGAGCAAGTTCTGAGTTATTCGCTGCGCGATGACGAAATAATCGCGCTCATCACGCTAGCTGGCAGCGGTGTGAACCTCGCGAACAATCGCGCGCTCGTCCGCATCACTCCGGCAGGTGGTGAGATTCTCGCGCGCAAAGGGTCGCCGCTCGCCGCCAGCGGGAACAACACACCCATCAAAAAGATCAACGCTCTATTGCCGGTGTTGAACTGCGCGGGTCAGGGCCGGGCACACGCCGACTCGCTCGCGACCGCGCAGGTCGTCCTCGCCAACGGCCGCGAAGCGCTGGTCATCTATCCATCCGGCGGACCTGCGAGATTGCTGCTGATTTCGGGCGCGCCAGTTGCAGGCGTCGGGAAGTGGGACGCGTTCTATCAGCCTGCGGTCGGATCCGGAGGGAGCGGCTTTGCCGCCTATGGCTTCCTGGAGTTGAATCCGGGCGTCGCCGGCGGAGACAACGGCATCCTTTTCACCGAAACAGGCTCGGCTCTCGACGCACTCATCCGAATCGGTGATTCCGCGCCCGGAGCAGGCGGCGCGACTTTCGCGAACTTCAGCGAACCCGTAGTGAACCTCCATCGCGACATCGCGTTTCTCGGAGTTCTCGGCGGCGCTGGAGTGGCACCGGCAAACAGCATCGGACTATGGGCCGGAGATCCCGTTTCGCCTGCGCTGATCGCCCGCACAGGAAGTGCAGCGACCGACTCAAGCGGCGCGCCAATCGCGGGAGTGACGTGGGAAAGTATTACCGATTTTGCCCTGCCCGGCGGAGGAAATCCCGGACCGGTTTTCGTCGGCCAACTTGCAGGCAGCGGCGTCACTCGCGCAAACAAGCGCGGCCTGTGGGCAGTGGACACCACCGGCGCAAAACGTCTCGTCCTGCGTGCCGGCGACAGCCTGTCCAGTGGCGGAGCGACGAGAACGGTTTCCGTATTCAACCTGCTGAAGCCCGGCCTCGGACTATACGGCGCGACCCGCAGCTTCAACGCCAGTGGGAGCATAGCCGCGCTGGTGATCTTCACCGACCGCACGCAGGCGCTGGTGCGGATCGATGTGCCGTAGGGCCGTTGCGCGAAGTGGACAACGGCGGGGCATCCGCTAAACGTTAGCGCATGTCTCGCCGCCAACGTTCTTCTTCTACACGCCCGTCTTCACGCCTTTGGCTGAAGATCGTCGGGGCGCTTTCCGTCCTGCTGATCGCGGGAATTGTGACAGCGTTTGTTGGCTTCAAATCATTGGCTATGAATCATCTTCGCTCTCCGGAATTCCGAAGGCAGGTGGAGGCGCGGGCAGGGCAGGATTTGCGGGGGCGCGTGGAGATTTTTCCGATTCGGTTTGAGGGCGGGCAGTTTTATTCGGACGGGCTTTCCGCACTCGGCGGGCCGGATGCGGGATTTCATTCTGTGAAGATCGAGAATGTGCGCGGCGACTTTCGTCTTCCTTCGCTGTGGCAGCTCATTGTGGGCGAGCACAAGGGCTTTGTGGATAATGTAGAGGTGCAGCGTTTCGATGCGGACTTTGACGATCTGCGGACGGAGATGATCGTGCCGCCGAAGGAGAAGCACAAACACTCCGACTCGATGAGCGTGAGCACGAGCGGGCTCACGAAATTCACCGACCGGCTGCTGGAGCTGTTTGCCGATGCGCTGGTGAATCCCGTCTTCCCGGCCGACGAGCTTGTGAAGAAACAGCGCCGCGCGCTTTCCGGAATCGCTGCGTCAAAAAAGCAGCCCGCGTCACTCGCCTCGAACCTCATGGGCAAAGTGATTTTCGGCGAGCATCCGTATGGCAGTTTCCCGACCGAGGAATCCGTGAAAGCGGCGACTCGCGACGCCATCGTGGACTTTCACAAAACGTGGATGGTTCCGAATAACTCCAGCCTCGTGATCGTCGGCGACGTGGAGCCCGACGCCATCGTGGCGAAAGTCGAAAAAGCATTCGCGGCTTGGAAAAAGAAAGACTTCCCGATGATCAAACAAGCAGCCCCGCCAGCGAACGTGAGCGGTGTCACGGTGCATCTCGTGGACCGCCCCGAGAGCGTGCAGAGCAACATCATCGTCTGCCAGACAGCGCCCGGCCGCAACTTCCGGACCTGCCGGAATTGAACGTCGTGAATTCTACGCTCGGCGGCGGATTCAGCGGACGCCTGTTCCAAAACCTCCGCGAAAAACACGGCTACACCTACGGCAGTTCGAGCGCGTTCGACTACTACAAACACGGCGGCTATTTCCAAGCCACGGCGGAAGTGCGCAACGAAGTCACCGTCCCGGCAATTAGAGAAATCATGAACGAGATCGGCCGCATCCGCACCGAACCCGTTCCCGCGGATGAACTCGAACTCCAGCGCCAGTACAACGTCGGCAACTACCTGCTCAGCCTCGAAAGCGCGGGCCGCATCGCCAGTCGCGTGCAGGATATCGAGCTCTACGGACTGCGCGCAGACTTCTATAAAACCTACGCCACTCGCATGAGCGCCGTGACACCCGAGTCCGCGCAAAAATTTGCGCAACAATACCTCAGCACCGAAAACGTCGGCATCGTCGTGATCGGCAAGGCCGAGACCGTGAAGCCCGAGCTGGAAAAAATCGGAAAGGTGATCGTGTACGACGCCGATTTGAAGCGGGTGAAATAAGCCGCATGAGCCGGGAATCAAAGGCGCATCCCCGCATCACCGGAGGACACGTCGTCCTTCTGGCGAGCGTGGTGTTTTCCGGATGGAGTTTGAATCGGGTGGTGATGACTGAGCCAAACGGTCTCCCTCCGGATTTTCAATCCAGAGTATTCGATTGGCTCGACTACCTGGTTTGCATGGCGATTCTGTCAGCGGTGGCGAGCGTTGTGATCCTCGGCTGCTGGTTCTTCCGCATGCCCGCTCTTACGCTCGGCGTCAGCGCGGGCATCGTCGCGGCGACTTCGGCGCTGTATCTCGCCGCGTGGATTCAGGTCATGGTATCGATTTGAGAGAAAGGCTTGGAGATTTCACTCCCGCTTTCACGTCTGGCAGCGTAATGGACACGTAAAATGGATCGCACTCGTTTCACTCAAATCACCGACCGATACAGCAAGCTCCGAATTGCGGTTGTCGGCGACGTATGTCTCGACCGGTATCTCGAAATCGATCCGGCGCGGACCGAGACGTCCATCGAAACAGGTCTGCAGGTTTTCAATGTCACCAATGTCCGCTCACAGCCGGGAGCTGCCGGGACCATCGTAAATAACCTCGTCGCGCTTGGGATTCATCGGATCTCGATCGTCGGATTTGCGGGCAAAGACGGCGAGGGATTTGAGCTGATGCAGGCGCTCCGGAAGCTCCACGGCGTGCATCTTGAGCACTTCATCGAGACACCGCATCGCCGCACTTTTACTTACACAAAGCCGATGCTCGCAGGCCGGGAACTCAGCCGCCTGGATATGAAAAACTGGTCGCCGACACCTGCAGACGTTGAAAAGAAAATCGTAGGTGCAATCCACGCGCTCGCGGGTGAAGTGGACGCATTCATCATCATGGATCAAGTCGATGTCGCCGAGACCGGAGTCATCACCGCCGCTGTTCGCGATGCAATCGGTGAAATCGCGCGTGCACATCCCACGCAGCCGGTTCTTGCGGATTCGCGGCGCAGCCTGCGCGACTGGCCGCCCGTGACGATGAAGATGAACGGCAAAGAACTCGGCGTGCTGATGGAGCGGGACCTCAGCGATTTGAGCCTGGTCCCCGAAGCTGCGGCGAGCCTCGCGGCGAAAACCGGACGCCCTGTTTTCGTCACGCTCGCAGAAAATGGAATGGTCGGCGCGACGCCGGAAAGTTCCACGCACCGCGCCCCGGCCCTGCCCATTCGCGGCGAGATCGACATCGTTGGCGCGGGCGATGCCGTCAGTGCGAATCTCTGCGCTGCACTCGCCGCCGGAGCCGAGGTGCCGGAAGCGCTGGAGCTCGCAAACGCCGCCGCTTCGGTGGTCATTCACCAACTCGGCACCACGGGCGTCTCGACAGTGGAGGATTTGCAGGCGCTCATGGAATGCTGAACGCTCTGCCGCGAATGCGCAAAGACCGGGAGTCGAAGGCGGAGCCCCACTACGACCGTCAGCCCAAGAGCAGTCGCCGCGATGACCCCGGCCTTCGACTCCCGGCCTCTGCCGCGGAGTCGATGGCGGAAAGGGACCGCTATGCGGTCATCCGCTGGTTTTCATTGGATTTCACCGTGCTCGCCACGACACGGCAGAGCTTGTTGATGTCGTAAGGCTTCGAGATGGCGGCGCAGAATCCGTGGTCCTGAAATCTGCTCATGACGGGGTCCGAGTCGTATCCGCTGGAGACGATGGCTTTCAGTTTCGGGTCGATTTCGTGCATGCGCCGAACGGCATCTTCCCCGGAGATTCCTCCGGGCAGGCTGAGGTCGGAAATCACGAGATCGAAGGGTCTCCCTTCGGAAACGGCTTTCTCACAAGCGCGGATGGCATCTTCCGCGGTGTAGGCCTCCGTGACATCGTAGCCATCCATCCCGAGCGCAGAGTGGATGAGTTCACAAATGGCTTCCTCATCATCAAGGACGAGCAGACGATAGGTTCGATTCGTCAGGCTGGCAGCGGGTGCCGCGGGCTCGGCCGGCGTTTCGGGGAGAATCATCAGCGATGGCATCGGTAGGATTGTCGATACTGGCGGAGCCGGAGCCGCAGACTTTTCCGCTTCATCGATTTCACCCTTCGCGAGTGCGAGGAGTTTTCGGTTCAGCTCCTGCGCGCGGATGGCGCTTCGCTTTGCACCGGTGACGCGTTCGGTCGTCACAGCGTCGGGCGTCGCGGTCATCAGGATGAGTGACAGATTGCCGATGATGCCCGTCAGAACGTTGTTCAGGTCGTGCGAAAACTTGCACACCGGAGCACTCAAATCGGGATGCTCCACCGGCTTCATCTGGGTGCTCGCGTGCACGTTGCCGTCGCGGATGAGCGCCAGGAAGCTGGCACCTTTCGAGCGATACACTTCGGAGAGTGTTATCTCGACCGGCGTCTTGTCTCCGGAGGTGGTTGCGCTGTCGAAGCAGGCGGGGCCGCTCCGAACCAGCTCGGCGATATTCATCGGATGCGAGATGAGCGTCTTCAAATCTTCGCCGACGAGCGTATCGATCGATTGTCCGAACAGCTCCTCGGCTGCGGGGTTGGCGCCGCGGATTGTGGCGCGATGGTCGAGTAAAAGGACGGCGTCATTCGTCATGGTGAGCACCGCGCGCAGCTCGGAATCGGTGGTGTCGGCTGTCTTGCGGAGTTTCTCCCGGGAGTCCGTGAGGTTGCGATAGACGATGCCGAGCGCGATTCCGGCGACCACGCCGAGAGCGCCGAGAGTATTCGCGAGCATGGTATCCGGGGCGGCTGCACTGAGGTTCGCAAAATCCGCCTGAACCGGAATGGATAGCGCACCCATGGCACCGGCTCCAGGTGTGAGGCTTTTCAGAAGCACCGGGAGCCGCCCGAAGGCTGCACCGATGCGGGTTTTAATGGGCTGATTATTCCGTATTGGCATTGCAGGCTTAAGATAAGCCCGTCGCGTGCCAGAGTATGGAATTTATAGTCCGCCTAGTAAATCAGCAGCGAATCCACGGGCGTCGCGCCCAGTTTCGCCCGCCCGTTCAGGAAGCCGAGTTCCATCAAAAACTGCGCGCTCACCACCTCGGCGCCGCAGCAACTCAGCAGTCGGAGCGCGGCCGCCGCCGTCCCGCCGGTTGCGAGCACGTCGTCGATCAGTGCCACTTTTTCGCCAAGTGCCACTGCGTCCACGTGGATTTCCACAGTCGCGTTGCCGTATTCCAGTTCGTACTCCGCGCTGCGGGTGGTCCATGGCAGTTTGCCCTTCTTTCGCACGGGGACAAATCCTACGCCGAGTTTGTATGCCACGGCACTTGCGAAGATAAAGCCCCGCGCATCGATGCCGACGATCTTCGTCACGCCTTTGCCTGCGAGTGAATCCGCAAAAAGATCGATGACCTCCTGGAACAACGCACCGTCGCCGAGCACGGGTGTGATGTCTTTGAAAACGATCCCTGTTTTCGGAAAATCCGGCACATCCCGGACCGCTGCTTTGATTCTCGATACGTCGCGCATGGCATCCGTGTGCCACATCACCCGCGGCGCGACAAGGCGCGAGACGGCTTTATTCTCCCGAGCCTGTCTTTGCGGAGCTACAGACGCGGCGGGCCCGGCTTCACCGGCGCGAGAAAGCTCGGCGCGGCCTTCGCCTTCACTTTTCTGCGGAACACCTTGTCGCCGCAGGTCGCGTAGAGCGTGTCGAAATCCACGCCGCCGAGCACCACGTTGCTCACGCGGCCGTTCGGCGTGGGGATGATACAATTCACGCGCCCTGCCTGATCGCAGACCTGGATGCCCATGCGCGAGGCCACGTAGAGCCGGCCCGCGCTGTCCACCTCCAGGCCGTCCGCGCCGGAATCATCGGCGGTGTCGGGCTGGTGGAGCTGGAAGTAGCGCTGCTTGTGCAGGAGCGTGCCGTCGGGCTGGATCTGATATGAATAGACCCAGTGCGAACGCGAGTCGGCGACATACAGCAGCGTCTGGTCGGGCGAAACCGTGATGCCGTTTGAATACCGCACCGTCCCTTCATCCACCACTTGTTTCGCGCCGTCCGGCTTGATCAGCCAGATGCGGCTCGTCTCGCCTTTTACGGAAAGCGGCTCCGTCACATACACATTCCCGTTATGCGCGACGGTGATATCGTTTCCCTTGATGCCGTCCGCAAAAACCTTTGCCACCCCGTCCGTGCCGTAGGCCAGCACTTGCGGCTCCGCGGTCGAGACTGCGAACAGCCGGCCGTCCGGCCCGAACGCCTGGCCGTTTGCATTCTTCGAGTCCGCGAAAAACTCCGCCGGCTTTCCGTCCGCCCCAATTTTGAAAGTCTTGCCCGTCGGGATGTCGTTAAAAAACACCTCGCCCTTTGCATTCGCCGCCGGGCCCTCCGTGAACTTGTAGCCTTCCCCCACGAGCTGCCACGCCTCGCCGGGCAGCAGGATTTCATTCAGCATCGTATTCTTTGAAGGCCCCGCCTGCGGTTCCTTCGGCCAGTCTTTCCAAATCCACCTCACCGCATCCGGAAAAATCGCATCGCCGTGCTTCGCATTATGTCCCTCCGTGCCCCACGCGTGATTCACCTCATACCCGGAGAAAACCAGCGCCCGTTCCAGCATCTGATTCGCCATCCACCAATCGCCGCCATAGATATTCTGGTCGCGGTCCCCGTCCTGCAAAAAGATGCGCAGCGGCTTCGGCTCAAACTTCCGCACCAGCGTATGGTAGCCGTCCGCCCCGCGCAGGCCGACGTAAGTCCCGATCGTTGAAAACACCCGACGAAACTCCGTGGGCCGCTCCCACGCAGCCGTGAACGCACACACCGCCCCGCTCGACGAACCGCCGATGCACCGATCGTTGCCGCTCTTGCTCAGCACAATCGCCCGCCCGTCCCCCGTCTTCTGCTGCTCCACAAACGGCAGGAGCTCCGTCAGCACAAAGCGCGCGTATGCATCGCCCAGCCCGTCATATTCGAAGCTCCGGTTAAAGCGGTCCAGCGCCTCCCCGCGGCCCGCCTCCTTCAGCACACCGGGCGACGCAGCGATATAGATCGTCACCGGCATCTCACCCTTCGCGATCAGATTATCAAAAACCGTCGCCGCCTTATGTTGCATCCCGTCCTGATTCACCCACACGCAGGCCGGCTTCGCGGCATCATACTGCCTGGGCACATACACCGTCACATTGCGCGACGTGCCGGGGAACACCTTCGAGCCCGTCATCGTCAACTTCAGCACCTCGCCCTTCGGCACCCCCGGCTGCTCCGAGAGCTCCGGCGCAGGTTTATATTCCTCCGCAAACGAAGGCTGGAGGATTGCGGCAATGGCGGCAAAAGCGAAGACGGGTGTTTTCATCGCCCCACCCAAAGCCGAATCGCCCCGCCGCCGCAACCCGATTCACGCGGCAGCGGCGCTAAAACGCGCGCTACTTACGAAGTAGAATTGACTCATCACCACACATTCACACCGGGCGCGGCAGAGCGGGATTGCAAAGCTCCAATCCGGTGCTCATGAGTGGATTTATCGCAACTCAATGCGCGCCCTCGCCGCCATCTTTATTCGCGCCCTTCGCGAGCACACCCGCTCCCGCATGCTCGCCATCGCACGCGGCATCTTTGCGGCGATGGTCATCTGGATTTTCGTCTTACAGGCATGGGCTTCGCCCGTCGCGCCAGGCCTCCAGTTTCTTTACGGCATCCTTTTTCTAAACGTCCTCTTCATCCTTCTTGCCGCCACCAGCTACTTTGCATCGTCCATCACCGAAGAAAAAGAGGAGGGCACCATCGCACTGCTCGTCATCGCGGGCGTCAGCCTCACAGGCCTCCTGCTCGCGAAATCCACCACCCGCATCCTTGAAGGCGTTCTGCTTCTCGCTGTCCAACTTCCCTTCGCGCTTCTGGCCGTCGCCCTCGGCGGCGTGATGTGGGATCAAGTGATTGCGTCCTACATTGCGCTCGGCGGTTTCCTCGTTCTCTCCGGCAACCTCGCACTTCTTGCATCTGTCGTCGCCACACGCACCACCGCTGCGGGCTTTGGTTCTGCTGCGATGCTTGCCGCGCTGCTCTTCGGCGACGAACTTTTCCACTTGTTGGGAATGGACACTTTCGCTGCGCACTGGCACTCGCTCGACCCTTTCGCCCGCCTTGGAGAGACCACTTCGCTCAACTTCGCCGGCTCCATCGTCACGGCCCAATTCTCCCGCAGCCTCATCGTCGGAGCCGCAGCCTTTCTTGCGGCGCGCCTGCTCTTTGAGCGTTTCAGTTCGCCGACGGCAGACAGCGGTCCAGGCTGGCTCAGCCGCTTGTCATCCACGGCACAGGACCGCCAATGTACGCCCCGTCCCGTTCCGAGCATGGCCCTTGAGTGGAAGGACTTTCATTTTCTGTACGGCGGCATCCGGCTCCGCCGCTGGAAGCAGCGGGGATACATCATTCTCTCCGTCCTCGTCGCACTCTTCTGCATCAGGAATTTCGGTGGGATTAATCGAGGAACGATCCTACGGATCGGCGGAGGTGTTGCATTCATCGGCTTCGTGGGGATGCTGATCGAACAAGCGTACGCGGCGTCGCGAATGATCCGCGCGGAACTTGATTCGAAAACGCTGGGCTCGCTCGTCCTCACATTTTCAGTACCGATGGCAACGATCCTCCAGCTCAAAGCGCGGATCGCCGAGGTGGCGCTCATCCCGGCGCGACGGACCGCCATCGCAGGGGTCCTGATCGCCTACCTCGGGTGCGCCACACTCGGTTCCGCCTTGGCCTTCATGGGTGGAATTGTGACGATCACATTATCCGGTGCACTCATCGTTTTTGCATGGATCGTTCAAAGTATCCTGGTCCACCAAGTCACTCTCCACTGCTCGCTGAGATTTCAATCGGGAAGCCTCGGAATCGGTCTCGCACTCTGGTTTCTGTTCGCAGTAGTCACCACTTGGACGGCCGGCACTCTGCTGTCCTTTGTAGGAGTTTATTTGACGCTTCTGCCCGCCGGGATGCTCAGTTATCATTTGCAGAAAAAGAACCTCGCCCTTTTGGAAAAACTCGCCGCCGAGGAAGGATAGCGCTGGCCCGGATGCCGGGGGTTACGCATGAGCTGCGGGCAGCGCTTGGAAGGATGTTTTTTCTGGACACCACTGCGTCCCGCGGACTATTCGTCTGACACACGCGCTGCGGCAGGCTGGGGATGACTGGGTCGGATTCTGGGGGGAACACTGGCTCGGCTCCCCAGCCTCCCGCAGCGCGAGCGAAAAAAGGCGGTGCTGATTTTTCCAAAACCATTTCCTTGCGGGAATCAGTCCATGTGATTATTCCCCGAACCATGGCAAACGTTCTAAGCACCAAGGAAATCAAAGAAGCACTGAAAGATCTCCCGCAATGGGAGGCCGAGGGGAAGGCAATTGAGCGCACATTCGAATTCGACGATTTCGCGCAGGCGATCGATTTCGTGAATGGTGTCGCCGAACTCGCCGAGGATGCCGGCCATCATCCCGATATCGAAATCAGCTACAACAAAGTGCGGCTCGTCCTTTCCACTCACAGCAAGGGCGGCGTGACGGAATCGGACCTGGATTTGGCCGAGCGGGTGGACACGCTTGTCGATGAGTGAGCCCGTGAGGAAAGGGTTCGCGAGTGTTTTGGTCGCGGTCGTCGTGATCGCGCTTTGGGCGTTTGTCGAGTGGAGAGCGCAACCGCCCGCCCCGCCGAAAGGGAAGGTTTTCCCGTGGGAGAAGGTCGAAGTGAAAATCGGCCCCTAAAGTCCCGCCGATCGCATCACGTCAATTCCACGTTCCAGTAGGCGAAGTCCACGAAGTGCTTCCAGCTCTCGTGCGCTTCGGCACCAAAGGTGAGATGCGCAAACGGCCGCCATTTAGGCCGCTCCGGCTTCCGAATCAGGCGCATGCCGGCTTGGTCAGGGGTGCGGTTCGCCTTCTTCGTGTTGCAGCGGATGCAAGAGCAGACGATGTTTTCCCAAGTCATCGGCCCGCCCCGATCGCGCGGAAAGACGTGGTCGAGATTCAAGTCCTTTCTGTCGAATACCTTCCCGCAGTACTGGCAGGTGTTGCGGTCGCGCTCGAAGATGTTGTGCCGTGTGAATTTGACTTCCTTGCGCGGCATCCGGTCGAAAAGGACGAGCAAAATAACGCGAGGGATGCGAATGCGCCAGCGGGACGTCTGAACCATATGTGGGTCGGGTTCGCGGGCACTGAGGTCGCGCCAGCTTTCAAAATCGTGGGTGGAGAAACTGCCGTCTTCGGTATGCACGACCTGCGCGTGACCTTGGCATAAGAGGGTAAAAGCCCGCCGGGCGGTGCAGACGTGAATCGCCTGCCACAGCCTGTTTAAAACGAGTACATGTCGGTTTAGGAGCATAGTGACCCTTGTTAAGGCGGCGGGAAGGTAGTCGAGCGCACGCCGATTTGTCAACCGGCACGGCAAGGATGGCACAGAAACCTCCGAAATGAGAGGTGCGTTATGTGCGCGCGAAGTCGGGTTTCCCTGTTGATTTACCCTGAGACTCGGCTAAAAACCTGCTTACGTTTTACCTTCATTCTATGAACAACCGAATTCTCTTCGCCGGAATCATCGCAGCGGCATCTCCCGCGTTCGCTGCGGACCCAACCAAAGAACAGCTCGCTTTCTTTGAGCAGAAGGTGCGTCCATTGCTCTCGAACAACTGCTATTCGTGCCACAGCATTGAGCAGGGCAAGAGCAAAGGCGGCCTGACTTTGGATACGCGGGACGGAGCACTGAAAGGCGGCGACACGGGCAAAGCCGTCGTCCCCGGCGATCTCGAAAAATCGCTTCTATATGTCGCGATGACTTACAAGGATAAGGACATGCAAATGCCTCCCTCCAGCAAGGGCGGGAAGCTGAAGCCGGAGGAACTCGCAGTCATCGAGCAGTGGATCAAGATGGGCGCGCCCGACCCGCGAACGCAGGCCGTGAAGTCCGGAAAACTCTCCGGCATGACGGACAAGGCACGCGCGCACTGGGCATACCAGCCGATGAAGCACTACAAATCCATTCCGATTCCGAAGGTCAAAAATCAGGCGTGGACCCGGACACCGATCGACAATTTCGTCCTCACGAAACTTGAGGCTAACAACATGCAGACGAACATCGACGCGGAGCGCGAGACGCTTCTGCGCCGCGCATATTACGATCTGATCGGCATGCCTCCGAGTCCGGCGGAAATTGAGGCGTTCAAAATGGACCCCGCTCCCAATGCCTGGGAAAAAGTCATCGACCGTCTCCTCGCGAGCCCTCACTACGGCGAGCGCTGGGGCCGGCATTGGCTGGACTCGGCCCGCTACGCCGACACGGTCGGAGGCGATGCGAACACGAACAATGGACGCACCGACTATCGCTACGCCCACGCCTGGACTTACCGCGATTACGTCATCCGCTCGCTCAACGAGGACAAGCCGTACAACGATTTCATCATGGATCAACTTGCGGCGGATTTCCTTTACCCGCTGAAAAAGGCGGAAGGAGGAAAGCTATCCACTACAGCAGCAACGCCCGCAGCCGGCAAAGCACCGCTTCCAAAGGTGGACACGGCAAAGCTCGATCCACTGGGACTCAATAAAGGTGGCATCGTAAAGACATCGACTGCACCCGCGACACCGGCGACCGCGAAATCTGGCGCCACTGCACCTGCGATGGCACCGGCCATGGCTGGTGGAGATGCCATGATGGGAATGATGAGCGGCGACGCCATGATGGGAGGAAACGCCGCTGGCAGCACCGCGGAAAGCTATCAACCGGGCCATCCAAACCTCGCGGCGCTCGGATTTCTCACGGTCGGTGAACGTTCGAACAACAACAACGACAACATCGACGACCGGATCAACGTCGTCTCGAAGGCATTTCTCGGGCTGACCGTCTCGTGCGCACGTTGCCACGACCACATGTTCGACCCGATTTCGATGAAGGACTACTACGCTCTTCACGGCATCTTTAACTCCAGCACGGAGCCCACGCAGAAGCCCCTCATTGCTCCGCCGAACGCTGCTCTCTTTGCCGACTACGACGCAAAAAAGAAGGCCATCGAAAAAGAGAATCGGGACATCTATTTCCGTGAAGTCGAACACTGGCTCGGGCTTTTCGCGAGCAAGCCCGCGAGCTACCTGAAAGCCGCCACCCTGCGCCGCGACAAGGCAGAGGGAGCGCAGCTCGAACGGCAGGCACTGGTCGAGAAGGAGCAACTGGACAACGTCCTCGCGAACTTCTACGAGCGCGTCCTCAATACGAATAACCGCGTCTTTGGACCGCTGAACGAATTCAAAAACGTCAAGCGCAGCGAGTGGGACACGCACTCTCCGCTGGTCCTGAAGGAAATCCGCCTCAGCGGGCGCTACAATCCGATTATCTCCAAAGCGCTGGATGCCGCTAAGCCCGGCTCCATGGAGCAGGTTTTCGGCGTATATCACACCCTGCTCACGGAATACGCGGCGAAAATGCCCGGCTACGTGAAAGCCTTCCAAAACGCCACGGGCGATAAGATCGACGGCTTTACGCCGGACGAGATCGAGATCATGAACGGACCTTTCATGCTCACCACCGGGCCGAAGGCCACGATGGATTGGGTCCGCGATGCCACCGGCGGATGGTCCGTGCAGATGACCGGTCGTGCCCGCTTCGTCTTTGCGAAGATGAACGAGCTGGAGCTCACGCACGCCGGCGCGCCGAAACGCGCAATGGTGATGCTCGATAAGGAGCGCCCGGCCGATTCGAACATCCTCCTGCGCGGACAGGCTGGAACGCCCGGCGACAAGGTGCCGCGCCAGTTCCTCGATATTCTCTCGCCCAATCACGCCGCGACGGCATTCCCACGGAATAGCAGCGGCCGCCTCGAACTCGCGAAAGCCATCGCCTCCAAAGACAACCCGCTCACGGCACGCGTCCTCGTCAACCGCGTCTGGCTGCACCATTTTGGCGAAGGCTTTGTCCGCACACCGGACGACCTCGGAGTGATGAGCGAAGCGCCGTCGCATCCAGAACTGCTCGACTTCCTCGCGAGTTGGTTTGTCGATGAGAAAGCGGGCAACTGGAGCCTGAAACGACTTCACAAATTCATCATGCTCTCCCGCGTTTATCAGGAAAGCAGCAAGCCCGTTCCCGGCACAAACTACGCAACCACCGACCCGGAGAATCGCCTGCTCTGGCGTGCAAACGTGCGCAGGCTGGAGTTTGAAGCCATCCGTGATTCGTTGCTTGTTTTTTCCGGACGCCTCGACCCGCGGATCGGAGGCCAGCCGGTCAACATCACTGACGAACCGTATATCTACCGCCGCTCGGTTTACGCTTACATCGACCGCGGAAATGTCCCTGAATTGATGGGGCATTTCGACTTCAGCGATCCCGACATGCCGAACTCGAAACGAACCTCAACCATCGTTCCTCAACAGGCCCTGTTCCTGATGAACAGCCCGATGGCGATTGATGTCGCAAAACGAGTCGCCGCCCGTCCGGAAGTGAAAAATGCAGGTGCGGACATGAAGAAAATCGTCGCGATTTACAATATCATCTTCCAACGCCAGCCGAAGAAACCTTCGGATCCCACGAAGGGAATCTCGCGTGAAATTGAACTCGGCCTCGCCTTCATTTCCGCCGAAGCGAAAAAACAATCCGAAGTGGACGCGCTGGCCCCGGAAATGATGAAGAAGAATGCCGCCATCACCAAACGCATCCAGGATCGGCGGGCCCGCGACAATGACGCGCTGATGACCATCATCAACGACGGCGACATCATCGAGCGCAAGCCTCTCAGCCCTTGGGAAACCTACATCCACGCCCTGCTCTTTTCCAACGAGTCGGCCTACGTGGACTAGTGGTCTGCCCGTGATGAAATGAGGGGTTTCTCCGCTCGGAGGTTTTGACTGCTCGCAAGGCGTCGGTGCGTTTCCACGCGCGCTACGAATCACGATCACAGCCGATCGGTTTACCATCATCTGACGGCTGGCAGAGCATTTGTTCCTTGCCGTGAAGCGATGGTAGCCCGAAATTCTCACACTCTGAGAAGCGCCCCACCACCGCGTATGTAGTTTTCCAGCAGATTCAGGGAGGCCCGCAGATTCTTTGCAGGCGGAAATCTGTTGGCCTCCCTGAATCTGCTGGAAAAAGGTGTGAGAAGTGCGGGGTAGTGGCGCACGCGACCCGCCTGCGCCAACATTGCTTACGTTTACCATCGGACGACGACAGGCAAGGCGCTGGTCGTTCGCGAAGCGCGGGAGGATCGGTTCGCGCCACGAAACTGCCGCAGGCTGCGATTTGGGCTGCTGGCACTGGCATTGCTCAGCTTGCGGTTATGAAATACAAGGCAATCGGCAGAATCGCAGTCATCTTCGTACTCGCTGTTGCAGTCGTGTATTGGAATCCCTGGCGTAAAATTACTCATCCACCCGGAGTTCTCGTGAGCGAGCAGCCGGTGCAGGGCGTAGCGCCAGCGGTGACTCTCCCGGATACGGAAGGCTGGAAGCTGAAGCCCGTCGCCAATTACCGGCTCCGCGGTCGCGTCCTTGGCACAAAGCGGTACCGGAGCGGCTTTGGGAGCGAGCTTGTTCCGGTCGATGTCGCCGTGGGGTGGGGGAGAATGAGCGATCAGGCCGTGCTTGATCAGTTCAAGCTCTCCATGAGTAACCGCTTTTTCTTTTACCAGTGGGACGAGCAACCCGCGATCCCGGAGGGTGAGATCATGAGGAGCGCGTCGAACAATCACGTGATCGCGGCGAATAGTGACGTCCGCAAAGCAATCAGCTCCCTCGTTCCGGGGCACATCGTGACGATGAGCGGACTTCTCGTGAACGCGATCGGGCCGGATGGCGGAGTCTGGAACAGCTCAACGCGCCGCGATGACACCGGAAACGGCGCTTGCGAAGTATTTTACGTCCAGGAGGTCTCGTTCGTAGATTCGCTCTCGGCGGAAATGGATGCCGAGCTTGCATCTCGTTAACAGCATCGAAAAAACACCGCGCTGGCGAATTTCTGGATTTGTGCAAATGGTGCGACGTCCATTTATGCGCAGCATCTTACTGGCCCTCCTGGTTTTCACCGCGCGGGTTTTCGCCGATCCGCCTGCGGGCTACTATTCCGCGGCGACGGGGCTCTCCGGCGTGCCGCTAAAGTCGGCACTGAATGGGATCATTAAGAACGGGCATACCGTCATACCCTACGATGGTCTCTTCGGACCACTGAAGGCGCTGTGGCAGGATCCGGCGGACAGCACGCGATTCATATTAATCTATAGCGGATACTCTCTCCCGAAGTCGTCTTCAGACTGGAATCGCGAGCACCTTTGGCCCCGGTCCCGCGGGAATGGCGAGCATCTCGGGCCGGATGACAGTGACCTGTTTCACGTCTCTCCCGCCGACCCGGACGTGAATACGCAGCGAGGCGTTCTTTACTTCGATACGAGCAGCGCGGCGGATGGCGGGATAGTCAATCCTGCGCATGCCGAGGCTCCGCTGTGTACGCGCGATTCCAACTCGTGGGAACCGCTCGCATCGCAAAAGGGCGACATCGCACGGGCGCTGTTTTACATGGCGACGCGATACGATGGCACGGAGCCGAACACGCAGGACCTCGAACTGGTCGCCACGGGCCCAAGCGGGCCGCAGATGGGGAACCTTAACACTTTACTCGCGTGGCACGCCGTCGACCCGCCGGATGCGAACGAATTGGCGCGTAACGAACTCATCTACACGACCTATCAGCACAATCGCAATCCGTTCATCGATCATCCGGAATACGCGGCGGCGATTTGGGGCACGGGTGTCGGAACGACTCCGGTGGCACAGGCGACGAACGGCGTGGAATCCGCGATCGAGGCTCCGTTTGTCGCCGGAAGTTTCATCGTGCGAATGTCGCCGCCGATCACGAGCGGGACGGTCAGCGTGAATTTCGTCACCAGCGGAACGGCGGGCGGCGCTGACTACAGCATTAGCGGCCCAGGCGTTTCGTGGAACGCCGCCACGGGCACCGGCAGCATTGCATTTACCAGCGGAGTATCGGCGGTGACTGTGACAGTCTCGCCGACGTCGGATGCAATCGCGGAACCCCTCGAAACCGCGCATCTCACACTTTCCACGGGAACCGGATACACGCTCACAGGAGGCTCTGCAAAACTGACCATCACGGACGCAACGCCCTCCGCGCCCGACGGCGTGATCGCGGCTTGGAATTTCAACACCCCACCAAACGCGACGACTCCGCGATGGAATCCCGTCATCCCTCCATCCGCAGGTTCAGGGGAGGTGCGATTGGGCGGCTGGAGCGGCGCGAGCGGTAGCGCGGCTTCGGGAACGAACGATGCGTTTAACGGAGTGACTGGATCGTCATTGAGCCTTGTCGGAACCGGAGGAAACGGGCGCTCGTTCGATGTTGTCGTATCCACGTCCGGATGGGCGGCGATAAGCGCCACGCTTTTCACCCGCGGCACCGTGACCGGATACACGAGCGGGACGTGGAGTTGGAGCGCAGACGGCATTTCCTTCACCACGATCGCAGGATTAAACACCGCTTCAACATCGGGGTCATTCCAGCAATTTCCGCTCGTCGTCGATGTCGCTTCGATTGGCGGGTTGAACAACCTCCCCATGATTACGTTGCGGTGCACTCTCAGCGGCGCTACCAGTTCTTCAGGCAATGGCCGAATCGATGATCTGACAATCCTCGGTACACGTTATAGCCAAGCGTGGCTTGCGCGTTTTCCGCCACTTACCGGAGCGTCGGCCGCCCACACGGCTGACATGGACGGCGACGGTCTGAATAATTTTGGCGAATGGGCATTCGACCTCGATCCGTTCGCCAACAGCAGCCCTCCGTCCAGCGCGGGCAACGCAGTCGCGGCACCTGACCCCGCCGACGGCAACGCCGTGAAAATGTGGCCGACGATTCGATTCGCGCGCCGCACCGACGCGCCGACCATCACTTATGTTGTGGAATACAGCGCCGACCTCACCGCCTGGACTGCCGGTGGTACGCTGGTCGGAACGGAATCCAGTGGCGAAGCCGGGAGCGAAATCGCGACGTTCCGCGCCGGAGCTCCCCTGACTGGGAGCGGCGCAAGCGGCAGGATTTACCTCCGGGTCCGAGCGTCGGCACCGTGATTCCCCGATAAGAATCACACTCAAAACATGCAGATCCGATGATCGCGGCATGACGCGATTCGCGACAAGTGGCGAATCCGATGACGCGGGCCGGATTTCAAATACGGTTCCCTTACATGAATGCGCTGCCGGGAGTCAGCGCTTCGAGCAAGAAAAGGGTTGTCCGTCTCGAAATTCTGTCCACCTTCCCAGCGCAAAACCCGTCGCGGTTGTGGGGGAATAATTTCAATCCCGTCACTTCGCCGTAACGGACCATTGATACACTTCGTAAAACCTCAACGACCATCATCCTAATGAAAACACTCCGCAAACCACTGCGCCCCGTTCGTATTCTCACCACAGGCATCGCCGCAGCAGCGATGGGTGCCATTTTTGCGAGTCCGGCGGAAGCAGCAAACTTGTTTTGGAAAACCGACGGAACTGGCGGAACGCTCACAAGCGCCAATTGGGGTACTACCGCTGTTGGACCGTTCACCTCCGCTTGGGCGAATAGCTCGGATATCCTCTTCACCGCAAATAGTGCGATCACGAACGTCACCAACACGCCGGTCGGAAATATCACCATCTCTCCGGGTGTGACTGTCACACTGACCGCCGCTGGGACCTACAGCACAGGCGCGGGAATTCGCACCGTCGATATCGGAGCGGGCGGGCTATTTGTATGGAACGGGCAAGGAGTCTCTACGACTGCGGGCACGGGATTTGTCAAGAATGGGACTGGAACGTGGAATATCGGCGCTCAAGGGAACACCTACCCGGGAGGCTTCACGCTGAACGCGGGCACTGTCATCGTAGGAGGCGTAAATGCATTGGGCGCGGGCGGTGCACTCGCGATCAATGGTGGAATCATCGCTCCAAACACGGCTACTGCACGCACGTTCACCGGAAAGTATACCGGCGGCATTTCGGTGGGTGGTGATTTCCAGTTTGGAGATGCCGTGAATGTGACCGCCGGCACGGGAAACCTCACCTATGACTCGGTCACGAGTTTGGGCGCAGCCACGCGAACCGTTACCATTGGCGGCAATGGAATCTACACACTCGGGGGCGTCATTTCCGGAGCCGCCGGTACTGGTCTAAACATCGCTGCGACAGGAGGGGCTACAGGCGTCCTCGCCATCACCAATGCGGCGAATACTTTCACCGGCCCGGTCAGCATCACGGGCGGGGATGCGCGTTTTACTTCCGACGGCAGTTTCGGCGCAGTTCCGGGCGGTGTCACTGACAGCATTTCGATCAATGGCGGCACTCTCTCAACTGCGACCAACGCCGCGTTCACGCTGAACCCCAACCGCAGCATCCTGCTTGGTTCCGCGGGAGGAACAATCTCGACTACGGGCGCGACATCCAATCTCGTCATTGGAGGAATCATCAAAGACATCACCAGCAGCGGAAACTTTACGAAGAGCGGCCCCGGCGTCCTCGAACTCAGTGCCGACAACACTTACACCGGCAGCACCACCGTCAGTGCGGGAACGCTCAAACTCACCGGCATCGGCGATATCAGCGGTGGAGCATTATCGGTGAAGAGCGGAGCAATCCTGGACGTTACCGGCGTGGCAGGCGCTATCTTTGGGACAGCAAGCACGCAGCCTCTTTCCGGTGCGGGCACGCTCTCTGCGGCAGGCAAGGTGTTCACGTTCGGAGGCAGCGTAAGTCCCGGCGACGCGACTCCCGGCGATCTCACATTCAGTGGTGGTGCAGGCGGCACTCTATCGCTTGCCAGCAATTCGAGTTTCATCTTTGACCTTGGGACCGCCAGCGATCGGGTTGCGCTCACCGGAACGAGCACGCTCGATATCGGTACCGGCGTCCTCGAGTACAGCGACTTCACATTCAACGTCGGAGCGGGATTCAGCGAAGGCACCTACACGCTGTTCAGCGGTGCGACCACCCTCGGTGTCGGCAACGCCCTCGGAGGCGCACTCTCGGGCAGCCTGGCCGGGTTCAATGCGACGCTTGCACTCAGCGGCAATGATGTCGTCCTCAATGTCACGGCTGTTCCGGAACCCGGAAGCGCTGCACTTCTGCTCGGCGCTATCGCAATCCTCGGTGCGCGCCGTCGGCGATAGCCGGGACATTCGTTCTTTCTTCCAGCAGCGCTCACGACTAAAGTGTGATGTCTGCGGTTGCCAAACGTAGATGAAATCCATGAAAGCCAAAACCAGCCGTCCAAACCTGAAACGTATCTCCCCGGCACTCGTGGCGTCGATCGCGGCGCTCGGCGCGTCGGCACAAGCCCAACTCTCGATTGCCGACACAGCCGGTTCCTATGTCATCGACTTCGATAACACGCTCGCCGGCGTTAACAGCGGAGCGTGGGCAGGCACAGGTTTCGAGGCCGGAACAACGACCTCCGGCAGGCTCGATTCGAACGCGTGGGCGGTGACTGGATGGAGCAACGGCAATCTCGTTTTCGGCGGCACGCAAACGACGGCGAACACCGACTACACGAGGGGTGCGACATCCGCAGTCGTGACTACCGGAGGAATGTACGCGTTCTCCGGCGGAGCGATTACGACCGGAGTCGCGCTTGGTTTCCAGCCGGGAGGAAGCGATTGGGCTCCGGGAACACTCACCCTTCGCGTCAAGAACGACAGTGTCTCGCTCATCACCGGCTTCTCACTGGCCTACAAAATCTGGGTTCGAAACGACCAGGCCCGAGCGAACTCCTTCAATTTCTCCCGTTCGCCCGACGACACAACATATTCCCCTGAATTGGGACTCGATTTTATCTCCACTGCGGCCGCCGATCCGACCCCGGTCGCATTTGCCCTCGTCACACGCAGTCTTACCATTTCCAACCTGAGCCTAGCCGCCGGCGGCTTTTACTACCTGAGGTGGTCCGGGGCGGATGCCGGCGGTAGCGGCTCTCGCGACGAGTTTGCACTCGACGACATTCAACTTTCAGCCTTTACGACCGGCGTTGCGGGACGAAGCCTAGTGTGGAGTCCTATCACAGGCGTTTGGGACACAACCTCTCTGAACTGGTCTGAAAATGGAACGGCCACGGCATTTCAGACGAACGATACTGTCACGTTCGGCGACGATGGTCTTGCGACTGGCGCGAATGTAACCATCCAGACGGCGGGCGTCACAATCGGGAATGTACGCGTCACCAACACCACTGGAACGTACGCATTTACCGGTGGAGCCATCGGCGGATCTGGCTCCATCACAAAGTCCGGAGGTGGAAAACTCGTCCTCAGTTCGGCGAATTCTTACACTGGCGGGACCATCGTGTCCGGCGGGACAATTTCCGTCAGCGCTGACAACCAACTCGGTTCTACGACGGGCGGAATTCTTCTTTCTGGAGCAAGCACTTTAGAGACGACCGGTAGCCTGACGCTCAATTCAGGGCGTGCGCTTACCGGCTCGGGAATCATCAGCATTGCGCCGTCAACAACGCTAAATATTGCAGGTGCCGCGAACACAGGTGTCATCACTCTCAGCAACACAGGTTCACTCCTTCTATCTGGTTCGGTTTCGGCTCAGCTCGGCGGGCTTGTAATTCAACAACCCGCCATCATCGGTGCCTCTTTGCCGATTTTGCTGAACGGTTCCACGACGACGTCAAATACCGTGGGCACTGTCCTGATCACCGGTCCACTTTCGCTTGGTGGGGCACTGCGGGTTTTCAACATCGCTGACGGCACCGATACGTTGGATGTATCCATCACCGGAAATATCGTCGCGACCAACGCAAGCGGTCGCCTCCATAAACTCGGGGACGGAACACTCGCACTGTTCGGGGATAACTCGGGAATGATGGGCGGCGTGCGACTGGGACCATCCGCCCCCGCGGCCGTGACCGGTGGAACCCTCATTGTGAACAGTGCCGCGAGCCTTGGCCCAGGCGGAAGCGGGACTGCCGGTGCATTTCAGTTCAACGCAGGCACCCTTCGCACCACCGCGCCAATACAATTCCCGGCAACGCTCGCACTGTCGCTTGGAGGAAGCGCACCACTCGCCTCGGCCTTTGATGGCTTCGATGTTGAGTTTCTCGGAGCTGCGCAATTTTTTACATCGCCTGCGCAAAACATCATCGTCGCCAATTCCAACGTCCGCTTCGCAAGTCCGCTCACCGGCACCACCGCGGGGCTCACCGTTCGCGGCACTGGAAGCCTCACGCTCGCATCAGGCGGTACATTTGTCAGCGACGTGGTCGTGGAATCAGGAAAGCTTATCGTCCTTGGAAATCTCGGCGGCCCCGCCGCGGTGGACAACCGCCCTGCCATCACCGTCATTGCCAACGGCACACTTTCAGGCAGTGTCAGCGGGTCCGATGGTTCCGGTAATCCACTCGCCCTCGGCAGTCTCATCGCGGGCGACCTCGGGACCATCAGCCCAGGCACTGCGGCGGACTCCACCGCGATCCTTACGGCAATCGGAACCATCTCTCCCGTTCGTGACGCTCTCTCCGTTCTCACGAACGGCATTCTCGCGATGGACATCGGCGGCGTAGACTTGGGAGACTACGACCAGATTGCCGCCAACGGTTCCGTGACACTTGGCGGCGGGCTCAACCTTTCAATTACGGGCGGCTTCGTGCCGGTTTTTGAAAACGCCTTTACTTTAATATCGAACGACGATGTCGATCCGGTGAGCAATTTCTTTTTTGGCAAACCAGAGAACTCAACCTTCATGGCGGGCGGCTATGAATTCCGAATCAACTACGCCGCAGGCGATGGCAACGACGTAATCGTCACCGCAGTCCCCGAGCCCGGATGCATCGCACTGATTCTCGGCGGGCTCGGATTTTTCGGCCTCAGCCGCCGCCGCAAGAGCTAGTCTGCGCGGGCGACTCGCCCGCATTCGGGTTCCCGGCGAGACGCCGGGCGGACTCATGCAGGCGGGTCGCCTGCGCCACTACGCGCTCGTCAGTCTCCAGAAAGCGTTGCCACGACCCGGTAGTATTTTCCCGCCGCGGAAGCGCCGCCTGCGTCCGTCGCGGTTGCCGTATTCGTCGCGGCGTTTACGACGACTGGAGTCGCCGGTGTGCTGAACCACTGCGCGAGGTCGGTGCTCCACTCAACTTTGTAAGCGACGCCCGACTGGGAACCCCACGTCAGCACGACATCGTTGGCCTGCCGCGCCGCCGCGAGGTTGCGCACGCATTGACTGAGCACAGGCGTGAGGGTGAGGTCCATCCACACGAGGCGATGGTCGGTAACTTGATTCGTCTGGATGTAGCTCGCAGTGAGGAAGAGCAGGCCGTAAAGCGGGTCGGTGCTCGCGGGCCAAAAGACACCGCTGTCCGCGACCGCAAAGCCGGCCTTGCTCGGGAGCACATGGTCCACGCGAAGATTGCCGGTACCCGGCGAGAAGTAGCTCGTGTCGTTTGCGTGCGCGCCGATGTCGTTCGCGTTTGCGCCGCCGAGCAGCGGACCTTGCTGTGCGCCGCCTGCGCTCGCGGGGTTGGGCGTGGAATTCACAAGTGGATGATTGCGGAGTTGATTGATCGCAGCGTCGTAGCTGTCGCCATCGAAAGGATCAGCATTCATGTCGCCGAGAATCACAAAGCGCTGCTCGCCATTGGCGGATGATAGTCCGCCGAAAACGCCCGCGTCGTCGTAGAGAAACGGAGCGTTGCCGAGGTATTCCTTCCACAGCCGAATCTCGTCGTGGTTGCGCCGTCCGTTGCGGTCCTCGGTGCTGTCGAATGCCGGCGGCGTGGGATGCGAAGCGAGCAAGTGAAACACCTGCCCCGGCTTTACCTCGATGGGCAGATCGACGTGGTTCTTCGACGACAGACGGAAGATGTTCTGCTCGCTCGCAGAGTAGTAGCCCGGCGGCATCACATGTCCCGGCATGTCTTTCCATAAAAACGTGCGGAACGAACGAATCTCCGACGTCTGGATGGGGAAACGCGAATACACCGCGAAGCTGTATTGTCCCGGAAACCAGCCAAAGCCGAAGCAATCATTGCCATACAAATCTTTCTGCGGGGATGTCGCCGTGTCCGAGTAGCTCGTCACCACAGAGCCATTGTTGTCGAAGTCCGAATTCGCCGACACGCCTGTATTGGAGATGGCAGCGTAGCGATACGGATAGTTGAGCGGTGCCAGCCCGTTCTGCGAAACTGCGAGGTAGTTTCCATGAAACCGATTCAGCGCCAGAACACGAAAGGCGTTGCTCGTCGGGTCCACATCGAACTCGTTGATGAGCACCACATCCGGCCGCACACGCTGCAAAATCTCCGCGACTTTTTTCGCCTGCACATTCGTCGTCGTAGCGAGATCGGCAGGCAATTGATCCACTGTGTCGCGATTCAGGGAAGCATTGAAAGTCGCCACGCGAATCTGCAACGAAGCCGCGTGCAACTGCGCGGAAACAGCGAGGATGGCAATCAACCGAAACACATCGACATCATGCCACGAGAAGGTTCCCGCGCAAGCGACGGTTCCGCGGCGATTTGCGCGCGACCAATCCAGAGCCCGTGACTGAATAACGCCGAAGGCTCTGGAGTGCGGCGAGCATCGCCGCTTTGAGCACGGTCAAAATCGGAGGTCGATTGTGGAGTCGAGCGACTTGCAGGGAACCACACCAGTCCTACGGTTCCCTCATTCAGAGCGCGTCCAAGAGCGGCGATTCTCGCCGCACTCCAGAGCCTTCGGCGACCATTTGCGAATGATTATCCTGCGGCGGCGCGCCACGCTGCGCCTACTGCGCTTCAAGCACCGGCGGCGGTGTTGGTGGCGGCGGTGGCGCGATTGGCTTAGCCGGGACTAATGGAATCGCCGGAATCGAAATCGGCGCATTTTTCGTTGCAGACGAGTGCTTGGGTTCCACCCGCTTTAGAAGTCCAAAGATTTCGCTGTCCGTGGAAAGCACGAGGCTCGTGCTGGGACCGAGGATTTTCTTGTAAGTCTCCAGCGTCTTCAGGAATCCGTAGAACTCCGCAGCTTCGTCGCTTTTGTTAAAGGCCTCCGCGTAAATCCGCGTCGCCTCGGCGTCGGCGTCGCCCTGGAGTTGCAGCACTTGTTTGTAAGCAAGCGACTCCACTTCACGGAGGTCGCGCTCTTTTTTGCCGGCGATCGTCGCGGCCTCGCCTTCGCCTTCACTGCGGAAGCGTTGCGCGATTTGCTGACGCTCGCTCATCATGCGCTGGTAGATGCGCACGAGCACGGAGTCGTTGTAGTTCACACGCTTGATCCGGAAATCGAAGACTTCGATCCCAAGCGGTAGAAGTTTCGGAGCTGATGCCGCGAGAACGTCTTTTTCAATTTCCATACGTCCGCGTTGAATCTTCACGGGAACAGAGGCCATCACCGTGCCGGGGTTTTGCGGGTCGGCCTTCAGCACGCGAGTCTTGTCGCTGCGAATGACTTCGATGAGTTCATGCCGCGCGACTGCCGCGCGAATCTCGCTCCCGATGATGTCATTGAGCCGCGAACGTGCGCTCCGTTCGTCACGCAAGCTCACGAAGAATTTCGCCGGGTCGATGATCCGCCAGCGGGCAAATGCGCCCACCTGGACATACGTCTTGTCCTTGGTGGGCATCTCGACGAGCGGGCCGTCCCACTCGAGGACCCGACGGTCCAGTTTGTTGACCATTTCCACGAAAGGCAGCTTGAAATAGAGCCCTGCGGTTATTTTTGGCTCGCCCACAGGCCGCCCGAAGCGGGTGACGATTGCCGTCTCGGTTTCGCGCACAGTGTAGCAACTGGTCAGCGCCGTCAGCAGCGTGACACCCAGAAAAAATACGATGAGAAATCCACGTGGTTTCATTTTGCCACCCCCGTTCCGGTGCCTTGGAGGAGCGGCAGAATCTGCGTCACCTTTTCATCGACGATCGTTGTCTGTCGGAGCGAAGGCAGGACGTCCGCCATGGTCTCCAGCAGTAAACGTTTTCGCGTCACATCCGGTGCCTTTCGGTACTGCTCGTAAACGAGATTAAACGCCGCGACATCGCCCATCGCTTCGTTCACGCGCTTGAGCTTGTATCCCTCCGCGACCGAGATTTTTTGCGCGGCCTCGCCTTTGGCGCGCGGCACCGATTTATTGTATTCTCCATTTGCGACATTGATCATATTTTCGCGCTCCTGCTGGGCGTTGTTCACATCGTTGAACGAATCCTGCACCGCGCGCGGCGGATTCACATTATTGAGTTGCAGCTGATCGATCGCAAACCCGAGTTGATACGCCTTCGAGTATTCCCTGAGCCGCACAAGCGCTGCGTCCTCGATTTCCTGCCGACCGACCGTGATGACTTCATCCACGCTGCGGTCGCCGATTATTTCGCGCATCGTCGCCTCAGACAAATCGCGAAGTGTTTCGGTCGGTTGGTTGGCGTGAAAGAGGAACAGCTTCGGGTCATCGATATGATATTGCACCACCCACTCGACGAGCGCGGCATTCAGATCGCCCGTCACCATGCTCTTCTCTCCGTTCGGGTCCTTCCCGATCTGATAAGGATTTGTGGCACCGCTCGTGCCGAATCCAAACTCCAGTTTCTGCCGCCGCTCGATGGGGACCAGTTCCACTTCATCGATCCCAAACGGGAGCTTGAAATGCAGTCCCGGTGATTGGACCGACGTAGGTTTCCCAAAGCGCAACAGCACCCCGACGGAATCCGCAGGCACGGTGTAATAAGTAGAGACGACCACCCAAAGGACGAGGAAGACAGGAACGAACCATGTCAACCGGGCAAACTTCTTGAAGTCGTCGATGTTGATTGGATTTTCGCGAAAATCCCGCTGCGAGTTGTAAGCCATGGCGGATGATTAGCACCCAACTCCCCAGTGGCAAGGTATCCGGCACTGTTTCGGTCCGGAACGCATCCGCCGCCAACGTTCCGGGAGAAGATCACTGGGAAGTGGACTTCGCGCCCCCCGACAGCCTAAAACCCACCATGCTCCGGTACATCGCCTCATTTCTCATTTTGCTCGCCTCAACCGTCCGGGCGGAAAAACCAAACGTCGTGGTCATTTTCTGCGATGACCTCGGGTATGGTGACATCGGCTGCTTCGGGCAGAAGCGCTACACCACGCCGAACCTCGACCGCATGGCGGCGGAAGGGCGGCGCTTCACGAACTTCCATGTCTCCTCCGCCGTGTGCTCGGCGTCGCGCTCGGCGCTGCTCACAGGCTGCTATCACATGCGAGTCGGTATCAATGGCGCGCTCGGGCCGGGTGCGAAAATCGGGCTGAATCCCTCCGAGACGACCATCGCCGAGATGCTGAAGGCAAACGGATATGCGACGGGGATGTCTGGAAAATGGCACCTCGGCGACCGTCCCGGCTGGCTGCCGGTGGACCAGGGCTTTGACGAATGGCTCGGGCTCCCCTACTCGAACGACATGTGGCCGCATCACCCGGAGGCCAAGCCGGGCGCTTACCCGAATCTCCCGATGTACGACGGCGCAAAGGTCATCGACGACGACGTGACGCCCGAAGACCAGCGACAGCTCACGAAGCGCTACACCGAGCGCGCCGTTGCATTCATCGAGCGCAACAAGGAGCGCCCGTTTTTCTTCTACCTCGCGCACAACATGCCGCACGTCCCGCTCTACGTGAGCGACAAGTTCGCGGGCAAATCCGGCGCGGGTTTGTATGGCGACGTGATTCAGGAAATCGACTGGTCCGTTGGCGAAGTTCTCGCTGCGCTCAAAAAGAACGGGCTCGACGAAAAGACGCTCGTCATCTTCACCAGCGACAACGGCCCATGGCTGAGCTACGGCGAGCACAGCGGCGTCGCGACCCCGCTCCGCGAGGGAAAAGGCACGAGCTGGGAAGGCGGCACACGCGTCCCTTGCGTCATGCGCTGGCCTGGCAAAATCCCCGCCGGAACCGAGAGCACTGCGATGGCGATGACCATCGACATTTTGCCCACGCTCGCCGCTCTCACCGGCGCGAAACTGCCGGAGGCCAAAATCGACGGACGCAACAGCGTCAACGACCTCATGGGCAAGCCGCGTGAGGAACACGGCATTCGCCTCTACGCGACTTGGTATTCGCCAAACAACCTTGAAAGCGTCACCGACGGCCGCTGGAAACTCATGCTCCCCGGAAACTATCGCACCATGGGCGACCAGCCGAAAGCAAAGGACGGAATCCCCGCCAAATACCGTCAGGCGAAGATCGAGAAACCAGAGCTTTACGACCTCAATGCGGACATCGGTGAAACCACCAACGTTGCCGAAAAGCATCCCGCAGTCGTCGAAATTCTCATCGATTTCGCGAACACGATGCGTGCCGAGCTCGGCGACGGCATCACCAAAACCCCCGCCACCGAAGCCCGCCAACCCGCACGCGCCGAGAAATAAATGTCCGCCGACCTCTTTCTACCAAACCGCACCGTCCTAGATTTCCGCCACGGCGATTGCGTCGCCGGCATGGCCGCGATGGATGCCGGCAGCGTCGATGTCGTCGTCACGTCACCGCCCTACAACCTCGACATTGCCTACGGCAAATACCGCGACGACCTCGAGCGCGAGGAGTTCCTCAACTGGTGCGTGAAATGGGCCACCGAGCTAAAGCGCGTCCTGCGCGACGACGGCTCCTTTTTCCTCAACGTCGGCGCGTCGTCGAAAAATCCGTATCTTCCCCACGAGCTCGTGCTCCGACTGCGCCCGCTCTTCACGCTGCAAAACACGCTCCATTGGGTGAAGAGCATCACCATCCAGCCAAAGGGCGAACCCGAGATTTCCGCCGGCCATTTCAAGCCGCTCAACAGCGAGCGCTACGTCAACGACTGCCACGAATACATCTTCCACCTCACCAAAGACGGGAATACCAAGCTCGACCGCAAAGCCGTCGGCGTATCCTACATGGACAAAAGCAACATAGCCCGCTGGGGCCACACCGGCGGCGACGACAAACGCTGCCGCGGCAACAATTGGTTCATCCCCTACAAGACCATCAAAAGCCGCGACAACGACCGCCCGCACCCCGCGACCTTCCCCGCGCAACTCGCCGAATGGTGCGTGCGCCTCCACGGAGTCCGCGACGACCTCGTAGTCATGGACCCATTCCTCGGCCTCGCCCACGCCGCAGAAGGCGCGCGCAATTGCGGCGTCGCAAAAGTCATCGGCTTCGACATCGACGAAACCTACCTCGCCGAAGCCCGCGCGCGGCTGGGCGTGTCGCTTTGAGGTCGGGAAGGATTAGTTATCATTTCAATCAATTGTTTCTTCTGTCTGGCCGATTGCGTTTTCCGAGCGCCCGCTTGCGAAAGTTGCGCTGCGCCGAAGGCGGGTATGTGATTTGCCCGGCCAGCACTACGCCGCGTATGTCGGTAGCCCTCAAGGAGGGGGAACGTCCCGTTCCCCTTGACCACGAGGTGGTTCCCGCGATGCTCGCTACGTGTGGCGGAAACGGGAGTTGCCAGCCGCTAAACGTGAGCCTGTTAAGGGACATATTTTCGCCCGGGAAAAGCGTACAACGACACGACGACCGCATCTTCTTGGCGAGCCTTCCGGGCTCTCTTCCACGCCTGCGGACACTCCTATTCCGCGAGTCGCGCCTGTAGTTTCAGCAGAGAAGGGAGCATCTGAGGGAAGCGGTTCGTTTTCACCCAGTCGCGAACTGTCTGGCGAAGCGCGGCCGATTTCTCCGGAGGGTCGTCTGCGGCGGGCGGCGAGGTGAGAAGATTTTCCGCAGCGAAACTGCCGGGCGCGGCGATGCCGTTGAGCAGTTTGTTTTTCTCGGTTTCCTGCACATCGGTCCGCGAGAGGTACGCCTCCACGGCCTGTCGCTGCGCCTGCTGTGTGAAGTCGGCCTTTGCGAAATAGTCCGCCCGCAACATCGGCTTTGCGCTGAATTCGTCGGGGTTTGTGTTCAGCCAGTTCATCACGTCGAGCGGGTTCATTTCGCTGAGACGATCCATGGCGATGGCCGCTGCCCGCTGAACCGCTTTGTCTTCGCTTTGGGTCATCTGACTTAGTTCCGGTGTGAATGTGACATCGCGTGTGAACACGATGACGTCGAAGGATTCGAGGAAGCCTCCGCTCGGCTGCCGCCGCCAGTTTTCGTAGCGGAGCATCTCCCGCACTTTGCCAGCGAGGTATTCGCGTTCGTTTGGCGTGTTCCAGCCGACGTTGCGCAGGGCGACCGCCCATTCGTCGGCGGATGTCTTGCGCTCGAGTAGCGAGCGGGAGACTGCGGCTGCTTCAGGGCTGCCGGATTTTTTGCTGATGCGTCCGAGGAGGTCGAGCAGCAGGACGCGCAATGTGGGCGCGCCGCCGAGCTCGCCGCCGGTGCCCAGCACAAACTTCTCACCGGTGTTTGCGTCCTGGCCCGTGGCGAGAAAGGCGGTGATGACCGCGATGGCTTGCGCAGGCTCGGCGGCGAGCAGGTTTCGGCGGAGCGCATCGAGGTCGTCGGGCGTGAAGTTTCCGGTGCGGAGGCGGTCGAAGAGTCGGGCGATCATACCTGCGGGTGAGCGGTTCGTTGCATCGGGAAGCGCCACTTTTTCCGAAGCGGAGTTTTTCCCAGCGGCTTCGGATGGTGCCGGACGGATGGCTTTGCCCGTTCGATCGCTCGGGAAAAACCACAGCCACGCTGTGATGAGGGCGGCGACGAGGATGATGATGCGGATGATGCGGATCATTGATGATTGGTTCGGCAGTAATGGACACGGCTCGTGCGAAAAACATTCAATCTTCGCTGCGAATTGCGGCCATCATTCCTCCTGCCTTGCCTCATTGAGCGGGAGGAGAAGGACAAAAACGATTGCCGGAATGAACAGGAATCCGTCGAAAAGGAGCGTGGTGCGGTAGTCGCCACCTCTCGTGATTGTGGCAGCGAAGACGGTGCCGATGGCGGCCGCGATGCGCCCGATATTGTAGCAGAAGCCCGCACCGGTCGTCCGTAAGAGAACGGGGAACAGCGGCGGGAGCATCATTGTGAACAGGCCAAAGACGCCGCTCCAGAATCCCACCGCAGGAAGCCAGAAATTCACGAGGTGGGTGACGCTGTGCTCAAAGCCGAACGCGCCGGTCATCGTGAGAACGAAGCCGGTAAACATCAAGATGAGCGCCGGTTTGTAGCCCCATCTTTTTGCAAGCGCACCTGCCACGAAATTTCCGATGACGCTGATGCCGATGATCAGCGCGAAGCCAATGGCGACGAGCTTGTCGCGGTCCGTGGCACTCATCGCTTTTACGACGTCGAGATTGCGCACATGGGCGGCCTGCCAGAACATGAACGCCCACCATCCCGTCAGCGAGAAAGCACAGATGCCGATGCTCGGGATGGTGATGCGCCGGACGTCACCGCGGAAAAGGTCGGCAATCCCCGGCTTTTTCGCCCCCGTCTGCGCAGCGGACCATGCAGCAGGCTCCGGCACGTGACTGCGAATCCAGAACACGAGAAGTGCAGGCGCGATGCCGATCAGGAAAATCCATTTTGGGTGCTGTCCGCCCAGCATCACGCCGACGCCGCATGCGATGAGCACGCCGATATTCACGCCGGTTTGCAGCACCGCGGCAGTCCATGGTCGCCACGCTTTGGGCCACGTTTCGGCAAGCAGTGTCGAGCCGACCGCCCATTCACCGCCTATTCCGAGTGCCGCTAGAAATCTGAAGATGAGCAAGTGCCACCATTCCGTCGCAAAGAACGAAAGGCCTGTGAAAAGTGCATACGTCAAAACCGTGAACGAAAGCGCGCGGGCGCGGCCGAGCAGGTCGCCGATCCGCCCGAAGAACGCGCCGCCAATAGCCCAGCCGATGAGGAACGCCGCCTGAATCCAGCCGGCGCGGTCTTTGACATCCTGACTCCCCGTGTTCGCCGTCGCGGCGAAAACCGCGTACTCGGCGTGGTCAATCGCGCCATCGCCATTTCGGTCGGCGATGGACATGGGCTTGTCGGAAATCCATTCGGTCGCGATGATGCGACCATCGCCGTTGGCGTCCATCCTTTGAAACGCGGAGTCCGACTGCGGATGGAAGACGAGGATCGCCACGAAGAGCGTGGAGACAAGCGTGTAGATGTGCATGTCGAGCCCGTCGAACATCCAGCCCAGCCATGCGGCTAGACCTGATTTCTTTTGCTCTGGTGTGAGATCACGGAGGTGCATTCGCAGCAGGCTACGTGAGAAGAGCTGCGCGCGACAACGATTGATTGAAGCCGCCGGATAAGGGATCGACGATCGACGGCGTTAGAAATGGCAAAAAGCGAAGTGTTACAACGAGGTTGACCTTTCCTTCACAAGTCTGACATACTCTCGGGCAGATCGCTTCGCGGTCAAATAAACTACCAAATACTTACATGAAACTACATCTCGCAGTTGCAGCCGTTCTTGCCTTGAGCTTTTCGGCATGTGACGACGCCCAGAAACAAGCAGACGAAGCCAAAGCCAATGCAGAGGCGGCAGCCAAGAAGACCGCGAAGGAAGCGGTTGATAAGGCAGCCGCTGCTTCCAAGGATGCGGCAGCTAAAGGTGCCGAGAAGGCCGCCGACGCTGCAACCAAAGTCGGAGGCACTGCCGCTGGCGAGGCCGTCAAGAATGCCACAGGCGACACCGGTGCCAAGATTGACGCGGCCGCAGGTGCGGCCAAAGACAAAATCGACGGCAAAAAGAAGCCCGAGACGGACGAGGTGATCAACGCACCGGCCGATGCAGCTCCAGCCCCAGCTCCAGCTCCGCCGGCACCAGCGCCTGCACCGGCACCAGCGCCAGCGCCAGCGCCGAAATAGTCCGGCAGAAATTAGTCACGAATTCAAGAGCCCCGGCTTCGAAAGGAGCCGGGGTTTTCTTTTTCCGGTGACTATGGCTTGCCACCCGGTGCCCGGAGAAAATCGTCGCGCCATGTTTTCCAGGCATCGGAATTTGTTTCCCAATGGCAGTAGATTGCGATGCCCTGGTAGTTGCGCGGCAGGCTGGGAAATCGCTGGAGACCGGAGTGGATGCCGGAAAGCGCATTGGCGAGATTTTCGGTTTTCGGGTCGTGATATCCGACGCCTGCGTCGGCGTAGGTGGGAACCCCGAGGAGCACCGGTTTTTCTCCCGCCCAGCGCAGAATCTCCTCTGTCCAGTCGGCCATGAGTTTCCGGTAGAGTTTCGGGTGCTGTAAGGCGGTGTCATACATCATCACGGCGAGTTGGTCGGAGCGTTTTGCGATTTCTCGAAAGAACGATTCGTCCCAGTGGACGTCAGGGTGAGGATGCCAGCGGGTGGGCGGGGGATAGGCCGCGATGGACAGGAGCTTTCCAGCTGGGAGTGCGGCGCGGAGTTCATCGAGAAGCGTGAGAAAGTCCGGATCGCCCGAGGGCATCGGTTCGATGTTTAATTGCACCCCGGTGAGTCGAGGATGTGCCACGAGCAGCGATTGCGCGGATTCACAGAACTTCGACCGCCACGCCGGTTCGCGATATCGCGCTTGGTCCGGTCCCGGTCCGCCGATCCATGGGAAGGTGCGCGTGTTGGAGCCCACTGCATCGAGAAATCGCTCCGTCTGTGCGGCGTCGATTTGCGGAAGGGAACCATCCGGTTCACACGGGCACAAGTGCGGGAACAAATCGGTGATGTGCTGCTCTTTGCATTGCGTTGCGAGAGCATGCAAGGCGCTTTCGCTCCGGTATGCGGCGACGTCCTTTGTGTAGCTTCGGAACCATTCGTCACCGCCGAGCCAGCCATGCGCGAGCCACATTCCATTCCTGCCGAGATCATTCCGGCCATCGCGCACGCTGCTGCCGGGTTCCCAAATCGCATATGCCACGAGGAAAATCCCGAATAGCGCGCCAATTCGGAGAAGGCTGGCGGTGAGAGCGTGCTGCGGCTTTTTCATCGGGATGGTCATCTCGCCGATAGAGACCGCGAGTCCGGGGAGGAATCGAGCACCTTATCCGGGCAAAACTTACCCCGCCGCGGCTGTTGATGCCATCGACGGGGTTCTTGGAAAGTTTGGAGATTCAATCCGCTCGCTGGGGCCCAGACCGAACGAACGGGAGATTTCTCACTGAGTGTTCGCGGCCTAGAGCACTCGGGCGCGCACCGATTGACTGCCGGACTGGATTCGGACGCGACCGCTTTCGAGCAGGTCGGTCATCGCCGCGAGAGTTTCGCGGCTGCTGCGGCTGGTGGAGCTGACTGCGAGGATAAGGTCGCCGAGGGTGAAGTTGCGGTTGGCGCGTTTAAGGGACTTTTTCATGACTGGAGTGAATTTTGGTATGTGTTCTTGTGAGGTGAGGCGGGAGATTATGCGACCCGGGCGCGGATGGTGCGTCCGTTGTTCGTGAGGCGGACCCGGCCGGTCTCAAGCAAGTCTGCGACTGCGACTGCGGTTTCGGCGAAGTTGCGGCTGGCGTTGCTAACGGCGAATACGAGGTCGCCGAGAGTGAGGGAGCGTTTGGATGTTTTGAGGTTCTTATTCATTTTTGTGTGTTGGTTGGATTGTTTGTTGGTTCGGTCTCGTTTTGAGATAAAACTGTTTTAAGCAAGCAGTATGCCAAGTGTGTTTTGTGTTTTTCTTTCCTGATTGAAAACTTAGCCGGTGATGGACGGAAAGCAAGTAAAAGATAAAATAATTTGCACTTCTCAGTGTTCGTTGGGGCTCTGCTTGAACAAAGTCATTTATTTGCTCGGGAAGGTGGCGCTATGTTCTCTCCCGCGGCAATCCGATCAGCGATAAGTGGAAACTCGGGCTGGTGATTATCATTCCAGAACTTTTTTAAAAAAAAGAACTTCTTGCCACATCCTGGGCGCAACATCGCGCCCACACGGCTGGAAAACACGCGGTGCTGCTCAGCGTGAATCGGGACCCGGCAGGTACCCTCGTTTCGCGCGATGCGCACCCGCTCGTCCGGGAGTATTTCGCTCAGCGTCATCGTCAGCAGCCCGAGTCGTGGGCACGAAAGCGGAGGGTGTGACCGCGATGCGATGTAACTCTTCTGTATTCATCAGAGAGCCTCACTCGAAAACTCCACAAAACGACTCGGTTGGCTGCAAATCCTTGCAAAATGCCGCATCGCCCGCAGCGAGAAGCGGTGATGACGATGGTTGTTTATCCGACGACCACCACCGGTGCTCCGAGCACATCCATTTTCGGCGTGATGCCGAGACCGGGCGCAGTGCTGGCCGACATAAAACCGTTCACGCGCTGCGGAGCGCCGTCCGCCGTCGAGACGGTGACGTAGCTGTTGAAATCCGTGCTTGTGAACCGGAATTCCTCCGGGGTGCTGTGCGCGAGATGCGCGATGGCGGCGGTAGTGATGTCGCCTCCCCACGAGTCCTCCAGCGTCATCGCGATGCCCATGCTCACGCACAGGTCGCGCGCCTGTTTGATTTTCGTCAGCCCGCCGAGCTTGCTGATTTTCAAATTCACCACATCCATCGCGAGGTCGGCTTTTGCGCGGAGCAGCATGTCGAGGCCGTCCACATTTTCATCCAGCACGAACGGGTGCGGGCACTGCCGCCGCACGGCGAGACACTCCTCGTAAGTGAGGCATGGTTGCTCGATATAAACGTCCACATCGCGCACGGCTTTGGCGATGCGCACGGCTTCGTGCTGCACCCAGCCGGTGTTTGCATCGGCCACGAGCCGATCGCCGCTTTGCAGTTTTTCCGCCACGGCGAAAATGCGGGCGATGTCCGTGTCTGGATCACCGCCGACTTTGAGCTGAAAGCGCGTGTAACCCTCGGCGCGATAGCCCGCGACCTTCGCCGCCATCTCCTCCGGCGACTCCTGCGAGATGGCGCGGTAAAGCCGCACTTTCTCCCCAAAGCGCCCGCCGAGTAGCTCGCACACCGGCATCCCGGCGAACTGCCCGAGGATGTCCCAGCACGCGATGTCGATGCCGCTTTTCACGTAAGGGTGCCCCTTCAGCGCCGCGTCCATGCGGTGATTGAGTTTCGTGAGTTCACGCGGATCGCAGCCCAGCAAGTGCGGCCCGAGTTCGCGCAATCCAGCACGAACGCCCTCCGCATACGCGGGTAAATAGAACGGCCCGAGCGGGCACACTTCGCCGTGTCCGACGATGCCCGCATCCGTCTCCACGCGGATGATGGTGCTGTCGAAAACGGTCACGGATTTTCCGCCGGACCACTTATAAGTGGTTTCGTGCAGTGGAAGCTCGACGCGATATGCAAGAACACGGGTGATTTTCATGAAAAACTATGTCTGACAGTAATTGCAAAACACCCCGCGTCTTGGCTCGAAAAATCGTGACGCCATAAAGCTCAGCACAGCAAACGAGTTGCACCAAAAGCGGGTTCGTCGCGTCGCGGAGGGACACTCAACGCGCTCACTTTTCCTGTTTCGGCCAGCGTGGCGGGAATGGAGAGTAGGGCGGGCGCAGCTTGGGCGAATGTGCTGCCGAGGCCGGTGGCCAGCGCGGCGACGGAGAGAATCACGCCATTTTTGCGCAGCGATGCGGAGCGCGTGGAGAGCGCGTGGAGAGCGCGCGGTTGGAGCGCATCCGGGCGGCGTCGGCGCTCCCGCCTAGCCGCGTGGCGATTTCGGGGAATGTGAGCCGGTCGAAGAAATGCAGCACGAGCACTTCGCGGTCGCGCGAGGCGAGCTGATCCAGCGCTTCGTCGAGATGCGGCAGCGCTTCAGCCAACGGGTTGGCGGATGGCGTGATCATTTGCAAGAAGTTCTCCACGCGCCCTTCGTAGCGTCGGCGATGACGGAGTCGGTCGAGCGCGATGAGCATCGTCGGGCGATGCAGCCATCCCGAAAGCGCGTGATGCTCCGCGAGCCGCGCCGCATTTTGCGAGAGCTGCGCGAAAACATCCTGCGTGATCTCCTCCGCCAGCGCCGCGTCGCCGACACGTCGTAACGCCGCGCCGTAAATAAATACCGCATACCGCCCGACGAGCGCGCAAAATGCCGTTTCGTCCGACCGCTCGGCCCACGCCCGTAGAAAATGTTCATCGCTCGCTTCACTCATGGTTCACAGGATAATTGCCGCCGATTCGAAAAACCGAACGACAGATTTTACTGATTGGAAGGCCGCCGTTTCTCCGAATATGGTGCGGCACTATGAGAGCCATTCTCGCCTTCGCGTTTCTTGTTTCCTTCCGCCTGCTGGCCGGTGAGCCGACTCCGGAACCTGCACGGCTCAACCAACTCGACGCTTACTGGGCAGAAGTTTCCAGGTCCGTGGGTGCCGGGGATTTCGCCGCATACGAAGCGACCTGCCACCCCGAAGGAGTGCTCGTCTCAGGCGCGAAAAAAACCAGTTCCCCGCTGGCGGAGGCGCTCAAACGGTGGAAGAAGGATTTTGACGCCACTAAGAGCGGCGAGCTGAAGGCCAGCGTGGAATTCAAGTTTTCCCAGCGTCTCGGCGATGCGACCACTGCGCATGAGACTGGCATGTTTCTTTACACCGCCATTGGCTCAGAAGGGAAGGAAATGCACGATTACATCCACTTCGAGGCCCTACTCCTGAAACGCGATGGCCGCTGGAAGATTGTGATGGAGTATCAGAAATCCAAAGGCACCCGCGCGGAGTTCGATGCGCTTTGAAAACGTAGCTCGCCATTCCAATGGCGAGTCTTGGCACGTGGAGTGAAAGCGCGTTCTTCCTATTGAGCACGCTTGGGTTCGGCTGGGGCGATGGCGGTGTCGCGGCCGGCGTTGGCACGCAGCGCTCCAAGCTTCGATTGCCCCGGTTTAAAACGACGGGAATTGAACGCAAAAAAAACCGGGAGCAAACGTTCGTCTGCTCCCGGCTTTGAAATAAACTGACCCGTCAGTCTCAGAGTTCGATTTCCACGCCCATCTGGCGGCACGTGCCTGCGATGATTTTCATCGCGGCTTCCTCCGTGCGGGCATTGAGGTCGGGCATCTTGGCCTTGGCGATATCCTGAAGCTGCTTCTTCGTGAGCTTGCCGACTTTGAGCTTGTGCGGCTCTTTGCTTCCGCTCGCGATTTTCAGCGCCTTCTTGATCATCGCAGACGACGGCGGCTGCTTGGTGATGAAGGTGAAGCTCTTGTCCTTGTAAACGGTGATCACGACCGGAAGGATGTCTCCAGTCTGTTTCTGCGTGCGAGCATTGAACTCTTTGCAGAAGGCCATGATGTTTACACCCTGTTGACCGAGTGCCGGGCCGACCGGTGGTGCGGGGTTTGCCTGTCCAGCAGGGATCTGGAGTTTAATGGAACCTACGATTTCTTTTGCCATGATTTATTGAGAGTTAGTGTTTGGTGGGCGAGGGAGGCTCCGCGCCCGGTTTTAGTTTGTGCGTAAATTATCGGGTCAGACGTTGCGTTCGACCTGCCAGTATTCGAGATCCACAGGTGTTTCGCGTCCGAAAATGCTGACACTGACGCGGAGTTTTCCGCGCTCGGGGTCGATTTCCTCGACGACGCCGGTCTGGCTCTGGAAGGGGCCATCGGCCACCTTCACGATTTCGCCCACGGTGAATTCCACCTTCGGGCGGGCTTTTTCCTCGGAGGCGCGGACTTGTGTGAGGAGGGCATCGACTTCCTTTTGGAGCATCGGGATCGGACGATCCTTTGTTCCTGCGAAGCCGAGAACGCCCTGCGTTTCCTTCACGAAATACCAAGTCTTCTCGACGAGTTGCTTGTTGTCATCAAACAGCCACATGTTGATGATGAGATAGCCGGGGAAAAATTTGCGGGTGGTTTCCGTCTTTTTGCCGCGACGGACTTCGGAGACCCGTTCGGTGGGCATGACGACCTCAAATACGTAGTCGCCCATTTCCTCCGTCTTGATCCGTCGTACGATGCTGTCATGGACTTTGTTCTCCTGGCCCGAGAGCACATGGACAACGTACCACTGTTTGCGTTTTTGTTCTTCGGTCATTTAGCGTGCTTTGAAGATCCACGAGGTTATGCCGAGCAGGCCGAGGTCTACGGTGGAAACGCAGGCACCCAGAAGAATCATAGCGACGATGACCACGATTGTGGAGTCGATTAGCTCTTTGTATTTGGAAGCGAAAGTCTTCTCCTTCGGGTCCCAAGGCCATGTGGCTTTCTGAAGCTCCGTCATCACGTCACGCATGAAGCTCGAAACCGCGGCCCGTTTCACCAAAGCAGCGATTGCCGCAATGAGAAAGATGCCCCAGATGATGATGCCGAGTGCGAGACTTCCGCTGATCTTTAAAAAGTCCATGGTGTATATTTTACTGGCACGGGAGGAGGGACTCGAACCCCCAACAGGCGGTTTTGGAGACCGCTACTCTACCAATTGAGTTACT
>JANMGP010000121.1:0-12455 GCA_031374705.1 Verrucomicrobiaceae bacterium | reverse complement strand
CCTCCGCTACGCTCCGTCCGACGGTGCGGCGGTCCGCTCCCGCTTTTACCCCCAGAAAAAGCCATTCCACTTTTGTTCCGTCTCCTTTCCGGTTTTGTTCCGGCCCCGACATGACCAACGAATTTTCCCGTTACACGTAAGCGTAACCTTCCGAGCCTTCGACGTCCGAAGCCTCGGGTCCGGCATGGGCGATGAGCGCGGCGGCGGGATTCTTGAAGTCGATCCCGGCCAGCGCGGTGTAATAGCGGAAGATGTCCGTGTTTTCGATCAGCCCCGAAAAAAGTTCGCTGCCAGGTCCGATTGCGGTCACTCCGACGTAATCAGCAGTGTGCGTATTTCCCGTCCAGCCGATGCCGTATCGATTGCCCATCACCTGCCCGAGCTGGTTCACCACGGGATTCATCTGGTCGTAAAGCTGCGGTGCGTTGCCACCCACGGATTTCGCGAACAGTTCTGCGCGCCGGGCAGACATTTTGTAGCCCGTCGCGTCCGCGACAATCGCCGCTAGCTTTGCAGGGTCGATGCTGACCGCGCTCATCTGCACGGCTGCGGTGAACTTTGTCTTGTCCGCTTCCGCAGCAGCCTTTGGATCTTTCTCGTCCTTGTCTGCGTCCTTGTCGCCCTCGCTCTTTCCCGTCGGATCGATCTTCGCCATGGGGTCCGGGACATCCAGCTTGTCTTCGGCGTCCGACGGATATGCGGGAACTTTCACTTTCGTTCCGGCCTTCTCGATCAGTTTGAGGATTTCCGGAAAGGACATCTTCGTTTCCGTGATTGTCGAAAACCGCTGGCTGCTCGTCCGGTAACCGCCGCCCATGCCGTTCAGGCCGAGGTTGGAATTCGCATGGTCCGTTGTGATGACGACCAATGTATCCGGGTTCCGCTTTTGGAAATCAAGGATCACATCCAGCGCTTCATCGAGCGCGATTTGATCGTGAAGCGCCGCCGGTGCATCCGAATTGTGCGCCGCGTGGTCGATGCGCGCGCCTTCGACCTGGAGGATGAATTTCTCGCTCCGCTCCAATCGCGCCAGCGCCGCGCGCACAAGCTCCGCGAGCGTCGGCACTTTCTCGCGCAGTTTTGGATCATTGCGATGATCGATCGTGTAAGGAAGATGCCCGTCTGCAAAAACACCCAGCAGCCGCGTATCCAGCGGGGCCGCCGAGAGCGCGGCTTTATCGGTCACAAATGTGTATCCGTCCTTCATGAAATCGCCGCGCAAATCCCGCTTATCCTTCCGGCGATTCGGGCTGAAAAACGGCGCGCCGCCCCCGAGCAGCACGTCCACTTTGCGTTCGAAATACTGCGCCGCGATCGCATCCGAGTTTCCGCGCGATTTCACCGCCACTGCGAATCCCGCTGGAGTCGCGTGGGTGATTTCCGCGGTCGTCACGAGGCCGGTCTTCCAGCCCGCATCAGCGAACAACGGATAAAGCGGCATGAGCAGTCTTCCATCCGGCAACACATTCACTGCGCCATTCACCACGCGCGATCCGCTTCCCCAAGCCGACGAAGCCGCAGAGCTGTCCGTCACTGCGGAATTGAGCGAACGCGTATTCATAAAGCACAGCTTCGCCGCGGGATTCTTAAAAAGCTGAGTCCACGTGAGCGGCTTTTTGCGCGTCAACTGCGAGAGCAAATCCGCGCACGTCAGCGTGCCAACGCTCATGCCGTCGCTCACGACATGGATGATCCGTTTCGGCTTCTGCCCGGCCTGCGCGAGAAGCGCGTCGGCAGACTTCGCAAGGTGCGGAGCCCCGCCCACCGCGGCAGCGGCAATTCCGGAGCGGGTCAAAAAGGAGCGGCGAGAGAGTTTGGTCATGCGAAGACTGAGAACCTGCTTGGAAGGGTTTTCGTAGAAGTGAGCGAAGGCTTTTTTCAAGGCGAGCGCTCAAAGCAGTGTTTTTCACCTCCCGCCTGATGAACGAATGAATCCGCGGTTTCGTGAATACTCCGTGAGCTCGCTGTGGCGGTCTTGCTTCGCCACAGCGAATCGGGCAAGACGATTTCCGATGAAAATCCGCTCCTTCCTTTTGACCCTAGCCACGCTCACATTCCATGGATGCTCAAGTACCCACGACTTCCGTGACCGACTGAACAAAACTCTCGTCGGCGGAAATCCAACACCGATTTTTCTGGATGAACTCCAGTCGCTCACTACAGGCAAGCCAGTCAAGGCGCGGGCGCTGATCGTCAGTTTTGGCGGATTCGAATCTCACGGCAAGCCTGTGGCGATGCCGATGGACGTGGTGCGGCCAGGGCAAAAGGCGAGGGTCGAAGTGATCCGGGAATTCAGATACCCGTCGGAGTTCGCATTCCCAATCCCCGACGCAGCCAAGGGGTCGATGACGCCCACTACTCCGACAACATTTGAAGTGCACTATCCGGGAATCATTATCGAGTTTACGCCCGCACTGCGCGGTCCGTTCGTCGTACTGAGGGGAGTCGTCACGCAACGCGTATTTGAAAGTTTCACCCAAAATGCAGGCGACGTATTCCGCCCCGTCGCGACACGGAATGGAATACTCATCTCGCCGAACCGCGTGCAGTCGCCGATGTTCACGACTCGGGAGACACCATTCTTTGCGGCGCTGCAACCGGGGAAGACGGAATCCTTTTTTGTGAACACCGACCGCGGGCCCCGGCGCATCACGGTGAAATGCGAGGTCGTCCGCTAGGATGAACGCCGGCAGCCGACTCAGGCCAGCAGCGCTTTCACGGGATGACCGTGGACATCGGTGAGACGGAAGTCGCGGCCCGCGTGGTGGAAGGTCAGCTTCTCGTGGTCAAAGCCGAGCGAGTGTAAAATCGTGGCCTGCATGTCGTGGATGTGCACGGGGTCTTCCACGACGTGGAAGCCGAGGTCGTCAGTCGCACCAAAGGAGACGCCCTTTTTAATGCCTCCGCCCGCGAGCCACATGGAGAAGGCCTGCGGATGATGGTCGCGGCCGAGCGAACGGCCGAGCGACGCGTTTGTCTCGACCATCGGAGTGCGTCCGAATTCGCCGCCCCAGATGACGAGCGTTTCGTCGAGAAGGCCACGCTGTTTGAGATCGAGCACCAGCGCGGCGCTTGCCTTGTCGGTCTTTTCGCAGTTACCGCGGACGTTGCCCGCCACATCGCTGTGGGCGTCCCAGCCTTCGTGGTAGATGTTGATAAAGCGCACACCGCGTTCGATCATCCGCCGCGCAAGCAGGCAGGCGCGGGCAAACGACGGCTTCACAGGGTCGCAGCCGTAGAGGTCGAGCGTTTCCTTGCTCTCGCCTTTCAAGTCCATGAGATCCGGAGCGCTGGTCTGGAGGCGAAAGGCCATCTCGTAATTGGCGATGCGGGTGGCGATTTCCGGATCACCGACTTCGCCGAGGCGGCGTTCGTTCATTGCGCGGATGAGGTCGAGCGTGTCGCGCTGGAGCTTCGCGTCCACGCCATCGGGATTGCGGACATTCAAAATGGGGTCGCCTTGCGAGCGAAGCCGCGTGCCAGTGTACACCGTCGGGAGAAAGCCGCTCGACCACAGGGAGGAACCGCCGCTCAACCCCGAACCGGTGCTCATTACCACAAACGCCGGGAGATCCTGCGACTCCGCGCCCAGGCCGTAAAGCACCCACGAACCGAGACTCGGGCGACCCGGCACAGGAAATCCGGTGTTAAAGAAAAGCTGCGCCGGTGCGTGGTTAAACTGATCGGTCTTCATCGACTTTACGATCGCGATTTCGTCGGCGATCTTCGCCAGGTAAGGGAGCGTCTCGCCGAGTTCCGCGCCGGATTGGCCATACTTGGCAAACTCAAACGCCGGGCCGAGAACCGCGGCATCCGGACGGATGAATGCGTAACGCTGACCGCCAATGACCGACGGCGGAAGCGGCTTGCCCGCGAGCTTGGCGAGCTCCGGCTTGTAGTCAAACATCTCGAGCTGCGAAGGCGCGCCGGCCATGAAGAGATGAATCACTCGCTTCGCCTTTCCGGGAAAATGCGGCTTCCGTGGCGCGAGCGGATTCGGCGGGACAACGTCAGCACCGGCCTGATTTGCAAGCAGGCTCGCCAGGGCAATCTTCCCTACGCCCACTCCGCAATCCCGCAGAAAATGGCGGCGGCTCAAATACTCGGAACGAAGTTGGTTTAAATTCATGGTGTCGTGACTGGACTATCCACCCACGTCGCTCCCAAAAGCAACTTTGTCTGTAAAAGTTTCGCCCTGGTGCTCCGGACCAATCCGCACCGACGCAGTTCGCCGCAGCACAAGGAAGGACCACGCTATCCTTTGCGTTCAATTTCACTCGAGAAATCCGTCACGTCGATTCCAGGCAGCGGACCACCAACGGCAAGGTGGGCGAAGAACCAGTCCTGGCGGTCTTCACCGCCAAAGAGCGTGTCGGTCGTGAGGTCGTTGTGAACCGCAGTTGCAGTGAGTTTAACCGCGTTGCCGAGCCCCACTCCGCTGGTCGTGAGCTTTTCAATTCTATGAAGATAATCCCCCGCGCCACGCCATGCCTGGCCGATGGCCTGCATTGCAATAGCGTCAGTGTCGAAGTCACTCGTGCCGCCAATATTTTTTGACCGTGCCTTCCGTCGCGCTGATGATCGTTGCGATATCCCCTCTTTCAAATCCGGTTTCTTACGTCACGCAGACGCCAGTGCCCCATGAACCACTCGGGCCGGGCGCAAAGATCCGGCGGAAAGATGCGACAAATTGACGAGCGCGATACATCCCGCTACGCCCCACTCCGATGATTCAAACGATATGATCGAAACTCGGAACGTCTGTCGCGTTTTTTCGCCTTCCCCCGTGTCCTGACTCCATTTCATGCTCTTTTACCGCGATCATCACTGGCTTCCTGTTCCGGGACGGACTCGCTTTGAGGTGCGGATGGATTCCTCGGTGCAGCGGGTGGCGGATATGGATTGGGACCTCGTGATGCATTATGTTGCGGGCGGTGCGCGGTGGAGGCGGGTGCCCGAGGCGCAGCGGCCTTCGATCGAGGTGCGTGTGGAATTCTTCGAGCCGCAGATTTCGCATTGGACGGAGCTGGAGCGCTTGAGTTTTTGGGCGGATGTGGAGCGCGATTCCATTTTTTCCGAGGCTGGGGCACTGAGCGTTCGCTACAAACCGGGTGCGGGAGAGAAAGAGTTGGGCTCGTTTTTGAAAGACCACATCTGGCGCGTAGCAAAGCGCGATGGACGGCTTTTCACCGTGGAGCTGGCGGCGTTTGCGGACGGGCGCGACGTGCTCAAGGAACTCGCCGGAATCGCGGTGACTCCCGATGGAGATGATGGTGCGGAGCTGGAGCCGGATGAGGATTTCTGGCGGAAAAACGCGCAACTTTATCTCGTGGAAAATGTGCCGCTCGGCGTCATCCAGGTGGCTGTGCCGCGCAATGTGGCTGAGCCTGTCGCGGCGGCGCGGCGGAAGGTGAAGGCACTGCTCGGGCTCGATGCGGTGGAGCATGTCGCGGTGTGGGATTTCGGGCAACGGCGCGACGAATTCGCTTCGCACGCGGCCGACAAAAACGTGACGCTTCATTACCACGGGAAATATGAAAGGTAACCACACATGGCCTGGGTGAAAATATTCGGCGAGACTTGGCGCGCGTCGCCAGAGCCCGTGGAATTCAAGCTCACGCTGTGGCGCGAAGACTCCATCTGTCCGCGGCAGCATTGGGGCATCTCGATCCATGAGATGATGAGACGTTTGGAGGTGAAGCCAGGGGACTGCCCAACGGAAAAGTCCCTCGTGTTTGAGCTGGACTCTCTCGGGCTCTCGCTCTCCGACTGGCGACGGCTTGCGGATCGGGAAATCGTCTCAACGCCCGCTTGGCACGAGTCTGCGGAGTTTTTCCACGAATATGGGCGACTGGCGGAAACCGCGCCTACCGTGATGCTGCTCGATTTCGCCACACGCGTGGCTGGCGGCGATGGGGAGGTAAAAGAATCGGACTACCGCGTGACGCATTTCGTGCTGCGGACGGGCTCGATGGATGGCAGCGATTTCCCCGTGGAACTGGACGCGTGGCTGGTTCCGGAAAACGAGTTTTGGCGAAGCGAGCCCGAATCATCTACGGAACTGGCCCACACTCCAGAGCGCGCCCCGGATTTGCAGATCATGGGAACGGGCATTTTTGCCGAAGGCTGGATTCACCTGCCCGCGTGCGAAGATCCCGAAGCAACAGGCCGCCGCATTCTGCGCGAGGAGGTGAAACTGGAGCGCCTGTACGAGACCACGGTTCAACCCGGTAGCCGGCAAGAGCAGGGTCATTACCTCGACGAACCGGCCTTTCCCGCCACGCTGCACTTCCGCACCGAGAAACGATGGGGCCGCCGGAGACGGAACGCTCCGGAACCGGCACGTTGACCAATCTACGGCGCGGCGGAACGTAGAACGCCAGCGCGCCCGTGATTATTGGTTGCCGCCCGCGAGCCGAACGTATCGTGCTCGTGCAGCACAATCTCAACACCCACAATCCCGCATCGCTCTACGAAGCATTCCCGCCTGCGGAAGCGGCCCGAATCAAACTGACCACCCACCGACCCCACCCTGGTCCATTCCGCGCTCAGTCGAACAGCGATAGCTGTTGCGTCGGCACGCGGAAGGCGCTGGCGAGAAGCGGCTCGTCCTCATCGGTGAATCCGGCGCGGCGCCTCGCCACGCTGAATAGCCGGCTGATTTGATCCGCTGCCGGCCCTGCGCCACGCATGCGCTCTTTGAACTTCGAGACATTGAGCGCACCGTCGCGCAGTTCGCGGATGCGGCCGAGCACCTTGTCTTTTTCACCGGGGCGATGGGTCTCGAGCCACTCGGTAAAAATCGGCGCGACCGCGAGCGGAAGCCGCAGGAGAATGTAGCTCGCGAATCGCGCGCCGGCTTTTCTTGCTGCGGTGAGAATCGCAGGAATCTCGTGGTCGTTGAGCCCCGGAATGACCGGCGCGACCATCACTCGGACCCGGACTCCGGCGGCGCTCAGTTCCCCGATTGCAGCCAGCCGCCGTGCCGGCGTGCTTGCGCGAGGCTCGAGGATTTTCGCGAGTTCGCCGTCGAGTGTGGTGATCGAGATGCCGACCCCGGCGGCCTTGTGTTTTGCAAGTTCACCGAGGTAATCGATGTCGCGTGTAACGAGGTGGTTTTTTGTGACGATGCCCACGGGATTGCGAAACTCCGCCATGACGCCGAGGCAGGACCGCGTGATTTCCAGCCGTCGTTCCACGGGTTGGTAGCAGTCCGTCACACCGCTCATCATGATGGTCTGCGGCGTCCACGATTTTTTCGTGAACTCCCTGCGCAACAGCTCGGCGGCGCGGAGCTTCACCATGATGCGGCTCTCGAAATCCAGCCCCGCGCTGTAGCCCAGATACTCGTGCGTGGGCCGCGCGTAGCAGTAGGCACAGCCATGCTCGCAGCCGCGATAAGGATTCAGCCCGGCGCGAAAAGGGATGTCCGGCGAATCGTTCCAGGAAATAATGCTTTGCGAATCGTCGCGAATGAACTGCGTCCGGAGCGGCAGCGGCTTGCCGTCATCATCCACGAGCGCATCCGGCTCCAGCTCGATATGCTGGGCGGCAAACCGGTTGTCGGGATTAAATCCCGCACCACGTGCAGGCGGCACCGGCGGTCGCATCGCGGTTATTTCTTAAAGTAGTCCGGAGCGTTCCCCGGCTTCCACTTGATGTTACAGCCGACGCTCGGCCGCTGCTTGGCATTCGGCGGCCAGCCAGCGAGCACCGCATCGAGCGCCATTCGGACATCGCTTCCATCCAGAGCCCCCAGCGCGGATTGTCCCGGCCCGCGCGAAGGGCGCGAAGAATCCAACTGCCCGCGGTAAACGAGCTTTTTCCGTCCATCGAACAAAAAGAAATCCGGCGTGCATGCTGCAGTGAACGCCTTCGCGACCTTTTGCGACTGGTCGTACAAAATCGGGAACTTTATTCCCTCTGCCCGCGCCATCGCGGCGAGGTGCATCGGGGCATCCTCCGGATATTGATCCACATCGTTTGAACTTATTCCGACGACCGCCACTCCCTTACCCAAGTAGTCGGACGCGAGCCGTGCAAGTTCAGGCCGCACGTGAACGACGTACGGGCAGTGCACGCACAAAAAGACAATGATCAACGCCCGGCTTTCCTGAAAATCAGACAACTGGACGCGCTTCCCCGTCGCGATATCGGGCAACGCAAAGTCCGGAGCCGGCGTCCCCAGCGGCAACATCGTGGATTGAACAGACATACAAAAGGACTCTTCTCGATTAAACATTTCTGTCCACCAGTTTCTCACACGAGCCGGTAACAGGATGGTGCATTTTTCGAAGGCGGGTGGATGTTCATGATGGAGAGGACTGCTGCCGGTCAATCACCTGCAACCGCTCCGGCTGGCTCAAGCAACGGCCCGCTCCCTCACTTGCGAAAGCACCGCGACCAGCTCGTCTATCTGGATCGAGTTGAACACGCCTTCCGGGCCTTGCGGGCTCAGGTCGGTGAAAGGGGAATCGTAGAGGAGGCCGGCATCCATGACTCCATGCTCGGTGAGATGTTCGACGATGAGGTTCACGAATTCGATTTGGTTCGCCCCGAGTGTCTTTCCAGTCGTGAAATCTGAAAGTGCAAGCTTCGCGGCTTCGCGGTCGAGGCCCACAAGCGAGCGCACGAAAAGGCCCAGCCCGTGGCTCGCTGTTTTCGCCTTTTCCAGTTGTTCATGCTTGGCGACGCCGCTGGCTGTTAGCATCCGCTCCAGTTCCTGTAGATCGATCACGGTGAGCGATTCGTTCATCCGCAGTTTGTGGATCACCAAATCGTCCTCGTGCTCGCGGAGAAACTGCCGTGTCTTTGCCCGGAAGCGCTCGTAGCTTTCGGGGGAGTTGAAATCGGGAAGTTGCACCTCGATTTCCGTGCCGAGCGTGTCCTCAAAGTCTGTGTAGATGGGCTTCTGCTGTTTTTTTCGATCAGCTTGATGAGCGCACGCAATTTGCGCCGGACTGTTTCCAGCATCGGCGCTGTCACGTCCTGCCACCATTCTTCTGATTGCAAAGTCTGAATCAACGGAAGCTGTTCGCGGATCATGGGGATGCTGGATTTCTCTTCCAGAAGTCCGGCAATCGCCTGCACCTGTTCGCTCAGCCTTTTGAAAGCCGGTTCGACACGCAATACGGCCAGTTGCAAATTCAGCATGAGCAGGTCGAAGCGTTTGGCCTCTTCCTCTTCCGGGTCCAATTCCGACGGCAGTCCCGCCACTTCGCGCGCCAGTTCGACGAATGCCTCGGGCTTGAGGTTCTCCCACGCGGCAGGCGTCGCGTATTTCTCGACGACACGCCGCTTCGCGCGGACGACAAAGTTCTCCACGTTCATCGCGGCGACCTCGCCGTGCAGCATCGCCGCCACTTCGCGCCGCAGGTTGGACTCTGCATCAAGTCCTTCCATCAAGCCACTCGTCAGCTTCTCATCCAGCGCTCCAATCAGTTCCAGCCTGCCCGTGAAAAGCCGCTTCCCGATCGATGCGCCAAGCGCTCCGTCGGTCGTCGCGGGATTCTGGCTGAAGAATTCAAGGTTCTGGCAATAGTCGAAGATGTAGAAAAACTCTTTGTGTTTCCCCGGTTCAAACAAGTCCGGACAAAGCCGTGTGCCGCGTCCGACCATCTGCCAGAACTTCGTCTTTGAGCGCACCAGCTTGAAGAATACGAGGTTCACCACTTCCGGCACGTCGATGCCCGTATCGAGCATGTCCACCGAGATGGCGATGTGCGGTGCTTTGTTCTTAATCGAAAAGTCATCGATCAACGATTGCGCGTATTCGGTCTTGAACGTGATCGTGCGGGCGAACTTCCCGGCCAGCTTCGGATAGTTCAGGTCGAACCGCTTCTGGATAAAATCCGCGTGGGCCTGATTTTTGGCAAAGACGATCGTTTTCCCGAGTCGGTCGCCGCCTGCGACTTTCTGCCCGCGGGTCATCACGTGCTCCAGCACCTTATCCACGGTGTCGATGTTGAAGAGCCACTTGTTCACGGCCTCCGCTTCGACCGCGTCGGGCGTTCCTCCTTCTTCATCCCACTCAATGGCATCCCACTGCTCTTTTTCTTCATCCGAAAGGTTTTCGTATTTGATGCCCTCGCGCTGGAACTTCAGCGGCACGGACACCGACTTCGACGGCACGAGGAACTTGTCCGCCACCGCGTCCTTCAAATCGTAGGAATCCGTCGGCACGCCCTTTTCGAGGTCGAATAGTCCGTAGGTGTCGCGGTCAATCTCGTCGCGTGGCGTTGCAGTCAGGCCCACGAGCAGCGAGTCGAAATAATCGAAGATTGCACGGTACTTTTGATAAACCGAGCGGTGTGCCTCATCGATAATGATGAGGTCGAAATGCCCCACGCCAAAACGCCGCTGACCGTCCTTCGTCTCGTCGATCAAGCCCATCATCGTCGGGTAAGTGGAGACGAACACGCGGCCCTCTGTTTCCTTCTCCGTCACAAGATTTACCGGCGATGCTTCCGGCAGGAACTTCTTGAACGCGTTCACCGCCTGATTCACCAGCGCCACACGGTCTGCGAGAAAAAGGACACGCTTCGCCCAGTTGCAGCGCATCAGTAAGTCACAGAGCGCAATTACCGTGCGCGTCTTGCCCGCGCCGGTCGCCATCACCGTCAGCGCTTTGCGCTCTCCGTCTGTTTCAAACGCCTCGCCGATTCGCCGGATGCTGCGGTGCTGGTAGTAACGTTCGACAATCGTGTCGTTGATTTTCGCCTCCGCCAGTTTCTTGCGAGTGGTGCGGCGCTGAATCATCAACTCCAGCTCCACCTTTTTCAAAAAGCCCTGCACCGGTCGCGGCGGATAGTTCGCGTCGTCCCACATCCAGTGCTCGTAGCCGTTCGAGTAAAAGATGACCGGACGCCTGCCGTACTGCTTCTCCAGACAGTCCGCATACAACTCCGCCTGCCGCTGCCCCACGCGAGGATCGCGTTTCGTGCGCTTTGCCTCCACCAGCGCCAGCGGCAGACCGTCATCGCCCCACAGCACGTAGTCCACGTAGCCCTTCTCCTTCGTATTCGGCATCCCCGCGACTTCCAGCTCCCGGTCGCGCGGCTGGTCCAGCGCCCAGCCCGCCTCCTTCAGCAGCAGGTCGATGAAATAGTCCCGCGTCTCCGCCTCCGAATAATCATGCGTGTCTGCCTGTGCCGTGTTCGCGGCCTTTGCCTTGGCGACTTCCCCGCGCAGTCGCTCCAACTCCGCATCCATCGCCGTCTTGTCCGAGAGCAAAGCCGACAGCTTCTCGTCCCTCTCGCGCAGTTGAGCTTCGAGCCGCTGAAGCTGGTCGATTGTCTGCTTTGGCAGCGGTGTTGATTTCGGCAGCGCCTCTTGATCAAATGCCAGTCCCGCCGACGGCTTCGCTCCCTGCGCGTAAGTATGCGACAGCCAGTAGGCCACGTGGAAAAGCTCTCGCACCGCCGTCAGCGCGTCGAACTGCTGAACAGGACGTTGCCCATGCACTGCGGAATTCCCCAGCCGGTTGATCAGCACCATCTTCGTAAATACCGCCGACCCTGCCGCAGTCTTGAACGTCGGTTCGTGCAGCAACGCGCTCAGGTTATCCTGATACGGCAGTTTCAGCGACGCATCGTGCTTGTAGAGCCAGTGAACCATCAGCTCCAGCGCCCGCCGCGCATGGAAACACGCCGTCCGTGGATCGGGAAAAGCAAGCGCTTCCGCCTTGTTCGCCGCTTCGTGCAAATCGGGCCACTCGGTTTTGAGGAAGATGAAGTTGCTCATGCCATATTGCTAATAGAGTGATTCCATAAACTTTTCCGCTTTGCTGACCAATTTGTTTTCCACCCAGCGCGGCGTGCTGCGCTGGAGAGAACCGATACCGCCGAACTCTCCGAACACCTTTTCCATTTTGGGGGTGATGAGCTGCCACGAAGTTCCATTCTCCCGCTGCACCGTTTCGCCGACAAGGTGCGCCGTGCGAAACAACCGGCTGCCCTTGCCGCCCTTGATCAAAACCAGCCTCTCCCGCTGCTCCGCGAAGATGGCGCGATGACGGACATGGTAGTTGTGCCGAAACTCCCGCTGGAGTTGGGCGCTGCTGAAACTGAGCGCGAAGCCTGCGAGCTCCACCCGGAACATCCCAGCCAAGTATAGGGCGGGGGTAACGCTGTGCCCCCATCCTTCCAGCCCGGCGTAGAAAACCAGCAGGTCGCCGGGCTGGTCGTGATGTCTTTCACGGAGATGAACGGAACGCCCGACTCGGTGTAGTTGGGCTTTTGGTGAACGCCGTCCGTGATCCGCGTCGCAACATCAGCGAGGCGCACAACATTTACTCCCTTCGGATTCGACACGGGGTCGCCGAAGAGGTCGAGGAAGAGGGATTGGGTGAGGGAGTCGAGTTGGGCGAGGGCGGCGCGGCGCTTGGCCCGCAACGCCTCCGCCCGGTCCAGCACCTCCGCTATCCGCCGCTGCTCCGCCAGCGGCGGCAGGGGGAT
>JANMGP010000118.1:0-25693 GCA_031374705.1 Verrucomicrobiaceae bacterium | reverse complement strand
CGCTCAGCGCTGCCATGGGCCGCGATGTCCGCCGCGCGATCTGGCGCGCCGCCGAAATCCTCAGCGCCGAAGACGAGTTCATCGCCGCCCAACCCGCGCTCGCAAATCCCCCCGCCGAACTGGAAGTCGCCACGCTCATGGCCCTCCCGCTCGCTTTGCAACGACGCCTCGTCCACCGCTGGCTCACATCGCAAGGAGTCGCGAGCATCGGATTCGACGAAGTGGAATCCGTGCTCAGCCTGCTAACCAGCCGCGTCGCAAAAGTAAACCTCCCCGGCAACCTTAGCGCCCGCCGCCGCGCAAAGCGGATCTTCATCGACCTCCAATAGAAATTGCCGCCGGCGCAGCACCGGCCTCGTCCATATCGCCTTCTGGGATGGCTTGTTGCGTGGCATCCAGACGCCTATGAAGGCCGCAATTTCCAGATCGCCCGCACTGCCAAATCCTCCGTTGGCATCATCCACCACCCTCAACCCAAGTTGTGAGTTGTCGAACATCCTCCAACCAACATTTGGTCACCCATCGTCGCCGCTTTTTCGCTGTAAATCGCAGTCCGCTTTTGTACGGTCGCCGACAGCCACTATTCCATCTCTTGCCAGTTCCCAAGTTTCTGCCATGTTCCGCCCCCTTTTTTAAGGGAACGACGAATTATGCAGAAAGACAATATCCGAAACATCGCCATCATCGCTCACGTTGACCATGGCAAAACAACGCTCGTGGACTGCTTGCTCAAACAAGCGGGCACCTTCAGGGCCAACGAAGCCAAAGCCAGCGAGGAACGCCTCATGGACTCCATGGACCTCGAGCGCGAAAAGGGCATCACCATCCGCGCGAAGAACGCAGCATTTATCTGGAAGGGCTATCACGTGAATATCGTGGACACCCCCGGCCACGCTGATTTCGGCGGCGAGGTGGAGCGCATCATGAAGATGATCGACGGCGTTTTGCTCGTCGTCGATGCGTATGACGGCCCGCAGGCGCAGACGAAGTTCGTTTTGAAAAAGGCGCTGGAAAACGGTGCGAAGGCAATCGTGGTCATCAATAAGATCGACCGGCCGAACGCGAATCCGCTGAAGGTGCTCGATCAGGTTTTCGAGTTGTTTCTCGAGTTGCACGCGAATGACGACCAGCTCGACTTCCCAATCGTCTATGCGAGCGCGAAGAATGGATTTGCGAAGCTCGACCTCAAGGACGAGTCCACGACGATGGATGCCCTCTACCAGACGATTGTGGACAAAGTGCCGGCGCCGAAAATCAGCGAAGTTCCTTACTTCCAGTTCGTCGTAGCGAACCTCGACCACAGTGACTACCTCGGGCGACTCGCCTACGGGCGCATCGTCTCCGGAAGTGTGAAGACGGGAGATAGCATCGTCTGCCTCCACAATGAAGGCCGCACTTCGAGAGCGAAAGTGACCGCCGTTTTCGGACACGAAGGGCTGAAGAAAATCGAAGTGCCCGAAGCATGGGCTGGCGACATCGTGGGCATCGCGGGCTTTGAAGACGTATTCATCGGCGAGACGCTGACGGATAGCGAAGAGCGCGAGCGGCTGCCGTTTGTGGACATCGATCCGCCGACGATCAGCATGAAGATTTGCATCAACGACGGCCCGCTGGCCGGACGCGAAGGCACACTCCTCACCGCACGCCAGGTGGGCGAGCGGCTCTTCCGCGAGACGCGGACGAACGTCTCCATTCAAGTCTCGGAAACCAATGTTGCGGGCCACTTCGACATCAAGGCGCGCGGGGAAATGCAGGTCGCGATTCTCGTGGAGCAGATGCGTCGCGAAGGATTCGAAGTCCTCGTTTCCCGACCTGAAGTCATTTTTAAGAAAGACGATGCCGGCAATGTCCTTGAGCCTTACGAAGAGCTGAATGTCGATCTCCCGCAAGAATACCTCGGTGATATCATCCAGAGCCTCGCCGGGCGCAAAGCGGAGATCACCAACATGGAGCATCACCCGCACAGCGTCGCAATCGTAGCCATCATCCCCACACGCGGGCTCATCGGCTTTGAGACGGTGCTCGTCAACGTGACGAAGGGAATGGGCATCTCCAGCTCCCTCTTCCACGGCTACGGCCCGCACAAAGGCGAAATCCCGAATCGCGGCAACGGCGTCCTCGTGAGCATGGAAAACGGCATGAGCACCGCCTACGCACTCGACACCGTGCAAGAGCGCGGGCGTCTCTTCATCGACCCGCAGGAGGAAATCTACGAAGGCATGATCGTGGGCGAAAACAGCCGCAACGACGACATGCCTGTGAACCCCTGCCGGGCCAAAAAACTCACCAACATGCGCTCGCAAGGCGACGGAAAAGGCATCGCCCTTCCGCCCGCGCTCAAGCTCAGCCTGGAACGTTCGCTCGAATACATCGCTCCCGACGAGTATGTCGAAGTCACGCCAAAATCGATCCGGCTTCGCAAGAAGATCCTCGATGCCAGTGCCCGCAAGCGCGCGGAAAAATCCGCAGTCGGCTAGGCGCCCCGCATTAGAAATCGAAATCTCAAAGGCCGCGAGGGACACCATGTTCTTCGCGGCCTTCGCGTTTAGCAGCACTCAGCGCGGCTCTTGAAGAGCAGGCGCAGGCTGTTGAGCACGACGATCACCGTGCTGCCCTCGTGCGCTGTCACGCCGAGGGCGAGCGGAATGGGGAAGCCCGAGATGGTCGCGAGTGACATGAAAATGATCACGCCGAGCGAGAGGGCCATGTTTTGCCGGATGATGCGCCGGGCGCGGCAACTCAGGCACCGTGCGGTGAGGAAGCTCTCCAGCTTGTCGTTCATCAGGACGATCTCGGCCTGCTCAATGGCTGCATCGGAACCGCGCGCGCCCATCGCCACGCCGACGTCGGCGGCTGCAAGCACGGGGGCGTCGTTCACGCCGTCGCCAATCATCGCGACGATTGCGCCGGTCGCCTTGATGCGCTGGATGGCGGCGACTTTATCGTCGGGCTTGAGCTGGCTGAGGACTTCGTCCACGCCGGTCTCCTTTCCCATTTCCAACGCCGCACCGCTTTTGTCTCCGGTGAGCATGGTTGTCTTGATGCCCACGGCGTGAAGCTGCGCAATGAGCCCACGGCTTTCCGGGCGGACGCGATCGCGCAGGAGGACGCGGCCGAGCAACTTTGATGACGCGAGCCACACTTCGCTCGCATCGCGCGGCTGCGGCAGCAGGGGATTGCCGGGGCGGATGGACATGGCGAGCTCGCGGTTGCCGAGAATTGTTTTCTCCCCGTGCCAGACGGCCCGGACGCCCTGCCCGGCGACGGTCTCGGAATCCACGGGCTGCTCGATGGCGATGTTCCGCCGGCTGGCTTCCCGTGCCAATGAGCGTGACATCGGGTGATTCGACAGGCGCGCGATGTTGCCCGCTGCGCTGAGGATTTCGGCCTCCGTCCCCTCCACGACTTCGATGCCGATAACGTGGAGATTTCCCTCGGTGAGCGTCCCGGTTTTATCCATCGCCACAGCCGTCACGGTGGCGAGGGATTCAATCGCTGCGCCGCCGCGGAAAAGGATGCCGTTCTTCGCTCCGAATGCGATCGCTGAGAGAATCGCCGACGGCACCGAGAGCACGATGGCGCAAGGCGACATGACCACGAGCAGCGTCATGGCGCGATAGAACGCGCTGTGATTTCCCTCGAATGGCGCGAGCTTCAAGGCCAGCCACCAAACCAGGAACATCGCCGTGCAGAGAAGCAGCACGACCCCGGTGTAGCGCGTCCCGAAACGATCCGTGAACCGCTGCGAAGGCGCTTTCAAATGCTGCGCTTTATCGATGAGCCGGATGATGCGCTGGAGCGCGCTGTCTTCCGCCGCCCGAAGCACCTTGCCGTCGAAGACACCGTGTAAATTCAGCGTGCCAGCAAGCGCGGTGTCGCCCGTGCTTTTTGCCACCGGCTCCGCTTCGCCCGTGAGCATGCTTTCATCGCATGCACTGTCCCCGTGTTCGATCAGGACGTCCACCGGCACCTGCTCGTTGGCCGTCACGCGCACGATTTGCCCCGGCTTGAGTTCGGCGACGGGCACCTCGCGCTCCACACCATTTTCCAGCATGCGCGCGGTTTTCGGCGCGTGCTTTAACAGGGAATTGATCTCACGATTTGTGTGGGCGTAGGCGAAGCGCTCCATCGCTCCTGAGGCGGAAAAAAGAAACATCAGCACCGCGCCTTCATCGGGCTCGCCGATTCCTGCCGCGCCCACTGCGACGAGAAACATCAGAAAGTCCGTCCCAAACTCGCCCTGGTGCATCCCTTCCCAGACCTTCTTCGCGAGGTCCCAGCCGCCCGCGAGATACGCCGCCGCAAAGGCGTATGGGGACTTGGTGAACCAGCCGATGATCGTGAAGACGAGACATGCAGCCGATCGGATTGCGATTGGCTTCCACCCGGATTCGGCTGATTCGGCTTCGTTCGTCATTCTCGTGCGCGCAACGTAAGTTGTCGGCAGTGCGTTACGCCAGCCCCGAGATGCCGGCGACAAGTTTCGCTGCGAGTCGGGCAAGATCGGATGCCGGTCCCTCCACCGTAGCCGAGCGCGGCGGCTGGCCTTCCGCATGAAAAAGAATGCCTTCCATGGAAATGCGATCGCCGTCCAGCGAAGTCCGCACGCCCACCGGCAGCGAGCAGTCGCCCGAGAGCAGCCGCTGCACTTCACGCTCCGCACGAATCGCGATCATTGTCGGCTCGTGATTGATCCTCGCCAGCACCTCCCGCACATCCGCGCGGTCGGCGCGTGCTTGCAGCGCCACCGCACCCTGACCGATCGCCGGCAGAAGTTTCCCGAGAAGCGAGCTTGCGCAAAACTCAGCGCCTTCGAGCAGCAGCGTCCCTGCTTCAAAATCCAGCGCATAGCCCAGCCTGCGCAATCCCGCCTCCGCCAGAACGATCGCCGAGACCTCCGCGTTCTCGCCGAGCTTGCGCAGCCGCGTCGGCACATTTCCGCGCCATTCCTCGATTTGCAAATCGGTGCGCAACCACGCCAATTGCCGCGCCCGCCGGATGCTGCTCGTGCCCACCCGCGCACCTTGCGGCAGCGCATCGAGACCGCCCGGTGTCTTCGAAACAAGCACATCGCCGATCGGCGCGCGCTCCAGCACCGCGACGAGGTCGAGCCCCGGCGGATTGTTGCCGGGCAAATCCTTCAGGCTATGAATCGCCACATCGATCCCGCCGCTCAGCAGCGCGTCTTCGAGCTCCTTCGTGAAAAGCCCCTTCCCTCCCGCCTCTCCCGCGCGGAGCAAGTTGAGGTCGAGCTTCAGATCGCCGCGCGTGGTAAAAAGTTCACGACGCGTCGCCACATTCGGGCAGGCGGCTGCGAGAGCCGCTTCCGTCAACACCACTTGAGCCACAGCGAGCGCCGAGCCACGAGAGCCGAGCACGATTTCATTCATCATCGCCAGCGGAATGCCCTATGTCGCCTCTCCGCGCAATGCGGGACTTCGAGCAAGCTCCCCGTGATCGCCCGGTATCCTAGGCTGGAAGCGGCGCGAAAAGGCACGAAAACATACAGTGACAATGCAGTGCCGACTCGCCCGCGCACCTTCCCGACAACCTTTTGTTTTCGCGTTTTCCAAGTCCCCCCCCGGTGGGGCTCAAATCGCGTGAGGCTACACACATGCAGGTGGATCACGGTTGCATCACCGAACCGCCACCGGCCCTTCGGGGACGTCTTTTGTCTCCCCGAGCAGATGCTTTGCGAGGAATGTTTTCATGTGCTCGATGAGTTCTTTCGAGTGGAACACGTGGCCGCCGTCGGTGCCCGTTAGCAGGGTGCTGGGGACGCCCGCTTTTTCCAGCGCGGCGTCAAATTCCAGCGCCTGGGAGTATGGGACGAGGTTGTCTTTTGTGCCGTGGATGTGGAGGAACGGCGGGTCGTTTTTTGTGATGTGTGTGACGGGGGAGGCCGCCGTCACGGCGTCCTTGTTTGCGCTCAGCGGGCCGCCGAGTAATTTCGTGATGGCGGTGCCCGGCGCTTCGACGCTGATGATGCTGCCCTTGCCTGCAAAGGTGAGGAAGTTTGCGGGGCCGCAGAAGTTGATGACGCAGGAGACTTTCGTGGAGACTCCTTTGTCTGCGCCGATGTCGCCTTCGAGTTCCTTCGGCCCGTCGCCGCTCGTCGTGCCGAGCAGACTGACGAGATGCCCGCCCGCGGAGATGCCGAAGACGGCGATGCGGTCCGGGTCGATTCCGTTTTCACCGGCGTGCGCGCGCAACCAGCGAATCGCCGCCTTGCAGTCGTGAATCTGCGCGGGCCAGTGCGCCTCGTTCGTCAGCCGGTAGCCGACGGAGGCCGCGACGTAATTGCCGTTGGTGATGAGTGCAGGAAGAACGCCCGCGTCGTTCTTCGAGCCGCCTTCCCATCCGCCGCCGTGGATGTAAACGACGAGCGGGCGCGGCTTGTCCGCAGGCGTCTTCGGAACGAAAAGATCGAGCATCTGCCGGGCATTCGCCGCCCCCGCGTAGTCGATGTTTTTTTTGACGGTGAAGTCGGACGCTGAGTCCGCGAAGGAAGTGAGCGAGAGGGCGAGAAGTGTGAGAGCGATGCGCATCCCGCACATTCAGCACGCTCGCCGTGCGCGATGCACGCTGAAAGTCCCGGGCTGACAAGCCGCCGACAACCCGGAAAACCAGTTCGCAGTGACAAGAGCCCGCTATTCCGTGCGCCCGATGCTGTCGAGATACTCTTCCACGTCATCCCAGAGCTTGAGCGCCTGGGAGCGGGTGGCGGAATCGCTCCAGAGTTTCAAAAAGGAACGGCTGCAATTGGTGTGCGGACTGTCGGCGGCGATGAGGCGCTTGATCTTCTTTTCATCGCGAGCGCGGCGCGCTGCGGTCGTGGCGTTTTCGAGGGAGTCGAGAGCGTAGGCGATGCTGCTGATTGCTTCGGCGCGCTCGCGGTAGAGGTTTTCGCGACCTTGGGAGGGTGCTGCCCCTGCCTCCGGCTTAGAGGGGATGTTGAGTTGAAAAAAACGAATCGTCACCCGGGCGCGCCAGTACCTTCGCTTATCGGCCGTCTCGTCGTGAGCAGGCTGGGCAAGCAGGCCTTCGAACTTGATGAGGCTCTCGGCGGGCTCGTCGAGCTCACCCACGGGGAAGATGAGCCATGGCTGCTCGGCGGCTGCTGCGGATGGAGATGCGGAATCGAGGACGGGGTCGCTGCCGCAAGGGAAGTAGTCGCTCTTGAGCGTGGAATTGCACTCTTTGCAGGAGGTGGCGTAGTTGAGAGGCTCGAACGGGAGGAGGTAGTAGCCCTTGGTCTTTGCGCCGCTCTGGCCGAGGGCGGCGGGCCAGTCGGGGAGCTCTTGCTTCACTTCTGCGGTGAACCAATTCTTCACACGGCTCTTCGGGCGGAAGTGTTCGATGTCGTGCTCGATTTTGCCGAACTTTTTGGAGGCAAGCTTGCGTTCACAGTAGCAGCATTTGTCGAACTGGAGGTCCATGAAGACGTCTTTGATGTCGCTCCAAAGTCCTTCGAGTTTCCTGCCTTTCGCGCCGGTAGCAGGGTTCTTTGGAATCTCGGCGACGTATTCTCCTGCGGCAGCGCAGGTATCGGTGGCGAACTTCGCTTTCGCACGCCAGCCAGGGTCGTGAGCGTCGATTTTGTCCAGCAAATCTTGTTCGGAAATGCGGTAGGAGATCATTTCTTTTTGCGACGGGTTACGGGTTTTACCGCCCTTGCCACCGGGGCCGCGGGCGGCGGTGTCGCTTCGTCTTCCATGGCAGTGACGAGCGATTTCAAAAATGCGCCGGCCTGGCCGGGGACTTTGCGCTCGGCGGCTGCGGCGATGACTTTGAGCCGCTCTTGCTTCTCCGGAGCGCGGGAGCTTTCGAGGCCGAAGTAAGGAGTCAGGAGAATCTGGTCGGCGCTGAGTCCGTTCACGCCGATGTCTTTTTGGACGAGAACAGAGCCGTTGCCGTCGGGCGCAGGTTCGCAGACCCATATGTTTTCGCGCTGAAGGGTGCCGACGACGATGGGGCTGTGGGTGGTGACAATGAACTGGAGCTTGGGGAATGTCGCGGCGAGTTTCGGCAGGACTGTCTTTTGCCATTCGGGGTGAAGGTGGAGGTCGATTTCATCGACGAGGACGATGCCGCAATTATCCACGAGCTTCACGCCTTTGGGGCAGCCAAAGCAGATGTGGTAGAGCATGTCGGCGACCCAACCGACGAAGGCGCGGCAGCCGTCCGAGAGCGCGGCAAAGGGGACGAGCGCGCCGTTTTGAGAGAACAGGTATTCTTCGGATTTGTCGGTCTTTGCCGTGAACTCAATGTCGTCGGGAAGAACTTCGTTGAGGAGTGTGCAAACCTGGCTGAAGCGTCCGGGGTTTTTGCCTTTGAGCACGGGAAGCCAGTGGCCAAGCCAGATGAGCGGGTAGCCGTCGGAGAACAGACTCTGGATGCGCTGGTGGCGGAGCGGGATGCTGCGGAGTTTCGAATTTGGAGTGGCCGCGCTTGGGTCGGTGTCCACGCGGCGGGTGGAGCCGTAGCCAACGGCGAGGAAGGCGGGGCAATCATTTTGATGGACCAGTTCCCACCGGATGCGAAGCGACTCGGCGACGTTGGAGGCCTGAACCGGGGAGAAGTTCACGGACTCGCCGTCGCCTTCGCGAATAACGCTGGTCTTCCATTCGGCACGCGTGAGCTTCGCGTCGGGCTTCGTCCGCGCGTGGTCCTGCCAAGTGCATTGACCGACTAATTCGGCTTCCGCCATGTGCGCGGGAACAGCAGATGAAGAAGCGGAACTTTTCTTGTTTTTCCGCACGAGCATGAACGGCGTAAACTTCATGGCGAGTGGCCCAATGGCGGAAAGCCCGATGGCTTTAAGCAGTGATGATTTTCCCGCTCCGTTGTTGCCGAGGATCAGGTTCAAATTGGGAATCGCCACAGCGCGCTCGTCCTTGGTGCACTTGCGGCCCGGATACTGAAATGTGGCGCTCGCTTCGGCGAAGACGCGCAGGTTTTTGATTTTGATTTCCTCGATATACATGGAGTTGGAAAATTCGTGGTGCCGCGGACAATGCTTCTCCAAATTTCCGGCCGGTAGAAAGACAAAACCACACCTCTCCGTCCGTGCCTGTCCGGGAGCGAACCGGCCACGACGACCGCTGCCCGCGCAGAACTTGTACGACGCGACAAAACATCGCGCATCTTGGCAGGCGGTTTCGTAAAAGCGACAGGGGCGCTCTACAGCATGTCGGTGACTGCAGCGACGAGGTCGAGCTCCGGTGGATTATTGCACGGCAAATCTTTGAGGCTATGAATCGCCACATCGAACCCGCCGCTCAGCAGCGCGTCTTTGCGCTCCTTGGTGAAAAGCCCTGTCCCTCCCGCCTCTAACCGCGCGGAGCAAGTTGAGGTCGAGCTTCAGATCGCCGCGCGTGGTGAAAAGTTCGCGCCGCGTCGCCACATCCGGGCAGGCGGCTGCGAGAGCCGCTTCCGTCAACACCACCTGAGCCACTGCGAGCGCAGAGCCCCGAGAGCCGAGCACGATTTGTTTCATCATCGCCAGCGGAATGCCCTATGTCGCCCTTCCGCGCAATGCGGGAGTTCGCATCTGGAGGATCCCAAACCGTTGTTTTTTCGTTCGCAATCACGCGGCAAATCAGGCAACGGTTCGAAAGTATGAGCTACATCAAGGAAATCGCCCTTAAAAACTATCGGTCCTTTGTGGATGCCCGCTGCCGCCTCTCGCCCTTCACGCTCATCGTGGGGGCGAATAATGCGGGGAAGTCGAATTTGTTGAAGGCGGTGGCAGACTTTTCGCGGCGCAATCAGGTTGATTATGACAGCCTTTTTGAAGATCCATGGCTCGAGCTCCGGCACCACGCTACTGCGCTAGGGAAGGCGGAGGTAGAAGTCTATTTGAGTGACGGTTCCGAAAAGTCCCTCGATGGCGAGGTAACACTTTTTCAGTTCAACCCGTCTGCAATTGGTAAGCCTGAGTCGAAGCGGGTGTGGCAGGGAATTGCGAGCGACGGGGGTGGTGTTTCGCTGCTTTTGGACAAGTGGAACTCGGGCTCGAAAGACCACCGGGAGCGGTTTGCAAACGTCATGAGGGAATTCGTTCGCTGCGTACCAGAGATCGAGGCTCTCAGCTTTTACGATGACCAAGACGGGCGGCGCGGCGTGCAGGTGGAGCAGTTTGGGCTGCCGAAACCCGCGCCTCTTTCGGAAGTCTCTGACGGCACGCGATTGGTCCTTGCCATTCTGACGCTGGTAAATCTTGAGAATCCACCACCAGTTATGTTGCTAGAGGACATCAATCACGGTCTGCATCCGAGGCTATACGAGCGCATCGTTGAGTTTCTGCGGACTATTGCGAATGAGGGGAAGACGCAGATCCTAGCGACGACACACGACCCATATTTGATCGATGAGTTCCGCGACAATCCGGAAGCGGTGGTGATTGTCGAAAAGAAGGAAGGTGCGAGCACGCTCACGAATCTCGATGAGAAACTGAAGGAACTTAACGGGGACGATGAGCCGCTCGATATGCCGCTCGGGGAATTGTGGTTCAGTGGTTCGCTCGGCGGCGTGCCGCGGACGAAGCTCCCGGAAATCCTCAAGCCACAGCTCAAATGAAGCTCCTTTACGTCGTAGCCGAAAGCGACAACGACGCTTACTTTTACGCGCTGTCCGCAGAGATGTTGACGGGGTTTGGCTACGAACTTGTGGCCATTCGCTCGCGTAAGAGATCGGGATACTCGGCAGTGGAAAAACTCGTAAAGGGCAATCTGAGAAAAGCTCGGCGCGAGGCGAATGCGGGGGCGGACGTGTCTTTCATAGCAGGGATCGACAATGACCGGACACCTCATCCCGAAAACGCGGGCATGGACCGGAAAAAACTAAATGAAGAGGAGCGGAATCGAGGTAGCCGCCTGGAATGGCTCGCAGAGGTCTTTCGAGGGGAGTTGGAAAACGACCCGTTGGCGCGGCGATTGCAAACGGCTATCGCGGTTCCAGTGGAGATGCTTGAGGCGTGGATAGTTCAGGCATTGAGAGAATCGGAGCTGCAGCCTGCTCGCTATTTTTCAAAGTCGGAGAGTCAACGTGCACGCGCTTTTTACCATCCGACTGAGCCGCCGCCGCAGTGGAAGGATCTTGCGGCAGAGGAGCAGGCGCGGGTGGAGATTGCGAACAAACAGTCGTTTTATCTGCATGTGGTTTCCACGATGGACATGGACGCGCTTGCCAAACGGTCTCTCAGCTTCCGCATCTTTAAGGACGCACTCGTGTTGTGGACCGGGGCGCTTCCCGCGGGTTATTAACAGGCCGGCATCGGAGTGCTTGACCGAGGCGGCACCGGCGCGCGCGATTTGCGCGCGCAAACCTCTCTGCGACTCAGTGAAGCATCGCGCATCGTGGAAAGGCAACGAGTTGGAACGGGCGACGGCTGTCGCTCTACAGCAGGTCGGTGACTGCACCGAGGCTGGCGCTGGTCACGGTCGCTGCGTACTTGGCGAGGACGCCGCGCTTGTAAGTCGTGGCGGGCTTTTTCCACTTCTTCAGGCGGGCTTCGATTTCTGTCTTCGAGACGCCGAGGTCGATGGTGCGCTTGGAGGCGTCGATGGTGATCGGGTCGCCGTTTTTGACGATGGCAAGCGGGCCGCCGAGTGCTGCTTCGGGCGTGATGTGGCCGGCGACGAATCCGTGTGAGCCGCCGCTGAAGCGTCCGTCGGTGATGAGTGCGACGTCTTTGCCGAGGCCTTTGCCCATGACGGCGCTGGTGGGCGAGAGCATCTCGCGCATTCCCGGTCCGCCGACGGGGCCTTCGTGCCGGATGACGATGACGTGGCCCTTTTTGACAGAGCCGTCGAGGATCGACTTGAGCGCGTCGCCTTCGTTTTCAAACACGATGGCCTTGCCGGAGAAGCTGAGGCCTTCCTTGCCGGAAATTTTCGCGACTGCGCCGCCGGGTGCGAGGTTGCCGTAGAGGACGACGAGGTGGCTGTCCTTTTTGATCGGGTCGTTGAAAGGGCGGATGATTTCCTGTGTCTTCGGGTAATGTTTTACGCGTTTGAGGTTCTCTTTGAGCGTCTTGCCCGTGACCGTCATGCAGTCGCCGTGGAGCAATTTCTCCTCGAGGAGCATCTTCATGAGCGGGGTCTGGCCGCCGATGGCGACGAGCTCGGACATAAGGAAGCGGCCGCTTGGTTTCAAGTCGGCGAGTACCGGGACGCGTTTGCCGATTTTGGTGAAGTCGTCGATGTCGAGCTTCACGTTTGCGGCGTGAGCCATCGCGAGCAAATGGAGCACGGCATTCGTGGAGCCGCCGAGTGCGATGACCACGGTGATGGCGTTTTCGAACGCTTCACGGGTAAGGATTTCGCTCGGGCGCAGACCGCGCTTGATCATCTCCACGACTGCGACGCCGGCCGCGCGGGCGTCCATCGCCTTTTCCTTGGAGACGGCATTTTGCGCGGAGCTGTTCGGGAGCGACATGCCGAGAGCCTCGATGGCGCTGGCCATGGTGTTCGCCGTGTACATACCGCCGCACGAGCCCGCGCCGGGGATGGCGTGCTCTTCGATGAGCGCGAGTTCGCGTTCGTCGATCTGGCCGCCGGCGTGTTTGCCGACCGCTTCGAAGCACGAGACGATGTCGAGCGGCTTGTCCGCCAGAAGCGAGGCGCGCTCTTTGTTGAGGCGCTTTTCGGCGAGGATGCCGTTGATGCAGCCCGGCAAAATCGTGCCGCCATAAACGAACACCGCCGGGCGGTTCAGGCGCGCCATGGCAATAAGGCAGCCGGGCATGTTCTTGTCGCAACCGCCGATGGCCACGAGACCGTCCAGCATCTCGCAGCCCATCACGGTCTCGATGCTGTCGGCGATGACCTCGCGGGAAACGAGCGAGTATTTCATCCCCTCGCTCCCCATTGAGATACCGTCGGAAATCGTAATCGTTCCAAAGATGATGCCTTTTCCGCCGCCCGCGCCGACGCCGGCCTCGGCCTCGCGGGCGAGTTTGTCGATGTGCATGTTGCACGGCGTGACCATGCTCCACGTGCTGGCGATGCCGACCTGTGATTTTTTGAAGTCCTCCCGTGCAAACCCGACGGCATGCAGCATGGCGCGACTCGCGGCGCGTTCCGGTCCGTCAGTGACCTGACGTGACCAATGACGGTGAAGACTCCCTGGGTGTTTGCTCGGCTCTCTGCTCATAAAAGGGCGCGGAACCTATCGGACCCTTTCACAGAAGGCAAGGACGGCGGATCAGGGAAAATCGAGGGCTTAATTCCAAGTCGCCGAGCTTTACGGCGCTTCCCGGGTGAACCGGGGCTCCGCAGAGATGGTGTGTGTAATCCCGGCGTGCCGAATCTCAAAATCCCGGCCGCCTACGACCGCAGCGTTCACAAATAGCGAGCCGTCCTCCTCCATAGTCCCGTGGCTTGCGTGGATGTGCCCGAAAACGTGCAGCCTTGGGCGAATGCGCTTCAATTCCTCTCGCAGGAACCGACATCCGAGATGAACGTCCTTTCGCGTCGGCAGGTCGAGAATACCAAACGGAGGGGTATGCGTGATTAGGATGTCGATACCGGTTGGAATCCGCTTCCACCGCTCGGCGAGATCGGCATCGGAGAGGTAGTACGCAAATCCCGATAGTTCCGGACACCATGGAGCCCCGTAAATCGAAAGTCCTTCCACCTCGATTTGCCGATCCTCGAGCAAGTGGGCATTCGTAAACTGGAACTCCCCGTTTCCGAGTGGAAAATCGTGGTTTCCGCCAACTGCCACGACGTGTCGCGCAGGAACCTTGGCAAACCAATCGTCGATGTCCACCAGAGTGCCCATGTCGTTATTCTGGAAACTGCAGATATCCCCGCAATGGATGAGGATGTCGCAATTGGGAATCGTGAGTTCCCGGTGCCGGCGATGGGTATCCGCTATGATGCAAAGTGAGGGCATGCCTGAGCCTACTTCGCCTCGACCATCCGGAGTTGCGTGCAAAGCGCAAAGGGCAGTCCGTCGATCTCGTAATCGCAGTCCGCGTAAAACGAAATCACGCCGCTCGGGGGACGCGATTCGACGATCTCAGCCCGGCCTCCTTTGACTTCCACCACGCGCGACTCCCACCGCGCCTCGCGCAAGTCCTTTGTCGGTCCGGCGCAATGCCAGACGTGCATTTCCTTCGGTGCCGGATTTCCCGTCACGGTGAGGCGCAGCTTGTCGCCCAAGTCGTCGTGTTTCCACGTCAACTCCGGCATCGGGCGGCCTGTCATGATGTGGCGGGTAAACGCCGCGGTCGCGTTCAGCGCCCGCATCGGATTTCCCTTCTGCCCGTCTGCGCCTTTCGTGGTCAAATTGTGTCCGGCGTTTGGCGTGTAGCTGATCCATTTCGCCCCCGGCAGGTCATCCCAATACAAATTGAGCGCATCCGGTGCCCAGTAGCGGTCATTGTTCCCGAGCACCACGAGCTTCGGCATCGTGTATTTTGCGCGGTAGGAATACGGGTCCACCCAGCCCCATAGGCGTTTGGCGTCCACGGTGTCCGGCATCGGCACGAGGCCGCGGGCGATGTAAGGCTGAATCTGCTCGCTCGGTCCGCCGAAACACACCACCTGCCGCGCCATTTGCTCGGGCATTTTCAGAACATCGATGACCATCGGCGTGATGGCCATGACGCGCGCGTCCGATGCGGCCGTCAGCCATGTCGTCCAGCCCCGCTTGCTCGCCCCGCCGACCACGAATTTATCCACCTGCACCGGCCATTCCTTTGCCGTGTATTCCTGCACTGCATCCATCGATTTCACGAGGCTCTTCACCATTGGAAAAAGGAGCGGCCATCCGGCGTCCTTCGTCTCCAGATATTGCACAAACGTCTCGGCAATCAGATCGTCCTCCTTCTTCCCGCCAAACAGCGGCTGATTCGGAATTCCCATGAGCATCACCACCGGCGCCTTCATCATCGAAGCGAGCATCACGCCGTACGGAAGCCCCTGCGGCTTCATCGATCCGCCATTGTTCATGAGAAACATCTTGTCCTTCACGTCGCTGTCCTTCGGGCGGAAAATCACGAGGTCATGCTCCCAGGGAATCCCTTCCCAGACTTGCGACGTCAGTTTGATAGTCGTAATCTCACACGCGCCGAGTTCGGTCTTCGACACCACCGACCATTTCCCCTCAGGCTCCGGCTTCGCGAGATAGCTGGCGAGATCGGCCCGCGCAAAAGTCGCGGTGCATGTGATGGCGAGAAAAACAGAGCGCTGGAGATTCATCATCTGCGTGGTATGCGCGAAGAACGCCCGCAGCGCAATGAGTGCTTGGCGGAATGGTGCGGCGTGGCGCGAACGCCCCGTTCGTGTTTGTGTCCCGGGCGCCCCGCCCGGTACCGCATCAAACGGCGTAGCCGCAGTTTTCTCCGCCTCGCCTTATTTGCGAGCGGCTTCGCCGTTTTACTTTGCCGGAGGGGCGTCCGGGACACGATCACGAACGAGGGCGTTCGTGCCACGCCGGGCGTTCGTTCCACGCTGGCTTTGAGAGTCTCCCCTTTCGCAATTGCCCGCCACGCCGCCTGCTGGCTTACTCGCGGGATGAATGCGTTTCGCCTCTCCGCCATCGCCATCTGCGCCACCGCCGCAGGAGGGTTCGGCGCGACTTTGGACGAGGTTCTCGACCCCATCGCTCCCGACGTGAAAAAGTGGGCGTCTGTTTGCGTCGTGCGCACACGGCCCGACGGCACCGCGGATTTCACATGGCACGACTACCGCGGCAGCGGGGATGCGCGCGATTTTTGGCCAGCCAGCGCGGTGAAAATCTACACCGCTGTCGCCGCCCTCGAGCTGCTCAACGAACACGGGTTCACGCTCGATACGACACTCACATTCGAACACGCCGAGGCGGGCGGAAAGTGGACGCTCGACTGCGCCCGCACCATGCGCGAGATGCTCAGCGAAATCTTCCGCCGTTCGTCGAACGAAGATTACACGCTGCTCCTCCGCCTCCTGGGTATCGACCGGCTCAACGGCGAGTTTCTCACACCGGCAAAAGGCTTCCCGCATTCCGCACTCATGCGCGGATACGTCGTCGGACGGCCTTGGGAATACCGTCGTGCAGAGCCGCAGCGCATCACTCTCCGTGCGGCAGACGGGCGCTCCAAAGTGATCGAGCACACATGGGGCGGGCTCTTCTACGCCGAGGAGCGGGGAGGCACGATCATCGACGCACGCACCGGCAACGTCACGAGCCCCCGTGAACTGGCCGAATGCCTGCGCCGAATCCTTTTCCACGAGCAACTGCCGGAAGCGGAGCGATACCGACTCACGCCCGAGGCGCTCGACTTTCTCCGACACGGCGGGAACGGACTGACGGGGCTCGAAACGAAGGATGACGAATCCGGGCCGCTTGCGTGGAAAGGCGGAGCCGATGCGGTGTTCCCTAAGGCTCGCTACTTCCACAAATGCGGCTGGATTTCCAACTACGCGCTCGACCTCGCGTGCATCGATGACCGTGCGCAAAGCGGGCGCTGCTTCCTGCTCGTGCCGGTCGCCGCGGCGGGCGACGAAAGCAAGCCGGAGAAGGGCCAGGTCATCGTCACAAAAATGGCCCGCGCCATCGCCGAATGGGCACGCACGCAGTGACTCCGACGATGAAGCTCCCGACGATTATCGCATGGCTTTCCGCGCTCGTTTGCATGCCGTGCCCCGCGCAAAAACTTCCGCTGCCCGAGCGTCCTGATTCAGGCTGGAGCACCGCGGACTTTGTCGCGCGAATCGCGAAACTCCCGCTCGCCGACCGCGAGGACGAAATCACGGCGCAAGTCCTCGCCGGCAATGTGCCCGACTTTCTCCGGACGCTTCAGCCCGTGACCGTGAAGCATGGCAAGCATACCGCGACTTTCTTCGTCGCACCCGACTACCTCGCCGTGGGGACTGACGCGGATTACTTCCTCACGCCGCTCTCGCCGATCGCCGCCCAGCGCATCGCCATGCGCCTGGGATGCACGCTGCCCACGCCCAAAATGGCGGACGATATTTACAAGGCCTCCGCAGTGAAGCTCGCGCCGCAAAACCTCCCGCCGACTCCCGCGATGACCACCGTCGCCGTTTTTAGCGACCACAACAATCTCGTGCACTCGCAGCGCGTGGCGCGGCGCGCGGAGCATCCGTTCGGGGCGCTCACGGCGGGTGGAAAAAAGGACGTCGTTATCACTGCGAGCCTTCCGGATTTACCGGGCAAGGTCGCGATCTATGGCTGGCATCGCCTCGACGGCACGCCCATCCAGCCGCTGTTCACGGGACACGCGCAGACCTGGGTGGACTACAGCCATGGCATCCGGCTCGTGCAGCAGGAGATGACGGTGGACGGTGCGCCGCGCAAAGTTGACGACGTCCTCTCCGACGCGGAGCTCGCGCCGCTGCTCAGCGGCGAAGGCGTCATCGCCGCCGCGCGCTATGCCGACTCGGCGAGCCCGGAGGAACGTGCCCCCGCAGCCTTTGGCGAACACACCACCACGTTCACGCACGAGCCCGGCGTCCGCATCACCATCAATACTCCCGCGCACCGCGAAGCCGCGGTAGGCCAGCCGATCGATCTCGTGATTTACGCGCTGCCCAACGGCAACACGATCGAACAGACCATCGGGAAAAAGCCGGTGGCGGGTGATGACTGGCACTTCGACATTCAGCACATCGGCGCGCAGATTCGGTTCGTGCGCGAAATGGTGCCCGGTCGCAAATTTGTCGTCGCGTATGTGGAGGCTGCGCAACATTCATGGCCGACATGGCGCAAAGCAAACGGCGATGCGCTGATTCCCGGCATCGTCGCCGCAGTGCGCGCAAGAGTCGGCGAAGGTGTGATGCGCGTCACCCTCAGCGGACACAGCGGCGGCGGGAGCTTTATCTTCGGCTACTTGAACGCCGTAGCGCGCATCCCGGACGACATCGCGCGCATCGCGTTCCTTGACGCCACATACGGCTACGACCCCGAACTCGGCCACGGCAAGAAGCTCGCCGCGTGGCTTTCGTCCAAACCCGACCACCGCCTCTGCGTCCTCGCGTATCACGACGACATCGCGCTGCTCAACGGAAAGCCGTTCGTCAGTGCCACCGGCGGGACGTGGTATCGCAGCAATCTCATGCAGCGGGATCTGGAAAAACAGTTCACCTTCACGAGCACGAAAGCCGGCGATATCGGGATCCTCTCGGCGCTCGATGGACGCGTCCGATTTCTCCTCCACGCGAACCCCGGCCGCGCCATCCTCCACACCGTGCAGGTGGAAAAGAACGGCTTCATCCAAAGCCTTCTTTCCGGCACGCCCGACGAAAGCCGCGGCTACCATTACTTCGGGGAACGGGCGTACGGGAAATGGATCGCGGAGTGAGCGCCGCTCATTCCCGCATTCCCCGGTAGCGCCACATTGTGTAGCCCTCATTGAGCATGGCTTGCAGCGGCAGGTCGTGGCAGAGGACTTTCGCGCTGGCTTCGTACACCCGCACTTGCGTACGCGCGCCGTCGGCCCACGCAGCAAAGAGGCGGACGTGGGCGTTGTGCCGGTTGAAAATGTCGCCAGGCTGGAGCTGTGCGGGCTCCGTCACCGGGTCGCACAGCCCGGGAAGTTCGCGCGTGGAGTAGCTGCGGGGCAGCCGCCAGCAGCGCGAGATGAAGCCGCTGCAATCAATGCCGACGGCGAGGTTGCTCACCGCGTCGTCGAGCAGGCGGCGCTTTTCCGCGCTGTAAACGTCGCCCGCATATTTTCCTTCACGCAAACCGCGATCGAATTCTTCCGGTGTCTCGAAGCCGCCCCATTTATAAGGAAGGGCGACGTTGCGCTGCCCGGCGAGCCACCAGCCGCGCTCGTCGCCCACGGGACGAAACTCCGCGTCGGGCGTATCCACGCGGATGCCCGTGGGATCGACACCGTGAAACGCGTTCGCCGCAGTCGGCATCCATTCATGAAGGACATAACTGTCCGCGATGGCCAGCGCCTCTGAACGCGTCACTTGCGACGGCGAATCCCCGCGGCCCCGTTTCGTCCAGACCACCGCGAGAACGGCAAGTGCAACCAAGAGAATGATGAAAACCCAGCGCATGGCGCAGTATCGGCGGGGAAAATGGGGGCAGGACAAGCGCAATCTTGCATTTCCGGAAGTTCGGAAATCGCGCTCTCCTGAATGGCGCTACACGTTGAAGCGGAACTCGACGACGTCGCCGTCTTTCATGACGTATTCCTTGCCCTCGATGCGCAGCTTGCCAGTCTCGCGGCCTTTGCCCATGGAGCCCAGCGCGACGAGGTCGTCGTAGTGGATGACTTCGGCTGCGATGAATCCGCGCTCGAAATCGGTGTGGATGACACCGGCGGCCGCGGGCGCTTTATCCCCGGCGCGGATGGTCCAGGCGCGGGTCTCCTGCTCGCCGGTCGTGAGGTAGGTGCGGAGGCCGAGGAGGTGGTAAACGCCGCGGATGAGTTCATTCACGCCGCTGCTCTTCACGCCGAGGCCGGCGAGATATTCGGATGCTTCCGTCTCGCTGAGGTCCACGAGTTCGCTTTCGATCTGCGCGCTGATGACGACCGTTTCGGTACCGAAATGCTGCGAGGCGTAGTCGCGCACGGCGTCCACGAAAGGTTTCGCGGCGCAGTCTTCACCCTTGGCGAGCGCCGAAAGATCGGGCTCGGAGACGTTGCAGGCAAAGATGGTGGGCTTTCCGGAGAGAAGGAAGAATTCCTTCAGGAGCTTCTTTTCATCGTCGGAAAGTTCGAGCGTGCTGGCGGGTTTGCCGGCATCGAGGTGCGGGAGGAGCTTTTCGCAAAGTGCGATTTCCGCCTTGGCCGTCTTGTCGCCGGAACGCGCGCCTTTGTTGCAGCGGTCCTTGCGCTTCTCGCAGGCGGCGAGGTCGGAGAGGATGAGTTCGGTATTGATGACTTCGATGTCGCGGACCGGATCCACTGTGCCGGAGACGTGATGAATATCCGAGTCTTCGAAGCAGCGGACAACCTGGACAATCGCGTTCACCTCGCGAATGTGGCTGAGGAACTGGTTGCCGAGGCCCTCGCCGGAGCTGGCACCTTTGACGAGGCCGGCGATATCGACGAACTCGATCGCGGCGGGCACGAGCTTTTTGCTGCCGCTGAGTTTGCTGAGCACGGCGAGTCGCGGGTCGGGGACGATGACCATGCCGACGTTCGGGTCGATGGTGCAAAACGGGTAGTTTGCCGCCTGCGCCTTCCGGGTGCGCGTGACGGCGTTGAAGAGTGTCGATTTACCTACGTTTGGAAGTCCTACGATGCCTGCTGCGAGCATGATGTTGTGTGTATTAAAGTGATGTGTGGTCTCCGAGGGGGGCGCAATTCAGCGGACCGGAGCGGTATGGGCAATTGCGAAATGGTGTTTTTCTCGGAGGCGACGTCCGGCTTTCCGCTGAAAACCGGTCGTTACCTCAGTTCCAGCCAGCCAAACCGTTCGGGCGTGTGGAAGCTGCCGCGGAGCGCGGGGCTGAATGCGAGGCCTGCTTTTCCGGCGGTGTCCATGCGGAAAAGATTGATGCGCCAGCGTGTGCCGGACTTTGGCGCCGCGGCAGTGAGTGACTTCATCGGGATGCGGACTTCGCACCGCCAGAAGTGCGCGCTTTCGTCCACGGTAACTGCGCTCTCCATCCCGCTGCTCCATGCGAAATCCTTCTCGGGAAGGTCGAGCGTAAGGTCGAGGCTTTCGCCGTTCGGGGCCCACTCATACTCAGTGTAGCGCGTCAGCTTTTCATCGGTGCCGATGAACGCCTCCACGACATCGCGATCCCACAGTCCGATGCGCTCCTCCTTTTGCGCAGGGGCAAAGACGGTGAGTTTTGTGAACGGACATTCGTACGCGAGGTAGAGAAAACGATCGCTCCACAGCGCGCGCACAGTCGTCGAGAGTTCGGGACGCGCCGCTGCGTTGTGGCTCTGGTATTCGAGATGCACGGGAGCGGCGGTGGCCCATTCGGGTTCGTCGAGTTTTCCATCTGGCACAAAATCCCGCGCGGTTTTGGCGGCGCTCATGACGGGGAGAGGGAGCGACGGGGCGAGGAGCTTGCGGGCGTTGTCGAAGTAGATTTTCCGCTGCACGTCCGGCGGGAGCCCGATCGAGGAAATCGTCCAGTCGCCCTGAATCGGCGTCATGTGCGCCCAGTCGCGGTCGTTTGTTTCGAGATAACGCCAGCACTTTTGGTAAAACACGTTCGCGTCGTCGTCGGTCGGGTTGTCGGCATCGCCGCCGGAGCCGAGGATCAGTTTGTTATACACCATGAAGTCGGTGGCGAAGAAGATGCGATCGGCGTATTTCGTGAACATCGCGCGGGCTTTCTCCGGTGCTGCGCGGCCGAGTTCCGGGATGCGCGCGGCGAGGTCGGCGTGCATGTTGGAACGCGCATCAAGACGCGAGGCGACCCAGTCGATGTCCTCGGAATTGTTTGCAAAATGCACGCAGACAAACGTGGTCTTCGGGTGACGCGCAATGACGCGATCCAGCGCTGCGAGCAGTTCCTCGCGCGGCGGATACTTTGCGGAATCACCGAACCACCAGCTTTTGTGATCCTTCAACTCCGTCCAACGCTCGTTCTTTTCATCGTAAGGCAGCCAGAATGCGCGCGGGTCGGCGACGTGAATGCTCACGGGCATTCCGAGTTCGCCGCACTTCGCCCACATCGCGTCGAGCTTTGGATCGTCGATGGCAATGAGCTGCTTCTTTCCGTCGCGGAGGAAAAGGCCGAGACGCTTGTATTCCTTGAGTCCCGCAGCACCGAGGCGATGTCCCTCCTCGATTTGCTTCGCAGCGCGCTCGGAAAAGTCGTCGGCATCCCAACCGGCGAAGTCGAGATTCATGTAGTGCACAAAGCGGCCCGGATGCCGGCCATCCGCGAGCGCTTTCACCCTCTCGAACTGCGACGGCTCGCCTTCCTTGTGCGTGACGGTCCCGCCGCTGAGATTCACCCCGATGCCGACTCCCGCGCGGTCGAGAATCGCGGCGGCCCGCGCCATGCCGCCGGCGGAGCCGTCCAGGTGGACGTGCATGTCGATGATGCGCTTTTCCGCCCGCCAAGTATCCGCAGGTCCGGCGGCAGCGGCGATAAACGGGAGCAGGAGAATGAAGAGCGCTTTCATGGCGAAGTTATCGCGGGATATAGTCAGCATGGAAAGCTCCTTGATGGCGAACGTCCCGTCCCGCACGCTCGGACAATGCGTTACCTCGTCCTATTCGCTGCATCCGTCCTTACCATTCCAGCGTCCGCCGTCGAGCCGTGGGCCGACGCCAAACTCCCGCCCAACGATGCGCTCGCAGTCTGGCTCGACGCCGCCGCGCAGAATGCCGCTCGCACCGCGCGAAAGATTCCGCTCGCCGCAAATGGCGAACTGGAAATCTGGCTCGATGGCTCGGGCAATCACCGCGATGTCCGCCAGCCATTGCTCGAAGCACGGCCAACGCTCGTTTCCAGCGCCGGAGCCGCATTTGTGCGGTTTGATGGAAAGGACGACTTCCTTTCCGGTGCGCCGGGTGTCGCGATGGATGAAGCGACGGTTTTCGTGGTCGCAGCGCCGCGCTCGAATCCCGGCTACTTTCGCGGATTCTTCGCGCTGAACCGCACCGGACAGAACGACTACACAAGCGGCCTGAATCTCGATCTCGGCGGCAAAGGAAGCCCCACGCTCTCGTGGCTGAACGCCGAATGCGCGGGCGGCGGTGGCGAGAAAAACGTCCTCAAGACGCAGTTCGATTTCGGGACGTTCCACGTCTTCACGCTCACCGCGGACGCTGCTTCCGTGCGACTCCGCGCCGATGGAAACGACGAGAACTCCCGCCCGAGAAAGCCGGAGCCGATCTCGATGGACGAGCTCACGGTCGGTGCGCGCTGTTACTCCAACGACGGCCACCCGGCGTATGCGGGCAGCTTTCTTGAAGGCGACATCGCCGAGCTGATCATCTACCGCCGCGCATTGCCGAACGCAGAGCGCGATGCCGTGGAAAAATACCTCCTCGCGAAGCACACCGGACTGCGCAGTTCCGCAGACAGCAAACCGCTCATCCCGGTGAAAAATCCGCCGCCCGTGCAGATGTTCGTGCCCGGCTTCGAAGTGCGCGAGTTGCCGCTGAAGCTGACGAACATTGACTGCCTGCGCTACCGCCACGACGGCGTACTCGTGGCGGGCGCATACAACGGGAAAATCTGGCTCTTGCGCGACACGGACGGCGATGGCAGCGAGGACAAAGCCGACCTTTACTGGGAGAGCCCCGATTTAAAAAACGTCATCGGCATGGCGCTCACGCCGAAAGGCGACCCGCGCGGCGACGGCATGTTTGTGGCGACCGCGGGACGCATCCTTTTCATCCCGGACAAAAACGGCGACAACCGCGGGGACGAGCAAATCATCGTCGCGAGCGGCTGGGAAAAACAGAAGACGCCCGGCGGAGGAGGCAGCGTGGATGCGCTCGGGCTCGCGCTCGCTCCGGACGGCTCCATTTACTTCGGCCTCGGCGTGAGTGCTTACAACAACGCCTACCTTCTCGACGCCGACGGCAAATCGCATTTCGACATCAAGACCGAGCGCGGCACGGTGCAGCGCGTCTCCGCAGATTTCTCAAAGCGCGAGACGATCTGCACGGGCATCCGCTATCCAGTCGGCGCGCAGTTCAATAAAAACGGCGACCTTTTCATGACCGAGCAGGAGGGTGCAACGTGGCTCGCCAACGGCAATCCGTTCGACGAACTCGTGCACATCGAAAACGGCCGTCACTACGGTTTCCCACCGCGTCACCCGCGGCATCTGCCCGACGTCATCGACGAGCCGAGCGTCTTCGACTACGGCCCGCAGCATCAATCGACATGCGGCTTTGTCTTCAACGAAGGCGAGAAAACCTTCGGCCCCGATTGGTGGAAGGGCGACGCATTCGTGACCGGCGAATCGCGCGGCAAACTATGGCGCACCAAGCTCGTGAAGACCGATGCCGGATACGTCGCGCAAAACCAACTCATCGCCGCGCTATCGATGCTGCCCGTCGATGTCACGCTCTCGCCGCGCGGCGATCTCATCGTCGCGTGCCACAGCGGCGCGCCGGATTGGGGCAGCGGACCGGAGGGAGCGGGAAAGCTTTTCCGCATCAGCACGGTAAAAGAGCCGGTGCCGCGTCCGGTGCTCACTTATTTTGCCAGCGCGAGCGAACTGCGCGTGACGTTTGATCGCGACCTCGACCCGACCAAACTGCGCGACCTCGCCAAGCGCACCGAGATCACCGCCGGACGCTACGTCGCCGCCGGCGACCGCTACGAAAGTTTCCGCCCCGGCTACCAAGTTGTGCGCGATCAAATGGCCGCACCACGCCGCGATGTGCCCGTCCTCAGCGCGACCCTCAGCGCCGATAAACGCAGCATCACCTTCGCAATCCCGCCGCAGAGCGCGGCGGAGCAATACGGCATTTCGATCAACGGCGGCATCGCGAATGAAACGGGTAGGGCGGGTATCCTACCCGCCGCGCCGGGTTTTCAACCCGGTGCTCCGACCGTCGAACCATCGGCCCTTTCGCAAACGCCGGGTGAACGCATCAAGACGCTCGAAGGTTCGGGTAGAATACCCGAACCCGCGGGTAGGATACCCGCCCTACCCGTTTCACTCGAATTGGCGACGGATATGAGCGGTGTGAAGGCTACTTGGGTTTCCAACGACGGGATCGGAAATTGGCAGGGATGGCTTCCGCATGTTGACATAGATGTGGCAAAGGCTTTCACAACAGGGAGCGCGGACCACTCTGTGCTCTGGGAAAAACTCAATAGACGGGGCAAGCTGGGATTTAGCGGCGGTATTAACCTCCATGCAATGCTACGCCCATCGGTCCAACCGGGGGCAAAGCTCGACTACTACGAACCGCAGGACGAACATGTCTTCGGCTCGTTCAATAGCAATCAGCGAATGACTCTTCAAGGGCTGCTCGGAGCATACACAGACCCGCCACGCCGACCTGAACCGGAGACGATCCAAAGGTTCGACTACGAGCACGCGGACCAAGCACTTGTAGACTTTACCGTTTGGATAGAAACCGCCCCCGACTTTCTCCTGCGAATCATCTGGCACACCGCCGAAGACCCGCGCGAGCGTGCGTTCCCCATCCGCCGCTTCCTCCTTCCTTTCGCCAAACCCGCCGACGCAAAAGCCGCTGAGCCCGTCGTCGCCAAGCTCGAAGGCGACTGGCTGAATGGCCGCCGCCTTTACTTCGGCAAGGCACAATGCGCGACTTGCCACACGGCGGGCGGTCAGGGCGGACGCGTCGGTCCGGACCTCTCGAACCTTTCCTTCCGCGACCGTGCGAGCGTGGAGCGCGACATCCGCGAGCCGAGCGCCGCACTGAATCCCGACCACCTCACGTATCACATCACGCTCAAAAACGGCGCGGAACTCGCCGCCGTGATGCTCACCGAGGACAAAGAAAAATACCGCATCGGCGAAGCAAACGGCACCGTGCGCGATCTCCCGCGCTCCGAAGTCCGCGAAGTCAAAGCGTTGCCCGTTTCGCTTATGCCGCCGGGATTGCTGGAAGCGCTCACGCCCGCAGAGCAAAACGACCTCATCAAATTCCTGCTCTCCCCCGCCCCGCTCGAACCCGCGCCGATTGAAGCACCGAATCCTCCGCCCGCCCGGAAGCGTGCGGAGTTGGACGCCGTTCTCCCGCCCTCTCCGCAATCCGCAATCGCCAATCCGCAGTCCCTCCGCATCCTCCTCGTCTCCGCGAAAAAGGAC
>JANMGP010000271.1:0-6669 GCA_031374705.1 Verrucomicrobiaceae bacterium | reverse complement strand
GGGGAGTTTTTCGCGGCGGTGGACGATGCCGACTTGCATGGGCGGGAGGGCGGGGAGGAGTTTCTTGAAGACGAGGCGGGGGCCGGCGAGGCAGGCGAGGCTTTCGGGGATGAGCGCGATGCCGCGCCCGGCTTCCACGGCGGCGATGAGGCTGGTGACGCTGTCGTATTCTTCGACGATTCGCGGCTTTGTTTTCATCGGCGCGAAGAGCTGTGCGAGCCAGTCGTGATACTCGGGATAGTCGGCGCGACTGTAGGCGATGAGCCTTTCGACGGCGGCTTGCTCGATTCGGATATGCCGGGCTTTTGCCAGTGGATGCGTGGGGGAAACCGCGACGCAGACGGCGTAGCTGCGGAGCTGGGTGAAAGTGAGCCCTTTTGCCTTCGTGGCGCCGGGTTCCACCGAGAGCACGATGCTCACGCGCCGCTCGCGAAGGCTCTCCATCATTTCGCCGGAGGAGAGATCGTGGAGCACGACTTGCACGCCGGGCACGGTCTCCTGGAAGCGCCGGAGCGTGTTCGGCAGAATCTCCACGGTGAGCGATGGCGCGTAGCCGACGTGGAGTTCGCCGCCTTTTCCATCGGCGACGGCGCGGACGGTCTGCACGGCTTCGGCGGCGCGCTGGATGACGGCCTGCGCCTCGATGTAAAAGACGCGGCCGGCTTCCGTGAGCCGCACGGATTTTGCGCTCCTGTCGAACAGCGGGACTCCGAGTTCGTCCTCCAAATCGCGGATTTGGCGGCTGAGCGGGGGCTGCGATACATTCAAACGGGCCGCGGCGCGCGTTATGTTCTGTGTCTCTGCGACGGCGACGAAGTAGCGAAGATGACGGAGTTCCATGCGGCGGCAAATGACTTTGAGTCGGGCGGATTATGGATCATAACGTTCGGATGACAACTGCTCTCCAAGTTCTTTCCTGCGCAACGTGCTTCGCACTTGGCGCGTGTGTTTCGCGAAATGCTGACAAGCCGGCCCGACAGCCGAGCGTGACAAAGCCGCCGCAGTCTGGGAAACCGCGCTCCGGGAATTCCGATACGCTATTTGGGAACCATCCGAGTGCTTCGGTTCGAAATGCCGGGAATTTCGGTGGCGGGCTGGTTGGGGTATTGGTCGGTATTCCGGCGTCCATCGCGCTTGTCCCAATCACGTATCCGTTGGCGTCGATCACCAAGGACAAGTGGACCGGATTATATCCATTCGGCGCGTGCTACTTCGTGGGCGGCGCGCTCTTCGGCGGGGTGGTCGTGCCATTTGCAACATTGGGTGATTTGGCATCGCAGCGCGGTAAATGACGAATCAGAGCGGATCCTGCGTTTTTGTCCGCGAGGAGAGGACCCGACCATGCTTCCGGCCTTGCCAGATGAGATTGTCGGCAACGATGGCAGGGCTGACGTAGATGTGAACCCCGGCTGCGCGCAGACACGCAGCGGCCCACCAATTGCAGGTTTTCGGGAAGAAATACGTTTCTGTTCCGTCGAAGAATTTGCTCTCTGGGCGCTTGCCGGGACCAGCCATGATGGGTTTACCCAGCGGGTCGCGTTTGAAGGCTTTTTCAAGTTTACGCCGCAGTCGTTCGAGGCCCTGCTCGGTCACGTCGAACTCGATGATTTCGCTGTTTGGACATTCTTCGACGAGCGACGTTTTCACGGGGATGACGTGCAGTGCGCTGGTGGTCGGCAGGACCATGGCGCGGATCATCCGCAGCGGTTGATGCATGTTCCGCCACATGTAAAAGTCGGCACCGCCCCACCCCACGACGAGGTAGCGGGACTTCGGTGCAAATGCCTGGAGCTCCTTGGTGGCGTCGGATGTCCTCAGGGCTACCGAAGTGTGCCAACCATTGCTGACGAGCCACACTTTCGCAGGCGGTCGTTTTGCGGACTTTCGGATTTCGCGGTTCACGCGCGCTTCCGTCGAGCAACCGCCGGTAAACAGGATGGCGAGCGCAAGCAGGGAATATAAAACACGTGGAGCAGACATTCCCCGCGTTCTTAATAGGAAAGCACACGCGGGTTCAAGGGTTGGTCCGCAAAGTTTCATGACAAAAGTTTTTCCAAGACTTCCGCACGCGGGGAATCAAAGCCTCGTCATGCGTTTCGTCATCTCCACTATTCTCGCCGTCCCATCGTTCGCTTTTGCCCAGGCCAAAACCGCCGAAAACCTGCCCCCCGCACGCCTGCATCCGGCCGTTTCCGCCGAGGAGGAACTCAAGACGATCCAGCTTCCCGACGGCTACCGGCTGGAACTCGTGCTGAGCGAACCGGATATCAAGGAACCCATGGCGATGGCATTCGACGGCAATGGTCGCCTCTACGTCGTGGAGATGCGGACCTACATGCAGGACATCGACGGCTCAAACGAACTCACGCCGAAGTCCCGCGTGTCGCGTCACGAGACCACGAAAGGCGACGGCAAGTTCGACAAGCACACCGTTTTTGCCGACGGACTGCTCGTTCCGAGGATGGTGCAGCCGTTGCAGGACGAAGTGCTCATCGGCGAGACAAACACAAACGACATCGTCGCGTGGCGTGACAAAAACGGGGATGGAGTCGCAGAGGAAAAGCGACCGTTTTTCCAAGGCGGTTCCCGTGGGGGAAATATGGAGCATCAGCCGAGCGGACTTACCTGGGCGATGGATAACTGGCTTTACACAACCTACAACGCCTACCGGCTTCGGTGGACTCCCGACGGCAAGGTGCTGAAGGAACCCACGGCATCCAACGGCGGACAATGGGGGCTCGCGCAGGATGACTGGGGCAAGCTTTGGTTTTCAAACGCGGGCGGGGAAAAGGGCGTGTGGAATTTTCAGACGCACATCGCGTACGGCGCGGTAAACGTGCCGCAGCAATGGGACAACGACTGGATGGCTGTGTGGCCCGCCATCGGCCTCGCGGATGTGCAGGGAGGGAAGGGCCGCTTCCGCCCGGACGACTGGACGCTCAATCATTTTACCGCGAGTTGCGGGCAGGAGATCTTTCGCGGCGACCGGCTGCCCGAGGACGCGCGCGGCAACGTCTTTCTGCCGGAGCCTGTCGGACGGCTCATCCGCCGCGGCATCGTCGAGATGAAGGACGGCATCACCACGTTGCGAAACTCAAACCCGAAGTCGGAGTTCATCCGAAGCACTGACGCGAATTTTCGTCCCGTCGATATGAAAACCGGGCCGGACGGCTGCCTCTACATTGTCGATGCGTATCGCGGGATTATTCAGGAAGGCGCGTGGACCGCCCGCGGATCATTCCTTCGCCCGATGATCGAGCGTTACGGGCTCGACAAGAACATCGGTCGCGGTCGCGTCTGGCGTCTAGTGCACAAGGATTTCAAGCCCGGCCCGCAGCCGAAAATGCTCGATGAGAAAAGCGCCGACCTTGTCGCGCACCTCGCGCACCCAAACGGCTGGTGGCGCGACACTGCGCAGAAGCTGCTCGTCGTCCGGCAGGACAAAACGGTCGTCCCGGCGCTCGTGAAAATGGCCCGCGAAGACAAGAGCCCGTTTGCCAGAGCGCATGCGATGTGGACGCTCGAAGGCCTCGACAGTATCGATTTGGCGCTTGCCCGGGAAAAGCTCAAGGACGCCCACCCGCGCGTTCGCGAAAACGCGCTCCGCGCCGCCGAAACGCTTGTGAAAGCCGGGGACAAAACGCTCGCGCCCGATTTGCTCGCGCTGGCGCAGGACACGGACCCAAACGTCGTCATCCAGGCCATTGCCACAGCGAAGGCGATGAACCTGCCTGAATGGCAAAAGGTCGCTGATACGGTCTTCGCGACGACGAAGAGCGAGGGTGTGAAGGCAATAGGAAGCCAGCTCATCAAAATGGAAAAGCCGCAACTCGAAGGCTACAGTCCGGCGGAAATCGCGACGCTGAAAAAAGGCGAGGGCATTTACAAAGAACTCTGCTTTGCATGCCATGGTCTCGACGGCAAAGGCATGCCGTTGCAGGGGCAGACGGCTGGCGCAACCATGGCGCCGCCGCTCGGCGGTTCGAAGACGATCACAGGTCATCCCGACGGCGCGCTGCTGGTCCTCCTCCATGGTCTCGCCGGACCGGTGAACGGAAAGACGTATGAGGCACAGATGGTTTCCATGGGGACAAACAACGACGCCTGGCTGGCCGCCATCACCAGCTACGTCCGCGTCAACTTTGGGAATCGCGGCAGTTTCGTCACGGTGGAAGACGTCGCGCGGCTCCGCGCGTCCACCAAGGATCGCACACAACCGTGGACTGAAAAGGAACTCCGCGAAACGCTGCCGACGCCGCTGAATAACGCGAAGGACTGGAAACTCACCGCGAGCCTGAGAGCCAATGGCTGCGCCGCTGTTGTGGATGGCAAAGCCGATACGCGCTGGGATACTGGTGTGTCGCAGACGCCCGGCCAGTGGTTCCAAATCGAACTGCCCGCCGAGACAAAAATCGCCGGCGTTCGCCTCGATTCTGCAAAATCCAGCGGCGATTATCCGCGCGGATACAAAGTAGAAATCAGTTCCGATGGAACGAAGTGGTCGGAGGTCAAGCAAGGCAAGGGTTCCGCACCGATCACAGAAATCGCTTGGGCTCCGACTCCCGCGAAATTCATCCGCATCACACAGACAGGTGCGGTGAGTGGTTTGTTTTGGAGCATCCACGAACTTGCAGTGCTGGCAGCCAGATAGGCGGCGCAGTCAGTGAGCAGCGCAGTTGCAGCCCGATGGTAACGGCTCGCCATAGAGCCGCTCATAGATCAGTTTGCGTTTCTCCGATTCCGGAAGACCTTCCGGCAGGCCCGCCCTGATGAGTTCTTTTGCCGTTCCGAGCATCGTCAATCCGATCTCCAATCGCTCACCCGGCGTGAGAGCCATCATGCGCTCAAAGATCATCCGGTTCACCTCCGGTGAGGTATCCTTCACGCCGTAGCCCGTGTCAGCAAATCGTTCAGTTGGAGCTTCGATGCCCATGATTTTAGGTAGTCCATGTCGCAACCGGTGGCGAGGAGGTTTTTGACGTCTTCGAGTTGCCGCTCGGAAAGAGACTCACGTGCCCATTCGAGCTTTGAAATGACCAGATCTTCCTTGGTCACCACCCATACTTCCTTCCCTCGCAATATGACCTTCCTCAGCCTTGAAAACTCCAAATGCCGATACGCGTCCCTCTTTCGGACCATGATATCCACTTTCGTCATGGTCGTGAGCTCGATGAGATTGAACGACGACTCATGGAACACAGCTTCCCTCGCGGCATCTGCCGACACGTAAAAGTGTTCGGGTTTGAATATGGATTCGATCCGGGCCGCATCTTTCAAATAGAGTATCGCGACCAAATCGATGTCCCGGGTCATCCGGGGATTGGCATAAACATTCAGCGCCATGGATCCCGTGAGCATGTAATCGATGCCATGTGCATCAAGAATCTCTGCCATTTGAATAAGAACGGATATTTCGTCGGCCATGGTCAGCACCATTCTTTATACGCTGACTGCGAAAGCGATCGCAATTACTCGGTTCCCGCCGGGGCGCGGCTTTTTTCGCCGCCTTCTTCCCTCCAGCAGCGGCCTGGCCGCCTTCCACGGGGCTCGGGTGAATGCCTTTGAGCAGCGCCTTCAGCTCTGCAACGGCCTTCGAATGTTCGGGAACAGCAGCGAGGTTGTGAAGTTCCTGCGGGTCCGCAGTGTGATCGTAAAGCTCCGCTCCATTCTCGCCGCGATTCCACTTTCCACTCCGTGTACCGCCAGCGCTCGGTGCGGACGCTGTGTCCGGGGATGTTGCCGCGCTGGACTTGGGTGAACGCGGGACGGTCCCATTTCGCGGCAGTGTCGTCGAGCAGCGGACGGAGACTTGCGCCTTGCAGACCTTTGGGCGGAACGATGCCGGCAAGATCGGTGAGTGATCATGAACCACACTCAAAGTAACATCTTCGCGCCCGCCGCACCGTGGACGGTCAGAACGGGATCGGCGTCGGGGACTGAGGATCTGGTCGGTATCAATCGACCGTGCCACCGCCAGCCGGTGCCGGACCGGGCGCTGCACCAAGCAACTGCTTGCTGATCACCGGCCCCGCCGAGGTCGAGGCATAGATGACGTTGCGCGACGGGTCAAAGGCCCAAATGCCCGCACCGTACTGGTAATCGCACGCATCCGTATTGTAGATGTAGCCCGATTCGCGGGCCGCGTACAGGGTGCCCTGATACTTGGGAGGGAAGCCCGCACCCTCGATGAGGACCGTCCAACTCTGCCCTTCGTCCTTGCTGTAAATCACTCCTTCATGGCTCTTGCCCAGCATGCCGCCGATCTTTCCACCGGTCCAATCGCCGAAAAGTTGAGGCGGCTGGGCCGAGAGCTTGGGAATGGGGCGCGTGGTCCAGGTGGCGCCCTTGTCGCGACTAATCCACAGATTCCGACCGGCAAAGAAATACACGGTGCCGTTGCGCAGGGCCACCGCGTGCTTGCTGACCGATCCCTGACCTTCCGCCACCTTGTTCCAGGTGCGACCCTGATCGGTACTGCGGAACAGGCCCTTCACCCGACCCCGACTGGCTAGCTCATCATTACCCTGGTTGTAAAGCATGGTTTGGCTATCGACCACGCAGACCATCGCGTCACTCGAGCCAGGTCCGGCATCACCGGTGGCATTCAACTTATTGGCTTGGCTCTCCCAGGTGTTTCCGCCATCGCGGGTGATGTCGAGCGGCCCGCCG
>JANMGP010000264.1:0-24247 GCA_031374705.1 Verrucomicrobiaceae bacterium | reverse complement strand
GTCGAAGAATGTGGCGGTGGGGTCTTTGAGTTTGGGGAGGAGATCGTCTTCGCCCCAGTTGCGATACGGGGAGTCGGGCGCGATGCCGTCGATGAGCCCGGTGGCGTTGCCGTGGACGATGTAGATGTTCTTTTTGTCGGGCGAAAGGACGAGGGCATGGGCGCCGTGTTCGCCGGAGCCGCCGGGGACTTTTTTCCACATCACGGCGGAGTCGGGGAGGCTGTCGCCATCGGTGTCTTTGCAGCGATAGATGCCGCGACCTTCGGGGCCGTTGCCGGAGACGTAGAGGGAGTCGAACGCCCAGAGCATGCCCATGCTGTCGCCCACGGGGACGGGGACCTTTTCCCAAGCGGTGACTTTTTCCCCGATGACGGTGGAGCGCCAAAGCCCGCCCCATTTCGAGTCTTTCGCCAAGCCGCTCTCCGGGATGCTGCCTTGCGGGGAAATATAGATGCGGCCTTCGGCATCGAGCGCCATGGAGATCCACGAGCCCTCGCGCTCCCCGGCTTCGCGGAGAAGCTCCACTTTAAACCCCGGCGGCACTGTGATGTCCGAGACGGGCGTGGCTGCATGTGCGGCGGCGGCGATGGTGAGGAAAAGGAGCGGCTTCATTGCTCACCGATAGGCCTCGTCGTGCGCGATGTCGAGCCGCCTGCAGAGGCGCTTTGAATCCTTCCGACCTCAGCCGGGTCATTTTTTTTCAGCCTTTTCCTTCTCCTTCTTAAGTCCACCCATCGCAATCGATACGTCGAAATAAATGGTCTCTGACTTTCCGTTGATCTCCACCGACATTTCGTCGCACGGCCCTTTGACCAGCCCCTGTTTGACGACCTTCGCCCCTATGTGCCGAAGCATCGTATACTCCTCTTCGACCGCGATTACTTTGTACGCGGTCTTCGGAGTCTTCCCGTCACCTGATGTCACGATGGATGCCATCAAGCCGTAATACATCATCCGGTGATAGAAATGACCCGATACGTCGCCCGCTTTCAGCAGCAGAGCGGCACGCATCAAATGAACCTTGGCGTCCACCGGGCACTTCGCGAGCCATTTCGCAGATCCGTCGATGAATGCCTTCGGTGACTCCTCGCTGTAGCTTTTCACGACCGCTTCACGCTCGTCGTCGATCGACCAATCGATGCCACCCGCGGGAGCTCGCCGCGCATATTCCATCCGCATCTCGGCAAAAGACGCAGCACCTTTTGCCATGTCCGCCGCTTGAATATCCGCGCCCGACGCATACACGGAAAATAGAATGGCTATGGTGGCGATGAGGTATTTCATGATTGTTGGCGTGGTTGAACCGATTGGCAGAGAACCCAAAAATCAGTCCCGGAAATTACCGAAGGCAAGACCAACCTCGAAGTTTTTGCTGCGGCAGAAAGCGATCACGCTCTGGAGATCGTCACGGTTTTTTCCGGTGACGCGAATCTGCCGATCTTGCAGCGCACTCTGCACTTTGAGGCCCTTTTCTTTGATTGCCTTCACGATTTCCTTCGCCTTGTCGCCGTCGAGTCCCTGCTTGATGAGCAGTTCCTGAGTCGCGTGGCCAAGTGGAGAGATGGTCGGGTCCTTCGATTCCACATTGCGCAAGTCCACATTCCGCTTGCTCAGCTTGTTGATGACGATGTCGTGCAGGCCGCGCACGCGACTCCCGTCCTCGCCGGTGAGGATGATTTTCGAACCTTTGAGGTCGAGTTCGATTTTCGCCGTGCTGCCCTTAAAATCAAACCGTGTCGCGAGCTCTTTCACCGCCTGATTGATAGCGTTGTCGAGTTCCTGTTTGTCCACTTCCGAAGTGATGTCGAATGAAGGCATATGAGTGAATGTCGTTGCTGGATACTCCCCGCGGCGGTGCGGGGCAAGCGCATCTCAACGCAGTGGAAAGCGCAGTTGCGGCGTACCGTCGAGGCGCTTTGCGAGGTCGATTGGATCGCCGGGCCTCACTTCCACGGGATCGATCTGATATGCCCAGACTTGGAAGGATGCGAGATTCGCTGCGCCGTACAGCGTTGAGAATGCGCCATCCACGGCGTCGAGTCCGCAGGCAATCTGAATCCGACCGACGCGCGGAACATTGAAGCGCGCGTCTAATGTGTGCCATCGATGGCCGATATACACTTGAAAGTAAGCGTGAAAATCCATCGGCGAACCTGAGTCTTGAAACGCCACATCCGGCAAATGTCCGGTCACGTATCGGGCCGGCATATTAAAACAGCGGCAGAGTGCGATGGCAGTGTGTGCGAAATCGCGGCACACCCCGAAGCCTTGCGCGATCACTTCACTCGCCGAAGTGTAAGGACTGCCGCCTCCGAATCGGTATTGGATATTCCGATGGACCCAGTCGCAAATCGCCTGAACGCGCACGAAGCCGTGTTGAAGCTGGCCGAACTTCGCGAACGCAAAATCCATCAGCCGGTCGGAATCGCAATACCGGCTTGGCAACGTGTACCGCAGAAGCGCGATCGGCAGTTCCCCCACCGGAATCGGCTCGCCACCATCGATGTGATTCTCGGGCGTGCACGGAACGGTCACCATCGCGTCCTGGCGGATCGTCGAGCGGCCCACGGGAAGAATAAAGCGATGTGCGATGTTGCTGTGGATGTCCTCGAATTCCTCTACGTTGATCTGCGGATCGAGCGAGAGCTGTTCCGTTTCCATCCTCTGCCATGGCTCGAGCTTGGGCTGAATGAGAAGCGTGATCGGAGTCGGGTCCACCGCTTCATAGGAAAGCTCGAAACCGATGCGGATGGTGATGTTGCGTGGACTGTCGTGCATTTTATCGACCATCGAAGGTCGGCACGAGCTGCGCGAAAAAATCCTCGAACAGGCTCGTATAAATGCAATCGCGCTCCGGGTGAAATTGGACGCCCAGACTCCACGGATAATTGCGAATTCGCGCCTGCTCGATGATGCCGTCGCCTGCGTGCCACGCCTCGACTTCAAGCATGTCGGCCACACGGTCGAGTGCCTGGTGATGGGAGCTATTCACTTTTTCGATCCGGTGCCGGGCAGTCACATCAAAGCGGAGCGGCTGGATATTCGAGGTTTTCATCTCCGGCAAATCATGTCCGCGAATATCCGGAAACAGCGTCCCTCCGAGCGCGACGTTCAGCACTTGCAGACCCTTGCAGATGCAGAAAATCGGGATGCCGCGCTCAATGGCGGATCGCACTGCTGCAAACTCCCATGCGTCGCGAATCGGATCGGGATTCATGATGAGTGAAAGGTCCGCAGGCGGCTCGCTGTGAAACTCCGCTGCGATATCCGGTCCGCCGGTGATGAGCAGACCGTCGGCGCTCGCCGGATCGACAGGACCAAGGCGCGCATTGCCTACGACGATTTCCGGATGCGGCGCAAAGAATCTTCCGAACCACGCATCATCGCATTCCCTAATCCATGAGGCCAACCGAAGCATGCATCTATTTGGAGCGACCTCCACGGCAGAACAAGCTCAATCACCGCGCGACGCTTTCATCTTCTTCGCCAGCTTGCTGCTGTTCCAATTCGCGTAGGCGCATCACACCGATGGTGTTGGATTACACAAGCCACCGGTTGAAGCGAGGCACGAGCATCTACGCCTTACGCATGAAGATCCGCGAAACCGCATTCGGTAATGGCAGTTTTTCCATGAGGTGAACTGCGTTATTCGCCGACAACCCGGACGGTCGTCAGCGATTTGATGGTGCTGTGGTCCTCCCATTTCCAGACGATCTTTTTGTCGCGCGTGACTTCGAATGCGTGTGCGCCTTTGCCTTCCTGTCCGCGGAGGAAATTGCCTGCGAGGATGTTGCCGTTCTTGAGCTGCTGGATACTCGAAATCCATGTGAGATTCAGCTCAGGCGCGTCCTTCGCTCCAAACTCCCAGGCGATCTGCTTGTCGGGCGTCACTTCGATGATGCGCTTTTGCGTGCCGCAGGAGATGAGCGTGTTGCCGTTCGGCAGCCGCTGCGCGTCGCCGGCATTCGTGACGCCGGTGTATTCCCAGACGACCTTGCCGGTTTGGTCCACTTCGCGCACTGCGCCCTCGCCTTCATGCGCAGCGAGGATGTTGCCATTGGGTAGCTGATGAATGTTGCGGACCTGGAGATGGAAATGTTCCTGGCTCGTATGGAGAGGCGTGACGTGCACGACCTCGCCTTTCGGGTTTACCTCGACGGCCTGCGCGGGCCCCTGTTCGGCTAGCAGCGTGTTGCCATTCGGCAGTCGCGTGCAGCCGAGAACCTGCGGAGACTTGCTGACGTAATTCCAGACTTCCTCTCCTTTCCGCGTGACTTCGCGCGCCCCGGTCGGATTGCCACCGTACGCGTAAAGCACGTTCCCGTTGGGCTGCACCTCAAAGATGACGGCGATACTCGGCGGCTTGTGTTCCCACGTGACTTTGCCATCCGCATCGAGCTCAAGCATTCGGTTGGGCCCCTGCCCGTATTCGAAAAGAAGCACGCGATGTTTGATGGCCGGCTCCGCTCCGCCAGCGCAGAGCGTGATGCAGGCAAGAAGAGGGATGAGGACGAGGTTCTGGATGGTGCGTTTTGTGTTCATGTGGTGAGGATTTTGTGGTGTGGAATCTGTCAGAAAAACAGTGCGCCCACCGGCGACTCAATGAGGCCGACGAGGGTCTGTAGAAAGCGGGCGGCGGGCGCGTCTTCGCACACCCTGCGATCGAAGGTGAGGCTGAGCGTGATGATGTCGCGGAATGCGACGCCGTCGCCGCTCGCAACTGGCTGGCGAAGGATGCGCCCCAAGCCGAGCGTGGCGCACTCGGCTTCGGTGATCGTCGGAGTGAAGGTATCAATACCGAATGCGCCGAGGTCCGTGATTGTGAATGTCCCGCCGCGCATTTCATCGGCGGTGAGCTGCGCGGCGTGCGCGCGCTCGGTGAGTTCACGGGAGCGTCTCGCGATGTCGCGCAGAGGCAGGTTCGAAGGGTCGTGGATGACGGGAATGCGCAAGCCGCTTTCGGTATCGATGGCGATGCCGATGTGGATATCGGGCGACGTGCGGAGTGTTTCGCCGTCCCAGCGGGAATTGAGCACGGGATGTTTTTGCAGTGCGATGGCGGCGAGTTTTACGAGCATGTCGCCGCAACTCGGAATGACAGCACCAGCAGCGGAATCGGCCTTTTTGAAATCATCGTGGAGACCGACGAGCGCGGTTGCGTCGGCGGTGGTGTGGAGCGTCACGGGCACCATCGTGTGGACCGCAGCAAACTTGCGAGTGGCGGAAGCGGCCGCAGCTTTCCGAATATCAGCCTCGCGAATGCGCCCTCCACGTCCGGTGCCGGGAACGGAAGACCAGTCGATGTTCAACTCTTCCGCCACCCGCCGCGCCCGTGGAGTGGAGACGGAAGCTTCCGGTTTCGAATGAACCGGAACCGGGACTTCAACAGGAACAGCAGCAGCAGCGACCTGACTCCTGACTCCTGACTCCTGACTCCTGACCCCTGAGCTCGGCGCACTCTCCCCCTCCGCCAGCAAATACCCGATGACCTGCCCCACCCCTACTTTCTCGCCCGGCTTCGGGGCATCGGGCGCGAGGTAAAGCAGTCCGCCGTCGAAAGACTCGATCTCCTGTGTTGCTTTGTCGCTCTCGACTGCAAAGAGCGCGTCGCCCGAGCGGACCATTTCGCCGTGGGCCTTGAGCCATACGGAGAAAATGGCTTCCTCCATCGACCAACCCTGACGCGGAACTGTGATTTCGGTGGCCATGGTGCGCTACTCCGCGATCAGTTCTTTCACCGTCCGCACGATGTCGGCGACATCCGGCACGAGTGCTTTTTCCAAAGGCGGGCTGTACGGCACAGGAGCAAATGCGCCGTTCAGCCGTCGGATCGGCGCATCGAGATCGTTGAACCCCGCATCGGCCACTTGCGCGGCGATTTCTGCTCCGATGCTGCATGGCGCGAAGGCTTCGTCCACGATGAGCAGTCGTCCGGTTTTTGCCACAGAAGCAAGGATGGTAGCGGTATCCAGCGGCGAGATGGTGCGCGGGTCGATGACTTCCACGCTGATGCCGTCGGCGCTGAGCTGCTCGGCTGCGGCCACCGTGCGGTGGACCATCAGCGCGACGGCGACGACGGTAACGTGCGTGCCTTCGCGAACGATTCGCGCTTTGCCAAACTCGATTTCGTACGACTCCTCGGGCACCGCGCCCTTTATCCCCATCAATTCGCGATGTTCGAGAAAGAGCACAGGATCGTAGCAGCGCAGAGCGTGTGTCATGAGTCCCTTCGCGTCGAAAGGCGTGGACGGCATGACGACTCGCAGGCCGGGGATGTGGCTGAAAATAGAATGGTAACTGCCCGAGTGATGTGTCGCCGCGGAGTGGCCGATGCCCACGCAGCCGCGCAGCAGCACCGGCATCCGCAACCGCCCGCTGCTCATGTATTGCATCTTGGCGATTTGATTCACGATTTCACCGAACGCGTCATTGATGAAATCGATGAACATGAAATCGATGACAGGCCGCGTGCCAGTCATCGCTGCGCCACACGCGAGACCCACGAAACCGCGCTCGCAAATCGGAGTATCGCACAGCCGATCGGCACCGTATTTCGCAAAGAGCCCGGTCGTCGTGGCGAAGTTCCCGCCACGCACGCCGATGCCTTCACCCATCACAAAGATGCCGGGCTGCCGGGCCATTTCAAAGTCGAGCACTTCGACGGTCGCGGCGGCGAAGGTGAGCGTCCGAGAGGAGGAGTCAGGAGACAGGAGACAGGAGTCAGACTCGCTGCTAGTGACTGACTCCTGACCGTCCTCCGCATACACATGCTGCGTCGCGGTCGCGCCATCCGGCGTCGGAGCCTTCTCCGCTGCGGCTGTTGCTGCCGCCACTTGCGCCTGGATCTCCGCATCAATAGCGTCGAGCTCCGCATCAGTGGCAATTTTTCCGGCGACCAGCGAGGCGCGGAGCCGCTTGATAGGACAGCGATCGCGCCAGGCCGCGACTTCCTCCTTCGTGCGATACGTGTAGTCGCCCATGCCCTCGGCATGCGGACGCGTGCGATAGGTTTTGCACTCGATGAGCGTCGGCCCGCTGCCGGTCCGCGCCCGCTGCACGGCTTCGCCGGCGGCGCGTGCGACGGCAGCGATGTCGTTTCCATCCACCTCGATGCCGGGCATTCCGTAACTTGCTCCACGCAGCGCTACGCTCGGGTTTCCGGCTGAGTAGCTGAATGGCACTTCGGTCGCGAACTGGTTGTTTTCACAGACGAACAGCACGGGCAGTTTCCAAATGCCCGCCATGTTCAACCCCTCGTGAAACGCGCCATTATTCACCGCGCCATCGCCGAAAAAAGCCACGGCCACATTGTCCTTCTTGAGCAGCTTGAAACTATATCCCGCGCCCGCCGCCTGCAGGATGCACGGCCCCACGATGCCGCTCGTCCCCATCATCCCAATCTCCGGCGCAAACAAATGCATCGAGCCTCCGCGCCCGCGCGAGCACCCGGTCTCCCGACCAAACAGTTCTGCGATGAGCTGCTCCGGCGGCAACCCCTTTGCGAGCGCATGACCGTGGCCGCGGTGCGTGCTGAAAACGACATCCTCATCGCGAAGATGCGCGCACACTCCCGACGCAATCGCTTCCTCGCCCACGTAAGTATGACACGCCCCATGAACGAGCCCGCGCTGATGGCAGCGCGCGAGCTGCTCCTCGGTTTGCCGGATAAGCTGCATCGTGCGATAGAGTTGAACGGGGCTTTGCATAGAAGCGTGGTCGGTCATTGTTAAAGTCTATGTTGCTTCGTGCCATTGAAGTCCGGCAGGAAGGGCGAATCCGGCGAACTCGATGTGAAGCACCCTGCGATGTCGCGGCAACCTTGAGCGACTTGAAGCGTGCAGCAGTAGCGGGCGCATCAACAAAGCGTCCCCGGCTGCGACGGAACAAACAACCTCCGGACCACGTTCACGAAGCGCATGAATGTCAGCAGATGAAAGCCGGCCCGTTCGATGCGACCCAGGCAGCACCCGGAGCGCTCCAGTATCTTCGTCGGCATCATCAAGGTGCAAACGGACAGTCAGCATCCGCTCAAGCAGTTCAATGGGCGGCTGGACGTGGGGAACGCCATCCTTGACACTCCACGATCCAAACCCCGCGAGTTCCACCCTCGCCCGAATCGCCAACGTCAGGTCCTGATTCCACGTCACCAGCCAATTTGCGTCCGGCGTCTTGTCAAAGTAGATGGCACGGACTGGAAGCGGCTCCTCGTGGAGATGCGGACGGACGAGAGACATGATCATGTCGCTACGCGAGAGTTTCGCCACCGTTGGATCTCCCAACAGTCCACGCCGACCTGCCCCAAGAACTGGTCCGAGCGTCGAAATGAGTTCACGTCGAATTTCCGCAGGGAGAACACCCCGGACGATAGAGAATCCATAATGCTCGACGTCGTCGTTCATAGCCTTCTTCCGACGCTGCCCCCGCCGTTCATGGCGAGATTTCCGCCGTCCATCGGGATCAGCGCTCCGGTGATCCAGCTTGAGCAATCGGACGCTAAAAAGACGGCGAGGCCCTTGATGTCATCGGGTTTTCCGAGTCTTCCCGCCGGGATGCCGCTAAGGAACCGGTCCTTGAGCGACGGATCTGCGGCGATGCGAGTTTCGAGGCCGGGATTCAGGACTTGTGCTGGCAGGATGGCGTTCACACGAACGCCGCGACCGCTCCATTCGGTGCTGAGCTCCCGGGTCATTTGCGCAACTGCTCCCATCGCCATACTGTAGCCGATATGGCCGCGGCCGAGTGCGGTCATGCTCGCAAGCGAGCCGATATTTACAATGCTCCCGCCGCCTCCGGCCAGCATTCGGCGGCCAGCTTCCTGGCACATACAAAAGCGGCCAAGCACAAGGTTTCGCCAGGTCTGCTCAACGGCGGAAAGCTCGATATCTTCGGGCGCTGCGAGCACGGCTTCGCCGGCGACGTTCCCGAGGAAATCGATACGACCGAACTCGGAGTCGACCTGAGCGAACAACGCGCGAATTTGAACGGGCTCGGAGACGTTGCATTTCGTAAACACTGCGCGGCGTCCCAGTTTGCGAATATCCTCCGCCGTCGCTTCACCGCCCGGAGAGTTGAGATCCACGACCATCAGATCCGCTCCGGCTTCCGCTAGCGCCAGAGCCATCGCGCGGCCCATTCCCTGTGCCCCGCCGGATACGAGTGCGACTTTTCCTGTGAGATCAAAGAGTGATGATGGCATGAGTTATTTGGATGCGAGTGGAGCCGTCCGCTGGACTTTCACGAAGCTCACAAATACCGCGCCCACGAGGTAGCATCCGGCAAGCAGAAACAGCAAAGCGCTCTCGCCGTATCCCTTCTCTTTGAGCGAGCCCATGTAATAGTTGCCGAGCCATCCCGCGAGATTTGCGCTCATGTTGATGAAGCCGATGGAGACGGCGGCCGTTGACGCGGTAAGTGTCAGCGTCGGCAGCGACCAGAATGGAGACGGCCAAAAGTAAGCAGCGAATCCCGTGAGGCAGAGCCACGTCATCACGATAAAGAACGGTTGTCCCGTCAGCGCGCTGCCTGCGAGAAAGAGCGCGGTGGCAGCCTGTCCGGCGACGCAATGCCATTTGCGATCGCCCGTACGGTCGGCGGATTGACCGGAAATGTAAACACCCGCGATGCCGCACGCGTAGAAGAGCCCGCTGTATAGAAGCGTCGCGAGGTCAGTGCCGCCCGAGAGGTTTTTCACCATCGACGGAACCCAGAAAGCCAGCGCGTAGCCGCCGGTGTTCGTCGCGAAAATGCCAAGGGCGAGCAGCCATACGTTACGCAGACGCAGCGCCTGCCAGACGTTGATTTTGTTCACGCCTTCCTTCGCTTCAGCCTCGGCGGCGAGCGCGTATTCGAGATAATCGCGCTCCGCGGCCGTGAGCCATTTAGCGTCGCGCGGACGGTCGGTCATGCACCAGAACGTGACGAATCCCAAAATCACTCCCGGCACACCTTCGAGGATGAACATCCATTTCCACCCGTGCAGTCCCAGCCAGTTCACATCCAGCAGCAGGGCCGAAACCGGCGCGCCCAACGCGAGGCTGAACGGAACTGCCATGACCAATCCCGAAAGCGCACGCGTCCGGTCCTGAGCGGTAAACCAGTGCGTGAAATAGACGATGATGCCGGGAAAAAAACCCGCCTCCGCGACACCGAGGAAAAACCGTGCGACGTAGAACTGCGTCGGCGTTCTCACAAATGCCGTGAGCGCCGAAATGAACCCCCACGTAATGAGGATTCGCGCGAACCACTTCCGCGCACTCCATCGCTCGACGAGCAACGCACCGGGAATTTCCAGAATCAGATAGCCGATGAAAAAGATGCCGATTCCCAATCCAAACACTCCCTCCGAAAATCCAAGATCCTTCGCCATGCGCAGTTTCGCGAACCCGACATTGGCACGGTCGAGATACGCCACGATATAGAGGAGGAACACCAGCGGCAGCACCCGCCACGCGACTTTCCGCCGCAGCGCGGTCATGCCGATGGCGGAGTCGTCCGGCGGTGTGCTGTTGGAGTTTGTGATCATGGGAGCCGGTTCCGCGTTGACGGTCGACCGTGGCGGTCGTATTGGAATCTCGATGTCGAACGCAACTTCAATCGCTAAAAAACAACCGGCTGTAACGTTAAAGCCCGTCTCCCGCCGGAGCATCGTGGATGACTCGCTCGACAATCTGCGCAAGGCCATCATCGCCGGAGCCTACGCGCCTGGCGACCACCTCATCGAGGCCGCGCTGGCGGAGCAGTTATGCGTAAGCCGGGCCACGGTGCGCGAAGCGATGTTTCAGTTGGAACGCGAAGGCCTTCTTGTATTTGACCAGCGCGGTGCGGCGCGTGTGCGGGTTTTCACGGATGCGGATTTCGAGGAAATCTTCACGCTGAGGCTCACGCTGGAACCGACCGCTGCGCGCCTCGCCTGCCGGCATTTCAACTCGGCGCTCGCGAAAACACTGGAGCTGAATATCGCCAAAACCTCGACGGCGTCCGACCTCCTGCAGGTCACGCTGCTCGACGTCGCATTTCACGATGCCATCATGAAAGCGGCGCGCAACAGTCGTCTGTATATCTGCTGGAACACACTGCGGCATCAACTCGAATACTGGCTTTCCCGGATGCAGCGCACGGCTGAAACGGCAGGCCAGCACACTCGCGAAAAAACGGGCGACTGTCACCGCGCGGTGCTCAAAGCACTCCGCTCCGGCGATGAGCAGAAAGCCGAGAAGGCGATGCGCGAGCATATCGAGACATGGCGCCGCCAGCTCCCAAGTATGAATGCCTAACGCGCGATGCTGTCGCCGGTTTAAAATCTGCCATTATGACTTTTCCAACAGTCTCTTTCCGTTCGCTCCCTAAAATACTTACGACTGTCGTCTCTGCGCCAACAGTCGCATTTCTGACCGTCGCTTTGATGACTTGCAGCGCGCTCGCGGCGGAGGATTTGGCGGGGCGCTACACGGCGGAGGTGCAGCCGCTTTTGAAGAAATATTGCAACGATTGCCACAACGCCGACGAGTTTAAGGGCGACCTCGATCTGGCGCGCTTTACGTCGTTCGCCGAGATGAAGAAGGACGCTGCCGTGTGGCTTGGCGTGGTGGAGCAAATGAATCTCGGCGAGATGCCGCCAAAGAAGAAACCACAGCCGGATGGCGCCGAGCGCGAGAAGCTGCTCGGCTGGGTCAATGCAGCGCTCGATGACGCCGCGATGGCGACGGCGGGCGATCCGGGACCGGTCGTTTTGCGCAGGCTGAACAATGCGGAGTTCAATTTCACGGTGCGCGATCTCACCGGCGTGGAATCGCTTGAGCCTGCGAAAGAATTTCCCGCCGACAGCGCTGCGGGCGAAGGTTTCATGAACACCGGAGCGTCGCTCGTGATGTCGCCGTCGCTCGTGAGCAAATATCTCGATGCGGGCAAGGAAATCGCCGCGCATGCTGTGTTTCTACCGGATGGAATGGCGTTTTCTCCCGCGACTTCGCAGCGCGATTGGAGCGAGGAGAAACTCGCGGCCATCCGTGCATTTTGCGCGAAATATACGGAAGTGGGCGGCGGGCAGGCGGTGAATTTGCAGGGTATCAAATTCGATACAAACGGTGGTGGAGTTCTGCCGCTCGCGAAGTATCTGCTCGCGACCATCGAGGAGAAATCCGGCTCCAGCGAAGTAGCGAAAAAGCGCGGGCTGAGCCCGAAGTATCTTGCGATGTTGTGGACAACATTGAACGACACAAAGCCTTCGCCGCTGCTCGATCCGCTTCGCGCAAAATGGCGGGTCGCGAAGCCCGGCGACGTGCCTGCACTGGTCGCGGAGATTTCATCGTGGCAGCGTGCGCTGTGGAAGTTTTCGACCATCGGTCACATTGGAAAACGCGACGGCCCCAAAGCGTGGCAGGAGCCTGTGGCACCGATCGCCGCAAGCCGCGACATCAAGCTGAAGCTGACTCCGAATAACCAAGACGTGACGCTTTATCTCGCGACCTCGGATGCAGGCGACGGAGGTGAAAATGACGCAGCAGTTTGGAAGAATCCGCGCCTTGTCATGCCGGGCCGCGCCGACATTCCGTTGCGCGATGTCCGGTCTGTCGCTACCGGGCTCGCTGTCCAGAAGCAGCTTGTGTTTTCTTCGGCTGCGAAGTGTCTCGCGGCCGCGACGGAAAAAGGAGAAGTCGCGGAGCTTGCGCAAAAGCATTCACTGGATCCGGCGATTCTGACCGCTTGGCGGGAGTTGCTCGGCATCGGTGGCTCGGCGAAGATCGAAAACTATATCACAGGCAAGTCCGACAAATCCGGCGATTACCCGTTCATCAAAGGCTGGACGGGCGCGGACGCGCTGAGCGTTGTGGCGAATTCATCCGATCAGGAAGTCCGCGTGCCGGGCAGGGCGAAGCCGCACAGCGTCGTCGTCCATCCGTCACCGACGCGGCGCGCGGTCGTGGGATGGCGCGCACCCGTCGCCGGGAATCTCCGAATCACAAGCACCGTTCAAGATGCGCACACCGATTGCGGAAACGGCGTGTCGTGGTGGCTCGAAGTGCGCCGTGGCTCCACGCGCCAGACGCTCGCGAGCGGCAACACGGATGGTGCAAAAGAGAACGTGCTCGGGCCTTTTGAGAACGTCGCTGTGCAGCCGGGCGACTTGGTTTCGCTCGTAGTGGGTCCTCGCGACGGCAGCCATGTCTGCGACCTCACTGCGCTGGAACTCACGCTCAAAGACGGCACGCGTGAATGGAGCCTCGGACGCGATGTTTCGCCGGACATCCTCGCCGGAAATCCCCACGCTGATGCCCTCGGCAACGCGAACGTCTGGCATTTTTACAGTGAGCCCGACAAAGGCGGGCCGACGACATCGCTGCCGGCAAACTCGCTGCTTTCAAAATGGCAGTCAGCCACGGACGGCGCGGAAAAACAAAAGCTCGCTGCGGAACTCCAGCAGCTTCTCGTAAGCAACGGCCAAGGGCTGGCGAAAGACTCGCCGGATGCGGCACTGGTGGGGCAGCTCACTTCGCTTCGCGGCCCGCTGTTTTCCTCGCTGATTGCCAACCTGCCGAAAGGCGCAGACGACGGAACCTATGGACTGTCCGCTTCACAATTCGATGGGAACAATCTGCTCGTGAAGGGGGTATCCGCCATCGAGTTCAAGCTGCCCTCCGACCTCGCGGAAGGCTGCGAATTTGTCGCGACCGCTGCGGTCACGGGCGAAGGGTCTGTGCAGATGCAAGTCACCACGACCAAGCCGGCCGAGGTGCGAGCCTTGGTCCCGGGGACAAACTCGGAGGGTGCCAAAGGCAAATGGTCCGATGGAGCACAGCCGGTCGTCTCAGATTCTCCCGTGCTTGTCGCGGACAGCAGCGAAGCGCGCCGCCGCATGGTCGCTGCGTTTGACGAGTTTCGCGCGATGTTCCCCGCCACGCTCTGCTACACAAAAATCGTGCCTGTCGACGAAGTCGTCACGCTCACGCTTTACTACCGCGAGGACGAGCAACTCCGCCGTCTCATGCTCGACGACGCCGAAGCAGCGACGCTCGACCGTCTGTGGAGCGAGCTGCATTTTGTCAGCCACGACGCATTCAAGCTCGTCGATGCATTCGAGCAGCTCTGGCAGTTCGCCACGCAGGACGCGGACCCGAGCGCGTTCACGCCGATGCGCGAACCCATCCAGAAAAAAGCCGCCGAGTTCCGCGAGACACTCATCGCCGCCGAGCCGCGCCACGTCGCCGCAGTCATCGACTTCGCGCAGCGCGCATGGCGCCGCCCGACCACGGAAACCGAGCGCAACGAAATGCAAGCGCTCTACAAAAAACTCCGCGCACAGGAACTGCCGCACGACGCCGCCATCCGCATGTTGCTCGCACGCGTCTTCGTCGCTCCTGCCTTTCTATACAAAATGGAAAAGCCCGCGCCCGGCACCGCGCCCGCTCCGGTCGGCGATTGGGAACTCGCGACAAGGCTCAGCTATTTTCTGTGGTCCTCGCAGCCCGACGAGGAACTGCGCGCGCTCGCAGCAGCCGGACGTTTGCGCGAGCCGGATGTGCTCGCAGCGCAAGCCCGCCGGATGCTGAAGGACGCACGCGTCCGCCGACTCGCCAGCGAGTTTGGCTGCGCATGGCTGCACATCCACGACTTCGCTTCGCTCGACGAAAAGAGCGAGCAACACTTCCCGGAATTCGCCGCGCTTAAGGGCGCGATGTATGAGGAATCCATCCGCACATTCGCCGATCTTTTTCAGTCCGACCGCCCCGTGCTTTCGCTGCTCGATGCAGACTATACTTTCGTGAACGAGCCGCTCGCAAAGTTTTACGGCATCCCGTTCAAGGGCACAGACTGGCAGCGCGTCGATGGCGTGCGGCAACTCGGTCGCGGCGGCATCCTTACCCAAGCCGCGGTGCTTGCGAAACAAAGCGGCGCGTCGCGCACGAGCCCGATTTTGCGCGGCAACTGGCTTTGCGAAACACTGCTCGGCGAAAAGCTCCCGCGTCCACCAAAGGGCGTGCCCACACTTCCCGAGACACCACCGCAAGGACTCACCGAACGCCAGCTCACCGAGAAACACAGCACCGACGCGAACTGCGCCGGATGCCATATCCGCATCGACCCTTACGGTTTCGCGATGGAAGGCTACGACGCCATCGGCCGCCTGCGGCAAAAAGACGCCGCCGGACTGCTCATCGACACCCGCACAAAACTCCGCACTGGCGTCGAGTTCGACGGGCTCGCCGGCCTTCGCGCCCATTTGCTCGAGCAGCGTCGCGATTCCGTGAAGATGCAGTTTGCCAAAAAGCTGCTCGGCTTTGCACTCGGCCGTGCCGTGATGCTCTCGGACAAGCCGCTCCTCCGCGAAATCACCGCCAAAGATCGCACCGCCGCCGAGGTCGTCGAGATGGTGGTGCGCAGTCGGCAATTCCGCGAGATTCGCGGGATGAACCACGGCACGCAGGCTTCGCTCAAAAACTAAACCCAATCGCTCATGAACAATCATCAATTTACCCGCCGCACATTTCTCCGCGGCCTCGGAGTCACCATGGCTCTGCCGTGGATGGAATCGCGCACTGTGTGGGGCGACACGCCGCCTGCGGGTGTCCGGCCCGCGAGCGAAGCGCCGAAGCGAATGGCCGTGCTCTTTTCCGGCAACGGCTTCCACAGCAAGGAATGGTGGGCGAAGGGCGAGGGCAAGGCGATGGAGATGGGCAAAGTGCTCGCGCCTTTGAATGACCTGCGCGAGAAGACCGTCGTCGTCCGCGGGCTCTATAATGAGGAAGCGCTGAAAGGAAACATCCACAGCTCGATGACCGGCAATCTACTCTCCGGCGCGCCGCTCGCTTCCGGCGGCGAAATCCGCTCAGGCACGAGCATCGACCAGGTGCTCGCGCAACGTGCGGGCCGCTCGACGAAAGTCCCGAGCCTCGTGCTGGGCTGCGAAAAGTCGAATCCGTCGGTCCACAAAAACTACTCGATGCTCTACAGCTCGCACATTTCGTGGAGCTCGCCGACCACGCCCACGCCTCTGGAGCTGTATCCCGCGCTCGCGTTCGACCGCCTCTTTAAAGACGAAGTCAATCGTGGCGACCACAGCGTGCTCGACGCCGTGATGTCCGATGCGCAGGACCTCCGCCGCGGCATCAGCCGCAGCGACCAGCAAAAGCTCGACGAGTATCTCGACTCCGTTCGCGAGGTGGAACGCCGCATCGAAAACGCCGGGAAAAAAGGCGAGCTGCAAGGCTGGCGTCCGACCCTCGACAAGCCCAACATCGCGCGCCCCGCCGACGGAATCCCGCAAGACATCGGCGAGCACATGCGGCTCATGGCGGATATTCTGGTGCTCGGCTTCCAGACCGATACCACGCGGCTCTGCACGCTAAAACTCAACAACGATCACAGCTCGCTGCGGTTCCCGAATCTTGGCGTGGATTACATGATCCACCATCTCCTCTCACACAACGACACTCCCGACTGGCTGAAGGTGAACCAGTTCTTCATCGAGCGACTCGCCTACATCGCGAAGAAGATGGACAGCATCCGCGAAGGCGAACGCACGCTGCTCGACAACACCGTGCTGCTCTATTGCTCATCGATGCTCACCGGCAGCCACGACGCATCGCAGCTCCCCGTCCTGCTCGTAGGCGGCGCGGGCGGCACCATCAAAGGCGGACGAGTGCTCGACTACAACGGCAAGCCAAACCGCAAAATGTGCAGCATGTTCCTATCGCTCATGGACAAGTTCGACGTCCGCCTCGATCGCTTTGGGGATTCGACGGAGCGGCTCGCAGACGTGTAGGCGATGAAAGGCGCACGCCTCATTTTTGTAGCCGCGCTTCTGCTCGGACGCGCGAGTGCAGATGACGGTGTCGCCTTTTTTGAGAACAGGATTCGGCCGATTTTTGTCGAGCACTGCTACAAGTGCCACAGCGCGGAGGCAAAGGTCGTGAAGGGTGCGCTGAAGCTGGATACGAAGGAAGATTATCTGAATGGTGGATCGGATGGAGTGGTGGTCGTCGCGGGCGAGCCGGATAAAAGCGCGCTGATCAAAGCGGTGCGTTATGAGGACGAGGATTTGCAGATGCCGCCCAACAAGAACGGCGGGAAAAAGCTGCCGGATGCGGCGATTGCCGATCTCGTCGCGTGGGTGAAAATGGGCGCGCCGTATCCCTCGACGCCGGCGCATTTGCTTAAGAAGCAGGCGAAGCTGTGGGCGCTCGAATCCATCAGGAATCCGGAAGCGCCTGCGGTGAAGGACCCGGCTTGGGCGGCGACTTCGGTCGATCCATTCATCCTCGCGAAGATCGAAGAACAAGGCGGAAAGCCAGCGGCCCGTGCCGACAGGCTGGCGCTGATTCGACGCGCAACTTTTGACCTCACAGGCCTGCCTCCGACGCCGGAGGAAATGGATGCTTTTGTCGCCGATGTTTCGCCGGACGCTTTCGCGAAAGTGGTCGAGCGACTGCTGGAATCGCCGCGCTATGGCGAGCGCTGGGGACGTCACTGGCTCGATGTGGTACGCTATGCCGACACTGCGGGCGAGACGGCCGATTTCCCCGCACCGCTTGCGTGGCGATACCGTAATTACGTCATCGACGCGTTCAATGCGGACAAGCCTTACGATGAATTTTTGCGCGAGCAAATCGCCGGCGACATCATCGCACGACGAGGTCCGACTACGAAGTATGCGGAGCGCGTGACGGCGACGGGCTACCTCGCGATTTCGCGCCGCTTCGGCTTCGATTCGGAGAACTATCACAACCTCACCATCCAGGACACGATCGATACGCTTGGACAATCGGTCCTCGGCCTCAGCCTCGGTTGCGCGCGGTGCCACGATCACAAATTCGACCCCGTCTCCGTGGCCGACTATTACGCGCTCTACGGCATTTTCGATAGCACGCGCTACGCGTTTCCCGGCTCGGAGCAAAAGCAAAAGGCGCGTGCAATGATGCCGCTCCAGCCACCGGAGGAAGCGCTTCGAAAGTGGCGCGATTTTGATATCCGCGTGGCCTCGCTCGCGAACCGACTTGAAAGCCAGAAGCAAGGAGTTCCTGCCGCGGTGCTGCGCTCGCTGGATGATGGCGACGGGGATTTCGAAATGCAGGCTCCGGCTGCGGGCGGCAGCAATGGAGTGCTCGTGCCGCCGTGGATTTACGAAGGAAAAATCGCAGTGACCACGGCGGCGCAGAGCCCGTTCAAAAACCTCTACCCGAGGGGAAGACTCGGCGCGAGCGTGACGGTCGGCGCTGCCGGATACCGCATAGCGCAAGGGATTCATCCGCGCCGCACGCGGGACAATTGCAGGACGCTTTTTGTGAACCTCGATTTCCGTGTCGCTGCGCCCAACGCGGCAACTCCGGGAGCGCATCGCTTTTGGATCGGTGGACGCGCGGATTCTCCTGCGATCGAAGTGCTCATTTCGTCGCAGTCTGTGTCGCTTCGAGCGGGCGGGACAACGGAAGTCGTCCGCGCGCTCAAGCCGAATCAATGGCAGAACCTGCAACTTGCGCTCGACCTAGCGAGCGGCATGGTTTCAGGAACTGTTGGCGCACCGGGCGACGTCACGAGTTTCTCCGGCAAGCCGTTTTCGCCAGCGTGGAACGGTGTATTCGAGTTTGCCGCACTCGATTCGCGCAACCAGCCGGACGCGGCTCTGCCAACAATGGAGCTCGATAATTTCGCCGCGCAGGATCTGCCGATTCCGCCTGTTTCCACGGCGGCCCCAGCGCTCGCGAATGCGCCGGACATCGCGGCGCTGAACGCGGAATTGCAGAAGCTGACCGGCATTGGTGGGGACTTGGAGTTGCAGACTGAAGGCACCCCGCCGGCGGCTCCTTGGGGTCCCGGTCCAAACAGCGTCGTCAAGGTTTCCGCGGCTGCGCAAAGCCCGTATCGCAATATCTACGCAGCGGGCGGGCTCGGACTGCACATGCCGAATCGCGGTGAGTACGACGGCTTCGGGCAGACGCTCGCCGGCGTAGCGCCAGACAAGGATGGACGCTTATTTGTGGGCTTTGACTTCCGGTGCGCGAGCAAGGACGCAGGCGGTGACGGATCGTGGCGATATTACATCGGTCATGGGCCGGGGAACTCGGCGGCGGTCGAACTTTTCTTTACCGGGGCCGAGTTTTTCCGGCGAAGCGCTGATGCCCGTGATGTCGTGAGCGCGCTGAAAATCGGTGAGTGGTATCAAGTGCAATTGTCTCTCGACCTGAAGGCGAAGACGTACACCGGAACGCTTACGTCGCTGACCGGACGCGCCGAGTTTTCCGGCCAGCTCGCGAGCGGTTGGGATGGCACCATCGATTACACCTTCATAGACAGCTACGGTCACCGCCCCGGCATCCGACCGGCGCTCGATACGGATAATTTCGTCATCCGCGATACCGCACTTCCGCCGCTCGATGGCCCGCCGGTGGTCGCCAGCGCGCCACAGCGAGAGAAGGTCGCGGCGATTCGCCAGCAAGTCGCCGCGATGAATGCTGAAGTCGAAAAGACCAAACAGGAACTGAACACGCTGCTCACGGATGGTCCCGGCGAAATGACCTACGGCATGTCCGAGGGCACGCCGCATGATGCCCGGGTGCAAGTGCGCGGGGAGATGGACCGCCCCGGAACTTCGACGCCGCGCGGATTTATCAAAGCACTCGGCGGCGGATCGCTTCCACCGCAGACCGAAGGTAGCGGACGCCTCGAACTTGCGGAATGGATCACTCGTCCGGACAATCCGCTGGTTGCACGAGTGATGGTGAATCGCGTCTGGCAGTATCATTTCGGTAGCGGACTCGTGAAAACCCCGAACGATTTCGGCGTGCGCGGGCAGTCACCGACGCACCCGGAGTTGCTCGACCATCTCGCGACGCAGTTCATAAAGAGCGGCTGGTCCGTTAAAGCGATGCACCGGTTGATCATGCTCAGCGCGACTTATCAGCAAGCGTCTGCAAACCAGGCAACTCCTGACTCCTACGCAGCATTCCCACGCCGCCGACTCGGCGCCGAGGAGCTTCGTGACGCGATCCTCGCAATCAGCGGCGAGCTTGATTTGACGCCCGCCCGCGAGCACCCGTTTCCGAGCCCTCTCAGTTGGGGTTACTCGCAGCACGGTCCGTTCAGCGCGGTTTACGATAACAACAAACGCAGCGTCTATCTCATGGTGCAACGGATCAAACGCCACCCTTTCCTCGCGCTTTTCGACGGAGCCGACCCAAACACCACCACGCCCGAGCGCCGTGCCACGACCGTGCCGACGCAAGCGCTCTTCTTCCTCAACGACCCATTCGTCCACGCGAAAGCGGAAAAGTGCGCGACGCGCCTGCAAGCAGCACGCTCCGATGAAGCACAGCGGATCGACCTCGCATACCGCCTCACACTTGGCCGCGCTCCAACCGCGGCAGAACGCACAGATGCGGCCGAATTCCTCACCGCCTACCGCGCCGAACTTGCCGCCGCCGGAAAAGGAAATACCGAGACCGCCGCGCTCGCCGCATACGTCCGCACGCTTTTTGGGAGCAACGAGTTTCTCCATTTAGACTGATGCTGCCGCCAAACCGAAAATTGCAATCCGCCCTAGCATTCACATAATCAGCCGCATGAGCGCACTATCGAACCCGAGCAAATTCGTATCCGTCGTGGAATATCTGCACGACGAGGAACTCTCCGACGTGAAGCACGAGTATCTCAACGGAGTCGTTCACGCGATGGCTGGCGGGACGATTCGGCATGGAGACATTGCAATGCGAATCACCAGTACTTTACGCTATCGGCTTCGCGGCAAACCGTGCAGCCCGCACAGCGCCGATACGGCGGTGAACCTCTCTCGCAACAACGATGAGCGCTACTATTATCCGGACGCATCGGTGACGTGCGGTCCGTTCAATCCATCGGCGCGAGTGCTTGAGAATCCCGTCGTTATTTTTGAAGTTCTCTCCCCGAGCACCGCGCGAATCGATCAGACCGAGAAGAAAGACGCGTACCTCGCGTGCGAGAGCATCCAGCACTACGTCATCGTCGAACCGGAGCGCGTGGAAGTGATCATCTACACTCGCGAAGCCGATGGATGGAAACTTACCATCTACAACGAGCTCACAGACGCTCTTCCGCTCACTGCGATCGAGGTCGCACTCCCGCTGGCAGAGATTTACGAGAGTTGAGCCTGCCGCGAGATTCCAATCAATACGTCGCCATGAAACTCATCGCCAAATTCATTTTTTTGTTCCTCCTGTGCGCGACCTGTCACGGCGCAGTGGACTTCTATTCACCGGACGCCAATCACCTTTGGAACCGGCTTTATTCCCGGCTCTTTGTCCGCACCGGGAGCGGGGTGGTCTTAGATGATTTGATGGATCCCTCGTTCGTGCGCGATTCGCCGAATTTTCGTGAGGGTGAAGTGAACGCTGCCGCAGTCGGTCTTCTTCGCGAGTTTGCGGGAAATCGCGAAACGCTCGGCCAGATGTCGCCGCTTCAGCGAGCGGTAATGCAGCGGGATCTTCTGTCCTTGTTTCATTTGGTGCCGAGGGCGGTGGAAAGCCGGCGGGAGATGAATCCAGAGGAGCGCAATCTCTGCGCGGCGTTGGTCCAGTCCATCCGCCATATCGCGGTGACAGCGGACGAAATCCGCGAACTACCTGACAACTACGCTGTCGCGGCGGGATTGCCCGGCGCATTCACATCGTTCGACGAGGCGAATCCGGGCCGCGCTTTTCTTCCAAAAGACTTGCTGGACGACGATGGCGCGTGGCTTGCGCTCGAACCTCGCCATGACCGGCGGCTTACAGCTCCGGTGCATTTCCAGCTTTTTGGAAACATCTCATCGTTCGACCTCCACTTTCGACATCCGGGCGGCCGCGAAGCAGGGAAGAAGTATCTCGACGAACTGGCCGCTTTCCCGAATCCTTTCCTCGCCGAGAAACCGAAGGATCTAGTTAGTGAAAGCCTCGCACGAAGCCAGGGCGGTTGGCTGAATCCCGAGACTCCACAGTTTCCAGTCGGCGCAATGTGGGCGCTCGTGCGACGTGCCATTCTCGTGGACGCACAGGGAAATCCGGTCGTCTCACCGCTCGTCGAAAGCGTGGAGGTGCGAGTCTATAGGGCGTTGGCGGACTTCGGGCCCAAGCACCCGAGCGAGGTGCAGACGTTTTTTGAATGGGAACTCAGTCGCCGTCTGCTGCTCCGCAAAGGCGGGTTTCATCTCATGGATGGACGGGAACTCGGGTTCTCACCGTTTTTCGGACAGAGTCTCGAAAACTTCAGCAAGCAAAACCCCGGCGATCCCTTGATCTGCTTTGCCTGCCATTCGGCACCGGGCATTCACTCCGTCAATAGTCGGACTCTCCGGTTCGGCGGCGCTGACCTCGATTTCAACCCGAAGCTGGCGATAGAACGGCCAGCGGAGTTTCGCGCAGTATCACGCAAGCACCTCGCGGAAGTGACGGAAGAGGTCGCCAGCAAAGCACTAGGCTGGCAGCTCTTTCGCCGCCTGTGGGACGGCAAATGAACCATCCACTTTGCTAAAATGAAACCTACCGCACACTTCGACCTTTCCCGCCGGGGGTTTCTACGTTCCATCGTTGGAGGGTCCATGCTGCTGCCGGGCGTGGTTTCCGAGTTGCTCGCCGCCGACTCCGCATCCGACCCGCTTGCGCCAAAAGGCACGCATTTTCCGCCGAAGGCGAAGCGCGTGATTTTTCTCCACATGAGCGGCGGGGTTTCGCACGTGGACTCGTGGGACCCGAAGCCGAAGCTCCTTGCCGATGCGGGCAAGACGACTTCGGTGAACGAATATCAAGGGCGCAAAGGCGACTACAAAATGTTCCTCAAGCGACCGCAATTTGAGTTCGCGGCCCACGGGAAGTGCGGCACCGAGGTGAGCTCGCTCTTTCCGCACATGGCGGAGTCGGTGGATGATTTGTGTGTGATTCGGTCGATGAAATCGGACCACACCAATCACTACGAAGCGACGCTCGGGATGCACACCGGTTCGTTCACGTTTGCGCGGCCCAGCATTGGTTCGTGGGTGAGCTACGGGTTGGGCACGGAGAACAGTAACCTGCCTTCGTTCGTCGTCATCGCGCCGCAGTCGCCGTATGCGGGCGGGCAGGTTTGGGGTAGCGACTTTCTACCAGGCGCGCATCAAGGGACGCTCGTCGTGCCCGGTGCCGAGCCGATCGCAAATGTCCAGCGTCGTGCCGCTACGAGCCGGATGCAGGAGCTGGAGCTCGGTGCGATGGCGCGAATGAATGAACGTCATCTCGCCCAACGCGCTGGCGACCCGCTTCTCAGCGCGAGAATCCGCTCTTTCGAAACCGCGTTCGGGATGCAGATGGAAGTGCCGCATGTGTTCGACATGTCGAAGGAGACCGACGCGACACTCGCGCTCTACGGACTGCAACGCGGGCAGACGAGCGGCTTCGGCTGGCAGTGCCTCATGGCCCGCCGACTCGCCGAACGCGGAGTGCGATTTGTGGAACTGATCGACGTGGGCTCGTCGAACAACTGGGACGCCCATGGCGACATCCTTACGCACAAACCGCTCGCGAAGAATGTCGATCAGCCCATCGCCGGACTTCTGCGCGATCTGAAACAGCGAGGCATGTTGGAAGACACGCTCGTCGTCTGGACCACGGAGTTTGGCCGCACGCCGTTTGTCGAAGCGCAGAACGCTGCCGGGCGCGAGCATCACCACTGGGTCTTTTCATCGTGGCTCGCCGGCGCGGGAGTGAATGCCGGAACCGTTTACGGCGCATCGGACGACTACGGAATCAACGTGGGCCGCGACCCCGTCCACGTCCACGATTTCCACGCGACCATCCTGCACCTCATGGGTCTCGATCACGAGCGCCTCACATTCCGTCACACCGGTCGCGACTACCGCCTCACCGATGTCGCGGGGAATGTCGTGAAGGGAATTCTTGCGTGATGTTTCGGACCACCGCGAGTGAAGAGATCTCAATTCAGTGGACTGAGCGCAGCCGCGCTGGTCGGTGGTGAGATTCAGCGGATGGCCGAGCACTGAGTCATCATCCGAATCATTAGCTGGACTGCCGGAGAGGAAGGCGCACGTGAATCCCGATCCGCCACTGTTTCGCCAACGGGCCAGGCAGCGGATCGAGTGGGGTCGCTTTCGTGCCAGACTTGTCCGATGATTGCAGACCGGCACCGTTCCAAGCGCTAATCCTAGAAGCGTGATTGTAAAAGCCTGTGCATTAGCGGAAAAATCTGATGTAGAGAGGGATGCAGCGTGAAAATGCACCCCTGAACACTCACCCTGAGGGTGAGCAGGAGATCC
>JANMGP010000205.1:0-12947 GCA_031374705.1 Verrucomicrobiaceae bacterium | reverse complement strand
AGCTTTGGAGGGCGTTTCGCAACGGGGTCTTCTTCACTACAACGCTAAAAACCGCACGCCGCCAGAGAAGCCGCCACCGCGCGGACGGACGCCGTCAGAGAAAAGTTTTTTCGCGCAGGGTGCGAAGTGCGGAACTCGGGGTAAGAAATCCCCGCTCCCGTTCGCGTCCGCGATCTTCCTGCTGGAAATGCAGATGGTTTTTAATACAGTCGCGGCTGTGCAACAAGGCAGCAACATCCTGATTCGTTTGGTCCCGGTTTTCATCGCGGTAATCGTGATGGTTTTCCAGCGGTGCTCTTCTGAGAAGATTGTGAATCAGGCGGGGCGCCCGGCGCGGGTGGGGCTTTCGAAGGAGCAGGAGTCGAGGCTGGGGCTGCAAAGTTATAAGGAGGTGGTGCAGTCGAGCCGCACGATTACGCAGGGGCCGCAGTATGATTTGGTGGTGCGTTGTGCGACGCGGCTGGCGAAGCAGACGGGGGAGCGGTTTGATTGGGCGGTGTCGCTGGTGGAGAGTCCGCAGGTGAATGCGTTTTGTCTGCCGGGCGGGAAGATTTGCGTTTATACGGGGATCCTGCCGGTGGCGAAGTCGGAGACGGGGCTGGCGGTGGTGATGGGGCATGAGATGGCGCATGCGACGCTGCGTCACGGGAGCGAGCGGGTGTTTCAGCAAAAGCAGACGCAGACTTTGCTGGCGGGGGTGAGTTTTTCGCTGGGGGATATGAATTACGAACAGCGGCGGATGATCATGGGTGCGATCGGGGCGGGTGCGCAATATGGGTATCTGCTGCCATTTGGGCGGGACCATGAGAGCGAGGCGGATTCGGTGGGGCTGCGCTATATGGCGAAGGCGGGCTATGATCCGCGGGAGGCGCTGGCTTTCTGGCAGAGGATGGGGCAGGCGAGCGGGGGGAAGGGGCCGCCGGAGTTTATGAGCACGCATCCTTCGCACGATACACGAATCAGCCGGCTAAAGGCGATGATGCCGGAGGCGCTGGCGCTTTTTGAGCAGAGCGGGGGACGGGTGGAGCTGGAGCGGTGAGGCCGGCTACGCTTGCTGGAGGGAGATGCGTTCGGTGATGCGCGGGCAGAGGGGCCACTTTTTTTGCAGGCGGCAGACGAGGTAGAAGAGTTCCATGCGCCACCAGATGCCCCAGGAGAAGCCGACGTGCCCGGCGAGGACGGCGTTGACTGCGGCGGCGAGCTGGAGGCGTTTGGCGGGGTTGGTGAAGACTTCGATGAACTGGGGCTCGTACCACGCGGTGACGAAGCGGAGGTATTTGTCCATGATGGCATTGATTTCCTTTTCGTAGCGGGCGAAGAGGCGCGGCTGGACGGCGGGCTCGGAGAGGACGCGGTGGAGGGCGTCGGCGGCGAGTTCCCCGCTTTGGATGGCGAGGAAGACGCCGGTGCTGAAGATGGGGTCGATAAAGCCGGCGGCGTCGCCGGTGAGGATCCATCGGTCGCCGGTGAAGCGCTCGTTGCGGAAGGAGTAATCGCCCGCGCTCTGGATCTGTCCGAGCCGTGTGGCGCTGCGCATTCGGTCGCGCATGAGGGGGCTGGCGGCGATGGCGGCATCGAGCATCGCTTCGGGTGAAAGTTTGCGGGCGCGGAATGTGGAGGCTTCCATGACGAGGCCGACGCTGGTGCGCTTTTCGTCGAGAGGGATGAGCCAGAACCAGAAGCCTTCACCGCGGACGAGCCGGGTGAGTGTGCCGTCGAGCCCGTCGTCGCGCTGCACGCCCTCGAAATGGCCGAAGCAGGAGAATTTTTTGAGGTGCTCGTAGGGGCGGCGCAGGCCGAGCTGGTTGCCGATGAGGGAGTGGCGGCCGCTGCCATCGATGACGTAGCGGGCGCGGATTTCACCGCCGTTGGTGCGGAGGGTGACGCCGTCGCTACGGAGTTCCACGGCTTCCACATGGACGCCCTCGCGGACTTCCGCGCCGACCTCGCGGGCGCGGTCGAGGAGGACTTGGTCGAAAGCGGCGCGCTCCATCTGGAAGGCGTCGCCGTGTTTCAGTCGGAAACCGTTTTTGAAAAAGAACTTCACCTGCCGGGTTCCGCAGGCCGTGGCGATCTCCGCGCCGTTTTTCGGCATCGCCTTTTCTTTCAAAGTCGCGCGGACTCCGAGGCGGTCGAATGCGCCCATGGAGTAGGGGAGCAGGGATTCGCCGATGCGGAAGCGGGGAAATTTCTCGCGCTCAAGAACGATGACGCGGCGGCCTTTCTCGGCAAGCAGGATCGCAGGCGTGGACCCGGCGGGCCCGCCTCCGATGATTGCTACGTCGTATTCAAAGTCAGACATCTCGCGTTTTAGAAAACATAGTTTGCGCGGAAGAAGAAACGAAATATGCGCAGTCAGTGGACGCAGAGGGCTCAACCCGAACGCCGCGATTGTTGTCCGCAGATTTCGCAGATTTCGCAGATTCATGGAACTGCGAGCCAAGCAGTCTCCGCACGGTTTGGTCCGGTTCCCGAATGTCGCCATTCCCACAGAATCTGCGTAATCTGCGGAATCTGCGGATAAACAGCGGCGTTCGGAATCAACGCGTCTTTCGATGCGGGCAAATGAACGCAATGTGCGCGATTCGAAAAATATTTGCAGTCATAAGTATCTGTAGCAAAGCAAGAAGCGGAATCCGCACTGAGATTGTGAAACATTTCACTTGCGGGAAAGCGGTCGGCGTGCGAATCTACAAGCGTTCTGGGGGGAACAGCGGCCTTCTGGTGACATTCGTCACCGGGGGGCCGCACTTTTTTTGCCCTGTTGATTCGCTCCCTGTTTTTCTCTCCTCTGCGCAAAACATTGCCCGATTCTCAATTCCTGCTCTTCTCGGCATCATGATTCGCATTCTTCTCGCCCTGTTCGTTTCGTTTACCACGCTGCTCGCCGATGCGGGCAAATGGGAAAAGGAGGTCGCCGCTTTCGAAAAGGCGGAGATTCGCAAGGGCGGTATCGTTTTTACCGGCAGTTCGACCATCCGGCTTTGGAAATCGCTGGAGAAGGACTTCGCCGATTTGCCGGTGGTCAATCGCGGATTCGGCGGCTCGCAGATGCAGGACTCCGCGGAGCTCGCCGAGCGCATCGTCGTTCCGCAGGAGCCGCGGATGGTGGTGCTCTTCGCGGGCACGAACGACATCGCCGCGGGGAAATCGCCGGAGGATGTTGCGCGCAGTTTCGAGGCATGGTTGTCCAAGATGAAGGAGAAGCTGCCGAAGACCGAGCTGTGCTTCCTGGAAATCACGAGCAGCCCGTCGCGTTGGGAGCAGCGGGAGAAAGTAGTCGCGGCCAATCAGCTCATCCGGCCAATTTGTGAGAAGGCGGGAGTGAAGTTCATCGCGATTCGCGAGAAGTTCTTCGGCGCGGACGGAACTCCCCGGGAGGAGCTCTTTGCGGCGGACCGGCTCCACTTGAACGCCGACGGGTACAAGATTCTTGCCGACACGGTGCGCCCGTTCCTTCCAAAGCCTTGAAGGCGGTTTTCTTTGATGCCGCGGGCACGTTGTTTCACCTGCCGCGCGGCGTGGGCTGGCATTATGCACGCGCTGCGGAGAAGCACGGCGGGTATTTGAGCGCGGAGGTGATGGAACGCCGGTTCCGCACCGTGTGGAAAGCAATGCACCCTTCGCCGGAGACCGATGGTCCTCGTCCGGACGACGACCGCGGTTGGTGGCGTGCTCTGCTTGGCCGCGTGTTTTCGGATGCGCCGCCGACGTTCAATCTCGATGCGTGCTTTCCCGATCTTTGGGCGGAATTTACGTTGCCCGATGTGTGGGAACTCTACCCCGAGACTCTCGAAGTATTGCGCGCTTTAAAAGGGAAAGCGCGCCTCGGCATCGTATCCAATTTCGACGGACGGCTGCACAGCGTTTTGTCGAATCTCGGGCTTGCGGACTTCTTCGAGCACGTCGTCGTTTCCAGCGAAGTCGGCTCCGACAAGCCATCGCCGGGAATCTTTGCCCATGCGCTCAAACGCTTCGACCTCGACGCAAGAGAAGTCATCTTCGCCGGCGATGATCCCGAGGCCGACTGGCTGGGGGCCGAGCGTGCCGGGATGTCGGTGTTTCGCCTCAAACGCCCGGAGAACGATCTCCGAGGGCTGATTTAGCGATGGGTTTTATTCGGGGCCGATGCAGTAAACGTTGCCGTCGTTGGCGCCGATGATGATGAGGCCTTTGGAGATGGCGGGGCTGGCGGCGATGTCGCTGCCGATTTCGTAGCGCCAGCGTTCTTTGCCGGTGGCGGTCTCGACGCAGTAGAGCCGGCCGTCCATGCTGCCGAAGATGGCGGCGCCGTCTTTGCAGAGGACGGGGGAGCTGTCGATGTCGCCCTTGGTGGCGAAGGTCCAGCGGGCTTCGCCGGTTTTGCGGTCTAGGCAATGGAGGCGTTTGTCGCGGGCACCGATGAGGACGATGTCTTCGCTGATGGCGGGGGAGGAGAAGTAGGAGAAGTTGCGGTCGCGGTAGGTCCAGAGGGGTTTTTCGTTGTTGACGTTGAAGGCGTAAACCTTGCGGGCGTCGCTGCCGAAATAGACGTCGGTGCCGATGGCTGCGGCGCTGCCGGGGATGTAGGCTTCGGCGTCGAGTTTGCGGATTTCTTTTTGTTCTTTGAGGGAGACGACGTGCATCTGGGCGTCGCACCCGCCGAAGAGGGCGAGGCCGCCGGCGGTGATGGTGGGGGTGCTATTGATGAAATTCTCGGTTTCGACTTTCCAGAGTTGTTTGCCGGTGGCGGCGTCGAGCGCGTAGAAGCTGAAGTCGTAGCTGCCGACGAGGATCCATTTTTTGTCGGAGGCGGGGTCTTTTGCCCAACTGGCGCTGGCGAGGATTTTGTCCTGGGTCTCGAAGGGTTCACATTTCTTTTTGCCGTCGGCGATGTCGAGTGCGTAGAGGCGGCCGTCTGCGGCGCCGACGTAGCAGGTGCCGTCGAGGATGAGGGGGATGGCTTCGATGACGCTGTCGGTTTTTAGGGACCAGATTTCCTTGCCGTCGGCGAGACCGAGGCAGTGGATGACGCCGCCGTTGTCGCCGAAGAAGACGCGGTCTGCGGCGATGGCTGCGCCGCCGACGACGGGTTTGCCGGCATTGAAGGTCCATTTGAGGGTGGGCTTGGCGGGGGCGTCGCTGGCGGAGCGGCCGTGGAGGGTGGGGCTGCCACGGTGCATGGGCCAGTCTGCGGGGTCCGGGTCGGCCGCGGCGGCGGCGGCGCTGAAGGCTGCGGTGGCGAGGATGCGGAGTGCGGTTTTCACAGGGCGTTGTGGTAGAGTTGTGCGAAATCGGCGGCGGTGATGGGGCGGGGATTGAAGGCGGCGGTCCATTGCCGGGCGGCTTCCTCGGCGAGTGCGGGAATGAGGGCGGTGGTGACGCCGAATTCGCGGAGGGGCTGTGCGAGGCCCGAGAGGGCGAGGATTTTTTCGAGGGTGACGGCGAGTTCTTCGGTGTTGCGGAGACCGTTGGCAGCGAGGAGGTCGTCGTAAATTCCGGGGATGTGCGCGTTAAAGCGGACGACGCCGGGGAGGACGATGCCGACGGCTTGTCCGTGGACGATGCCATGGTGGGCGGTGAGAGGATTGGCCATACTGTGGGCGGCACCGAGCATGGAGGATTCGATGGCGAGGCCGGCATAGGCTGCGCCAAGCTGCATGCGGCCCCGGGCGGCGATGTCGGACGGACGGGCGAGGACTTGCGGGAGGGCGCCGGCGCAGAGGCGAAATGCTTCTTTTGAGAAGATGATGCTGAGGGCGGTGCGCTTGGTGGTGACGGCGCTCTCGACGGCGTGGGCGAGGGCGTCGATGCCGGTACAGGCGGTAACGCGGGGCGGCTGGCTGAGGGTGAGGAGGGGGTCGAGGATGGCGATGCGTGCGGCGGCCTTTGGGTCGAGACAGGCCATTTTCTGGTGGGTGGTTTCGTCGGCGATGAGGGCTGCGCTCTGGCATTCGCTGCCGGTGCCGGCGGTGGTGGGGATGGCGATGAGGGGGAGCATGGACTTGGTGGCTTTTCCCACGCCCCAGTAGTCGCGCATTTCGCCGCCGTTGGTGAGGATGAAGTTGCAGCCTTTCGCCGTGTCCATGCTGCTCCCGCCTCCGAGGCCGATGAGGATGTCCGCGCCGGCCTCGCGTGCTAACGTAACGCAGCGCGCGACGTCGGCGGTGGTGGGGTTTTCGCGGACTTCGTCGTCCACGGCGACGGAAAGCCCCGCTTTTCGCAGGAACTCGCAGGCGTGCCCGGCGTGTCCGGCGGCGACGATGCCGGAGTCGGTGACGACGAGGGCGCGCTTTCCGCCGAGTTGCGCGGCGAGTTCGCCAAGGCGGGCGAGGCTGTTGGCGCCGACCACAAGGCGGGTGCGGGCCTGCCAGTCAAAGGCGGATGAGTCGTGCGGGCTGGTGGCCGTTGAGTGTTGCATCGGAAATTGGTTCAAGCGTGAAGCGCGCAGTTTCCTTAGCGGTGATGATTCGAAATGGCGATGGGAAGATCACCTACGTCTGTGCGGAAAGTGCTCCCTCATCATAACATGTCCGCCATCGGCACCGTGAAAAAACTCTTGCCGACAGCGAAAGGTAGCCTACCCTCGGCAAACCTTCGGATGAAACACACGGCGGTTTTTTTACTTTTGACCGGACTTTCGAGTCTGACGTTTGCCCAAAGCCCGTACGGGAGCAGTGCGGACTTCGCAAAATTTGCATCCCATCTTCGTGAGCAATCGCTTTTGAAGCTCGAACCGCAAGTGATTATCCCCACAGAGCGAACGAAAACCCGTTACCCGTGGAAGACAAACATCGTGACGACGGTCTTCTGGGTGGGCGAACTCGCTGCGCAGAACAACCCCGTCCACAATCTCAGCAGCAGTTGGGACATTAACTGGAAGAGCACCTTTGGCGGCTATGATGACCCAAATAACCGCGTCGGACTGCCGGGCGGCGGCTCCATCCCCAAGGCGTTCGTGCCGAACGAGAACCCTTTCTACGTGGCTCTCCCGTATAATGATCGGACGCGGGGCGGTTTCAAGCCCGAGGCTTCCCAAGTGATTCCGTGGTATAAAGCCGAAGTCGGGCGCCGTGGCGATGAATCGGTCTGCCGGGACCGATGGATCGCGATTCGCAAGAACCTTCCAAATGGAAAGCAGCGAATCTGCTACGCGCAGTGGTCCGATTGCGGTCCATTCCGGACGGACCATTGGGAATATGTTTTCGGCAATGAGCGGCCTCGCCCGAATCTGAATCAAGGCGCAGGCCTCGATGTTTCTCCGGCGATTCGTGATTATCTAGGCATTTCGACGACCGATATTGTGGACTGGTGTTTCCTCGAATGGAACGACGTGCCGCCGGGGCCTTGGGGGCAGATCGGAAAGAATAACCACCTCGTCCTCGCCAAACAGAGGAACCCCGATCGGATGCTCGTCCAGAACGACAAGACAATCGTGAAGAAGGTGGTCCCGTCGGACGAACCGGTGGTGGACGCGAAGTAAAAGGGTAGCTCGACTTTCCAAAGTCGAGTTCCAGCGTTTTCAACAGGGAAAACATCCTGCTCTGCTACTCGCCATCGGGCTATTTACCGCCTCGTTTCTCACGCCCACGAAACCGGAAAAGAATCGGCAGACCGGTAAACGGCGTGACTTCGCGAATCTGTGCTTCGAGGAAACGACGGTAGTGCTCGTCGAGCAATGAGGCATCGTTCACGAAGAAAACAAATTCCGGGACTGGAATGGCGCTCGAACTGTTGCTCTCGGGCATCGTGCCATAAATGACTTTGAAGCGTTTGCCTTTCCGGATCGCCGTCGGTTGCTGTGTGAATGCGGCTTCGATCATACGGTTGAGCGGTCCCGTCGCGATGCGCTGGTTTGATGCTTCCTGCACTTTGTCGAACATCTTGAAGAGACGGCTGATATCCTCGCCGGTCTTGGCGCTGAGCAGCACAATCGGGGCGTACGGGAGGAAGAACATTTCGCTCGTGATGGTTTCGATGAACGCTTTCAGCGCATCCTTCCCGTCGGTCCGTTCTTTGATCAGATCGATCTTATTCACGGCGATGACGCATGGCTTTCTCGCCTCTTGAATCAGGCTCGCGATTTTCTTGTCCTGCGAAGTCACTCCCATCGAAGCATCGAGCACGAGGCAGCAAAGGTCCGCGCGTTTGACGCTCGTTTCGCTTCGCATGACGCTGAAAACTTCGACGGAATTGTTCACCTTCCCGCGGGAACGAATCCCGGCGGTATCGATGAGGACGTAGCGTTTTCCCTTGCGCTCGTATTCCACATCAACTGCGTCGCGGGTGGTGCCGCTGATTGGCGAAACCATGGTGCGGTCCGAGCCGAGAATCGCGTTGGTAAGGGATGATTTGCCGACGTTCGGACGCCCGAGAATGGTGATCTTCAGCGGCGGTGTCTCCTTTGGCCCGTCCACGAATTCCGGTAGAAATCCCTCCAGTTGTTCCACGAGATTTCCGATCCCGTGGTTATGTTCCGCGCTGATGCTGAGGATGTGCTCGAAGCCGAGTTCCTCAAATTCTCCAGCGAGAGAGCCGTGCTTTGCGTGGTCGATTTTATTGACCGCGATGACGATCGGCTTGCGCGCTTTACGAAGCTTTCTGGCGAGAGTCTCGTCCACCGCCGTGAGGCCGTCCTGACCATCGACGACGAGCAGGATCACGTCGCTCGTGGCGATGGCGATGTCCGCCTCGGTCTGCACCTGCTGAGTGAACGACGTATCGACATCAGCACCGATGCCGCCCGTATCAAAAATGGCGAATGGAGCGTTGCCGAGGCGGCATTCCGCACGGATCCGGTCGCGCGTGACGCCGGGCTGATCGTGGACGATGGCGATTTTTCGTCCGGCGAGACGATTAAAGAGAGCGGACTTCCCTACATTCGGGCGTCCAACGATGGCGACAGTGCGTGACATTCCTCCCAGTGTCAGGGCGGAGGGAGAGGGTGTCGAGAGATTCCATCGGTTGCGCGGCTTTCTTGTCGAGAATTAGTCCTCTCGCAGCGGCCGGGCGGGATTGCCTGCCACGATGGAACCGGCACCGACATCTTTTACCACGACGCTGCCCGCCCCAATGACTGCGCCATCGCCGATTCTCACCGCGCCGAGGATTACCACGTTTGCCCCGACATCCACTCCCTTTCCCAAAACAGGGCACGCGCTCTGGTCGCCATTCGGCAGCCGCTTTGCGCCAATGGTCGTGCTCTGTCGAAGCGTGCAGCCTTCGCCTATTTCCGAGCCTTCGTGCACCACCAGCGACTGTCCGTGGAAGAGTGCGAGTCCAGCTCCGACTTTCGTTTTATATCGGAGTTCGATGCCGAGGCTCCAAATCACCGTGAGTTCATACCAGATGAGATATGGCACCGTGAGATACCACCATGGCGCAGGTAGCGCACGGCACCACGCCGCGAGGCGGAAGAGGAACATGACCACGCGGCCCTTGATGTTTCCGTGGTTCGCATCCCAGTCGCAGAGCAGGTTCATGGTCGTTTGTCCTCCAGATATTTCAGGTAAATTGATTCCACTGCCCGCGCCATCGCCCGTGCGGAATACTGTGCCCGCACGAGTGTCAGTGCATTCTCCGCGATCCGGCTTGCGAGCGGGCGATTGGTCATCAACTGCTCGACGTGCGCGACGAAAGCCGCGGAATCGCCCGCTGGTACAAGCGCGGCGGTGTCGCCATCGCGGAGCACTTCGCGCATTCCGTCGAGATCGCTCGCGACGATGGGCACACCACAAGCCATGGCTTCGAGGACCGTAATCGGCAGGCCTTCGTAACGCGACGTGAGAAGCAGCATATCCGCAGCGGGATAGAGCAGGGCGGTATCCGCGACAAATCCCAGAAAGCGAACGCGATTGCCGAGCGGCGCGGCCTGCGCGCGCAATGCTGCGTCGTCTTCCCCGGTTCCTGCGATGATGAAGAGCGCCGTGGGATGCGTCTTAATGACTGCTGCCGCAATTTCGAGAAAGAGCGCGAAGTTTTTCTGAAAGGTCAGCCGCCCGATTCCTGCGACGACGAAGGTATCGTCCGGAATCCCGAACGCCTTCCGGGCATCGGTGCGGTTCGCCGGGCGCGGCTGGTATTTTTCAGTGTCGATGCCGTTGTGAACGGTCGTCGCTCGTTCCGCCGATACGCCTTCTCGTTCCACGACAAAAGTGCGGGTGCTTTCACTCACCGCGATGACGTGGGTCGAAAGGCGGTTGGTCATCGTGTCGGCGCGCAACGCCCACCGGCGCGGGTCCGTGAGCTTGTCGTTGCAATGATCGTGATTGATACGGACGTGCACTCCGCAGCACGCGGCGACGGGCTTCGCGATTACATTTGCCGCAAGAAGATGCGTGTGGACCACATCGTATCTCCGCGTGAGACAGAGCCACGCGAGGCGCGGCACATACAACGGCACTTTGTGATGAAAGGAGAGGGAATGCAGCGGGACGCCCAGCGCTGAGAGACGGTCCCAAAACACGCCATGCCCGTGCATCGTGGCCGCCTCAAATTCGAAGCGCTCCGAATCGCCGTGCTTGATGAGATTTTCCAGCACGACTTGCGCGCCGCCGAGATCGAGCGAGTCGATCACATGCAGCACGCGATACCGGCGCGCGGAAGAATTGGGTGAAGTCATTTACTCGCTTCACCGTAGAGGCTTCATTAAGGAACGCCAAGCGTTGTGCGAATCGAACGGGCGTTTTATTAGCCATGGCGGGCGTTTTTTCCTCGCGCATTCCCACGGTCTGCACGATGCGAAAATCGCGGCATCAACTCCAGTCGAGTTTGTCGCGTTGCTCCCCCGCAGTGACCCCATCCCACGCGCTGCGGTTCACGGGTTCACGGAGCGCTTGATTGCAGTCATTCTTCTCCGTCAGTTCCGCGGCACTTGCGCCGCCGCGCACGAACCGCTAAAGCCCTGCGATGCTTACAAAGCGCGTTATTCCATGCCTTGATGTCCACGACGGGAAAGTCACCCGCGGCGTGCAATTTGGCCGTGCCGAATCCGGCGGCCTGCGCAATGTGGGCGACCCGGTGGAACTCGCTCAGCGTTACAATGACCAGGGCGCGGACGAGATGGTTTTTTTCGACATCACCGCGAGCGCCCATGGCCGCGCGACCATGGTGGGCGTGATCGAGCGCACCGCGGCGTGCTGCTTTATGCCGCTCACCGTCGGCGGCGGAATCCGCGTGGTGGACGACATGAGCGCGATGCTCAAAGCGGGCGCGGATAAAGTGAGCATCAACTCCAGCGCCATCGCCACGCCGGAACTGATCACTGCGGGCGGGGAAAAATTTGGGAGCCAGTGCATCGTCGTTTCCATCGACTGCAAACGCACGGCCCCGGACGTGTGGAAGGTTTTCGTAAAAGGCGGGCGCGAGGAAACCAAATGGCACGCCGTCGAGTGGGCCGAGGAAGCCGTCCGTCGCGGCGCGGGAGAGATTGTCCTCAACTCCATCGACGCCGATGGCACAAAAGCGGGGTACGATTTGGTCATCACGCGACGCGTGAGCGAAGCCGTGGGCGTGCCCGTCGTCGCGAGTGGCGGGGCTGGGAATCTGCAACACATGGCCGAAGTCCTTAGCGAAGGCCGCGCCGACGCAGTGCTCGCAGCGAGCATCTTCCATTTCGGCGAATACACCGTGGGCGATGTGAAGCGCTTCCTTGGCGAAAAGGGCGTGGCGGTGCGGCTGGTCTGACGGCTCGTCAACTAATCAGCAGCAAGCGAGGCAGCTCGCCGGGAATATTCTCCGGAGCACGATGAATGCAAGGAGGGACGGGGCTTCCAGGATATTCCACAGCGATACGCCAGAGATTGCCGATGCCGAATGAAATCGGCTGAGCGTGCGGGGCAGGGGAGTAATGTAGATCGAAACAGTTTTCGCTGAGGTATTCGAGAAATGAGTCGTCGTCTTTGCCCCCGAAGAGCTCCAGCAGTTCGGCGCGGGTTTGCGGGATATCCACTCGCCGCAGCGCTTCGTCGTTCCGCAGGAGCTCACTCGACGGACCGAAGTAAGTGCACAGCCATGTGTCGGTTTCCGTCGTGGCGCTATCGACGTGAAAATCGTAAACATCAATCGGCACCGGACCGGGCTCGTCTTCGCGCGGGTAGCCGTGGATGCAGTCAAGGATGGGCGCGAATCCGTGCTCTGTGAGCAGTCGCTGGTCCTCGACGAGTAACTCAATCGCAAGCCTGCCCGCCTCGCTCAACGAAAGGCTGCGCAGCCTCGCTTCGTCGAGCGTGGTGATTCCATCGCTCACGACAAGCTGCTCCACGACTTCCCGGAAATCACCGTTCAGTGTCCGTTGCCAGCACATTGCATTAATGCCCTCGCCAAACGGTGTGGAGACTAGCTCGTGGAAGCTATTGACGATCTTGATGCGATGGTAGCCCGTCGGCAGGTTGAGCGGAGTCATGAGCGATTAGAAATCGGACACGAGAATTCCGCGGGAGGCAATTTGTTTGTCACTGCGTCCGGCCATCGACGCTGGGGGAGATGAAAGCGCGAATTTACACCCGCGTGATCTGATTGAGCAGCGTATTCAGAAAATCCAGCATCTGCTGCACTTCCGCCCGCGCGGGCGGTTCGCTCAGCGCGATGCTCAGTTGGCTGAGGTTCGGGTTGAGCGCGGTGTTGGCGAGGGCCGCCTCCAGCGCGGTGAGGCGGTCGTTGAGCGCATTAAGCTGATTCCGCATCTCTACAGCGCGGATAAGGATACCGTCGGCTGGGTATGTTGGGTCGTATGGCATAGTCAGTCATAGGAGTCAGATTTTACGCAACCAAGGTGACGGCCTCGCGTAGTAACTTAGTGCATTTGGAAAAGCGGAGCCATCCCGGCGCGGACGGTGGATTCGCGACACTACGCGAGGCCTTGTTTCGGGGTCGATTAAGGCGACATCTTCACCGCCTCATCGCTCCACGGCCCCATCAGTTCCTTCGGCCCGAGCACCCGCACACGGAACGCGTACGTCTTCCCCGGC
>JANMGP010000105.1:0-4991 GCA_031374705.1 Verrucomicrobiaceae bacterium | reverse complement strand
TCGCCGCCCCAGATGATGAGCGTCTGGTCGAGGAGACCACGCTGACGAAGGTCGTTGATGAGTGCTGCGGCAGGACCGTCGATTGCGCCAGCCGTGCGAGGCAGCGACGCTTCGAGATTGCCGTGCATGTCCCATCCGCCGTGTTCCACCTGAACGAAACGGACGCCTCGCTCCACGAGACGACGTGCGACAAGTAGCTTCGAACCCATGTCGGTCTTGCCATACATTTCCTGAATGCTCTCGGGCTCCTTGCTGACGTCGAATGCGTCGGTCGCCTCGCTCTGCATCTTGAACGCCATTTCGAAAGCCTCGATACGGGCTTCAAGTTGCGCGTCTTTCTGGAGTTCATTCGCGTGCATCTTGTTGAGTTCTGCGACGAGCTTGAGCTGGCGATCCTGGCGCTCCGGCGGGCTGAACTGGTTGCGAATGTTCAGAATCACATCGTCCAGATTCATTCCGCGGCTGTAGTTTACATTCACGCCTTGGAAGACGCCTGGCAGGAAGGACGCCTGACGCCATTCCGGACGACCACCAATGGTGATGAAGCCGGGCATGTTCTGATTGTCGGTGCCGAGACCGTACACAGTCCACGATCCGAAGGATGGCTTCGGAAGCTGAAGCGAACCGGTGTTCATCATGCGCTGTGCAACTTCGTGCGCAGGAACATCGGTCCAGAGCGAACGAATGACGGCGAGGTCGTCGGCCAACATGCCGAGTTTCGGAAACACTTCGGAAATCTCGAGACCGGATTTGCCGCCCTTGATGAACTTGAACGGCGAACCGTATGCGAGTCCGTCATGACCAGGAATGGTCTTGTTGTCGTATTTCGTGAGTTCCGGTTTTGGGTCGAAAGTATCGACCTGCGTCGGCGCACCCGAAGCAAAGATATGGATGACGTGCTTCGCCTTGACCGGGAAGTGCGGCTGTTTCGGAAGGAGCGGATTGAGGCTCTTTCCAGGAGTCGCGAGCGCTGATGCCCCCTCGGCAAATGGATTAATTCCGAAGAGGGCGGCAAGGCTCATTGCGCCAAAGCCCATGCCGGTGCGGGTCAGGAACTGGCGACGGGTGAAAATGATGTCGTCCATCGACGGGCTGTGCTCGCGAAGGAATTTATCTGTGGGACGTTGTGGAATCATAATTTTTAGACGTTAGTTTTTTTTCTGCGAAACTGAGTATGCAATTGCCATGGAGTGGATAGCGAAGCAACCCGACTTTTAGAGTATTTTTTGCAAAATACGGTTATCGCGGTGCAAGAAACGAGCCATTGTTTTATGGAAATTAGAAGCTCCACTGCCCTGGAACGATCTCCCGGAAGCTGCCTTGGTTCTGCTTGGCGAGCTGTTCCATGAAGTTTTGTCCACTGTCGGCAAGGTATGCAACGACGTTGATGATGGCTGGTTTTGGAAGTTGTTTTTGCTTTTCTGCGATCTCCGCCAGGAGCGCTTTGTCGATTTTATCCGTCGGAACGCCGTCGCTCACGAAAAGGATGGCGTCCGGCGACATCGCAAATGCGCGGTCCAAAGCTGCGCCCGCCCGGGTTCCGGCGTGGTTGAATTTGGATGCCGGGGTGGCCGCCCCGCTGGGCTTGAAGCCTGCGGCCTCACGCTCGACGGCGCGTTTCGCCGCCATCAGCTTGGACGCCGGGCTGTGTTCCCGGACAAATTGAACCGCCCGGCTCTTGTCCGCGTCGTTCACGGGCGTGAGTGACGGTTTGTAAACCTCCACGTCACCCGCGAAGCAAACCAGGCCGAACTGCATCGTGCCATCGAGACTGTTGATGAGCCGTCCGACCTCGCGCTCGAGCCCGGCGTAGGTGCGCTCGCTCTTTTGGGTCTTACCGTCTTTCGACACGCCATCGACCATCGAATCGGAAACGTCCACTACCAGAACAATGTTCCGGGCTCTGGTGCGCAGGCCGAAGAAATTGATGCCGCTTCCGCCGCCGCCGCTTCCGCCGCCCGGCGTGCCGGTGGCCCCAAACGCACTGCCTGCGCCGCCCATGCCGATGGCTCGGTTCGCAAAAACTTCCGTCGTCGCCGAGGGCAGCTCCGGCATTTCCGGCAGCGCTACTTTTGCGAAAGCAGAATTCGTGGTCACGCGCTTTGCCTGTTCGGGCGCGCTCATCGTGCTCTGCTTTCTGCCGAGCGAGACCTTGTGCTCCGCGCCGGCGCGCGCCTGTTCGGCACCGCCCGGTGGCGGCATGAACTTCTTCCGCCCAACGGTTTGTTTCGTCACGATAAAGTAGCCAGCAGCGATAAAAAAGACGACGTGAAGCAGCGCGGAGATGAGCAGGAATTTCCGCGTCATCATCTTTTGCCAGATCGTCGGCCCCTGCGGTCCTCTCGGAACAGCCTTCGGCTTTGCGGCTTTTACGACCTTTGGTGTAGCGGTTGCGGCCATGGCTTGAATTATTCTTTTTTCGCTCCGGCCGGGTTCACTGCCGGTGCGAGGATCTTCTCACGCTTTTCTACTTTCACCAGAAGTTCATCGCAGGCGGCGGCCTCCGGTGTGCTCGGAAACTCCTCTTTCAGTTCCTTCATGGCCAGCTTGGAGCGGTCGAAATCATCGAGGCCAAAATGGGCGCGTGCGGCCCCATAAGTTGCCTGCGGCAGGTAGCCGCGCTGGCTGGGATAGAGCGCCGCGATGCGCGTGTAATTGAGCAGCGCCTGCTCGTAGAAGAGGATCGACTCGGGCGTTTTGTTTTCCGCTTTCAGGCCATCCGCGATGGCGAGAAGACTGTCGCCACGGTTCACGGCGATCATGCCGAGCATGTCGTGCCGCCGAACGGATTGCAGCGCCTCATCATAAAGGGCGAGCGCGGCCTTGTGCTCCCCTTTCCTCGTCCGCGCCACGCCGGCGAAAGCCTTTGTCAGTCGTTGATTCTCCGGATTCGCCGCCTGCCGCGCAAAGGTATCCGCCGCGTCCTGCGCTTCCTTGTCGCGCTTCAGCGAAAGCAGCGCCTGAATCTGCATCGGCACGAGATCCACCCACCAACTCCCCGGCGCATCGCGGAACGTCGCGAACCGGTCCACTTCGGGCTGGAGGGCTTTCAGCAACGCCTCCGATTTCCCCTCGGCGATCGCCTTCGGCGCTGCGTCGATGATCGGTGGTTTCATAAAATCCAGCTTCGCGATTTCCGCGAGCTTGATGCCCAACTGGATCTCGCTGCCGGGAATATTCGTGATAGAGCCGTCCGCGTTCTTTTGCTGGCGCTCGAACGTCGCCATGATGTCGTCACCAGCCCTGCGCATCGCCTTGGGCGTGAGGATCCGCCCGTCTTTCATGAAGATGCGGCCCGGATCGGGAGCCTGCGCGGAAGCGCCCTGCACGATTGAGAGCAGGAAGCTGGCGGCAACAAATAGCACTGGAAGGCGTCGAGGCATGCGTTCGATTTCCCTGAAAAAGCCCTACCTCGCGCAAAATGTCCAGCCGCCGTTGCAAGGGAACGCGGAATTCACATTTCCGCGACCTCGCGGCGCTCCACGTAAATCCGCAATCCTTCCTTCGAAAAATTCTCCATCAACGCGTCCGGCGCGAGCGCTTCCGGCATCATCACGCCGCGCTCCGGGATTTTGCCTTCGATTAAAAGGCGGGCGGCCAGCGCGGGCGGGATTCCCGTTTGCACGACGGTGAGGCTGTAGCCGTATCGCTCGTAAGTCTCGTGATGGCTGTCCATCGTATAGACGAAATACTCCACACGCTTCCCGTCTTTTTGACCGAGCACTTCCGTCCCCACGAGGCTGTAGCCATCGGCCGTCGCGCCGAGCGTCGCGGGCTTTGGCAGATTCGCGCAAGCCACGCGCACCGGCGAGACTTCCACGCCGTCCACCTTGATTTTCTTCCAAGAATCCAGCTCCAGCAGCGCCAGCGATTTCGCGAGCTGCACGACCTTGTCGCTCAGCGTGTATTTGAAAACAGAATGCCGGACGCCCTTGTCCACAAACGGCTTGTAGAGCCCGAGCGAGACACCTTCCTCGTGCGCCACGGCGTAAGTTTTCATCAGCCCGAGCGGCGGCGGGAAACGATGCCACTCCACCTCCGTCTCCAGCGGCTTGCCCGACATCACCCGCCCGTCCTTCACGTAATAAGGAACGGCGCCGAGTTCCTCGAACAGCGTCTCCGGGCTGAACAACACAGCGAACCGGTAGCCCTTCACGTCCGCATTGTCCGCATCCAGAACGCGGATGCTCTCCGCCGTATCCAGACGGTCCATCGCCCAGCGTGCGAACACATTCACCGCGCCTGGATCGCAGCCCATGCACAGCAGCCCGAGCAGACCGCGCTCCTTGAACTTCGCGTCGAACTTCTCGATCTCCGCCTCGTAGCTGTTCTTCGCCGGACGCTTCACCCCCGGCGGCGAATAAATGTCCGCCGCCATGTCCATGTAGTGCGAACCCGCCTGCGCGCAGGCTTCCAGCACGCTGTGATTCACCTGCCACGTCGCCGCATTCATCACCACGGCGATCTCGTGCTCCTTCAAAAAAGCCGCCAGCCCCGCAGTGTCCATCGCATTGATGGGCACGACGACAAACCGGCTCTTCGGCGTCCGCTCATGCAGCCGCTGCGCATAAGTCGTATCCACATCGCCCAGATAAATGCGGTCAAACGACGCATAGCCGTGCAACTTCTGCCCCACCACGCTCCCCACACCGCCCGTCCCGATAATTAAAGCGTTTGCACCCATAGTTTCCATTAAAGTGCCCCAACCTCGCGCTTGTGGCAAGTCGCCCGCGGAGCTGCTGCGTGATTAAATTGTGGGTCAAAAGCAGGAAAGTCGAGTGCGGGGTAGGGCGGGTATGTTACCCGCCGTGCTGGGTATTCTACCCGGCACGCTCTGAGTAGCGGACGGGTTCTTTCGCGAAGGAACGTCCGTCTTACTCACCAAGCACCGGGTAGGATACCCGGCGCGGCGGGGAGAATAACCCCCCAAACCCCGCCCCCATCCGTATTACACTCCGGGGTGGGCCACAATTTTTACAACCCCCCCCAGG
>JANMGP010000183.1:0-32301 GCA_031374705.1 Verrucomicrobiaceae bacterium | reverse complement strand
AAATCACCCCCAAAAAGCCCCCAAAAAGCCCCCAAAAAGCCCCCAAAACACGCGAAATCCCCCCAGTTTCACCCACCCAACAGAAAACCCCCGCCCAAAGTGCAAGATTCCCAGTAAAAGTGTCGGTAAACCTTACACTTTCCAAAATGTCGAAGCCCTGTAATCGAACCGCTGAAAGATTTCTCTCTCTGATAAAAGACGCTTCCGATCCGGAATAACAATTGTGGCATGCTTCGTGTTCAAGGGGTGCCGAGCCTCAAAACCGAGGAGTTCCCTCAACCAACAAACCAACTACAATGAAACTACTCACAAAAACAGTTATCCTCGCGGCGATAGCGACAGTCTTGTCGGCTGCTAACGCTAGCGCATTGGTGCTTCTGGATAGAAGCCCGGACGCTTACCCCGGCGCGGCATTGCTCCCTGGCCCTGTTGGAGACCACTCAAATGAGAGACGATCCCAACATTTTGCAGACAGCTTTTCGTTTGGCACTAATGTAACGCTTAACGGGATGGGGCTATATAGCGGAGTTAATTGGGGTGTTGTGGGGGAGACCGTAACCGTCCAACTTTGGAGTGATAACGCGGGCTCGGCAGGTGCGCTCCTACAGGAGTTTCAAGAGAAAATCTCGTCGGTGAATAAAGCTGGAGCTTCGACGGCTTACTACATAAGCCAAAAGTATGTCGATTTTACCTCCCCGATCAGCCTTTTGGCTAATACTACCTATTGGATCGGCATGAGTGGAGGCACCCCCGCTGTGTTTGGACAACTCGCGCAGTTAGGGCTCAACTCGGCGCAAGATGGCAAGAGTGACGTCTTCTCGTTAAATTCCCTTGTCACTCCCGGAGCGTCTGTTGGCGATGTATCGATGCGATTATATGGGAGCAACTCCGTTCCCGACGGCGGTTCGACCATCGCGATGCTCGGCCTCGCGCTGACGGCCGTGGCCGGAGCGCGCCGGAAGTTCGGCATCTAAGGGCAAAAGCCCGGCAGGCGCGGCAGGAACTCGCAAAGAGACTCCCGCCCGCCCGCCCGCAACTCACCAACCGGCTGCACAGGCAAACGCCCGTGCAGCCGGTTTTCTTTTGCCCTGAAGACGGCAAAGTAGAGGAGGTGTCCCGCCTCCTACTTCGGAAAAAGCCGCCCGCTTTTCTGCCACCCGGCGACGAGGGCACGGAAGGCTTCGGCGGGCGGAGAGGTGGTCTCGGAGTTCCAGACCATGACGAGCTCGACGCTGGCTGCCGGGGTGAGCGGGCGGAAGACAAGCGGGCGGTCCGCGCCAAGCTGGGCGACGCTGTCCGGGATGATGCCGATGCCGGCGCCGGCTTCGACGTAGCTGAGGACGGTGCTGATGACGGTGGGAGTGTGGACGAGGTTCGGGGTGAAACGGGCGCGGCGGCACGCGGCGAGGATGCCGTCGTGGAGGCCGACGCCTTCGCGCCGGGCGAGGATGATGAGCGGCTCGGAGGCGAGCTCCCGCCAGGCGAGCGGAAGGTTCTTTTTCGCCATGGGGTGCCCGTCGGGGAAGACGCCGTGGAATGGTTCGCGCCGGAGAAGCATGGTGTGGAGGCCGGGGGCGGGCTGGGCGATGACGGGGCGCGTGAGGCCGATGGTGAGGCGACCGCGGGCGACCATTTCCCAGACGCGCTCGGGCGTGCGTTCTTCGAGGACGACGGTGACGCGCGGGTAGCGCCGGCGGAATTCCGCAAGGAGCCGCCCGAGAAATGCCTGCGTGGGCGCGCCGATGTAGCCGACGCGGAGCTCGCCCTCCTCGCCGGCGGCGGTGCGCTGGACGCGGCGGATGGATTCATCGATGCGCTGGAGAAGCAGCCCGATTTCGTGGAGAAGGACCGCGCCCGCTTCGGTAAGGGCAACGCCTCGCCGATCGCGAAGCATGAGGACGACGCCGAGGTGCTGCTCGAGTTCCTTCACGGCGCGGCTGAGGGCGGGCTGGGCGATGTGGAGCCGGCGGGCGGCCTTGGAAAAGCTGAGCTCTTCGGCGACGGCCTGGTAGTAGCGAAAGTGGCGGAGTTCCATGGTTGTAGATGCCCGTTCGGCACGGACTGGATATTGCGCGCGCCGCTAAGGTTTTTGCGACTATGGAATTGTCCCGCCGCGCACATATCGCGCATATTTAAAAAACTATGAAACCACTCCTTCCGTTCGTCCTTTCCATCGTCGCACTTCCCGTGTTTGCCGCAGAGCCTCTACCCGATTCCGTAAAGATCAACGGATTCGCCGTCGGCTGCCAGGCTTACACTTTCAACAGGTTCAGCGTTTTCGAAGCCATCGAGAAGACCAAGCAGTCCGGCGCAAAGGTGATCGAATTCTTCCCCGGCCAAAAGCTGTCGAAAGAGGAGCCAAACGTGAAGTTTGACCACAATGCGCCGAAGGAAGTGTGGGAGAAAGTCGCCGCGAAGGCGAAAGAAGCCGGGCTGATGCCGGTGGCCTACGGGGTCGTGGGACTCTCGAAGAATGAGGCGGAGAGCCGGAAGGTGTTTGAGTTCGCGAAGTTCATGGGCATCCGCGTGATCAACACGGAATCGGTGGACGCGATCGATACATTCGAGAAGCTGGTGAAGGAATACGACATCAAGGTCGGCTTCCACGATCACCCGATGCAGCCAAACAATCCCGGCTACAAAATGTGGGACCCGAATTACATCCTCTCGGTGGTAAAGGACCGCGACCCGCGCATCGGCTCGTGCGCTGATACAGGCCATTGGGTCCGCAGCAATCTGAAGCCGGTCGATTGCATCCGCATCCTGAAAGGCCACATCGTTTCCAGCCATCTCAAGGATTTGCATGCACCGCTCCCGAGCGGGCACGACGTGACGTGGGGCACCGGCGTGAGCGATGTCCCCGGCATCCTCGCGGAATTCAAAGCGCAGGGCTTCGACGGGCCCATCTCGGTCGAATACGAATACAACTGGGACAACAACGTGGAGGATGCAAAGCTCTGCATCGACTACGTGAAGAAGCTCAGCTTGAAGTAATCGCAGCGGGGGAAAACGAACCGTTTTTTAAAGGGCGCGAAGTCTCAGGGCTTCGCGTCCTTTTGCTTTTCCACGGGAGGAGTCGTTCGTTTTACAATGATTCGCGCGAATCTCTAATCCACAATCCGCGCGAGAATCGGGTGCAGCTTCGTCACCGTTTCCTCGGGCCATAGCTTGCGTTCCGTCATGATGGCGCTGTCCAGCGCGTGATGCTCGGGCCACTTCGCATCCTTCGGGATGCGCGGGATGACGCGGGCGATGATTTTTGTCGCGGCTGCGGCATTCGCCATTACGTGCGCGACTACTGCGGCGGCGGTGACGGGCGCTTCCCCGACCTTCCAGCAGTCGTAGTCGGTGATCATCGCCATCGTGGCGACGGCGATTTCCGCTTCGCGGCAGAGTTTGACCTCGGCGAGATTGGTCATGCCGATCACGTCGAAGCCGAGTTTGCGATTCATCTCGCTCTCGGCGCGTGTGCTGAACTGCGGGCCGTCCATGTTCACATACGTCCCGCCTTTGTGCATCGTGTATCCGGCGGCGACGCCTTCCTCGTGGATGATTTGCTGGAGCCCCTGGGAGATGGGGTCGGCAAACGAGACATGCGCCACAATTCCAGCGCCAAAGAAGGTGTGAATCTGCGAAGTGCGGTCAAAAAACTGGGACGGCAGCACGATGTTCCGCGGCGCGTATTGCTCCTGCAACGAGCCGACCGCCGTGACGCAAATCACATAGCGCACGCCGAGAAGCCGGAGCGCCCAGATGTTCGCACGATGCGGCAGTTCGTGGGGCAAAACACGGTGCCCGCGGGCGTGACGGGGCAGGAAGAAAATGCGCCGCCCTCCAAGGTCTCCGCTGATGATGGAGTCGGACGGATGGCCGAACGGGGTGTCGATCTTATGCTCGGTGACGTGGGTGAGTCCGTCGATTTTGTAGAGTCCGCTGCCGCCGATGATACCGATGTGTGCTGGTTCGATCATGACGGGAATGAAAGCAGGCCGTTCGCATTTGAAAAGCCCCGCCTGATTGAACTTCTTGGCGAACGCGCGCGGAAGTGGTCAACTCGGGCCCGTCATGAAACAACTCAACGTCCTCGCGCCAAACAAGCCCGGCCAGCTCGCTGCAATCACCGAGGCGCTCGCCGCCGGCGGCGTCAATATCGAGGACTTCGACGTGGCGACCCACGGAGCCGACGGAGTGATCGTGCTCACGGTGGATCGATACGGGGACGCGCTGAAGCTGTTGCTGGATGCGGGATTCAAGGCGCTGACGCAGGACACGCTGCTCATCCGGCTGGAGGACAAACCGGGCGCACTGGCAAAAGTGGCAGTCCGGCTGAAGGACGCGGGCATCGACCTGCGCTCGATGCACATCGTCCGGCGCGACGGAGGAGTGAGCATCGCAAGCCTCGTCGCCGACAATAATGCAAAGGCTGCGGAAGTGCTGCACGATGTGATCATAGGGCCGCCGCAGAGTTGATTCAGAAGATGCTTCGTGACTCACACGGGAATGGCCCCATACTACCGGACTATGCCATTTAGTGAATTAGGTCTCGGGGACAGTCTGTTGAAAGCAATCAAAGAGTCGGGTTATACCGAGCCGACTCCCATTCAGGCGGCGGCCATTCCGCAGATTCTTGCAGGTCACGATTTGATCGGCATCGCGCAAACCGGCACCGGAAAGACGGCGGCGTTCACGCTGCCCATCCTCGCGAAGCTGGCGGAGGCTTTTGGCGGAACCAACCGGACGGGCTCGAAAGTGCTCGTCCTCGCCCCGACGCGGGAGCTGGTCGTGCAGATCCACGAGAATGTCGTCGCCTACTCGAAACATGTGCCCATCACCATCGCCAACGTATACGGCGGTGTGAGCGAGCGTCCTCAAATCCAGGCTCTACGCGCCGGAGCCAATGTCGTCATCGCGACTCCGGGACGGCTGATGGACCTGATGGGCGGACGCCACGGCGACTTTCGCAACCTCGAGTTTCTTGTGCTGGATGAAGCGGATCGGATGCTCGACATGGGCTTCATTCCTTCGATTCGCAAGATCATGAAATCGCTGCCCGCGAAGCGGCAGACGCTCATGTTTTCGGCGACGTTGTCGCGCGATATCGAGCAGTTGACCCACGAGTTCCAGCGCTCGCCAAAGACGGTGCAAATCGGACGGCGATCAAATCCTGCGGAGACGGTGACGCAGTTTGTTTACGAGGTACCGGGACACCTCAAGCCGTCGCTCCTTTCGCATCTGCTGGCCGATCCTGCAATGAACATGGTGCTCGTTTTCACCCGGACAAAGCATGGCGCGGATCGCGTCGCAAGGAAGCTCGAGGCAAGCCGCATCGCCACCGCGACGCTCCACTCCAACCGCTCGCAAAGTCAGCGTCTGCGCGCGTTAAATGATTTCAAGTCTGGCAAGGTCCGCGTTCTCGTGGCCACGGACATCGCGGCGCGGGGCATCGACGTGGACGGCATTTCGCACGTCGTGAACTACGATTTCCCGATGCACTCGGAAGATTACGTCCACCGGATCGGCCGCACCGGCCGTGCCCAGGCGATTGGCGACGCGCTGAGCTTTGTCTCGCCCGGCGACCACGCGGCACTGAAGACGCTGGAGCGTTTTATCGGTCGCGGCATCGTGCGGAAACGCGCGGAGGGATTTGACTACCAGGCTTCCGGACCCGCTCGCGAAGAGCGCTCGCAGGAGGACCGTCCGCGCCAGCAACAGCAGCCGCGGCAACAGCAGCCGCGCCAACAGCCACGTGCGCAGCAACAGCCACGCAGGGAAGCTCAAAGCGGACAAGGCGGACAAGGTGGACAAGGCGGCCAAGGCGGACCCGGGATGCCGCCGAGCTCGCTCGGTCGTGGCTCGCAAGATCGCAAGCAGCAGCCGACATCCGGCAGTTGGTCGGGCCGCCGCCGTCGCTGATTACTTTGTGTCGCGCGGCGCGAGCACCGTATCCACGTAGCGGACATTGGAGCGCCGCAGACGGTTGCCCATTTCCCGTGCGATCCCGAGCAGGAACTTGAAGGCTGCTCCGGGAAAGAACGCCGCAAGTGCACGGAGCACGCCTTCGTTGACTTTCAGCATGATACAGTCGCTCATCGCCTGCACATCCGCGCTGCGGGGCTGGTGATCGAACATCGAGACTTCTCCAAAAATCTCGCCAGGGCCAAGCTGATCCAGCTCCACAAGGTCTGCATCGCGGCGACTCACGACCCGGCATTTCCCTTCGACGACGTAGAACATCCCCGTTCCGGGATCGTCCTGCCGGACGATCATCTCCCCGGCGCGGTAAGCCGTCGGGTCGGCCAGATTCAGGAATTCCTCAACTTCCGCGTCATTGAAGTCGTGAAATAGCGGGATGCTCTTCAATTTATCGTGAATGGGGTGACGGTTGCTCATGATGATTTGTGGCTTTCTGTTAATACCGGCGACTCTTTCGTAGCACGGGTTCCGCCAGATGAAAGGCGGGATTTCACTCCCGCTCAGGGCAGCTCCGGATAGAGTTCGCGATAGCGGATGGCTTGAAGTCCGATCGTTGCGGCGACACCGAGGATTTCATCGTCGGTCGCGCCGCGGGAAAGGTCAGCGCAGGGCTTCGACAGGCCCAGGAGGATTTGGCCATAGACCTCAGCACCGGCGAGATATTTCACGAGCTTGCTCGCGATGTTGGCGCTGTTGAGATCCGGGAAAACCAGGACGTTCGCCTTTCCCGCCACGAGGCTGTCGGTCGCTTTCAGCGTGGCGAGGTCGGGCACGAGGGCTGTGTCGGCCTGCATTTCGCCGTCGATCTCGATCTCCAGGCCATCGTCGAGCGCCATCTGTTTTGCGAGCGCGGCGGCAGCCGCGACTTTTTGCACCGATGGAAGTTGCGAGCCACCTTTGTTGGAAAAGCTGAGGAATGCGACGCGCGGTTTGTTGCCGGTGAGCTGGCGGCAGACACGTCCGGTCTGGATGCCGATGCGGGCGAGCTGCTCGACGGTGGGCTCGGGGATGACAGCGCAATCTGCGAACAGAATGACTCCGCGTTCGCCGTAGCGCTTGTTGCTCAAATCGAGCATCTGGCAGCTCGAAATCATCGTCTCGCCGGGCAGCGGTTTGATGAGCTGGATGAGCGGTCGCAGCGTGCTCGCGGGCGTGAGACCGGCTCCGACCACGAGGCCGTCCACCAGATTATGCTGCACCATCATCGATGCAAAATAGCTCGGCTTGCTGAGGATTTCCCGGGCCTGCGCCGGACCGAGATCCCGGTAGCGCTTCAGCTTTTCGAGGCGCGGGATGAATCGGTCCAACTCCGACGACGTTTCCGGATCGACGATGCCGATGTGATCGAGATCCACATCCTGAGCGCGCGCCGCGGCCTCCACCTCGGAGCGTTTCCCGAGAAGGATGGGGGTGCCGAGTTTCAGGCGCGAAAACTCGCGGGCCGCCCTCAGGACGACTGGCTCCGTTCCTTCAGGGAACACGATGCGTTTTGGGTGGCGTTTCAGCTTCTCAAAAACCGACTCAATAAACCGTGACATGTTTTGGAGTGTTCAGAACTCACGGGCAGGTGTCGAGCAATGGATTCATGACATCACTGTGCACACAGCGCCTCCACCGATATTGCGAAAAAAATATCATCTTCCCAGTTGCGCCGTAAAATCGGGCGATTACTTTGCAGTCCCTTAGACTGAGCAACCCGATGGGATCGGGCCGCTCTCAAAGAGGAATGTCATGACACCAAGAGACGAACAAATGCACGATAACTCCGGACCGAGGATGCAGAGCGAACCGATCGCCACAGAAAAAGTGACGATTGATCGCAAGGTTTTCTTCCTCGACTTGAAAGAGAACCAGCGCGGCCGTTTCCTGAAGATCACCGAGGATGTCGGTGGGCGCAGGGATACAGTCATGCTGCCGGCGGCGGCCTTCCAGGATTTCCTGGATGCCATCACCCGCCTTGTTGAATACGAGTCGAAACTCTGAGGCACGATCGGCGGCGCGCCAGGAGCGCTTAACCAAACAGAACGGTTCCCGTCAGACGCCCCGGCATCACCCAGCCGGGGCGTTTTCTTTGCCAGAACTTTGCCAAACCAGAACAACCCGCTGCGCTATTGTTTGATACCAACTGCCCGAAATAAACAGACGCTCCTAAGCCGAGCGACGGGGCGGCGGGTAGGGTGGGCATCCTGCCCGCAGCGCTGCGCATCCTGCGCAGTGCATCATTCGAAGTCGAAAACCGATTCTTTCGCGGAAGGAACGCCCGTCCTACTCTGCGAGCACCGGGTAGGATACCCGGCGCGGCGGGCAGGATGCCCACCCTACCCGCAACACATCATTCGCCCGTCGTCGCGTCTCTTTATTTCGGGCAGATGGTATGAGACGCTCCGGCGACCACCAGCGCCAGTCCGGGCCTTCTTTTTCGTCGAGGAAGCTTTTCACCTTCCCATCATCGTCCGTCCGGTCGATGCCGATGGAGTAGAGAAGATAGCCCTCCGGAATGATGCGGTCTTAGCAGGAGCCCGCTAGCTGGCGCGCACCTTTTCTTTTTTCTCCTCGCAGTCGTCGTCGAGCCGCTTGAGTTCGCGCGCGAGTTGTTGCTGGAGTTGGTCGATGGAATCGTAATCACCGGCAGCCTGCGCCTTGGCGATTTCGCCTTTCAGGAACAGCTCCTTCTCGGCGCGTTTCGCTTTATAAAGAGCATCCAGATCGGAGATCTTCTCTTTTTTCGCGGCGGTCAGTTTACTGGTTGGCGCCTGCTTCTGCAGCCGCTCCATCGCAAGTTCGTAGGCACTCTTCATGGTGCGAAGATATCCTGCCCCGGCGCGGGCTCAAGCTTTCCTCACCGGCCACGCGCCGAAATGCCGGAGCGCCTCCACCACGCCTGCGCTGGCGGCACCGTGCGCGATGAATCCACCCGCAGCGCGGACGAGTTTTTTCACCTCGTCGCACGAATTTCCCGGACAGGCGACGTGTTTGGCGTAAACGCCATCGAGCATCGGCAGGTCGTTAAAATGGTCGCCGGCGGCAAAGATCTGCGTGTGGTCGAGCTCGAGATGCCGGGCAAGTTCTCCAAGCGCTGTTCCTTTGCTGTAGGAGTGGTGACAGAAGCGAACGTAGATCGTGTTGCGCTGATAATTGAACATCGGCAGGCGGGCGCGAATCTGATCGAGGAATCCACACAACCGGTCCATGTCGGCACCCGTCTTGGTCACCGAGCCGATGAAATGTCCGCGGTCGTAGATCGCCTGCGCTCCTTGGATCCTCTCCAGAAAGAGCAGCACTTCGGCAAAAAGCGGCGCGGCGAGCTGGAAAAGCTCCTGAGTATCGCGGGCCGCGCGGCCATTCCAGTCGCCCAGCGGCTCCCATCCTCCATTGCGCGTCCGGCGGTAAATGTCGCGCTCCTCGACGAGCATGAAGTCCGGCTCAATGGGGAAGCGAAATTCGTTCCGCAGTCCTTCCTCCGCGTGCCAGAGCGAACGTCCCGTATTAACGGCCCACTGGACGCCGTTCTGTCGCATTTCGCGAAGCGCTGTAAAGAGCTCCGGCACCACTGCGGGCCGGGTTTCATGATTCACGAGCGTGCCGTCGAAATCAGTGCTCAGCAGCCGAATCATGCCGGCTGCGCGCTCGGCATCGGCTGTTCCGGATTGGCCTCGGCCTCATAGTCCACACTGGGCAGTCCAAAGCCGAAAAGCTTCAGGAATTCCGCGCGATAACCCACGATGTCGCTGGTGGAGGCGAGGTTTTCCGTGCTGACGTTTTCCCAGAGTTTCGCAACCTCGGCCTGCACGTCCGGAGCCATCTCCCAGTCATCGATCCGGATGCGACCGTCGTCGTCCGGCTGCGGATGTGCACCGGGTGCGAGCCGCTCGGAAAAAAGCCGGTAGATCTGCTCGATGCAGCCCTCGTGCGTGCCCTTCGCCTTCATCACTTTGTAGAGGAGCGCGATATAAAGCGGAACGACCGGGATGGCGCTGCTGGCCTGCGTCACGAGCGCCTTGTTCACGCTCACCCATGCGGTGCCTTCGCGCGCCGCGAGTTTTGCGGAAATGCGGTCGGCGGTTTCTTCAAGGTGCTCCTTCGCGCGTCCGATGGTGCCGTTGCGATAAATCGCCCACGTCATCTCCGGTCCGATGTAGCTGTAGGCGAGCGTGACCACGCCATTCGCCAGAACGCCTGCGGCATCGAGCGCGTCGATCCACATTTCCCAATCCTCACCGCCCATGACTGCCACGGTGTCCGCGATTTCCTCGTCGGTGGCGGGCTGGATGTTCACTTCGCCGACCGTGCCTTTTTCGGTATCGACGGTCTTGTTTACGTAAGCGCCGCCGGTGGGTTTCAGGCAGCTTTTGTAAACGACGCCGGTCTTCGGATGTGTGCGCCGCGGGCTGGCGAGCGAGTAAATCACGGCGTCAACCTGACCAAGGTCGGCCTTGATGATGTCGATGACCTGCTGCTTGATGGGGTCGGAAAACGCGTCGCCATTCACGCTCTTTGCATAGAGCCCGGCAGCCTTCGCTTCGCGTTCAAAAGCGACCGAATTATACCAGCCGGCGCTGGCCGTGCGGTCGGGCTCGCCTTCTTTTTCAAAGAACACGCCCACCGTCGCTGCGCCGCCCGCGAATGCCGGTACAATGCGGCTTGCGAGGCCGTAGCCTGTGCTGGCGCCGATCACGAGCACGCGCTTCGGAGCTCCGGCTATTGGGCCTTTTTGGCGGACGTAGCCGACCTGCTCGCGAACGTGCGCGGTGCAACCGTCGGGGTGCGATGTGGTGCAGATAAAGCCGCGGGTTTTTGGTTTGATGATCATAGATGGAAAATGCGGGGACTCATCGCTGCCAGACTAACGTCCGTATCCGAGCCGGTCCGCGAGCCTCTGCGGCAGGCCGGCATCAACGATTTTTCGCTGGGCCGTTTCGAGATCATACGGCACGCGGTGCAATACGACATCGTGCTCGGCGGGATGATAGATCGCGTAGGCTGCGCGCCAATCCCCATCGCGCGGCTGACCGACGCTGCCCACGTTGACGAAGTATTTCTTCCCGGTCTCGATGCTGATATTGTCCCAGGCGTCAAAACTGCGGACGCCCGCCTCGCGGACGTAGTAGCGCGGCACGTGGGTGTGGCCGAAGAAACAGAGCGGCGTGTGCTGGTAACTGAGACTCGCTCCGGCATCGAGCGCGTTCATCACGTAGCCCCAATGGCTCGGCGTATCGAGCGTGGCATGGACGACGGTAAAATCGCGCACATTCCGGACGAATTTCAAGTTCCCGAGCCAGTCGAAATCGTCGGGCTCCAGTTGCTTTCGCGTATGGGCGATGCCCTCCGTCGCGAGCTGGCTCACGTTGTCCGGACTGGTATCCATGCACGCGAGTTCATCGTGATTACCCTTTACGACCGGACAGCCCAGCCCGCGAACGATGTCGAGGCAGGCCTTCGGATCGGCGGCATACCCGACGATGTCGCCGAGGCAGACGTAATGAGTACAGTGGTTCGCTTCGGCATGTGCGAGGACTGCCTGAAGTGCTTCTAAATTTGAGTGGATGTCTCCAAAGATGGCGATACGCATCGTCATTCCGGCGGGAGCCGGTCTCCTGCTGGTATAGCGACTCTTTGCTCTTGGGGAATTTTTAATTTTCGTTCGAGCAACTGAATTTGCTTCAGCAAAGTCGGGAGCCACTCTTTTTCACCCTCGTCGTAGAGGCTGCGGAGCTTTTTGTAAGCCTCCGCTTCGTGCCCCGGAACTCCCGCCAGCAGATAGGCAGCCTCCCGCCGGACGTAATCGAGACGTCCGGGGCGTTTGGCCGCCTCTTCGTAGGCTGCCACGGCTTTCATCCGATCCTGAAATTTGTCCCGGTAGAGCATGCCGAGGCGTAGGAAAAGTTCCCACGAGTCGGGGTTGCTCTCAATGCCGCGGAGCACGTAATCCTCGCCCAATTTGAAATACTGTTGCTGGTTGCGGTAACGTTCGACCTGCTCCGGAACGTGCGCCTTGTCATTCATGGCGTAAACACTCGCATTCCAGGCCATGTGCCAGGCTGCATTGTCCCAAAACATCACGCGCCGGGGCTGGAGGGAGGTGCAGACATCGAAGAGCAGTTTCATTTTTCCCCACTGCGTATTCTGCCACGCTACGTGGGCGCGAATCCACAAAAGGTCGGCCACCGCCGCGCGCAGACCACCGAGTGTCGCAAGAAAACCGGCCTGCCCTGCCTGCTGACGGAGCGTAGATGTCAGCTTGTAGCCGCCGAAACGGTTTTCTTTTTGCGCCGCCGAAACGCGCGTCTCGATCGGGAGCTTCAAAACACCCCACGCAAATAACACCAGAAAACCGAGGATGCGCCCTTTCACAGTTCCCTCCAAGCGAAGAACAGATAGCCGGCAAAAATATACACAGCGAGGTAGCCAAAGCCGAGGCCCGCCGTCTGCATGAACATCTGGCTCGTCACCACAGAGCCGGCTGCGATGTCGTCCACGACGTTAAAAACCTGCATGTCCGGACAAAAGACCGTCACCGCGATCAGGAAAAGTTTAAGGTATCCCGGCAGGTCCGCGCCCATTCCCGCCTGTCCCTGCCACACATCCCGCGCGACGGGTACCAGAAATCCAATGAGGACCACCATGAAGGCCACGATGACTGTAAAAAGCCATGAAGTGGAGAATGCCGAGACCATCAGCGTGAGCCCGGCGATAATCATTGCGCGGAGCAAAATCACCGCGATGCCGCCGAAGAGCGTCGGGGTGAAAGTCGCCGCCTTCAAATTGTTGATCTCCAAGGCCTGCTTCTGTTTGAGGTCGGCAGCTGTTCCCGCCGGAATTTTTCCCGCCGCCTCCGCCTGCGCAGCTTCTTCGGCGGGGTATTCCATGCGGATCCGGTCCATCTCCCGGCCTTGCCAGATGCCGAGGATGGCGGAGAAAAACGCCGTCATCAGCACCATCGCGACGGTGAGCATCGCCGCGACGCCGCACAGCTTTCCGAGGAGATATTCAAAGCGCGCCACGGGCTTGGCGAGGATCGTGTAAAGCGTACGGTCCTCCATGTCCTTTGGCAGCAGCATGGCCGTCGCAAGCACTGCGAGAAACATGCTGAAAACCGACATCGCACCGAGCGAAACATCCATGAGCGTCTGAAGCTGGCCCTTAAAGGAAACCGATACGAGGAAGAGCGACATCCCGATGAGGATGATCGCGAAGACAATCATGAAATAGAACACCTTCTGCCGGATGAGATCGCGCAGAGTGTTGCCCGCAATCGCCGCAGTCCGCCGCAGCGAAAACAGTTTGTGCGCCGAAGCGGCGGAAGCGTCACGAGGACTCGGTAAGGAAGCTGTCACCACTTACATTTGCACCGGGAAGGCCGCGCTTGGCAACTGAATGGATTGTTCATTTTTGGAAGGGCAATGCCGGAGACCCGGACACCGAACGATGGAATTCACTCTCGCAGCGTGCTGCACGCAGACGGGAAAAAAACGGTGGAACAGCCCCGGGTTGTTGCCCTCCCGTGCTGGGGCGGCTAATTTCGACGACATGACGAAGTTTCTCGCTCTGTTCACTCTCGCGACCGTGTTTGCTCTCGCGCAAAATCCGGAGGACACGCAGTCACGGAAGTGGCGCGAATCGCTGGACAAGAAAGGAGATGAGCAAATCGCAAAAGTAGTCGCCGGGTGGCCGGAGGCGGATCAGGCGAAGTTTCGAGAGCAGGGTGTCTTGATCACGCAGCAAAGTTATCGGCAGATCTTCTCTCCCTATGTATTCAGCAGTGTCCCGGTGTTCGTGACGACGGATTCGCTGCTCAACGCATTCCATGTGATTTTTGAAGAGAGCGTGGTGGAAATGGAGACCGCCCAATCAGCGCGATTGGCTCCGCTGCTTTCCACGATGTGGCAGCGACTCGGACGCCAACCGCCGCCGATGCCGGGAGCGGAGGAGGAAAATCGCGCTCCTGAAAAACAAGACGCTGAAGCACTAAAGCACGCCCGACTCGTTCTCGGAACAGCGCTCCGCCTTCTCGGACGCGAAACGCCGGGCCTGTCTGGTGATCTTGCGCGCGACATTGCCTCCGAAGTGAAGCGCATCGAAATCGCGGAGGGCGTTCATCGACCGGCGTGGATTTCCGGCGGCGCGGATTTTCTCGGCTTTGACTATTCCCGATTTCGGCCCCGCGGATTTTACACCCGGACAGTATCGCTCGGGCGATATTTCCGGGCAGTGAGCTGGCTGCAAGCGGTGCCGTTCCGGGCAGCAAACTCGGTGGAAATGCGGGCGATCAAATCAATCGCACGAACACTTTCACACGGCTGGCACCCTGACCGGTACGCGGAAGAAGAGAGCGAGCACGATGTTCTACGCGCCTATCGTGAGCTCATCGGCGAAGCGGATGATTGGGACGTGCTGCGCGCCATTGACGACGCACGCGCGGATCGCGATCTGCCTGCGATCAATGATCAGCTTCGCTTTGCGCCGTCGGACTCGCTGGCTGTGAGCGAGCGCAACTACCGCGTTCTGTCGGCATATCGGCTGCCGGACGCGGTGCTCTTTCAGCGCAGCACGGACCCGCGCACAACGGCACGGAAGTTTCCTTCCGGGCTCGAAGTTTCCGCGCTGCTCGGGTCAAAGCACGCGGAGACATTGCTGGCGGCGGAGAAATATCCCGTCGCATTGCTCGGCGAATACCGTCCTCTCGTCCGCCCCGGCGTATCACTTTACCATGATTATCTGAATGCGCTCGCGGCGTTGTTTGCGCCGCCGGACAAGGACGCACCGCCATTCATGAAGTCGGCTGCGTGGGAGGCAAAAAGCATCAACACCTCGCTCGCCGGCTGGGCGCAAATGCGCCACACGTTCGTTCTGCAAGCAAAGGAGAACAAGTCTTACGCCGGCATCGACGATGAACTCCCTGGCTTCGTAGAACCGTCACCGGAATTCTTCGCGAGGATGGGCCAGGTCGTCGCACGCGCATCCGATCTCTATCAAAAACGCGCCACCGGCCTTCCTCCCGCCGAGCTCGCCGCCGTCATCGAACGCGCGCTTCCGTTCCTCGCGAAATTGGAGAGCGATCGCTTGCGAGAAGAGAAAGACGAGAAACGGCGAGAGAAGAATCCTGATGCTCCGGCACCGGAATACGACGAAGCAAAGGAGGCTGCGGAAGCCCGCAAGTTCGACGAAGTCCTCGGCCCTATCGTCCCTCTGATCCGCACACTGAAAGGTGGCCCGCAGTTGACGGGCGATTACCCGCACGATCCCGGACAAGTTGCGCGGCAGCTCAAGTCGCTGCTCGGTGCGCTCCGGGATCCCGCGCGCGCTGAAGTGACCGCAAGCGGTATCGCAAAAGCGAACGACCGCGTCAGCAAACGCTGGCGCGAACTCGAGCGCACGTGTCACACCCTCGAAGTTCTCGCGCACAAGCAACTTCGAGGAGTAGCCTTCGATGAGCGTGAATCGAAGTTCCTTCGCGAGTATGGTCCGCACCTCGGCTGGCTGATGTTTTACGAAGGTAATTCCTGGGAATCACCGCGCGACGATGCTCCACGTGTGGCGGACGTTTTCTCTGCTCAAGACGGCTTCCTCCACGTCGGGGTCGCCCGCCCGCCCGCGATTTACGTGCGCTATCCGTGGCAGGGGCGCGACGTCATCTGCCGCGGCGCGGTGCTTCCATATCGCGAGTTCGTCAACTCCACGCGGCTCACCGACCAGGAATGGCTCGCACGTTTAGCGTCGGATACCGCCCCTCCCGCGCCGCAGTGGCTTTCCCCGGTCCTCGGCACCGCCGGGACAAAGCCGCCCTCCCTTGGCGAATGATTCCCGCGTACAGGGCTCCTACTTCGCCTCGATCTTTGGCAGTTCCTTGATACGGATGTTCCGGAACAAAACCGTTCCGTGGTCGCCTTGTAAAAAGAATGCGCCCGGCTCCTTTACTTTGTCGTCGAGTTGCGAACCCGTGCCGGCGTTGCTTTCCACGCCGTCGTGGATTTTCTTGCCGTTCAGGATGACGGTAATCACGTTGTTGATCATCGTTGCCTCGACCGTCTGCCATTCGCCCGCGGGCTTGCTGGCAAACTCGGACGGCTCCTTCAGGTTGTAGATCGCTCCGTTCCCGGATTTCGACGGCTTTCCGCTCGCGTAGTCGCCGAAGATTTGAATCTCGTGGCGTCCGCGAAGGTAGAAGCCGGAGTTTGACCCATCGGGCACCTGATATTCGTAGCGGACGGTGAAGTTCCAAAACTTCGCGTCGCTAACAAGATCGGTGCCATGCTCGCCCGTCCTCACAGTGTTCTTGAGCACGCCGCCATCAACGGTCCACGAGTTGTGACCGCCGGGATTCCGCAGATGCCAGCCGGCGGTATCCTTGCCGTTGAAGAGAGGCTTGAAGTCCTTTTCGTCATCCGCGGCGAAGGCTGCGGTGGCGGTGATTGCGAGTGCGAATGCAGTGGTGTATTTCATGGTTCTATTTGGTTGGATTGGTTTCGGAAGGATATGCGATGCGGAGCAAATGCGGAGCGCCTTTGAGGCAGTAGAAACCGACAATCGGCTTCAGCAGCACGGGCGAGATTTGGAAGAGGCCTTTGAGAAAGATTCCGATGTTCAGCTTTAGCAGTTCCCAAAGCACATCAAGGAGCGTGGTCACGATCAGCGGGAGCGCCTGGATGAATTCCAGTATCAGCCAGAGCCCGGCGGCACGGACGATCAGCCCAAAAATCTCCCGGGCGCTCATGCGCTATTTGACTTCGGGATTCGGCTTCACTTCACCGGGGGCAAGTCCGAGCGCCCACTTGATGCCGCCGAGAATATGCGCCTGATATTGCTTGCTGACTTCCACGGAATTCTTGCGCCCCGGCATCGCCGGATCGTCGCTCCAGAGGTCTTCACGATGCCCGAGGCTTGTATAAAACACGTGTCCTTTGCCGGCATTGCGGCACCAGCTCACCGGGTTGTAGCCGGCCTCGTCCTTCTTCACCGGATGATGACGGAGATACCAAAGGGCGCGGATCTTCTCCCGATCATGGCTGCCGTCTTTAAACTCATACATTTCCTCCAGCGCGAGGTTCCATTTTTCGCCGATGCCTCCATTGGCCGGATGCGATGTGTCACCAGCGATCAGGTCTGCTGAAACCTGCGGACCGTGTGTCTTAAATTCGCACTGGAGCATTTCCAGATAGCCCTTGAAGCCGTGGAACGTATCGCCACCACTATGCATTGCCGCGAAATTACCGCCGGCTTCGATCCATTTGATGAACCCGTCGCGGTCCGGCAGAGGGAGGTCGCCGGTGGTGTTTGCGAAAATCACGAGGTCCACTTTGTTGGCTTTGAGGCTCTCAGGAGAGAGGAGCGCCATGCTGGCCTTCATCTGGTCGTCGCGACTGGCCTGCCCCGCCTTCACCGCGGCGTCCTGCTCGGCGGTCCATTTTGCCATTTCTGCGGCGAACTTTGCTTCGGCCTCTGCGAATTTCTTCGTTTCCTCTTCAAATTTCGCCTTGGCCTTGTCGTCGGCATTTGCGTCGAGCGGCTTCGGTGCCTTGGGTTTCTCAGGCTTTTTAGGGACTTGCGCATCGGGCTGCCGTGCCCAGCCGACGACTTCGTAAAGCCCGCTTTCTGCACCCAGCTTTTCAATGGTTTTTTCCGCGTAGGGAATGGATGAATGCCGGAAGCCGGTCGTGACTGTGCAGACGACGACGCGTTTTTTTTCAGCTGCAAATGAGACGCCCGCGAAGCAGGCGATGGCTAGGGTAAGAATGCGATTCATGGATTGGTGAGAAGTTGCAGAGGCAGAGACCGGACATCGCGCCGTTTCTTAGCCGCGACATTCCGGTTTTCCCTCAAAACCTGCCACCACCCGCAATTTTACGGAGCAGCAACTGCGATACTCACAAACTGTAGGCCGCCGTGATGAACTGCTTTTGCTCGATATCGCTGATGGCCTTGGAACCCACCGCTGTGCTCGCGCCTTCATCGCGGCCGGCGTAGAGGAGGCGACGCTTGTTGCCGATGGAATCAAGCACGACACGGAGGCGCGGGTGAATGAAAGTCCATGCACCCATGTTTTGCGGCTCCTCCTGGCACCACACCCATTTCGCTGCGTTCGGATAGCGCCCGCAGATCTTCGCGAGCGCCTTTTCGTTCAACGGGTAGAGTTGCTCAATTCGGACGATGGCGGTGTCGTGAATGGACTGCTCCGTCCGGAAATTCACCAGGTCGTAGTACACCTTGCCGCAGCAGACGATGACGCGTTTGACACGCTCCGCGACGGCCTTCTTCGCGGAAGTCGGGTCGTCCAGGACCTCGTGGAAGGTGTCATCCGTAAAGTCCTCGATCTTCGAGCCCGCGGCGTCGAGACGCAGCATGGATTTGGGCGTCATGATGACGAGCGGCTTGCGAAACTTGCGCTTCATCTGCCGGCGCAGGATGTGAAAATACTGCGCCGGCGACGTGAGGTTTGCCACCTGGATATTGTCCTCCGCGCAAAGCTGGAGAAAGCGCTCAAGCCGGGCGCTGCTGTGCTCCGGCCCCTGGCCTTCGTATCCGTGCGGAAGCAATAGAACGATGCCGCTGGGTCGCTGCCATTTGCTCTCCGCGCTGGCGATAAACTGATCGATGATCACTTGCGCGCCGTTCACGAAATCGCCGAATTGCGCCTCCCACTGGCAGAGCAACTCCGGGTAGTTGAGCGAATAGCCGTAGTCAAAACCGAGCACGGCCGCCTCGCTGAGGAGCGAGTTGTAAATGCAGAGTCGCGCCTGATCGGGCGAAAGATTTTGCAGCGGAAAATAACGGTCGCGCGTCTTCTCATCATACACCACCGCGTGGCGCTGGCTAAAGGTCCCGCGACGGCAATCCTGCCCGCTCAGCCGGACCGGCGTCCCCTCGACGAGCAGACTGCCCCACGCTAGCGATTCCGCAAACGCCCAGTCAAAGCCCTCACCCTTCGCAAAAATCGCCGCCCTTTTGTCGAGTACGCCGCGCTTTAGTTTCGGCAGGACGTTGAACCCGGCAGGCACCGTGGTGAGCCCTTTTACAATCTCCGCCAGCCGCGCCTTGCTCACTGCGGTTTTCACCGGATCGTGCGAATAGGGAGGCTGAATCACTGCGGTGCTGTCGGCAAATTTCGCCTCCTTTTTCGCCTTGCCCGATTTTTTCGCCTCGGCGGCTTTCTTCGCCTCTGCGAGCGCGATTTCGTGGCGGTCCGCGATTTCCTGTCGCATCGCCGCAGCCTCCTCAGCGGTGATCACTCCCGCGGAGATGAGCCGGTCCCGATAAACGGTCGCCGTCGTCGGCTGCGCCGCGATTTCCCGATACATGTCAGGCTGCGTGAAAGCGGGCTCGTCGGTCTCGTTGTGCCCGTGCCGCCGGTAGCAGACGATGTCGATCACGACGTCGCGCTTGAACTGCTGGCGGAACTCAAACGCCAGCTCGGCGCAAAAACGGACCGCCGCTGGATCATCTCCGTTTACATGAAAGACGGGGGCCTCGATCATCTTCGCCACATCCGTGCAGTACTCCGTGCTCCGCGCATCCGCGGGCAGCGTCGTAAAGCCGATTTGGTTGTTCGTCACGATATGGATCGTGCCCCCCACGCGATAGCCCTGGAGCTGCGACATATTCAGCACCTCCGCCACAATCCCCTGACCGGCGAACGCCGCGTCACCGTGGATCAAAATCGGCACGACTTTCGAGCGCTCCGTCGCGTCGCCTCGGATGCGCTGGCGCGCACGCGTCGTGCCCATCACCACCGGATTCACCGCTTCGAGATGGCTGGGGTTGGCCGCCAGACGCACTTCCACCTTTGCACCGCTGGGCTGGATCACGCGCTCCTGCTTGTAGCCGAGGTGATACTTCACATCGCCGTCGCCAAACACCGAATCCGGGATGTAATTCGGATCGAATTCCTTGAACATCATTGCGTAAGGCTTCTTCAGGAATTCGACAATCACGGCCAGGCGCCCGCGGTGCGCCATTCCCATGCAAATCTCCTCCACGCCAAAGTGCGGACAGTTTTCCAGCACGCCATCCAGCGCCGAGATGAGCGCCTCGCCACCCTCGATGCTGAAACGTTTCACCCCGAGGAAACGGGTATGCAGAAACTGCTCGAAAGCCTCCACCTTCACCAAATGGCGCAACATGCGCTTCTGCGTCTGCGCGTCGAGCGTCCATGAACCGCGGCCTTCGATCCGTTCGCGCAGCCAGTTCCGAACGCGCGGATTCTGGATGTGCATGTATTCAAAGCCGATCTCGCCCGAGTAAATCGCGCGAAATTTCGCGATCATCTCGCGCAGTTTCATCGACTGTCCGCCGAGGAAAAATTTCGACGAAACCGTGAGGTCGAGGTCCTTGTCCTCAAAGCCCAACTCACGCAACGTCAGTAGCGAATGATCCGGCGGAGTCTCCTGAAGCGGATTGGTCCACGCATTCAGATGCCCCAGCGTGCGATAGCTGTAAACAAGCCCGTCCACGCGGGTCTGGAGCCCGTTGTCCACGGCTGCGGTGCCTCCTGCCGAAGCACCGTTTTTCTTCGCCGGCTGGATGGAGCCAAGCTCAAACCCCTCGAAAAAAGCGGCGAACGAAGGCTCCACGGAAAGCGGGTCGCGCTGCCAGCGGGCATAGGCGTCATCAAGGACGTCTGCATTGAAACGGGTTGCGAAAGTAATGGCCATAAATGGAAAAAGAAGCGGAGCATAAAGGCTTTGAGGCGCGAGGGGAAGTGCGCGATTTCCGGAAGCGCGTTCGGGGCGTGCAGGGTGTGGTGAAAAAGTTGGGCGGGGTGAGTCGGTAGGTCAGTGGGTCAGTCGGTCAGTGGGTCGGTAGTAAGTCGCGCGGCCGGCCTCGCAGTTCCACCGCGACTGACCTACTGACGTACTGAATACCTCCGGCTCTCTCCGTGCGTCTTGAAGCTCGACACCACCGCCGCCTGACGCCTTTCTTCCTGCCGCACTCGTCATGAAACTTCATAATCCTGCAGCCGATATTTTCATTCCCGATGGCCGTCCGCTCGCCGACGCGCTCGGTCGTGTCACGCACCTCGCCGTTGGCGCACATCAGGACGATTTGGAGTTCATGGCGTTTCGCGGAATCATCGAGTGTTTTCACAGTGCGGACCAGTGGTTCGGCGGTGTGACCTGCACGAATGGTGCGGGCAGCTCGCGCATCGGAGACTACTCGAGATTCACCGATGACGAGATGATGGCCGTCCGTCGCGACGAGCAAAAACAGGCCGCGATCGTGGGCCGGTACAGCGCGATGCTCCAGCTCGATTACCCGAGCCGCGTGGCGAAAGATCCCGCCGACCCGAGGCTTCGCGAAGACTTGCGGGCCATCCTGAACGCGTCGAAGCCGCGCGTCGTTTACACGCACAATCCCGCAGACAAGCACGACACGCACATCGCTGTGGTCATTCCGCTATTGCAGGCCATTCGTGATCTTCCGCGCGAAGAACGCCCCTCTGTAGTCCATGGCTGCGAAGTTTGGCGGGCCCTCGATTGGATGAACGACGACGAGAAAATCGTCCACGATGTGAGCGGTCACGACAATCTCGCCGCCGCAGTGAACGGAATTTTCGACAGCCAGATCGCAGGCGGAAAGCGATACGACCTCGCCGTGCTCGGCCGCCGCCGCGCCAACGCCACGTTTTTCTCCAGCCATACCACCGACGCGAGCGATGCACTCGCCTTCGCCGTGGACCTCACGCCCCTTGCCCAAGACGACACACTCGACATCGTCGATTACGTCACCAGTGCCATCGACCGCTTCCGTGCGGACGTGGCCGGCAAGCTCCGTGCGAGGCTCGGGAAGTAACGGTCACGCACCCTGCGCGAGCCACTAATCGCGGCGCGACGACAGTTTCGCGAGAAGCCTGAGAATCTCGATGTAAAGCCAGACAATCGTGACGAGCAGGCCGAATGCTGCGTACCATTCGAGATACTTTGGCGCGCCGAGCTTGGCCCCCTCTTCGATAAAGTCGAAATCGAGCACGAGATTCAGCGCCGCAATCACCACGACAAACGCGCTGATGCCGATGCTCAGAAGTCCGCTGCCGTGCATAAACGACATGTTGACATTAAACATGCTGAGCACCCAGCTCACGAGATACATGATGCAGATGCCGCCCGTCGCCGCGACGACGCCGAGCTTGAAGTTCTCCGTGGCGCGAATCCACCCGGTGCGGTATGCGGCCAGCAGCGCGAACAGCGTCCCGAACGTGAGCATTCCCGCTTGCAGGACGATGCCTTGGAACTTCGCCTCATAAACAGCGGAGATGCCGCCGATGAAGAGCCCTTCGCACAGCGCATAAATCGGCGCAGTCACCGGTGCCCATTCCTTTTTAAACGTGGTCACCAGACCGACGATGAATCCGCCAATCGCCCCGCCAATGACGAACGGCCATGCTCCGGCCGGATTGGTGCCGAACTTCTGCCAGGAATAGATTGCGGTAATCATCACCAGCATGAGCAGGGTCGCCGTCTTATTGACTGCGCCTTGAATTGTCATGCGCTGCTCGCCGACGACCACAGCGTCCGTAAAAGTGTTTTCGTTGAGTGCGGGATTGGATGTTCTCATAGTTGCGACGCGCACATTAGCAGCACACGACGCAGCGGCAACTCCGCATCGCGGAAAAAGTGGCATTGTTTGCGAGCGCCTTCCGGACCGGCGCTACGGGGCGAGCAGGATGTTTCGCTCCTGCGCGGTATCGATCTGGTCGAGCGACTGGAACTCAAATGGGAATTTCATTTCGGCGTAGCGCGTGTAGCCGAGGCTCCTGAGCAGTTCCAGTGTCGCCTCCACTGTCTGGCCGGCTGCCTCGGCGGACTTTGGGTTGAGCTCGAGCAGGATGTGCGGGCGACGCTCGCGGAGCATCGTGCTCGCTCCGCGGAGGAAGAACAATTCGCTGCCTTCCACGTCGATTTTGAGCAGTATTTTGCCGGGAAGCTTCCTCCAATCGACCATGTCCTCAAATCGCTTCAGCGGGACTTTGAACTTGTGGTGCGGCGCGGTGGCGGAAAAACCCGCAAACACCCCGGCCGAACCCGAACTCCAGTCCGGCACGAAGAATTCGATCTCCCCGTCGGTTTCCCCGCAGGCACACCGCAATACCTTGAACTCGCATTCGGCGTTCAATTTGAGGGACGCCTCCGCCAGCGCTGCGATTTTCGGCTGTGGCTCGACGGCTATGATGCGGCCGGTTTTCCCGAGCTGCCTGCTCGCGAGAACGGAGAAACATCCGTGGTTCGCCCCGACGTCGAGGAACGTGTCGCCCTCGGCGAGATACCAGCTCATCAGCCGCTTCTCCGGCCGATCATTGAGGATCTGGTTTGGGACCGTGAGCATCAGCGGGTCGCGGAGGTTTAGAAAGACCTTGTGCTCGCCGAGGTCCAGCATGGTCGAGTCCGCGAGCCGCAGCCGGTCGCTCAGCCACATGACGGTTTTCATCAAGCGCTCGCCGCCGATGATCGGGCCGTCCCACCAGCCGCTCTGCGCCCTGGCATAAAGGCCGAACAGCCGGTGAAGAAACGGCATCTGCCTGCGCAATTCCGGGCGGTAAAGCCAGCGGACGACGTCGTGGATATAGAGCCATTCGCTGTGTTTCTGCGCACCCATCGCCCGCCCCTTTCGGATGAGCCACGGCACGCCGGGTATTTTCTTGAGAACGTCTTTCAAAGGCCCGAATCGTTGCTTAGCGACCGCCTGCGAGTGCCCTCGACCCGCGGCACGCGCGAAGGTCCGGCAAAAGGCCCGGTTCTGTTGAAGAGGGGATCCGCTCGAAGGAAATGTTTCGCATGACTGGCTCTATTTGTAAGCCGACACCGGCTTCGCCACCACGCCGATTTTCTTGTAATCAAACCCGCTTTCCAGCGGCGCATACGTCCCCACAAACTCCACGCTCCGCGTCGGCGTGATGGCCGCCTCCATCCCCATGCACCAATACGCCGCGTTGATGACCAGACGCCGCAAGCCGGGGTTTCGCAGGTCCGTCCCGCTCCCCATCGTCGATTGAAAAACGCGCGCCTTCTTCCCCTCGCTCGTCTCCCAGTTCTTGAACCACGCCACCGGCAGCGGCTCCAGCTTCGGATTCGGCTCATCCGTCTGCTTGCGGCCCATCAGCGGCTGTCCCCACACCAGCGCCGTGCAGCCCTCCGGCAGACTTCCGCCCTCCTTGTAAGTCCGGTAAACATCCGAGTCCCCCCAGATATCGCTCACCCCGATCAAAATCGGATGGTCCTTCTGCTCCGGAACGATATTCCCCCGCGTCGAGTCCGCGTGATACCGCCCGTGATGCCCCATGAACGAACCGCCCAGCACATCCTCGCCCCAGCGCACCTGCTTGCCGTTGATCTTATATGGCAGCGCCGCCTGAAAGCCGTGATTCCCCGTCCGCAGCGAAATCATCGGCTTCCCCGAATCCACATACTTCACAATCAGCTCCCGCTCCGCCATCGGCAGCGTCAGCAGGCGCGGGAAAAAGACCACCAGGTCCGCCGATGCGAGCTGCTCCAGACCGGGGATGTGATGCTCCCGCAGCTTCTGCCCCTTCTCCGGATACACCGGCATCGTCGGGTCCACCTCCCCCTTCTCATCCACCGCAAAAAGCACCGTGCAATCAAACCCATGATGCGTACTCAGAATCTTCGCCATCATCGGCATCGACTGCTCGCTGCGATACTCCTGGTCCGCCGCAATCAGCACCACATGCTTCCCTTTCCCCGGCCCCTCGCCCCCCGGATACTTCAGCCAGAGCGGCGCGTCGTCTGCGCGCAGCGAAGCGACGGATAAAACGAGCGCGAGTGCGCAGGAAAGATGGCGGATGAGATTTCGCATGGGTTGGAAAAGGGCGGGATTAGTGACCGGGCGCGGGCGGTTCGCCAGACTTATTTATGTCACTCGACGCCGGGAAACCCTCGACCCCGGCAAACCGTCCGTCACTCTGCATGCCCCATCGCGGAAGATTGCGCTCCCCTCACCAACCACCTAAATTGACGCGCCACAACCCGCACATGACCACCGACACACCACCGCCGCGCCGCAAGTGGCACTTCAACCGCTGGCTCATCGTCCTCATCGTCGCCATGTTTGGCTGGAGCGGGTGGCGGGCTTACGCCTTCCGCTCCGCGCTCGCGCAGGCAAAGGCGCTCGGGTGGACGGTGCAATACACCGACCCAGTTGAAACGATTCGGAAGAACTGGAGGGCGGCGTTCAAGAAAGCAACATGGGTGAGTGAAGTCGGACAGTTGGACATCCAGAAGGGCGAAGTGTTTGAGCAGAACCTCGCCATCGTCCATCGGCTGAATCCCAGCGGCCTGCAAATACTCAACGCAGCCACCTTGGGCGACCTCTCCTCGATCAAAGCCCTCACACGTTTGCAAAGACTCAGTCTTTACGGCGCTGGGCTGACGAATGTGGACGCACTAGAGAACCTTTCCGCACTGCAAGAAGTCACCCTCACCGGTTGCAAGCGGCTGACGAATGTGAACGCACTCAAGAACCTTACCTCTCTGCAGAATCTCTGGCTCGACGGCTGCACGGGACTCTCGAATGTGGACGCTCTCAAGAACCTTACCACTCTACAAAAGCTCTGGCTCGGTGACTGCTCGCGACTCACGAATGTGGAAGCACTCACTCGCCTCCCCGCCCTGCACACGGTGTATCTTACCCAATGCGTGCGCCTGACAAATGTGGACGCGCTTTCCAACCTCTCCGCCCTGCGAGAGATCAATCTCAACGGCTGCACATCACTGACAAATCTGGACGCGCTCAAAGGCCTTGCCCGACTTCAAGTCGTCTCCTGCTTCGGCTGCACCGGACTTTCCAATGTCGATGGGCTCAGCAACCTCACCTCTCTGGAGCAGGCAAATCTCAGCAATTGTAAGGGGCTGGCGAATCTGGACGGACTCAACAATCTCACTGCTTTACGATGGCTCAATCTCACTGAGTGCACCGGACTTACTAATATTGACGGGCTCAAGAACCTCTCTGCTCTGCAAACAGTCTTGCTCGGCGGCTGCACCGGGCTGACGAATGTGGACGCGATAAAGAACCTGAAACTGTACGAAGTCTCTCTTGGCTCAATCCGCCTGACGAATGCGGACGCCCTCAAAAACATCCCATCACTCGTAACCGTCGGGCTCGACAACTGCAGGGGGCTAACAAACGTGGAAGGTTTGAAAAAGCTCTCCGGTCTAAAATTCGTTTCACTTGGAGGCTGCACGGGGCTCACGCCGGAGAGCGTCGCGGCGTTGAAGGCGGCGCTGCCGAAGGCGAGGATCTTCGGACCATAACTTGCCATGACCACCGACCCACCACCGCCGCGCCGCAACTGGCACTTCAACCGCTGGCTCATCGTCCTCATCGTCGCCATGTTTGGCTGGAGCGGGTGGCGGGCATACGCCTTTCGGTCCGCGCTCTCGCAGGCAGAGGCGCTGGGGTGGTATGTGGAATACACCGACCCGATCGAAACGATTCGGGCTGATTGGAAGGCGGTGTTCAAGAAAGCGACGTGGTTGGATGGCGTGACAATCGTGGACATCCCGCCAAGCGAAGCGTTTGAGCAACACCTCGCCATCGTTCATCGGCTGAATCCGAAGGCGCTGAGAATCAATAACGCTGCCACATTGCGCGACCTCTCCGCACTCAATGGCCTCACCCAACTACAAGGCATCACCGTCAAAGACTGCACATCACTGACGCATCTGGACGCGCTCATGAACCTCTCCACTCTGCAATCGATTTGGCTTACCGGTTGCACGAGCCTGACGGATGTGGACGCTCTCAAAAACCTCTCCGCCCTACGAAAGGTCCATATCTTTGGCTGCATCAAGCTGACGAATGTGGATGCCCTCAAGAACCTCCCCGCTCTGCAACAAATCTGGCTCAGTGGCTGCAGAGGACTCACGAAAGAGAGCGTCGCCGCCCTCAAAGCCGCCCTCCCGAAAGCAAGAATCACCGCCCCATGATAGCCATGACGTTTGGAGTTCCGGCTTCAGCCGGTCCGCCAGAGCGACAGGAAGGGTGTGCCCATGCCGCGTAAACGCGGAACTCCAAACGCCTACTTCCCTACGGCGCCGTCCAATTCTGCTTTGGCCCGGCGGGGCTGCTGCCTCGGGAATTGCGGGCTTGCAGCCACAGTTGATACAGGTCGCCCGAGTCAAACGTGACGGTCGCCGGGATTTCCACGAAAAGCTCGCCGGGATTGCCGATGGCGAGCAGCTCGGGCATCCCGCCGGGGCCTTCGCGCCAGGCTTCCAGGCGGGTCGCGCCTGCGGGGAGGGCCGTCGTCGTAAGTCTCCGGTTGGCGGGCGTCCACACCGTATCCACCGGCGCGCCGGGGATGACTTGTGCGGTGCTGCGTAGTAGGTTTACATCAAATAAAGTATCTACACGGCTAGGCGTCGTCCCCCAGAGCGACATGCCTACACCTACCATGGAGTAAAGCACCGCCGCCGCTTGAAAACGGATGGGCTCCAGCGCCATCAGCGCCGTCTCGATGGCGGATTTTGCCGTGGTTTGCGCCGTGCGAAGTGCCCGCGCCGCAGTATAAAACGTGGTCACCACCGTGCCGAGGGAGACGAGCGTGGGCTTTGATGCCTGCGCAGAAAGGCGGATGCCAAAATCGCGGCCTTCATCGAGCTGAGTCTCAATCGAGCCAGTCGTCAGCGTCTCGCGGCCATTGGGCAAAAGAAGATTATAAGTCGGCCCTTGATAGGCGACTTGACCGCGGATGGTCGTATCCCACCCCTCCAGAAGACTGTTCGTATCGGCGTCGGGTTTGCGAGTGAGCGTTGCGAGTTTATCCATGAGGCTAAAAGTCGCAGCCGGCAGCGCCGCCTCGGCATTGGCGCGGGCCGTCTCCGCCGGGTTCCATTGGGCGATGACCGCATCCAGACTGCCAAGGATGGCGGAAAAACCCGCATTGGTGGAAGCAGCGAGGGCCAGCCGGGGCCGCGTATCCGCGAGGACCTCTCCATCAGGGAAAGGCGTTCAATGGTTGCAGAGTCGAATTGGTTTTCAGCGTATTTAGATGGATCAGGCATAATGAATTTGTGTTAGGATTGACTATAAAGCGACTCCCGTGCCACAAATCCGACAAACAATGTGAGGCCGCGGATATCCGGCATTGCGACTGGCAACTGCCAGTCGGGGCAGCGGACGTCCGGCATCGCGACTGGCAACTGCAAGTCGGGGCGGCGGGCATCCGGCATCGCGACTGGCAACTGCCAGTCGGGGCGGCGGATGTCCGGCATTGCGACTGGCAACTGCCAGTCGGGGCGGCGGATGTCCGGCATCGCGACTGGCAACTGCCAGTCTGGGCGGCGGATATCCGGCATCGCGACCGGCAACTGCCAGTCGTGGCGGCGGATGTCCGGCATTGCGACTGGCAACTGCCAGTCGGGGCAGCGGATATCCGGCGTAGCGCAAATTACCTCTCACAGGCCGTTGAAAAACACCACCGGCACACATTTTTGTCCGCAGATTGCGCAGATTACGCAGATTCAACAGAAAGCCAATCTGCGCAATCTGCGCAATCTGCGGGCGAACACTGGATTGAACGCGGTTTTCCAACCCGCTGTTTGTAGATGACGGTGACTTTGAGTGCGCGCAGCTCTTCGGTCTCGGCGGGGGTGGTCGGTTTGAAGGCTTCGAGTTTGACTGGTCCTTGCGGGATACGGGCGTAAGAATCGGCTCGCGCATGGCAAGGCGGGAGGGGCTTACTCGCGGGGGGACGCAGGATGGCGGAGCGCGGTCGCACCCCGCCCATGAGCGCGCCCCACACATCGGCGGGACGGCCTCGCCCATCTCGCAAAGAAAATCAGACCGACGAGGGGGTGACTACGAAGGGCGCGAAGGGCGCGAAGGAGATGGCTTCATTTTCGTGTCATCTTCGCGTCCTTCGCGCCCTTCGCAGTCAATTTGATTTTGGAAGCTGGTATGAGCCTCGATAGTCACTTGCTTTCCAAAGCCTTGCGAATCGCCGGGGCCGGTATGGCGAAACTGACGTTTTCCAGAGCTGGCTTCGTCGTGTTGATGCCGACGATATGACCTTGTGCATTTAGCAACGGCCCACCGCTGTTTCCGGGATTCACCGCGGCGGTGTGCTGAAGGAAGAACAATCCCTCCAGCTCGCGTTCAACGGCCGATACGATTCCCTCGGTGATCGATTGCTCCAGCAGTTCTTTCCCGAGGCCCGGGCTCCCTATTGCGTAAACGCGTGCTCCGGTCTCCGGATTGCTGGTGGCGAGAGGTAAGGGCTTCAAGCTGGGCGGCGGGTTCTCGATGGCTAGTAACGCGATGTCACGTTTCTCGTCTGCATAAATGACGCGGGCGTTCCTTCCGTTCATTCGCTGTAGTTTTCCATTCGACATGAAATAGGGGTGAATGGTGAGGCCTCCGCCTGCACCGGCTATGACATGCTGGTTGGTCAGCAACACACCCTCCGCCACGCAGACTCCCGAGCCTGTGCTGTTTGGGGCCTTCACCAGAACCACGCTGGGAACCATTGCGGCGAAAAGCTTTACCGAGTCCATGATCGGGCCCGCCTCCGGTGCGAGGAGCTTGGGGAGTCCTTTCGGGGCATCCTGTTCCGCAGGGGCGACCATGCCGTTGCTGGCTTCCAGGAGTGGCTTGGCCTCTGCCGAAACACCGGCCGCCTCGAAGAAGCTTTCGGCCTCGCGCGCAAATTTCGGGTTCGCCTTATCCAACAAAAGGACCGCTGCATAACAGTGCGCCGCGGGTATCGCTTCCTTCTTCTGCCGGTGGATATGCGCAAGATTTCGCAGCGCCTCAACCGTCACCGCAGTGCGTCCTTCGTCCGCGTGAATCGCTTCGAGTTGGGCGGCTGTGGCTTTGTCGAGCTGGCCTGTGCGAAAGTAGGCGAAGCCAATTAAAACCTTGAGAGCGGGGTTCTTCGGATCCGCTTCCAACAGCTTCTTTAACTTGAAAATTGCAATTCCGGTTTCGCTTCCCGCTGCGAGTTTAAAGGTTTCCTCGAGGTCAGAGCGCTTCGTGGCGCCGGAAGTGTAGGGAGCGTAGTCAATGTCGCGAATCGGCTTTGTCGTCCTGCCTTCCCGAATCGCGCTCTGAATGAGCTGGACTACTTTCTCCTTCGAAGTCGCCGGCTGAAACCCGCTGAATCCGGGCACTGTCTTCGCCGTGCTCTCGCGTTGCGCCTCCGCGAGCGCCGGCCAGTTCTTTTTCATCTCAGAGGCCCATGCTTTCGCTATTTGTATTTCCTCGGTGGAGCGGTCCACCTGAAAGGCCGTGAGGCCCTTTTCCTTGGAGGCAGCGTAGAGTGTCTGCCCGCCGCTGTCCCACGTAGAAGCATTCCCAAATGAGCCGTCGAGTTCGACGCGCTGTGCGGGTGACGCCAGGTCGGAGACCCACACCTTTTTTTCGTTAAACGCCGCAACAAGGCCCGCCACTGGATTGACAGCGGCCCCCTGCGGGTAGGCATCCGTGGCGTAAAAGCCCTGCACATTGCCGAAGTCGTCCGCGCTGAATACCGCTACGCCATAGCCGGTCTTGCCTTCCACGCCCGTGGGCCGCCATCCGCCTCCACCGACCACTGCAACCCAGCGACCGTCAGGCGACACATGCAAAACCCGGCCGTTGGATGCAGCATTCAAGCGGAACGAAGAGAGGAGGAGTTCATCATCGGCAATCGCATAGCGAACGAGCGATGTCTGCGCCCAATCCGCGGACGAACGCTGGAAAAAAACGGGTCGGCCGCCCACGAGCATGTGCCCGGAGTCATTCCGGAAGCCGGGATGGATATACGTGTAGCAAAACCGCTGCCGCGGATCGACACGCACTTTCGAGCAGATGAACTTCGTTGCAGCCACTTCGGATGTTTGAAGATCGAGCGTCTGCATACTGCCGTTGACCGGGAAAAATGCGCGGTTTTGAATCGGGTACACCGCGAGCGATGCTGCCGTTGATTTCAAAGGCCATCGTTTTTCGATTTTCCCGGTGGCTGGCTCCACTTTCGCGAGCGCAGCGGGGTTCTTGAGCATGACGTAGAGGGCTCCGCCATTGGCACAGGCCGACACTATGCTGCCCTCCACAGACACTTTCGCGGCACGCTCCGGCGATTTACCCTCGAAAACGTAGTAGTGAGAGAGATCGCCTCCAAACGCGAAGACGCGGTCCTGAACGGGGTCCACCTGCAGGTCCGCAATTTGTTCCTCCACTCCGACGATGGCGAGCGGCTTGATTTTCGCCAGCTCCTTGCGGGGCTTCGGAGCATCGCCGGAGCGGGGAAAATTCAACGGAGTCCCCACTTCCTCACTCCCGATAGCCTCCAGCATTTGCTCGACCATCCGGGGATCTACCATCTTCGGGTTTGCTTCATAAGCATTGATCGCACAGAGCGCAGCGGAGAACGCTTGCTTCCTTTTATTGAAGGCGATGGCCAGGTTGCGGTAGGCCTTGTAGGCCATTTTGTACTTGTCTTTGGGGTCGAGCAGAACGGCTTGGGAAAAATAATGGGTCGCCTTTTCATCGTCTCCCAGCCCCCCGTAAGTGAGCCCCAGATTGATCGCGGAATCCACCGTGACGTTTTCGATTCCCGAGCGACGCCCGCGTTCAACGATCTCTTTGAAGGACGCGATGGCGCGATCCATTTCCCCGAGATCAGCCGCGGCGGTCGCCTCCCAATAAAGCGCGAAGGAGCACTGTGGATCGATGGTGCGAGCTTTCTCGAAATTCTTAAGCGCCTCGGCGATCTGCTTCGTTTCCATCAATTTCATACCCTGCGCCAAGAGCGTTGCCGCTTCCATCGAGCGTGTACCGAATTGTTCCCTCAAATCTTCGTCGCATTGTGCTGAGTCGGTGCCGGCAAGGAATATCGCGACTATCAGTAACCAGGTTCCCGACAAGCGGAGCACCCTGTTCCCGATCGTGAAAGTCCGGTTCGGCGCGCGGCAGTGATCGCAAAGGCCGAAGACGGGTTGCGCGGAAGGAGTCCCGAGACGCGGTTCTTGAGTTGGAACGTTCATGGTGTAGCGGGGTATTTCAAAAGCGTGCGGCACGCCATTCTATTTTCGCACATCCCGGTCTCACGGGTGTGACTTAGAGCGGGTGAGGAGCCGGTGGACGCGCTTGCGTCGTAGCGCACGCGGCCCTCCGCGCTGCTCGTCCTCACGCGAAGCGCATTCTTCCTGGTGGGGCCGCTCGTTGGAGCAGCGCTTCGCGTGTACGAGTATCACGCGGAGAGCCGCGTGAGCTAGTGTGCCCGGCATGGGCTTGAACTAATGACATGAAAAGATGACATCGGAGCTGATGAGAGCAACCGTAGCTGAACCGCAAGGCGGCGTCCGTGAGGACGTGGCTGAAAGAAGCGGAAGGCAAACCCGC
>JANMGP010000170.1:0-1722 GCA_031374705.1 Verrucomicrobiaceae bacterium | reverse complement strand
GGCAGCGTGGGCACGTGATCGAGCATCGTGTTCCATTTCGTGGTCAACTCGGCGGTGGAGCCGCGTCCACCTTTGAGGGCGCCAGCTCGCGGCAACGGCGGGTCATTGGCTGTGACCTTGTGCTGATGCGGATAAAGCCCGGTGACAATGCTCGCAAGACTCGGGCAGCACACGCTGCTGGGGACAAACCCGCGTGGAAAAGCAAGGCTCTGAGCCGCAAGCTTGTCGATGTGCGGCGTCTGAAGATGAGGATGCCTCATGAAGCCGTAGTCTCCAGCTCCCTGGTCGTCGGAAATGATGAAGACGATATTGGGTTTGGTTGGTGGCTTGGCCGCTTCCGCGCACAGTGCCACCAGCGGCGCGAGCAAGAGGGTGAAAATGAGCAGGTATTTCATGGTGATACGGAATGCCTGAGCCCAGCGGGAATGGCACGAAGATAAACACTCCCGAAAAACGCAGATCCCCCAAAGGAACTGCAAAGTATTCGGGCTATTGTTGGCTGTTCATTTCGTTTTTCTCGCCTGACCCGACTCCCCCCACACAAGGCAGCGTTTCCACGGCCTCTTCGATTTCAACAAGCGTGCTCATTCGCGGAAAATGCCCGAAGTGCTGCGGGGCGTCACCTTAAGGGTGTGAACTCCGAGCGATCCGAAAAGACGACGCATCCATGACTTCGATACCCGGCACTCGCAAAAACTCATCCACATTCAGCGTCGCGACACGGTAGCCGTGATGCAGCGCCACCGCCGCAATCTGCAAATCGTGCAGTCCAATGAGCGTCCCTGCCGCGCTCATCGAAGCCCATAATTTGGAGTAAATGACCGCCTCGTCCCGGCAGAACGGCAACAGCGGATACCTAGCCTCGACATCCCCGATAAACCGCATCCTCTTCTCCTTACGCTCTTGCGAGTCCGCCCGTTCCGCCCCGTGAAAAAGCTCCGCAAGCGTCATCACCGTGACGTAAAGCCGTTCCGCTCCAATTTCCCCGTGGAAGCCCACCCAATCAAACCGGCCCCGCTCCGCAGCGACGAAAATGGATGAGTCAACGACTACTCCCATCGCAGTTCTGCGGGCGGACGATTTGCCTCGCGCCGAGCGGCCTCCATATCAGCGGCAAACGCCTCCGCATCGGCATCGGGCATCCGCTCGCGTTCACTCCACCACCGCACCGCATCCAGCCCGGTGAACACCTTCCGGCGCTCTCGCAACGTCGCTTCCAGCGTATCATCAAGCCTCACCAATTCCTCTGTGGTGAGGCTCGGCAGTGTGCTTTCAATTTCAGTCAGCGTGCTCATACACGGAAAATGCCCGAAGTGCTGCGGGGCGTCAACTCACTGGTTCGGGAGGAGCTGAACGCGTGATTCTTTTCGTTTTAATCGCCTTACCCCAGTTCCCTCGCTCACGCCCGAGACGCCCCGCATCATGATCCGCGAAACCATCGCGCAAATGCCGCGCGGCTCGTTCCTCATCAACACCTCGCGCGGCGGAGTCGTGGACGTGCTCGCCGTGCTCGACGCCATAACCAGCGGCCACCACGGCGGCGCCGGGATCGACGTATTGGAAACGGAACCGCCATCCGCAGAACACCCGCTCCTGCAAGCCTGGCGCGACCCCGCGCACCCCGCCCACGACCGCCTTATCCTCAACCCGCACTCCGCATTTTACAGCGAAGAAGGCCTCATGGATATGCGCATCAAAGGCAGCGAAAACTGCCGCCGCGCC
>JANMGP010000163.1:0-8837 GCA_031374705.1 Verrucomicrobiaceae bacterium | reverse complement strand
GATGAAATGACGGAGTTTGCAAAAGTGGACTCCCCACGCGGGCTCGTGGTCGATGGGAATACCGTTTATTGCGTGCATCCACCCGACGTTAGCGCTTTCACGGACACGAATGGCGACGGCGTGAGTGATGTGCAGAAGGTTCTCGTGAAGGGTATCGCCTTCGATTTCAAGGGCCGCCCGGCCGACCATACGACGAACGGGATGGAGATGGGCATCGACGGCTGGCTCTACATCGCCGGTGGTGACTTCGGTTTCATGGAAGCGACCGGAACCGATGGCCGAAAGTTGCAACTGCGCGGAGGCGGCGTGATTCGCGTGCGGCCCGATGGCAGCGGGATTCAGCTCTACGCTCGCGGGACACGGAATATTTTGGAAGCAGCGGTGTCGCCGTTGCTGGATATTTTCACCCGGGACAATACGAACGACGGCGGCGGCTGGGACATCCGGCTGCACCATTTCACGGGCTTCGAAGACCACGGATATCCGCGGCTCTACATGAATTTCCCGGACGAACATATCGCACCTCTCGCCGACTATGGCGGCGGCTCGGGCTGCGGCGCTTTCTGGCTCGATGAACCCGGCTGGCCCGCCGCCTGGAACAATCTTCCTTACACGAGCGATTGGGGAAAAGGACCGATCTTCCGCCATACGGTGAAGCCAAAAGGCGCGACATTTGAGGAGACGGAAAAGCCGACTTCGCTCGTCGGCATGACCCGCTCGACCGATGGCGACGTCGATGCGCGCGGATACGTTTACGCGTCTTCATGGAAAGGCCCGGCGACCTTCGCATGGGCCGGGCCGGACGTCGGATATATCGTGCGCATCGCACCGAAAGGCCACACGCCCGCAGCACTCCCGGATTTTGCAAAAGCAACCGACGCGGAGCTTGTGAAGCTGCTCGCCAGCGCGAGCAATCGCACACGCCTCGAAGCACAGCGCACACTTCTGCGTCGCGGCCTGAGCCCTGCGATTCTGCCGAGCGTCTATGCGATGATTAAAGATGCGGGAACTCCCCTGCCTTCGCGGGTCGCCGCGCTGTTTACGTTCAAACAGGCGCTCGGTGCAAAATCCAACGAGGGGATCGCGGCACTCATCGCAGACCCGGCGATTGGCGCATTCGCAATGCGCGCACTCGCGGACCGCGAGGATCAAATCACCATCGCGCCCGCTACGCTCACTGCTGGACTGAAAAGCGCCGACGCCCGCATTCGAAAGGAAACAGTCGTCGCGCTTGGACGCTCGCACGGTCTTAGCGGCGTATGGGCCGACGGCGCAACGCCCGTTCCGCAAACGCTCAACTCAACGGGCCTCGCAGAAACCGCCACGGCCATCGCGCCGCTGCTTGGCGACTCCGACCCGATTGTTGCGCACACTGCGATGCAAGTGATGCGGCAGTTTCACGCAAGCGACGCGTGCTTTGCCATTGTCGATCAGTCGGCATCGGCCACGCCACTCCGCAGCGGAGCACTCATGGTTCTTCGCGGAATTCACGATACGAAGACCGTGGATGGACTCATCGCGCGCCTGGCAAAAACGACAGACCGAACTCAACGCGAAGGGCTGCTGACTGCGCTGTGCCGACTCCACTTCATCGAAGGGACGTGGAAGAAGGACGCGAAAGGAATCGGTGAATCGTGGGGCACCCGACCCGACACGCGCGGGCCGTTTTACCAGCCCGAGGAATGGGCTGAGACGAAGAAGATCGTCGAGGTTCTCAAGACCGCCATCAATGCGGCTGGCAATGAAGAAGCTGCGTTCCTCGCGAAGGAATTCTCACGTCACCGCATCAAGATGAACGATGCTACTACCAAGCTGATTGCCGTCGCCGCGAAGGACCCGAGCTTGCTTCCCGTCGTTGCGAAACAACTCGCGGAGGCCGACAGCATTCCGACAGAGGCGATCCCGCTTCTCATGAAGGCGAGCGGTGCGGACGATGACGTGACCGCCACCGCCGCCGCAGTCGCGCTCTGCAAAGTTGATAACCGCGATGCGACTTTCGCAATCCTCGGCACACTCGCCCGACTCGGTGAAAAGAAGAGGGACTTCGCAAAACTCCGCAACGCCTTCTTCAACTCGCGGTTGATAGAGAACCAGCATCAGACTCTGGAGCAATCCGCGCCGATGCTCGACGGCACCATGAGTGTCTGGGCGGATGCCGCACTTCTCAATCTCGCCGCGCGCAAAGTAGGTTCACCGGAGCCTCGCGAGATGGCTGCGAAGTCTCTCGAAGCCGGTTGGGCGGACGTGAAGCGCCAGGAACAGAACATTCGTGCTGCAATCCTCTCCGACGATAAATCGTTCGCAGAAAAAATCGTCGGCGCCCAGACGGACGCGGCCCCTGCCGTCGCAAAGGCAGCGCAGGACGCCATCAAGAAACTGAAAATCGATCCGTCAAAAATGGCCGCGAAACAGACCGGTCCTTTGATTGCCACTCTGAAAGTGGCGGACGTCGTCGAGCAAGTCATGAAGACCAAGGGCGACCGTGCACGCGGCGAAGGACTCTTCACCAGCGCGGGCTGCGTCGCGTGCCACACGGTGAAAGCGACCGACCCAGCGAAGGGCCCTTACCTCGGCAATATCGCCGAGACCTACAAGCGCCATGACCTCGCGGAGGCCATCCTCATACCGAACAAAACCATCGCGCAGGGCTTCGTCACGAATCTCTTCACGATGAAGGACGGCAGCGTTCAGATGGGCTTCGTCACGCAGGAAGCTGCGGACAAAGTCGTCATCCGCAACATCGCAGCGCAGGAAATCACGCTCGACCCGAAGAACATTGCGAAGCGAGAGAAGAACGAAAAGTCGCTCATGCCTGAAGCGCTCTTCAACGCATTCACGGTGAACGACCTCGCCAGCATGCTCGATTACCTCGAATCGCTCGCGAAGAAGTAGTATAACACCGTAGGTCCGCTCAGCGGACTACAGCACTTCGATGAGGTGGAAGTTTCCTTTCGTGCCGATCAGAAGGTCATCCGGCAGCAGTTTGTCGAGCAGCACCTTCACGCCGTTGATCTTTGCTTTGGCGATGCTTTGGGCGGTGATGCCGAAGGACTCTCCAGCGACGTCACTGCCTTCCGCTGTGCCCTTGATGATCAGGCTCGCGATCCGCGAAATGATTTTCGGCGTCGGATCGGGACCCGTCGCGCCGATGCGCACGTCGTTCACTCCAAAACCGTCAGCGGGATCGTCCTTGATGCCTGCCACCAGACTCGATGCAGTCCACGCACCATTCACAGTCACTTTTCCGATGCTCGCATCACCGTTCAACGCTGTGAACGTTCGATCGTAGCCTATGAGAATCTCGGCATGATCAACATCACCGCGAACAGTCAGGGAATTGATGGCCGTGGAGGCTCCCTGGCTCGTCGGGTTCAGTTTTCCACGAGCGGAGATGACGCTTGGCGTGGTCGCGTCGCCGATGAGTTTACCGACTACTTTCACCACTCCGAGCGATGTGGCGGCGACGATTGCGCTCCGGTTGAAGTCGCCGGTGATGGACGCGCTGCCGATGCCGCTCGCGGAGTTGATGGCGGAATTCGTGACACCTCCCTTAATGTTGAGCGAGCCGATGCTGCCTGCGCTGAGGCCGGAACTTGCGAGCGTGGTGCCGCCGGCGACGTGGCCGATTTGTCCGTGACCGAGCGCGGCAAGTCCTGCGAGCTGCGAGGCGGAAAATGCGCCCGTGCCGGAGAATGCTCCGTTGACGGTCATGCTTCCGAGTTTGCCGAGAACGTTGAACGTTGCGTTGGTGAAATTGCCCTTCACGGTCACTTTCGGCATCGAGCCCAACAAGTCGCTCACGAGCGGATCTTCGGTTCCCGGAATCTGTGTCGTATCACCGAGCGCACCAAGGCTGCCGACGGTCAGGGACTTCAGCGCTGGCTTGAGCGGGTCGCCCTTTCCGGCGTCGATTTGGCCGAGGTCACCGGTAATTTTCACGGCGCCGAGTCGCAGACCTTCGGCGTCGATTGCGCCGACATTCACGATTCCGTCGCCGCCATTTTTTCTCACAGAGAAAGTGAGATTTGCACCGTCCTTGAGTGTGTCGGCGGCAGTCAGATCGACGAGAAGCAATCCGCCGTTCGGACCGAACACCAGCATGTCGGCGGTGATTTTTCCGCCCGTGACTTTCACGGTGATTGTGTCGCCATCCACGTCGCTAAACGTAGCACTGGTGCCGCTTGCGGAGACCGTCGGGATGGCACGCGTGGCGTGGCCGTAGATCACGTATGCTCCGCCTAATCCGGGGGCGAGCGATTCATTTCCCCGCGCTGGTGCGCCGATGATAATGTCGTCGAAGCCGTCGTTATTGATATCGGTGCCGCCGCTCACGCTCGCTCCGGATTCGCTGTTCGCGACTGCTCCGGAAAACCGGAAGCCGGTCGTGGCATTCAGCGTTTCGAGATTCAGGTCCGGAGCGAAACCGTTGGATCGCCCGAACATGAGGTAAGTGACGCCTGCACCGCCATCCGGGAGCGGGGTGCCGATGAGGATATCGTCGAAGCCGTCGTTGTTAAAGTCGCCCACGCTACCTACTCTCGGCGCGACGTTGGTGCCCGCCTCCGAGGCGGTCGTGAGACGGAAACCGTTTGCGCCCGTGAGCTTGCTCAAATCGAGCACCGGCTTGAAGCCACCCGCTTTTCCAAACCCGACGTACGCGACGCCCGATTTGCTTGCATCGACGGCGCCTACGACAATGTCGCCGAAGCCATCGCCGTTCATATCTCCCGCTGACGACACGCTGCTTCCCAGTTTCTCACCTGCGGCCTTGCCCTCGATTTTGAAACCGGTCTTTCCGTTCAGCGAAGCGAGATCGATTGTGGCCGAATATCCGTCGTTTTTTCCAAAGAAGACATACGCCGCTCCGCTGTCCGCGCCTGCGATTCCATCGGCTTCTGGCGCGCCAATGATGATGTCGCCGAAGCCATCGCGGTTGATATCTCGCGCAGTGGAAACCGCTGCGCCAAATGCATCGCCCGCAGCCTGGCCGAGAATGCGGAAGCCGTTTGTGCCATCGAGCACCGCGAGGTCGAATGATGGCGCGTACTGGACCTGCGGGTCGCCGATTCCGAACACCACGTAGATGACGCCCGAGTCCGTGCCATTGAAGTCCGCATCGGGCATTCCGACGATGAGGTCAGCCGCGCCGTCATTGTTCAGATCGCCTGCGCTCGCTACGCTGATGCGGTCGTCGTTAGCTGTCACCACCCCGACCATTCGAAATCCGTTTGTGCCGTCGAGGAGCGAGAGATCGAGCGTGGACGCAAAGGCGGTCGTTTTTCCAAACACGACATACGCGGCGGCGACATTACCGCCGGCTCCGCCCGACTCCGGATCGCCGACGAGGATTTCGTTCAAGCCGTCGCCGTTCAGATCGCCGAGCGAACTCACCGAAAATCCGCTGTTGCTGGAGTTTGCGCCGCCGACAATCGAGAAGCCATTTGTGCCGTTGAGGGTTGCCAAATCGAACGGAGTGCCGAGCGGGTCCGCGGTTCCAAAGATGACATACGAGACGCCGCCGAGCGTTTCGCCCGGCGCGCCGATTACGAAGTCGCCGAGCCCGTCGCCATTGATATCGCCAAGTCCCGCCACACTCGCTCCTGTATTGCCTCCAACATTCAGTCCGGGAATGGCGAGGCCATCCGTACCGTTGAGATCCGACAGCCGGATCAAGCCCGGCGGCAGGAACGGCGCGCGCACCGAAACGGCGTTGGCCGCGTAGATTGTTTTAAGTGTCGATGGCAGCGTCACCGACGAGAATGTCCCGCTCACCGAGGCCGCGCTGATGAATGTAAACGTCTGCCCCGGCAGCGGTGAAATTCCGCCCACGGTGACCTCCAGGTCGCCATCAATGCTCGCGCTTCCGGAAATCATGAGCGCGTCGTAAGCGCCCGGCGACGAGCCCTGAATCTCGATCCGAAGCAATCCCGATGGTCCCTGAATGTAGTCGCCTTCGATCACGAACTGCCCGGGGCTGTTGCCCGGACTCACGATTGCGCCGGTGTTGTTGATGCTTCCCGTGATGTCCCCCGAACCGCGGAGCGTGCCGCCTTGAAACTCCGCAGGGTTGTTGAAACCAACCGCACCGCCTGCCAGCGCAGTGAACCCGCCGGTCTGCGTGTAGGTCGCGCGGAAATTCACCAACCCACCCAAAAAGGTCGCGCTGCCGGCATTCACGAAAGGCACATCCAAATCCACCATGCCGGCTCCCGTTTTATCAAATGTCCCGACTGAGCGAATCTCGATCGATGAAAGCGACCCGCCGCCATTTAAGAACGGTGCTGCGGAAGAAATCGTAAGCGCACCGTCCACAAGGATTGCGGCCCCGTTGGAAAACTGAAGCGTTCCATCACCGGTAACATCGAGCGCGGCACCGGCATCCACCGTGAGCGTCCGGGATTCGAGGTTTTTAGTGCCAACTCCCGTGACGGTCGCAACCCCTCCGAGCTGAACGACTGTTTCGCCAAAGCCCATCATCGTTCCGCTACTCCAGTCGAACTGCGAGACAACGAGCGTGCCCGCTCCCGCGATGCTGCCGGATGAACCGTTCAGCGCGAAGTTTTGCACCGCGATGTTCGTGTTCAAATCCAAGCCGCCGTCCGTGATTTCAAATAGTCCCGGCCCGGTAAGCGCCGCACCCGGATCGAGCGTGCGCGTGCCGCTGCTGAAAAGCACGCGCGCTCCGGCCGCGGCGTTGTAGGTGCCGGCATCGTTGAAATCCACCGCTGCGATCTCTAGCGTACCGACGAGTGCGCTCATCGTGCCGTTGTTGACGAAGAAGTCACCGATGGCGAGCGTGCCGCTCTCCACGTCCACCTGTCCGGTCGGATTCACCAGAGTTGCCACCGTGCCGGGTGCTCCGTCGATCCTGCTCGTGCCTGTGCCAGCGCTCTTGCGCAGCGTGCCGTCGATGCTGAGCGTGAAGTTGAAACCGGCGGCCGAGTTTGTGAGTGGAGCATCGGATTGCAGGTCGAAAAGCCCGCCCGTCTGCACGATCAATTGCCCGCCACCCGCCGCATCAAGCGCGCCGGAACCCGTCCAAGTCAGCGTGCCGTCGATCGCAAACGTCCCGCTGGTGAAGGTTTTCACCGCCGCACCGCCCAGTGTCGATGTCGAGCCCGAGGCGAGGTTCAGAGCCGACGTTCCGCCGACCAGGCCGCCCGTCCAGTCGAACCCCTCCAGCACCGTGAGCACATTGTTGAATGTGAACGTTCCCGCGCTTTGCTGAAACGTCCCGACGCTCGTGCTGTTCGGCAGAGTGATCGTCGCCGCCATGTCCAATATCGCTGTATCCGCCGCAGTGGGCACGCCGCTGTTGCGATCCCAGTTGAGAGGGTTGAACCAGCTCGTGTCCGCACCCGCGCCTGCATCCCAAACGTAGGTGAGGATCGTCGAGGAAAGCAGAACGCCTGATGCATCCACCGCTTCGCTCAGGAGCGAGACGTCGCCCGTAAAAGTCGCGAAGTCTCCACTCGGGCTGCCGGTGACCACTCGGAATGTATGACCGGTTAAAAGCTTGAAAGGCGCAACCAGATCGACGCTCAACCCACCTCCGAGAGTGCTCGCTCCCATGAGATTGAAAACGTCGAAATCCCCCGCTCCAATCCCTTCGATGTCAATCGCCAGCGTGCCACCGGCACCCTGCACGAAGTTGCCCACAATGGACAAAGTCCCAGTGCGGTCCCCTACCGTGCCGGGGCGAATGACCGCCCCTGTGTTATTCACGCTGCCGGTGATCGTTCCGTCTCCACGCAGTTCGCCGCCCGCAAAGGTCAGCGTGCCGCCCGCCAGCGCGCCGCCAGCGAGCGAGGTGGTGCCCGCAGTCTGATTAAATCCGGTGCCGAGATTCAGCGTGCCAGTTTGCGCGAGCACGGAGCCAGTGTTGTTGAATGTGCCCGCGATGCTGCTCGTTCCCGCGCCCGCGCTTTTGCGGAGTGTTCCAGCGTTGTTCAGCGTCAGATTCCCGCCCGAGCCGCCGAATGCAAAAGAAGTGTCGGTTTGCAGATCGACGAGGCCGGTGCCGAGATTGTTGAGCGTCGGTGAGCTGGTTGAAAGTAAGGCACCGGTGCCGCTGACGACGAGATTGCCGGCGTTGTTGAGCGTCGAATTGCTGAAGTTTTTCTGTGTCCCGCCGATCACATTGAGCGTGCTGCCGGATGCGAGCGTGAGCGCCGCGCCACTCAGCGAGCCGCCGCTCCAGCGCCAGTCGCCCGCGACGGTGCCGGTGCCGGTCATGGCGCCGGATAGGAAGTCGATATTTGAAAAGGTGACGTTCGGTGTGAGCGTCGTCGTACCCGTCAAAGTGAGCGAGCCAGTCGTCGCGGAAAAAGTGCCGCCTGCGGACACGGATCCGGGCAGGTCGATCACACCGGTTTGCGCGAGGATGAGTCCACCCGCCGCGTTGGTCAGCGCGCCCGGCGCAAACGAAGTCGTGCCGCCGCCCGCCGTCTTTTGCACGATGCCGGAGTTGTTGAAAGCGAGGTTCCCGCCTGAGCCTCCGAAGGTCACCGCCGCATCCGTCTTGAGGTCGAAAACGCCCGTGATCGCATTGTTGAAAGTTGGCGAGCTGACCGAAAGCAGCCGACCCGTGCCGGTGACGACCACGGTGCCGTTGTTGGTTAGTGTGTAGCTGTTGAGCGTCTTGTCCGCAGTACCGGCGAGCGTGACCGTGCTCGTGCCGGGAATCGTCAGCGTGCCATTGCCCCCGCCGAGCGTGCCCGCGCTCCACGTCCAGTTTCCGTTCACCGTGCCCGTGCCGGAGATAGAGCCGCCCGCGAGTTCCACGGCGTTGAAAGTCACACTGCTCGCGAGCGTCGTCGCGCCATTGAGCGTCACCG
>JANMGP010000131.1:0-4760 GCA_031374705.1 Verrucomicrobiaceae bacterium | reverse complement strand
CAAGCTTTTTGCGCAGGGCGTCGAGCTGAGGAACTTCATGGGCTGGTGCGTGTGCTCGCCGACTCGCGCGATGCTGCTCACGGGGCGGCATCCGTTTCGCGTCGGCACCGGGCCGGAGACGGGCGGGGAATTGGAGAAGGCCGAGACTACGATCGCCGAGGGCTTCAAGGCGAACGGCTATCGCACCGGCGTCTTTGGCAAATGGCACAACGGCGAGGACCCGGACACGGCGGAGTATCGTGCCGCTTTTGCCGAGGCGTTCGCAGCATTGCCGAACAAGAAACTCAAAGGCGGTCTCGGCGTGAACGAGCATGGCTTCGATGAGGCGTGGGTCTATTACGGCGGCGGCGCGGACTATTTCACGCGGCGCACGGTGGGCGGCAAAGGGCCGGTGAGCTGGTGGCACAATCGTGAGTTCCGCGCGCAGGACGCGGGCTATACGGAGGACTTCATCGTGCAGCATGCGGTGGAGTTTATCCGCGACAATCAAGCGCAGCCGTTTTTCTGCTATGTGCCGTTTCACATTGTCCATGCTCCGTTGCAGGCGAAGGAGGCCGACCTCAAGGACGTGGACCCGAAGGTCACCGACGAAACGAAGCGCACTTACGCCGCGATGGTGCAGGCGTTGGACAAGAACGTGGGTGCCATCCTCGGCGAACTCGATAAGCTGGGTCTGCGCGACAATACGATCATCGTCTTCACCAGCGACAACGGCGCGACGAAAGACGGCAGCAATCTGCCGTTCCGCGGCGGCAAGCACAGCGTGTATGAAGGCGGCACACATCTGCCCACGGTGATTCATTGGCCGAATGGCAAAGTCACCAAGCGCACTTGGGACGGTCTCTGCGGCGCTCTCGATATGTTCCCGACTTTGATGGCAATGGCCGATTTGAAGATGCCCGAGACGCGCCCGCTCGACGGCAAAAACATCTGGCCCGCGCTGCGCGACAACGCAGCGAGCCCGGTGGAGAGCTACTACTGGGCGTGGCACAACGAAGACGCCATCCGCACGGCCGACTGGCGCATGCACCGCTTTTTCGATCGCGCCGAACTTTACGACATCCGCACCGACATCGGCGAAACGAAGAACGTCGCCGACGCCAATCCCGACGTGGTGAAATCGCTCACCGCGAAGATGAACACTTGGTCCGACTCGCTCGGTGCCGCGCTCACGCATCAGCCGCCGCCCGCGAAGCTCGACGCCAAGCCCGCGCCGGAAGGCGAAGTGCTGGAAGTCACCGTGACCGTCACCGCCCAGGCCAAACCGAACGACCGGCTGATTGTTCCCGTCGCAAGCTTCGACCGCAGTCAATTCGCCACCGACTACATCGAGTATGACATCGCCATCGCAGCCGACAGCCTGCGTCGAGGCTTCTACTACTCGCCGCTCAAAGGCAACGACAGCAAAGCCATGACGATCAATTTCAAGCGCGGTGAAGGCATCGATCAGTTCGGTCGCGAACAGTCCATGTCCCCCGAAGTGCAAGGCGGCCCCGGCGTGTGGGAGCACCGCATCATCGGTCTGTGCAGCAGCGCCCCAGGCATTCTCCCGCGCCACGGTCTCGTCTTCAAAGGCGGAAAACCCGGCACCTACAAAGTCTATCTCGACAACCTCCGCATCCGCCACGCTGACGGAAGCACCACGCCGATCTGGGCGAACGGAAAAGACACGCGCTTCAAGAAAATCGCCGATAGCGAATTATTCACCAACGCCACGGTGCGTACCGTGCCCGTTTCCGAAGTTCATCCATAGGTATCTGCATGTTCGCTCTCAAAACTCTCCGCCTTTTCACAGCGCTGATGCTGGCTCCGCTGGCCGCGCTCCACGCTGCGGATACGACGAAGCCCAACGTCCTCATCATCCTCGTCGATGACATGGGCTACGGCGATCCCGGCTGCTACAACCCGAAGTCGAAGATCGCTACGCCGAATATCGACAGGCTCGCGCGTGAAGGGATGAGATTCACCGATGCTCATGCGCCCGGCCCGCTGTGTCATCCCTCGCGGTATGGGCTGATCACGGGACGCTTTCCATTCCGCACCGATATTTCCGTTTGGCCGAAGAAGCCGCTCGTTGCGGCGGGGCAGGCGACCGTGGCTTCGCTACTCAAATCGCAAGGCTATCGTACGGCGATGGTGGGCAAGTGGCATCTTGGTTTTCTGGAAGATGGCTACGACAAGCCGCTTCCCGGAGGACCGCTCGCGTGTGGGTTCGACAGCTATTTCGGCATGCGTGCTTCCACGGATATCCCGCCGTATTTTTTCATCCACGGAGACCGCGCTGTGAATCCCCCGACGCAACACATCGCGGCCCACAACTCGGAAGGATGGTCGCCGATTCAAGGCGAATACTGGCGCGAAGGCGGCATCGCGCCGGATATGGCGCTCAAGGATGTGCTGCCTCGATTCACAGAGGAAGCGCTCGGAGTCATCCGCTCCCACGCTGAGGAGAAACAGGACACGCGCACGCCCTTCATGCTCTACTTCGCACCCACAGCACCGCACACGCCGTGGCTGCCATCGGCGGAGTTCGCGGGCAAGAGCGGTGCCGGAATGTATGGCGATTTTGCGATGATGGTGGATGCGGAAATCGGACGCCTCCTCGCGGCTCTGGATACAGCGGACATCGCCAAGGACACGCTTGTGATCTTCACCTCGGACAACGGCCCCGCCTGGTACGATTCCGATGTGCAGCGGCTCGGTCACGCGTCTGCCGGCGGACTGCGCGGCATGAAGTCGGACGCGTGGGAAGGCGGGCATCGCATGCCGTTCATCGTGCGCTGGCCAGGTCGTATCAAGGCCGGAACCGTGAGCGAGCAGACGATTTGCTTCACCGATGTACTCGCCACCCTTGCGGAAGTCTGCGGCGCGAAGATGCCCGACGATGCAGGGCCGGACAGCTTCAGTTTTCTGCCGGTGCTGCAAGGAACCCAACCCGCCGACAAACCCATCCGCGCGCCCATCGTCATGCAGGCCGGAAGCGCTGCATCGATGATGTTGATTCGGTCCGGCGATTGGAAGTTGATCAACGGGCTCGGCTCCGGCGGCTTCAGCAAACCGAGTTCAATCAAGCCCGCACCCGGCGAGCCTGCGGTGCAACTTTATAACCTCCGCACCGATCCCGGCGAACGCACGAACCTCGCCGCCGAACACCCCGAAAAAGTCAAAGAACTCCTCGCCGCGATGCAGGCGAATGTGGAACGCGGGAGAAGCCGTCCGTGAGACGCTCGCATCCTCCAGTTTCTTTTCGGCACTCGTGAAATTATGGTCCGCCGCCAGGCCGGTTGACAACGGTCAGTTCGTCGGTGGTCGAATCCGTCCGGACGAGACCGATGGAGTTTTTCGCGGTCACTTTGACATCGTAGGTTCCCGCGGGCAGGCCTGCAATCTGCGCTGCGGGCAGCTTCCATGTGCCGTTCAGGTTATCGACTCCTGAGTAAACTTTGCCCGCGATTTCGACTGAGAGGCTTTCTGCGACACTGCCGAGCGTGCCCGTGAGATCGGCGGGCTGACCACTCTCGACGGTGAGTTTGTTCACGGTGACATCCGGCGGCAGACGGTCGAATTTGAATTTACCCAGCTCGAAACCGATCTTGAACTTCCGTGCTTCGAGCGCCTGTCGCACTCTCGGAATCAGCCGCGCGGCGTTCCAATAGTAGATGTGATTGAGCACCGACTCCGGCAGCTTGAATCCTTCCAATTTTGGACCACCGTGAAGGCCGTTGGTGACTTCGTCGGTTTCGAGAACCTTGCGTTCATTCAAGAATCCAGCCGCACCGCCGCCCGCCGCAAAGACATCGGAACCGAACAGGATGCGGTCGCAGTATTTGATGTAAAACTCCCTCGCTTTGCTCAACGTATAATTGTCCGGCTGTCGCGCATTGTGCGTGAAGGCGACATCCACAAACACGTTCGGGTGCTGGTCGAAAATCCCGGCGAGCTTGGCCATTCCCGCGTCGCTTTGAAGCATGAAGAGCCCATGGGCGAAGATGAACGTCGTCTGCGGGTGCGCCTTCACGAGCTCCAAAGTATCATCCTCGTATTTCGGAAATGCCGGACTGTTTCCCTTGGCGTTGCCGGGGTCGCCGGTGTGATAGCCGATCAATGGCATTCCCAGCCGCCCGGCTTCGTCGAGTTGCTCGTGAATCTTGGGAATCTTGCTGGAGAGAATCGCCCCGTGCGGCCACAGTTTGAGACCGACAAAGCCCTGCTCTTTGAAGGTCTTGATTTCATCGACGCGCCACCAGACGCCCACGCTCGGGATCGTGAATGCGCCCGGAACAAACAGGATGCGGTCATCCAGTTTCTCCTTCACAAACACCATGTCGTTGCCCGGAATCTGCCGCACGCTCGTCGGGCTGGCATTGTTGCCATCGTTGTCCTTCACCCAGAACAGCCCCGACAGCGCGATGCTGATCGTGCCGCCCCATTGGTCCATCACCTCAACGCATTTTGCATACTGCGTCTTGGCATCCATGTGCGTGTGCATGTCCACCCGCGGCATCTCGGATGCCGGGAAAACCACCTGCTGGTCCGCCGCTGAGGAAGCGGTCAGTGCCAGCACGCGGCATAGTGAGAGTCGGGGTGTTTGTGTTGTATTCATTCGGGAACGCCGAAGATGTTCATCGCATCACGCAAGAAGCTTCGACAGGTGCTTTGCGAGATTTGCCCCGAGCGCTTTTACGCGGGCCTGCTGCTTCTCGTCCACGAGTGCGCCATCGGGCGTGAATGCTTCGTAGGCTTTGCCGATTGCGATTTGG
>JANMGP010000109.1:0-4268 GCA_031374705.1 Verrucomicrobiaceae bacterium | reverse complement strand
TCGCGCCAAAACGCGCCAAAAACAGCGATTTCCCAATGATTTTCCACCTCAGAACTCCCACCGCAACCACCCCTCGTTTCACAACCAGCCTCAACTCGCTTTATTCAGCGTTTCCTTAAGCGTTTTGACGGGAAGATTGCCAAGCGGCCTCCTTTTCCGAAGATTATCGAGCTTCTACCATTGGCCGGTTTTATTCGACCCTGTTCGGCTGGCGAAGTTGAAGCCAAATTGACAAGCTGCCCGGTCGAGTTCCTGAAAGGGTTGCGTGCGGTCTTTATTTTGTCAGGCACGACGAGGCAACTGAAAAGCTGGGGGCGTGCTACGACATATTATGGTCATTATTGGAGGAGTTGTGTATTCCTTCACGCTTACCCGTTTGGGCGAGCCGAATTGATTTCGCTGCGGCGGTTCTATCTGCGCGACGTACTGATGCACGAGATAGGACATCACTTGGATACTCGAAATCTTGAGCGCAAAGATCGAGAGAGATTTGCCGATGAATTTGCGAGGAAACACGGATGATGCCTAAAAATTTCTGAGAAGATAATGAGACGCACTCAAAGTAGTTCAACCTTTTGAAAATATGTATAAAACGATCATTGCTTGGATTTTCGCTGTGTCACTGAGTTCTGGCGCGGAGGTCCCATCCACATTGGAGCGTGTGAGCGCCGCCAAGGTGGTGAAAATCCTCCCTATTAAACCTGAAACCCGTGTAGAAACACAGCGAACGAACTTTCTTCGGAATGGTGTGGTCGTGGCCACGCTCGTCGAACAGAAAATGTTATTAGGGGACTTTCCCTTGCCGGACACGTCGTCCATGGAATTTGTCCTGCCTGACGGTTCGCGCGTACATCGGGTGCTCACCAAGGGCGGAGGTGTAGAAGTCTGGGGTAACGGAGGAATTTATGTTTCCAGCGGGGAAGGTTCGATCGCAGTCGTTTCCCGCGATAAGGGCTACTGTGAGATTTACCTGACGGCCCCATCGAATCGATTTCTCGAAGGGGAGGAACGACTCGCAATGAAGAAACTTCTCGTGGAGAAGTTGGATTCGGAAAAAAGCGACCAAGATGCGAAGCAGCCGCGGTAACATTGTCGCGTTCTGAATTCCTCAGTCTGATGCGCATTCGAGCAAAGGAAGCGGACATTTTTCTCGCGTTGGACGGCGTCCTTCTAAGGTGCAATGCAGTAGGGCAGACATGGCCGTTCAGTTTTTGACACTTACACGCGACAGTTGGAGACGTTTCGCCCGCTCGATCGCGAGGGGAGGGTGTGGTCGGGAAGTTTGACTCGCGAGTGACGGGCGGTGCATGGTTGCGGCGATGTCTTTCCGAATACCTGCCGCCGCTTTGGTCGCGCTCGCCGCATGTGCATTCTTTGTGCGGGCGGAGCCGCCTGCCATTTCTGTCGATGCCGCCGGGTTTGCAAAGGTCGTGCAGCCTTTTGTGAAAGAGCATTGCGTGAAGTGCCACGGCCCGGAAAAGCAGAAGGGAAAGCTCCGGCTCGATACGCTGCCGGCGAATTTGTCCGACCCCGCAATCACCGCGAAATGGGCGGAGGTGGTGAATTCGGTGAACGGTCACGAGATGCCGCCCGAGGAGGAAAAGCAGCCTCCGGTCGCGACGGCCGGGGCGTTTGCGGCATGGCTGGAGAATGCGCTCGCACAGGGCGAAATCGCGAAACGTTCGACGCGCGTGGTGATGCGGCGGATCAATCGCGAGGAATACAACAACACCATCCGCGACCTCCTCGGTGTGGACTTTCGTCCGGCGGAACGTTTTCCGGAGGATCCGCCTGCGGGCGGCTTTGACAACATCGGCCAGGCGCTCACGATTTCTCCGCTCCATCTCGAACTTTACTACGCTGCTGCGCGGCAGATTCTCGATCGTGCGCTTGTGGAAGGAGCGCAGCCGCCTTCGATCAAATGGCACTTCGAGCCGGAGGAGAATACCCTCGGCGGGGATCGCTTTCGCGTGAAGCACGACGGTAATAACATTCTTCTCAACGACGGAAAGAACGAGACGGAAAACGGCTTCACCGTCGTGCACCACGAGTCGTGGGATAAAGGGATCGGGTTCCGCGATTTCAAGCTGAAGCATGCCGGCGAATACATCATCCGCTTTCGCGCGGCGGGCCGCGTTCCGACGCGTGCGCAGGTGGTCGAGTCTGCGGCGAAATATCTTGCCGATCGTCGGGATGAGCAGACCGGAAAGCAGCCAGCCCGGAAGGATGCGAACCAGCGCGAATACGAGCAGACCCTGAAGCATTTCGAGACGGCGCGCATTTATGAATACGGGCCGCCTCGCGTGAAAATCACGCAGAACCTCGGTGGCACTCCCAAGCCGGTTGCTGAGATGGATGTCGATGCGCCCCTCACCGAGCCAAAGACCTATGAGGTGCGTGCTTACTTTGATACGCAGACCGCGGGCGTGGAGTTTGATTACGCCTACGATATCCCGAAGCAGCTCGAAAACTTCTGGATGCAGGGGAGGGACGGCTTCGCTCGGCCCGAGTTGATGGTGGACTGGGTCGAGTTGGAGGGGCCGATTCATCCGGTGTGGCCGCCTGCGAGCCACACGCGATTGCTCGGGGCCGGTCTCGCTGATGAAAAGGCGCTTGCCCGCGAGGTCATCACGCGATTCATGACGCGCGCCTACCGGCGTCCTGTGCAGCCAGAGGAGGTCAATGCAAAGGTCGCCCTCTTTGAGAAGTTGCGCGCGGAAAAACCGTCGTTCATCGAAGCCATCAAGACCCCGCTCGCCGCGATCCTTTCGTCGCCGCACTTCCTTTTCCTCGTCGAGCCCGAGGCCTCGAAGCCTCGGAAACTCACGCCTTACGAGCTTGCCTCGCGGCTGTCGTATTTCCTGTGGTCGTCGATGCCCGACGACGACCTCGTCAAGCTCGCCGCCAATGGCGAACTCGCAAAGCCCGCCGTCCTCGGCGCGCAGGTCAACCGCATGCTTGCGGACGCAAAAAGCGACGCCTTTATCCACAATTTCACCGGCCAGTGGCTCGGCCTCCGCAAGATCGGCGCGAATCCGCCATCGAAGAACCTCTACCCCGAATACGACCGCCATCTCGAGGTCTCCATCGCCCGCGAGACGGAAGGTTTCTTCGCCGAAATCCTGCGCAACAACCTCGACGCCCGCAGCCTCATCAAGAGCGACTTCGTCACCATCAACGAGCGGCTCGCGCGCTTCTACGGCATCCCCGGCGTCAAAGGCGACGCCATCCGCAAGGTCGCTGCCCCGCCGGACTCCCATCGCGGCGGACTCGTCACGCAGGCCTCCATCCACAGCCTCACCTCAAACGGCACACGGACTTCCCCCGTCAGTCGCGGCGTTTGGGTGATGAAGACGCTCCTCGGCACCGACCCCGGCCTGCCCGTTGCCAACGTCGGCGAGATCGCCACAAAAGTCCCCGGCATCGACAAAGCCACCGTCCGGCAGCGCCTGCAAATCCACCGCGAAAACGCCGCCTGCGCGCGATGCCACGACCGTATCGACCCGCTCGGCTTCGCCCTTGAGAACTTCAACGCTGCCGGCGAATGGCGCGACCGCGAGGGCCACGGCTACCAGGGCCGCATCGAAAAGAACGACCCGCTCATCGATGCCTCGTCTAAGATGCCCGACGGCACCGAAATCGTCGGCGTGGAAGGATTGCAGGCTGCGCTCCTCAAGCAGGAGGATCTCTTCCTCACCGCGCTCGCCAGCCAAATCACCACCTACGCCCTCGGTCGCGAGCTCGGCTTTTCCGACCGGCCCGCCGTACGTTCCTTCGTCGACACCATGAAGCGGAACCGCTACACCCTGCGTTCCCTTTTGCTTACAATCACCACCTCCGAACTCTTCACGACCAAGTGAGTAATGGTCTGGTTTCATGGTTGAAGCGGTCTTTCCTGTCGGTTCTCATCACACTCTGCGACGGACTCTTTTTAATCCTTCTTGCCGCTAAACTCCTGATTCGCCTTTTTATGAAATGGATCTGCTTCGACCGACTCAATCGCTTCTTCTCCAGAAAATCGCTCCATCCGCAACGTGCCTCCCGGTGCACGCGGGACTTTCACTCCGGGATCGAAGCGTTGGAAAACCGCTACGCACTATCCACCCTGTTCGTGGTGCCGTTCTCAATCTCCGCAGATAACGTCACCACCTTCAAGACGGTGCAAGCTGCCCTGACTTCGGGCGGGCTGGCTGCGGGGGATATCATCCAGATCGAACCGGGCTCTGCGCCAGGCAACGTCACCTGCCAATCCGGTGGTGGGAAACCTG
>JANMGP010000062.1:0-14661 GCA_031374705.1 Verrucomicrobiaceae bacterium | reverse complement strand
TCGGTGATCAGCAACGCATTGCGGTTGCGCCGTGTGAAGCTGTGACCTTGAATGGCGTGAGGAACATTCACCGCAATGGAAAACCTGACAGCAAAGCCCTGGCACAAACTATCCGCTGCGGAAGTCTGCGCTGAACTCGGTAGCGCCGCCGACCGCGGTCTTTCTCAGGAGGAAGCCGCGCGCCGCATTTCCGAGTACGGGCCGAACACACTTCCCGAAGAAGAGACGAAGCCCTTGTGGCGCATGTTCGTGCGGCAGTTCGCGAGTCCGCTCATTTACATTTTGTTCGCAGCCGCGGCTCTCGCCTTTGCGCTCGGCAAGCATGAGGACGCGCTGGTCATTCTCATCGTTGTGTTGGTCAATTCGATCATCGGCACATTTCAGGAGGGGCGGGCGGAGCGCTCAATGGCGTCACTTCGCAAATTATCCTCCCTGCATGTGCGCGTGATTCGGGATGGAAAAGAGGAGAAGGTCGAAGCGGGGAATCTCGTGCCGGGCGACGTCATACTGCTCGCCGCAGGAGACGCGGTGGGCGCGGACGCAAGGCTTATCGAGGCCGCAGCATTGGAGGCGGCGGAGGCGGCACTCACCGGCGAGTCTTTGCCCGTCGCAAAAAATGTCGATTCGTTGCCGCAGGACACAATGCTCGCAGATCGGCTGAATATGGTTTTCTCCGGCACCCACATCACCGCAGGGCGCGGTCGTGCGCTGGTGGTGGCCACAGGGCAATCCACCGAGGTAGGCAATATTGCAAAGATGACGACCGGAGCTGTGGAGCCGAAAACACCGCTGGAGATCCGTATGGACCAGTTCGGACGTCAATTGGTCGTGGCGTCGCTCGTGCTCGTCGCGGTCGTGATCGCTGCCGGATTGCTGCGCGGCATGCCGCTTGCGGATATCGTCATGGTGGCGATCAGTCAGATGGTTTCGCTCGTGCCGGAAGGATTGCCCGTAGCGCTGACGATCGCATTAGCCGTAGGCATGCAGCGCATGGCGGGACGTGGTGCGATCGTGCGACGGCTCGCAGCCGTGGAGACGCTGGGCTCCACGAACATCATTTGCTCGGACAAGACCGGCACGCTCACAAAGAACGAAATGACCGTCACCGAATTGTGGCTGCCCGATGGTCGCAAGGTGGAAGTTTCGGGCTCCGGATACGCGCCGGAAGGCACGCTCTCGTGCGATGGACGTGAGCTTGCGCCTGCGAGCGACCCTGCACTGCGTCTCGTTCTGGAGGCGGTTGCATTGTGCAACGATTCGCAACTAGTACCGCCGACCGCCGAGGAATCCCGCTGGCGTGCGCTGGGCGATCCGACCGAATCCGCGCTGCTCACGGTGGCGCTGAAGGGTTGCGTCGAGCACGCCCGGATTGGTCACGAGTGGCCGCGTCGCGCGGAGATTCCGTTCGACGCGACGACGAAGCTCATGGCCACGCAGCATGGTCACACGCATCGGCCCAATCGCGTTTTCATCAAAGGTGCGCCGGAGATGTTGCTCCCGCTTTGCGGTCACGCGCGGCACGGCGAGTCAGTGCAGGCGTTCCAAAGCAATGCGCGCCAGCAGAGTCTCGACGCAGCGGAGCAGATGGCGCTTCAAGCATTGCGAGTGCTGGCAGTCGCAATGGTGGATGAAGCGGAGATCGATGAAGACGCAGGGTTTGAGCAGTTCAATGGGCGTGCGGTATTTCTCGGCCTCATCGGCCAGATGGACCCTCCGCGCGACGAGGTCAAAATTGCCGTCGCCGAGTGCCGGGCGGCTGGCATCCGGCCGACGATGGTGACGGGTGATCACAAAGCCACGGGGCTCGCGATAGCCCGCATGTTGGGCATGGCGCGCGAGGGCGACCTGGCCGTGGATGGTCGCGAGTTGGAGGCGATGTCCGCCGAGGCGCTAGTTGCCGACATCGACCGCATCGCCGTTTTCGCACGGGTGCATCCCGCGCAAAAGCTTCGCATCGTCGAGGCGCTTCAGTCGCAGAAAAACGTCGTCGCGATGACCGGCGACGGCGTGAACGACGCACCAGCGCTCGCCCGCGCAGACGTCGGCGTGGCCATGGGCATCACCGGCACCGAAGTCGCAAAGGGCGCGGCGAAAATTGTCATCACCGACGACAATTTCGCAACCATCGTGAACGCCGTGGAGCAAGGCCGGCTCGTCTATGGTAACATCCAAAAACTGATCCTCTTCCTCTTTGCCACGTCGATTGATGAAGTGGCCATCCTGCTCGGTGCATTACTGTTGGGCTATCCGTTGCCACTGGCCGCGGTGCAGATTCTTTGGATCAACCTCGTCACCGAAGGCACGCTCACGCTGAATCTCGTGATGGAAGGCCCAGAGGGGGACGAGATGCAGCGCAAACCCGTCCTCACCAGCGAGCCGCTCATCAGCAGAACGATGCTGCGCCGGATGGCTGTCATGGTGCCGACATCCGTTGCGGCGACGCTTGGATACTACATTTGGAGGCTTTCCACTGGTGCGCCGTTTGTCGTCGTGCAGACCGAGACATTCACCCTGCTCGCCGTCTGCCAGTGGTTCAATGTGCTCAATTGCGAAAGTCCCACGCGTTCGTCGCTGCGGCTCGGGCTGCTCAAAAATCGCTGGCTGCTCGGTGGTCTCGCGCTGGCGAATCTGCTCCAGCTTTCCGTTGTTTACCTCGCGCCTATGAACAAGCTCTTCCACACCGTGCCAATCGATCTTGCTCACTTCTTTCTCATCGGGGCCGTCGCCAGCAGCGTGCTGTGGACGGAGGAAATCCGGAAGTTTTTCGCGCGCCGTCGTTTGTCCCAAGTCAAAGCCGACGGACCCTCGAAAGATTAACCAGATACGCCATGAACTCATCCACTCCACAGTCATTCATCAAATGGTTCGCCGACATCAAGATTGAGGATGTCCCTCTCGTCGGGGGAAAGAATGCATCGCTCGGCGAAATGTTCCGCGAGCTTGCAAGCAAGGGCGTGAAGGTCCCGGACGGCTTTGCGATTACCGCCGATGCGTTCCGGCATTTCATTCGTGAAGCCGGAATCGACAAGCAAATCCACGCCACGCTTGCGGACCTCGACACGCGTGACATGGCGAATCTCGCCGAACGCGGACACTCGGTGCGGCAGGCGATACTGAATGCTTCGCTGCCGCCCGATTTGCAGGCGCTCATCAGCGAGTCGTATCGCAAGCTGCAAGGCGACAGCAAAGTTCCGCTGGATGTCGCCGTGCGTTCATCAGCCACGGCCGAAGATTTGCCGGACGCGAGCTTCGCCGGACAGCAGGAGACATATCTGAACGTCCACGGAACCACGGCACTGCTGGACACCTGCAAGCGCTGTTTCGCATCGCTCTTCACTGATCGCGCGATCAGTTACCGCGTGGACAAGGGCTTCGATCATTTCAAGGTAGCGCTCAGCATTGGCGTGCAGCGAATGGTGCGCTCGGATCTCGCGTGTTCCGGCGTCATGTTCACGATCGATACCGAGAGCGGCTTTCGCGATGCAGTGATGGTCAGCGCCGCCTACGGCCTTGGCGAAAACGTGGTGCAGGGCTCGGTGACGCCGGACGAATACCTCGTGTTTAAGCCCACGCTCAAAACCGGGCATCGGCCTGTGTTGCAAAAGACAGTGGGCAGCAAGGAATTCAAACTCATCTACGACACGGGCGGCGGGAAAATGGTGAAGAATGTCCCCGTGGCGCCCGGAGATCGCGCGAAGCTCGCGCTGACCGACGACGAAGTGCTGGAGCTCGCACGGTGGGCCTGCATTGTCGAAGACCACTACTCCGCGAAGCGAGGCCAGCACGCGCCGATGGACTTGGAATGGGCGAAGGACGGAATCACCGGCGAACTGTTCATCGTGCAAGCGCGGCCCGAGACGGTGCAGTCCCGAAAGGATCTCGATGTGTTGGAGGCTTACCAGTTGAAACAGCGCAGCACCGTGCTCGCCAGCGGGCGGAGCGTGGGCGCAAAGATCGCCACTGGCCGCGTGCGGGTGATCAAGAGCGCGGAATTCATCGGACAGTTTCAGGAGGGCGAAGTGCTTGTCACAGACAAGACCGATCCAGACTGGCAGCCCATCATGAAGAAAGCCGCGGGCATCATCACCAATCGCGGCGGACGTACCTGCCACGCCGCGATCGTAAGCCGCGAACTCGGTGTGCCGGCCATCGTCGGCACCGAGCACGGCACCGAACTGCTGAAAGACGGGCAGATGGTCACGGTGAGTTGCGCGGAAGGCGACACCGGCTTCGTGTATGAAGGCGATTTGCCATTCGATGTGGAGCGCACCGATTTGAAGTCCCTCGGTAAACCGCGCACCAAGGTGATGATGAATCTCGCAAATCCCGAGGAAGCCTTTGCCCTCTCGTTCATCCCCAGCGATGGCGTCGGCCTTGCTCGGATGGAGTTCATCATCAGCACCTACATCAAGATTCATCCGCTCGCGCTGATTGATTTCGACAAGCTCGCAGATGCGCAGGCCAAGGCGGAGATCGAGCGGCTCACAGCCGGCTACACCGACAAGCCTCAGTTCTTCGTGGACAAGCTCGCGCAGGGCGTCGCGATGATTGCCGCTGCGTTTTACCCAAAGGATGTGATCCTGCGCCTGAGCGATTTCAAGACGAACGAATACGCAAATCTCATCGGCGGACGGGCGTACGAACCCGCCGAGGAAAACCCGATGCTCGGCTTCCGCGGCGCGAGCCGCTATTACCATCCGCGCTATCAAGCCGGTTTCGCTTTGGAATGCCGCGCGGTGAAAAAAGTCCGCGACGAAATGGGACTCACGAATCTCAAACTGATGATTCCTTTTTGCCGCACGATCGACGAAGGCCGCAAGGTGCAGGCCGAGATGGAAAAGCACGGACTCAAACGCGGCGAGGGCGGGCTGGAGATTTACGTCATGTGCGAGATCCCGAGCAACGTCATCCTCGCCGACGAGTTCGCGGAGATCTTCGACGGATTCAGCATCGGCTCAAACGACCTCACCCAGCTCATCCTCGGAGTGGACCGCGACAGCGAAATCGTCGCGCCCATTTTCGACGAGCGAAACGCCGCCGTGAAAAAAATGATCGCCCAAGTCATCGCAACCTGCCGCGCCAAAGGCCGCAAGATCGGCATCTGTGGCCAGGCTCCGAGCGACTACCCGGAGTTTGCCGAGTTCCTCGTCGAGCAAGGCATCGACAGCATCTCGCTCAATCCCGACACCGTGCTCAAAACCACGCTGGCGATTTTGAAGAAAGAAAAAGCGTTGGGCTCGGTATCGTGAACTACCCGCCAAAGTCACCGCGGTGGTGATGGGCTCGCAGGCGCGTTTCTCCGGTAGATGACGTAGTAAACAAGGCCGACCATTCCTGCGCCGCCGACCAGATTGCCTAGGGTGACCGGAAGCATATTCCGGCAAAACCCGAGCCACGTCAGCGCGTCGAGATTCGGGATGCTGCCGGGTGAGAACTCCGGGCGGAGAAAAATCCCGAGGGGAATCAGATACATATTGGCGACGCTGTGCTCAAAGCCCGCTGCGACGAATGCCGAAACCGGGAAGATGATCGCCAGAATTTTGTCGGCGACATTTCGCCCGGCGATGGCGATCCACACCGCGAGGCAGACGAGAACGTTGCAGAGGATTCCTTTAAAGAACGCCTCGCCCATCGGGAGTGTGCATTTCGCAGCCGCGAGTGTGACCGCGGATCTTCCGACGTCGCCTTCCGCCATTCGCCAATGCCCGGACATCGCCACAATCGCAGCGAGCCCGACCGCGCCGATGAAGTTCGAGACGAACACCACGGTAAGGTTCTTTGCGAATGTGCGCCCGTCGATCCGTCCGGCGATCCACGCCATGACGAGGAGATTGTTCCCCGTAAACAGCTCGGCTCCTGCGAGCACGACGAGAATCAGACCCAGTGAAAACGTAAGACCACCGAGCAGTCGTGATGTCGCGAAGGAAAGGGACTGGTCGCTCATCACCAGCGTGGAATAAAGCGCGCCAAGCCCGATGAATCCGCCGGCAAGCACCCCGAGAGCGACGAGCGAGAGAAGCGGGAGTTTAGATTTCGCCGCGCCTACATTCTCGACCCGCTCGGCGATTTCCTTGGGCGAATAGCAGTCAAATCCAAAAAGTTCAGGCATGGGTCGTATCGAGTGGAAGTCTTTGGAGCGCGACGGCGACGATCTTGTATTCAGGCGTTTGCACGTGGTTGTCGCGGTGCGGTCCGGTCAAGTTGATTCACATGTGACGTATCCTGAATGACGAGAAGCAAAAGCAATTAGATATTCCCGGACGATAATATGTCCAAACCAGCTGATTTTACCCGCGAATCCACGAAGCCTGGTTAAAAACTCCGCACCAAGCCGACTAATTCGTTGAGCCGTTCGCCGGGATTGCGCTTCGTGAGTCTCGGGAATTTGCCACCGAGGAGGATGAAGTCGCCGTTGCGGGTGAGCATGACTTTGTGTCCCTCCTTTACTTCCACGACGCTGATTTTGCGGGCCGCGGCGCTGAGTTTGAGTTCGCTGATGAGCAGCAGATTCGTGGCTGCTTCCGGAAGGCGTCCGTAACGATCGCGCCACTCCTTTTTTACGAGGTCGAGTTGCTCCTGAGTCACGATTTCGTTCAGCTTGCGATACGCTGCAATGCGGAGCTGTGTCTCGGCGATGTAGCCGGTGGGGATGAATGCGGGTGCGCGGGTGGCGTCATCCTTTCTGCCCGCCCATTCGGCATCGCGGGTGATGACGAAGTCGAGGGCGACGTGGACATCGAGGCGGTGGCGCGCCCGCTGGCCTTTGAGTTTGGCGATAGCCTGCCGGAGCAGTGCGCAATAAAGGTCGAAGCCGATCGTGACAATGTGGCCACTCTGTGCGGTTCCGAGGATGTTTCCGGCGCCGCGGATTTCGAGGTCGCGCATTGCGATTTTGAATCCCGCTCCGAGCGAGCCGTATTGCTTGATTGCGGCGATGCGTTTGCGGGCCTCGCCTGCGGACATCATGTCGCGCGGGAGCATGAGATAGGCGTAGGCCTTGTGCTGCGCGCGCCCGACTCGCCCGCGGAGCTGGTATAAATCGGCGAGTCCGAACCGGTCGGCGCGGTCGATGATGATGGTGTTTGCGTTCGGAATATCCACGCCGCTCTCAATGATGGTGGTCGCAATGAGGACGTCGGCCTCGCCGTTGACGAACTGCCGCATCACTTCCTCGAGTTCGTGTTCATCCATTTGTCCATGCCCGATGAGGACGCGTGCTTTCGGACAGAGTTTTTTGATTTTTGCACCGACACTCTCGATGTCGCCGACGCGGTTGTGAAGGAAGTAAACCTGCCCCTCGCGTGCAACCTCGCGGTTGATGGCGTCGCGGATCACCCGCTCGTCATACGGGCAGATGATGGTTTCCACCGGTATGCGGTTCGCGGGCGGAGTCTCGATGGTGCTCATGTCCTTCGCTCCCATGAGCGACATGTAGAGCGTGCGGGGAATTGGCGTGGCGCTGAGAGTGAGCATGTCCACGAGCGGCCACATGGCTTTGAAGCGCTCTTTGTGCAGCACTCCAAATCGCTGCTCTTCGTCGATGACAACGAGGCCGAGGTTTTTAAACTGGATATCCTTCGAAATGAGACGGTGAGTGCCGATGACGATGTCCACGGAGCCATTGGTCATCCCCCGTGCCGTCTCGGCCTGCTGGGCGCGTGTGCGGAAGCGACTGAGCAGGCCGACAGTCATGGGGTAATCACTCACGCGCTCGCGAAAATTGCGATAGTGCTGCTCGGCGAGGACGGTCGTGGGGACGAGCACTGCGACTTGTTTTCCGGCGCATACGGCCTTGAAGGCGGCGCGGATGGCGACTTCGGTTTTGCCAAAGCCGACGTCGCCGCAGATGAGGCGATCCATCGGGCGCTCGCCCTCCATGTCGGATTTCGCATCGGCGATGGCGCGGAGCTGGTCGGGCGTTTCTTTGTAGAGAAACGACGACTCGAATTCCCGCATCCATTTGTTGTCCGGGGGAAATGCGTAGCCCTGCTGCACCTCGCGGGCTGCGTGCATTTCGAGGAGCTTCGAGGCGTAGTCAAATACGGACTTCTCCGCCTTCTTTTTCGCGTTTGCCCATGCGGCGTCGCCGAGCTTGCTGAGTGCTGGGTTCCGCTTCCCGATGCCCACGTAGCGCGCCACGAGGTAGCTTTGTTCAAGCGGGACGTAGAGCTTTGCGCCTTCGGCAAAAGTGAGGACGAGCACGTCCTCCTTGCCGACGGTTTTGAGCTCCTCAAACCGCCCGATGCCGTGTTCGAGATGAACGACGAGCTCTCCGTCGGTGAGTTCGGAGAAATCAATCTGCTGGCGCTGCGCCGTCTCGCGCTGACGCTTGAGGATGAGTCGCCGCGCCCGGTTGTTGCGGTAGCGGCCAAAAAGCTCGGAGTCGCAAAGGACGGCGATCTTCCCCGCCGGGTAGGCAAACCCCCGGGCGAGAGTCCCGGTGATGAAGACGGCTGCATCCGCCTCCACGGGCGGGAGAAGTTCGCGGAGGCGCTCGATTTCCCCTTCGTTGTTGCAGAAGACAAAAGTCGTCCACCCGTCCTCGCGCCAGTTGCGCAATTGCGCAAAGAAACGCTCGCGCTTGATTTCATCGACCACGAAATCGCCTGCTTCAAATTCACCGAGCCCATGGTCGTAGAACGCGGTGCTGAAATCGAACGCAGCGCTGTTCTCCGATGGCGTGCCGAGGTCCGATGATACGTCGCTGGTGATGCGCAGCGTCGCATCAATCCAGTTTGCGTCCACATCCACCGTCAGGTCGTCTTCATGGATGTAGTCGGCGAGTTGTTTGCCGACGCTCTCTGCCTCTCCGAGCAGCAGCGTGCAGGATGGCAGTTGCTCGACGCTCGTCTGTGCATCGAGGTCGAACTGCCGGATGCTCTCCAGCTCCGCATCGAACCACTCGAGCCGGATGGGCATCGGGTGATGAAAGCTGAACACATCCACGATGCCGCCGCGGATGGCGAACTGGCCGCGCGCCGTGATTTGAGGGACATGTTCGTAGCCCGCATCGCCGAGTTTTTTCAGGAGTGCATCGCGGTCCGTTGTCTTTCCGCGGGCGAGATGGAGTTCCAGCTTTCGTAGCTCGGCTTCGTCCACGACTTCATCCGAGAGAGCGGCGCGTGTGAGAACGAGGATGAGCGGCGGCGCTTTTTTAACAGGCGGCGCGGCAAGCTTCTGGATGACCCCGAGCCGCTCTGCCAACGCCTCCGGGTCGGGCAATGCGCCTTCGACAGGCGCGATGTCCAGCTCGGGGAAAAAAAGCGCTCCCGGATGCCAGTGAAGGAGCTCATTGTGAAGCGCTTCCTGGGTGCGGACATTCTGGCAGACGAACCATACCCGCTTCTTCACGCACCGCGCAATGGTGGCGCAGACAGTCGGCTGCGCATGCTCGACGATGTGCGGTAATGTCACACTCTCTCCGGCCACTAGGGCGCGCAGCTTTGCGGCGAGCGACGGCTCGCTGGCGATTGCTTCGAGTAGGTCCGGCTTTTTATCCTGCATGCAGAGCGCGATGGAAGACGGAGAGAGCCGCCGCGGCAATCGAAAGCGGTCATCCGCTCGCATAATCCTAGAAAAAGCATTGAGATCCACGGAATTCAGGGAAGTTCACGGAAACCAATACATTCCGAGAATCCGAACCTTCACCCGACTGGCGAGTCGCGTTCGTTCGACAAGTGCCTCTTTCCGTGGCCTTCCGTTCCCACCGTGAACATTCCATCGCCTGAATTAGGATAATCCAAGGACGGATTAGTTGTCCCCGGATGGTCGTCGGCAGGGTACCTACTCTGACCGACGGCCCTCCTGTTTACTTTTACCGTCAGACGACGACAGACGAGGCACTAAGCGCCTTCAGTTGCGAGCGCCTTCCTGATCGCGGTGATGAGTCGCTCCTGCGTGAAAGGCTTGTGGAGGATGGATTTGATTCCCATGGATTCGAACTCTCTGGACGAAGCGTCGTCCGTCCGCCCGCTCGCGACGATCACCGCGGCATCCGGCGCCATTCGCTGAAGAAGTCGGACAAACCCAAGGCCGTCCATGTGCGGCATGTGGAGATCCGTAATCACAAGACGCAGGTTTGCCCGGAGCTCCGCCACGTGGATGACGGCCTCGGTGCCGTCGCGCGCAGTGGTCACCTTGAAATTGAGTGACAGCAGCACGGCACGGGTCATTTCACGGACGGGGAGTTCGTCGTCCACGACGAGGACAGTCTCACCATTCCCGCGAAAGCTCGCGATAGTCTCATCCTGCGTATCCGACGGATTCGCCCTCCCCGCGGTCGCCACAGGGAGAAAGACACTGAAGGTTGAACCGTGACCTGGCTCGGAGCGGACATCGATACATCCCCCGTGGCTTTTCACGATTCCGAGGACGGTGGAAAGTCCGAGGCCGGTCCCCTTATCCTTGCCTTTTGTCGTAAAGAAAGGCTCGAACATCCTCTCCATGACTGAGGGCGGAATGCCCGTGCCGGTATCGGAGATCCGCCACTCGACGTAGCTTCCGGGATGCGCATCGGGGATGGCACTTGCGAATGCGCGATCCATTTCCACTTGGTTTGTGGTGAGGTTTAGAACACCACCTGCCGGCATGGCGTCGCGGGCGTTTACGCAAAGGTTGAGCAAGACCTGGTGCAGTTGCGTGGCATCGCCTAGAACCGTCTCTTCATTCTGCGGAAGGCACGTCTCGAGCTTGATGTTTTTTGGGAAAGTCCCATGGATGATTTTTGCAATTTCCCGAATCAGGTGTTCCGGACGGATGAGCGTCCGTTCGCCATCCACGCCTTTTGCGAACGTGAGCAGTTGGTGCACCATCGCGGCACCCCGTTTGCCGCTCGACTCCATCGTGTCGATGATCTCCGTGTCTTCGGGATACTTGTGGCGGAGCAAATCAAGGCCCATGAGGATGGGAGATAGCGCATTATTCAAATCGTGGGCCACTCCTCCTGATAGCGTTCCGAGGCTCTCCAGTCGTTGAGTCCGGAGCATCTGGTCGCGCATTTGTTTGCTCTCGGTGATGTCGGAAGCCACGCATACGGCGCGGTAGGATTCGCCGGCTTCGTTTTTCACGAAGAAGACCCGTGCGTGAATCCAGCGGACGACGCCGGTTTTCAGGATAATCCGATAATCGACGTCGTTCCTCGGGCTGGGACTGCCACCGAATGACTCCTCGACCATCTTCCGGTCGTCGGGATGGATGCAAGAAAACCAGTCTTCTGGTTGTGTGTAGAGCGACTCGCAAGTGCGCTTCCATATCCGCTCATACGCGGGCGAAACATACAGGAATCGCCTGGTCGCTAAATCCAACATGCAGAAGACTTCGTTAATAGCGTCGGCCATCTGGCGAAAACGCTCCTCGCTCTGCACAAGCGCGCCGGTGCGCTCGGAGACGAGTTTCTCGAGATTTGAGGAAAGTTCACGGAACCGCGCTTCGCTCTCGCGAAGTTCCATCCGCAGTCTTTGCGCCTGCCGGGCTTTCTCGATTCGATTGGGCAAAGCGCGGAGGTATTTCAGGTCGGCGTCCTTGATAAGGTAATCACTGATGCCGGCGCGGAGAGCCTTGATGGCAGTTTCTTCGTCGCCGGAACCGGTCGTGAGGATGACGATTTGATCCCCCGCGTTTTCAAACAGATCGAACGCGGTTCCGTCCGGAAGATTGTAGTCCGAGAGAATCACGTCGAACGACCGCTCCGCAATCCACTCGCGGCCGGCGGCGATGCTGCCTGCGATTTCGTAAGTGCACGGTAGTTCGCCGGATGTCGCGAGTTTCTTGAAAGCCAGTTGATCAACTGCGTCATCTTCGATGAGCAGAATTGAAACGGTGGGGTTCGTCAGCATGATTCAGTTCGGGGGCAATTCGCTGGCGATCCAGTAGTCCCGGATCTTGCGCATGGTTTCGAGAAACTTCGGATACTCGACAGGTTTGATCATATATCCGGCGACGCTCTTTTCAAACGAGCTCACACGATCCCCGTCATCGCCGGACGTGGTGAGGATCACCACCGGAATCATCTTCAAAAGCGGGTCATCTTTCACATGCGCAAGGAACTCATGTCCGTTCATCCGGGGCATGTTGAGGTCCAGCAAGATCAGTGCAGGCCGGGGTTTCGTCGCGTCCCTCAGGTATTCGAGCGCCTTCTCGCCATCCGTCACGTGGTGCAGGGGGTTTGGGGTTTCCAGTTGCCGGAGCGCCCGCTGGATGGTCATGAAGTCCACTTGGTCGTCTTCAACGAGGAGGATGGTTTGTTCGGAGCGCATAATGTATCAGCGAGTCTGAGGTTCGTGTTTCAGCGATTCGGAGTGTGGCAGCGTGAAATGAAATGCAGCCCCTTCTCCGCGTTTGGACTCCACCCACACTCGGCCGCCAGCGAGTTCCACGATCTTTTTCATGAGGGCCAGCCCCACGCCAGTGCCTTCGATTTCATCCCGCGGGGCCAGAGTCTCGAACAATTCGAAGATTCGGGCGAAATACTTCTCATCAATTCCCGGGCCGTTGTCGGAAACACAGAAATGCCAGAGATTCCCGTCGCGGTCACACCGAACGCGAATGAGTCCCTGCGGCTTGTCCATGAACTTGATCGCGTTGCTAAACAGATTCTGAAAAAGCTGGTGGGCCTTGGTCGGCTCCACCACGAGACTGGGCAGGGGCGTCTCAAATGCAAAACGGATGTGCGACGGCGGCGCGAGCATTTCCGCGACGCTGCGGGCCAGAGCGTCGATATTTACCGGCACCCGCCCCTCGCGACTTCGCCCCGCACGCGAGTACGCGAGGATTCCGTCTATCAGGGAATTGAGCCTTTTGACGCGATTTGTCAGCAGCACCAGTTGCTCCTGCCCGGCTTCGTCAATCTTGTCCGCGTAATCCGATGCCAGCCAGCCAGCCAGAGTGCCGATGCCGCGCAACGGTGCCTTCAGGTCATGCGAGACAACGTAAGCGAAATCCTTTAGCTCCTGATTCGTGGCTTCGATTTCCCGCGCGAGTTCCATCTCGTGGGTAATATCAGAGCGAATCGCAATGTATTGAGTCGGGGCACCGGCGGCATCGAGGAAGGGTACGATCGTCGTATTCACCCAATAGAAGGTGCCGTCTTTCGCGCGATTCTTGATCTTGCCATGCCAGACTCGTCCGCTGCTGATCGTTTTCCAGAGCTCCGCGATAAACTCCTTTGGATGGTACTCCGAGTTTACTATCCGGTGGTCCTGTCCGAGCAACTCCTCGCGCAAATACTTGGAAAGCGCGCAAAATTTGTCATTCACGTAGGTAATCCGTCCACGCGGATCGGTCGTGGCGACGATGGCATGCTCGTCGATGGCGGCCTTGAAATCCGCGAGCTCCTTGAGGCTGCGATCCTTTTGTTCTTCCAGAGATTTCCGTTCGCTAATGTCGCGTGCGATGCCCAGAAAACCAGTCACTTTCCCGTCGGCATTGCACAATACGCTCACCGACAGGATGACTGGAAATCGCGTGCCGTCCTTTCGGATATAGGTCCACTCGTGGGTATCGCTCTTCCCGGAGAGTGCCTTTGTGATGAAAACATCGAAGCCGGGCTCGACTGGCCAGCCCATCTCAGCGGTGAGTTCCTTCGCCCGTGCCAACACTTCCGCCGCATCATGAAAGAGCGCAGGGGTGGTTTTACCGAGCAGTTCCTCGGAATCGTAGCCGAGCATTTGCTCCGCCGCGGGGTTGAAATGCGTGATGATTCCGCCTGGAGTGGTCGAGATGATGCCAGCCGCAGCGCTTGAGAGAAGGGTCTGCTGAAATGCCGATTGTTCTGCGAGCCTGCGATTTGTCAGACGGAGTTCCATCTGCGAAATCGCCTGCCGCCCCAGACGCTCCAAGGATTCGCGTTGACTCTTAGTCAGGTGCCGCTCCACACGATCGATCACACAAAGCGTCCCCATCGCAAATCCACCGGGAGTGACAAGCGGCATGCCGGCGTAGAAGCGGATGTCGGGCGCACCCGATACCAGGGGGTTATCGGCAAATCGCTCGTCCCTCAAGGCATTCGGGACTTCAAAAACGTCGCGCCCGTGGATTGCGTGCCCGCAAAATGATATGTCACGGGAAGTCTCGGACGGTTCTAAACCAACTCTGCTCTTAAACCACTGCCGTTTTCCATCCAACAGCGAGATGAGCGCTATTGGAGTACCGCATATCTCCGATGCGAGGCTCGTGAGATCATCGAAATCCGACTCGGCAGGCGTGTCGAGAATCTGATATCGAAGTAAAGCCTCAAGGCGCTCTATTTCGTTGGTAAGTGGAGGCGGGGGCTGCATACGGCTTTAGTCATCAAGGTTTCTCTGTTTCTTTTTTGGCATTTAGACGGTTTCTAAACAATTAAAAAATCTGCTCACCAGTGAGCAATCGTGTTTTATCGCATCACGCTGTTAAGAAAGCAATAACCGGACCGTCCGTATGACATGCGTCCGCTGCATTACCGCAAATGCCCGCGCGGCTCGCGGGAGAATCGCGGAGTCAGCCCCGCCCCGCGTCAGCCCGGGTTTTTCCGAGAACAGAGTGCAGGCTAGTACCTACTTGTAAAAGTTCAGAACGTAACGTAATGTTGCGGGATGCCACGTCCTGCAACATCAATCATACTCAGCCACAATGAGCGCCAACAACTCGAATCGCTTTTGCGGCAGCCCAAAGCCCAAGCTCGATACG